>NZ_LT976854.1:1402926-2002926 GCF_900249755.1 Cupriavidus taiwanensis
CCAAAAAAACCGCTGCCCATGGCAGCAGGTTTCTTGATGTGACGGTTCAGGATCAGGGCCGGATCACCACCGGGGGACTGCCGCCCGGGCCGAAACCTAGAACAGGTAGCGCGCCCCCGCATTGAACAGCCACCCCTGTACCCCGCCACTGCCCATCTGATGCTGGTACGAGACCCGGCCATAGAGCGACAGCCGCCCCGTCGGCATCCCGTTGACCCCGATCGACAGCTGGTAGGCATCGCCCAGTTTCCCGGACTCGAACTGCACCTCGCCGACGTGCACATTGGTGCCACCGGTGAACGCGTGGAACAGGTCGAAGCCCAGGTATGGTGTCAGGCGGCCGCCCGCGACCGCAATGGGGCGGGTCAGGCGCACCCCGGCGCGGCCCAGCAGCTGGTTCTGCGAGCCGATGTTGACCTCGAGGTCGTCGATGTCGATATCGTTGCGGAAGCTCACATGCTGGCCGATCAGCTGCAACTGCGGCTCGAGGTTCAGGCCGTATGGCATGGCAAACGGATAGCCGGCCTCGATCGACGCGGCAAACAGGCTGCCATCCATCGAACTGGCCCGGCCGCGCGCCTGCGTCGAGACGTCGCCATTGAACCAGCCGCCTGACAGGATGCCGTCGACATACCAGCCCTGCTGGCTTTGATAGGTGCCGTAGCCGCTGACCCGGTAGATGGTGGCGCGGGTGCGGCTCTGTCCGTCGACGGCGTGCGGCGTAAAGTGCAGCCATCCGATCGAGCCGGCCAGGCCGAAGCGCCACAGGCCGGCCTCGTCCTGCTGGCGGAACAGGTTGCCGCCAAGCTGGATGGCCGCGTAGTCGCCGCTGGCGTCGTAGCCGTAGCGTTCGAACGGCCGGTTGCTGGTGTAGCGGAAATCGCCGCCATAGGCGCGGAAGAACATTTCGCCGGGCCCCTGGTCGCGCGCCAGCGTGCGGTCGTCGCGCACTTCGCCGAGGCGCCGGTGCAGGGTGTCGAGGTCGAGCACGCCCGCGTGCAGGAATGCGGCCGGCGCGCTCAGGTAGGACGCCACCTGCGGCGCCACCGCGGGCCGGGCATCGGGCGGCAGCGGCTGGTCGGGATCGGGCACCACCGGGCCGTCGGGCTCGACATAGGCGCTTTGCAGGCGGTAGTCCCAGTACGCCGAGGCATTGCCCACCAGCGACGCATTGGCATCGGCGGCGCTGATCGGCGACCCCGGGCCATAGGCGTTCAGCCGGTAGGCGTAGGGCGAATTGGCCGCCGTGACATAGCCGCCCTTCAGCGCGAAAGCGTCCGGCGTGGAGGCGCCGGCGACCTGGACCACCGAAATGCCTTCGCTGGCATTGACCACGCCCGCCGGCGAGGTGATCGCGCCCGGGCTGGTGGCGACGGGCTTGATCTGAATGGTGGTGGTGCCGCTTGCCGTGCCCTGGACCAGCAGGCGATCGGTGAACTGCTGCGCCAGGCTGCCGCCGGCGTCGAGAAAGGTGTTCAGGGCCACCACGCCGCCGCTGCCGGAGTACTCGCCCCGGACGGTGACGGTGTGGTACGCGTTGCCGGGAATCGGGCTGGCCCGCAGCGAGCGCCGCCGGCCCAGCGGCAGGCCGGGTGCGGCTTGCACGTCGATCACGCTGCTGTCATTGCCAAGATTGGTCAGCACCGAACTGGCCGTCACGTTCCAGCGGCTGCCCTGTGAGAGATTCAGCGTGGACCGGCTGTCGCTGCCCGTGACGGCGGCGCCGGTCAGTGTCGAAGCGCTGGCGTTCATCGTCACCACGCCCGGGACCGTGACCGGCGTGCCGCTGGACGCATCCTGCCGGCCCAGCACCTGCAACGCCGCCACGCCTTGAATGGTGGCATTGGTCGCCGCGATGGTGGAGGATCCGCCCGCGACGCTGATCGCCGCGCCGGCGTCGGACACCACCGAACTGTCCGCAAGAGTCACGGTTTCGGTCGTGTTCAGCGGCTGTCCCAGCAACGGCAGCGGCGGTGCCGACGACACCGGCGCCGGCGAGCCGTCATCGTTGGGCGGCGCCACCGGCCCCGGTGCCGGCGCTGCGTTGGCAATGGCGGCGGCTGAGGCCGCGTCCGCAACGCCAAGCAGATGGATGCCCGCCGCATCGGCGCCGGCGGCGTGCAACGATGCGCCCGTGGCGCTGAAGCGGCCGCCCGCACTGATCCGCACCGCATGGGCACCCGCGCCGCCGGTATTGACCGCCACGCCTGCGCCCTGCGCGTTGCGCGCGAGCGCGACCGTGGCGTCGTTGATATAGATGCCGTGGGCATTGGCGGCAGTGCCGGTATCGACGCGGCCGCCCGCCAGGTTCAGCGTGGTGCCTTGCCAGGCATAGATGCCCATGCCGCCGCCGCTGGCGGCGATATCGAAGTTGCTGCCGGCATAGGCGCTGGTGCCGCCCTCAAACACCGCCCCGTGCGCGCCGGCGCCCGCGGTGCGCACCACCATGCCATCGATCTGTGCCGACGGCGCACCGATCAGCCGCAGGCCATAGGCGTTCTGGCCCTGCGTGGCCAGCGTGAGATTGCGCGCCTGCAAGGTGGTACCGTTGTACGCGTAGATGGCGTGGTCGTCCGCCGTGGCGGTGCTGACCGAGACATCGGTCAGGTCCAGCGCCGATGCCACGGCCTGCACGCCGCGCGTGGCACCGCTTGCGCTGGTGATCGCCGTGCCGGTGGCGCGCAGCGTCGCGCCATCGTTCAGGTAGATGCCATAGGTGCCGCCGAACACCGTGCCGCGGGTCAGTTCCACCGTGGTGCCGACGGCGTAGATCCCCACTGCGGCGGCGCTGGAGATCGCCGTATCGGTGGCGCGCAGCGTGCCCCCGCC
Organism: Cupriavidus taiwanensis; assembly: GCF_900249755.1. Taxonomy (NCBI): domain Bacteria; kingdom Pseudomonadati; phylum Pseudomonadota; class Betaproteobacteria; order Burkholderiales; family Burkholderiaceae; genus Cupriavidus; species Cupriavidus taiwanensis. Next base: position 1,405,756 of record NZ_LT976854.1, read on the forward strand.
ATTGACGTAGGCGCCATGGCCACTGACCCGGGCACCGCTGAGGGCGCCGCCGGTCATCGTCAGCGACGATCCGGCGCCGTTGATCCAGGCGCCAATGCTGGAGTCGCCCTGCGCGGCGAACTGGCTCTCGCTGGCCACCGCAGTAGCGCCGCCGGCAACGTACAGGCCCCGGGCGCTTGCGCCGGTGGTCGTCACCGTGGTCGCCTGCATGTTCAACGTGCCGCTGCTGACGAAGATGCCATGCGCGTTGGCGCCTTGCGTGGTCACATCGGTACCGGCCATCGCGCCGGTCGCGCCGTTTATCACGACCCCGCTGGCGCCGGCGAGGCTGGTGTTCACGCTGCCGCCGCTGGTTTCGAGCCTGGCGCCGGCCGTGGCATAAATGCCGTAGACATTGGCCGCCTGCACCGTGACATCGGTGTTGGTGAGCTTCACCGACGCATTGTTCCAGGCGAGCACGCCATGCCCGCTGCCCGTGGTCAGCAGCGTGGAATCCCGCACGTCGACCGACGCAAACCCGCCATAGGCGTTGATCGCGTGGGCACCCGGGCCATCGGCCGACATGACCATGCGCGCGCCGGTGAAGAGCGAGGGGCCGGTCTCGCCGGGAACATAGACGCCGTCGACGCCCTGGCCGTGGCCACGCACATAGGTCAGCCGGCCCGGAATGCTGCTGCCCACCACGGTCAGCGTGCCGTTGGCCACGTATAGTGCCGTGTTGGGCGCGCCAAAGCGATAGTCCGACTCGATGACAATGTCGCCCGGTGACGGGCCGAGGTCGGGATTGATGGTGGCCGAGCCTTGCCTGGATACGGACACCCCGGCGCCGCCGAAGCCTGTCGGATATGGCGGCTTCGGGTAGATCGTGGTGCTGCCCTGGATGACACCGTCGGTGCCGAAGAACTGGAACGCCGTACCGTAGGCTCCGGGTCCGTAGGTGCCCGACGGCGTGACATTGGATTGCGCCTGCACGCCCCCGGCGTACACCAGTCCTGCCACCACGCCTGCCAGCGGCGTCAGCCGGAAATGCATGCCGGCATCCCGCTTGCGGACAACGCCGGGGCGATTCTGCTGCTGCGACATAGTGCTTATCCTTGACGGACGCTACAGTGTCCCGAAGCCAGCAGCACCGGCAGCCAGGCGCAGGCGGCCCCCGCCAAACCGGTGAATCAGCTCAGGGATCGGTGCCGGGAGTCGGCCGGTGGCGCGGAACCAAGGCTCCGCATTCGCCACATGTAGCTTGCACTACCAGAACGCCAAAAATCAATTTACTGTTTCTTGTCTGCCAATTAAGTTATTTTTCGCAGAGAGCCGACCATCAGTGGCCCGCCCCGGCAGCAGGATGGAACACCGCCGGCCTCGTTGCGAGGCGGCGGCGTCCCGCTCAGAACGAGCGCGGCAGCCCCAGCACGTGTTCCGCGACGAACGAGTAGATCAGGTTGGTCGAGATCGGCGCCACCTGGTACAGGCGGGTTTCGCGGAACTTGCGCTCGATGTCGTATTCGCAGGCGAAGCCGAAGCCGCCGTGGAACTGCAGGCAGGCGTTGCCGGCCTCCCAGCTGGCCTTGGCGGCCAGGTACTTGGCCATGTTGGCCTGCGCGCCCATGGACTCGTGCTTGTCGAACAGTTCGCAGGCCTTCCAGCGCATCAGGTTGGCCGCCTCCAGCTCGATGAAGGACTCGGCGATGGGGAACTGCACGCCCTGGTTCTGGCCGATGGGGCGACCGAACACTTCACGCTCCTTCACGTACTTCGTGACCCGGTCCATGAACCAGTAGCCGTCGCCGATGCACTCGGCGGCAATCAGCGTGCGCTCGGCATTGAGGCCATCGAGGATGTACTTGAAGCCCTTGCCCTCTTCGCCGATCAGGTTTTCCTCGGGGATTTCCAGGTCCTCGAAGAACAGCTCGTTGGTCTCGTGGTTGACCATGTTGGGGATGGGGCGCACGGTCAGGCCCTTCTTCTGCGCCTCGTGCAGGTCGACCATGAAGATCGACATGCCCTCGCTCTTCTTCTTCACCTCGGCCAGCGGCGTGGTGCGCGCCAGCAGGATCATGAAGTCGCTGTGCTGCACGCGACTGATCCACACCTTCTGCCCGTTGACGACGTAGCGGCCGTCCTTCTTCACCGCCGAGGTCTTGATCTTGGTGGTGTCGGTGCCGGTGGTGGGCTCGGTCACGCCCATCGACTGCAGGCGCCATTCGCCCGAGGCGATCTTCGGCAGGTACTTTTCCTTCTGCGCCGTCGAGCCGTGCCGCAGCAGCGTGCCCATGTTGTACATCTGGCCGTGGCAGGCGCCGGAATTGCCGCCGCAGCGGTTGATCTCTTCCATGATGACCGAGGCTTCGGTCAGCCCCAGTCCGGAGCCGCCGTATTCCTGCGGAATCAGCGCCGCAAGCCAGCCGGCCGCGGTCAGCGCATTGACGAAGGCCTCGGGATAGGCGCGCTGTTCATCCACCTTGCGAAAGTACTCGTCGGGGAACTCCGCGCACAGCGCGCGGATGGCATCGCGGATTTCGTGGAAGTTGTTCGATAGGGTCTGTTCGATCATGGCGCTGCCTTGCGGTCTGTAGGTGGCGTCCGGGATCCGGCGGCTCGCCGGCGCCCGGTTGATAGCCGCAATGGTCGCGGCGTTCCGCCGGCAGGACAATCAGCCTTTCCGAAAGCGCGCCTTCCGCGCGGCTTAAGTCGGGGCCGGCGGCGTGTTTCGGCATCGCCAAAGCCGGCCATTGGCATTGTCAAATAGCGCAAACGCAGCTTTGGCCACATGCTCTGGGCTATCCGGCACTGGCCGGCCGAACCTTGCCTTGTGGACATGCACGACCTGGCCTCCCGACTGCAAACCCTGATCCGCCCCGGCGACCACCTCTGGTGGGGCCAAGCCACCGCCGAGCCGCTGACGCTGACGCGCGCGCTGGTGGAGCACCGCCATGCGCTCGCCCGCGACGGGCGGCTCGGCGTCTTCGTCGGCATCGGCCAGTCGGACACGCTGCAGCCGGAGCATGCCGATGTGATCGACTTCTTCGGCTACGCCGCCAGCGGGCCGCACCGCCGGCTGGCCAGCGCGGGCGTGCTCGACATCGTGCCCAGCCATTACTCGCACCTGCCGGGGCTGATCCGGCACGGCACGCTGCGCGCGGACGTGGTGCTGGTGCAGGTCTCGCCGCCTGACGAACAGGGGCGCCACAGCCTGGGCCTGGTGCATGAATACCTGCCCGCCGCGCTCGACCGGGCGCGCGTGGTCATTGCCGAAGTCAACTCCGAAGTACCGTGGACCCACGGCAGCCGTTATCTCACCGCGGAGCAGATCGACCTGCAGGTCGAGGCGCTGCACCCGCCCATCAGTCTGGAGCGCAGCGCCCCCGGTCCGGCCGAGCAGGCCATCGCCCGCCATATCGCCGGCTGGGTCGAGGACGGCGCGACCCTGCAGATGGGCATCGGCAACCTGCCGGAGGCCGTGGTGGCGGCGCTGCATGACCGCCGCGACCTGGGGCTGCACAGCGGCGCCGTCGGCGACGGCATTGCCGCGCTGGCCGAGGCCGGTGTGCTGACCAACGCACGCAAGAGCATCGATACCGGCATCGGCATCGGCGGCATCCTGATGGGCAGCGAGCGGCTGCGGCGCTGGGCCCATCGCAATCCGCAACTGCAGCTGCGCGAGACCGCCTATACCCACCACCCCGAAGTGCTCGCCGGCATCGACCGGCTGACCGCGATCAATTCCGCGATCGAGGTCGACCTGACCGGCCAGGTCAATGCGGAAGTGGCCGCGGGTGTCTATGTCGGCGCCGTCGGCGGCGCGGTGGATTTCCTGCGCGGCGCCGCGCGCAGCCGCGGCGGCCTGCCGATCGTGGCGCTGCCGGCGACCGCCAGGGGCGCGAGCCGCATCGTCGCGCAATTGTCCGGCCCGGTCAGCACGCCACGCGCCGACGCCGGCCTGATCGTCACCGAGCACGGCGTGGCCGACCTGCGCGGCCAGACCCTGTCGCAGCGCGTGCGCCGCATGCTGGATATCGCTGCCCCCGAATACCGCGCGGACCTGGAGCGCCAGGCCCATGCGCTGCTGCGCCAGTGCGGCGCGGCCTTCATCGCCCTGCCCGGCCCTTCCCGGGACGGCGCCCACCGACTAACTTGATGGTTCACCCGATACCGAATTCCAAGGAGACTTCCATGCGCAGAGCTGCAATCGTCACCCCGCTTCGCACCCCCGTTGGCACCTTTGGCGGCAGCCTGCGCCCGGTGCCCGTCGAAGAGCTGGCCGCGACCGCCGTGCGCGCCGTGGTCGAGCGCAGCGGCATCGATCCCGCGCGCATCGACGACGTCGTCTTTGCCCAGTCCTACGCCAACAGCGAAGTGCCGTGCGTGGGCCGCTGGGCCGCGCTGCAGGCCGGCCTGCCGGTGGAAGTGCCGGGCATGCAGCTCGATCGCCGCTGCGGCGGCGGCCTGCAGGCCATCGTCACCGCCGCGATGATGGTGCAGAGCGGCGCCGCCGACGTGGTGATCGCGGGCGGGGTCGAGAGCATGAGCAATATCGAGTACTACACCACCGATATGCGCTGGGGCGCGCGCTCCGGCAACGTGCGCTTCTTCGACCGTCTCGATCGCGGCCGCGAACGCTCACAGCCGGTGGAGCGCTTCGGCAAGATCTCCGGCATGATCGAGACCGCCGAGAACCTGGCGCGCGATTACGGCATCAGCCGCGAAGACGCCGATGCCTTTGCCGTGCGCAGCCACCAGCGCGCTGCCGCGGCCTGGGAGGCCGGGCGCTTCGATGCCGAGATCGTCCCGGTGCAGGTGCCGCAGCGCAAGGGCGATCCGGTGGCCTTTACGCGCGACGAAGGCTTCCGCCCGCAGACCACGCCCGAAAGCCTGGCCAAGCTGCGCGTGCTGATGCCCAACGGCACCGTCACCGCGGGCAACGCCAGCCAGCAGAACGATGCCTCGGCCGCCTGCCTGATCGTGGCCGAGGACAAGCTCGCCGAACTGGGCCTGACCCCGATGGCCTCGCTGGTGGGCTGGGCCGCTGCCGGCTGCGAGCCCTCGCACATGGGCATCGGCCCGGTGCCGGCGGTGAAGAAGCTGCTGGCGCGCCTGAACCTGACGCTCGACCAGATGGACCTGGTCGAGCTGAACGAGGCCTTTGCCTGCCAGGTGCTGGCCGTGCTCAAGGGCTGGGACTGGCAGGACCAGGACGCGATCGAGCAGAAGCTCAACGTGAACGGCTCGGGCATCTCGCTGGGCCACCCGATCGGCGCCACCGGCGTGCGCATCCTGGCCACGCTGCTGCACGAACTGCAGCGCCGCGGCGGCCGCTACGGCCTGGAAACCATGTGCATCGGCGGCGGCCAGGGCATTGCCGCGGTGTTCGAACGCTATTGATGCCACAGTGGCGGACACTTTGCCCGCACCAGGACGCCTGAAACATGCCACCGGACCGAGCCCCCATTACCCGCATCAGCGACATCCCGCGCCACTGGGCCGCGCACACGCCCGGCCATGTCGCCGTCTTCGAGGAAGACCGGACCACCAGCTATGCGCAACTGTGGGCCGGCATCGAAGACGCACAGCATTACCTGCAGTCGCAGGGCGTGGGCACCGGCGACCGGTTGCTGGTGGTCGCAGAGAATTGCCTGGCGGTGATCACGCTGGTGTTCGCCTTGTCGGAACTGGGCGCCTGGCCGGTGGTCGTCAATGCCCGCTTGTCCGAGCGTGAAATCGAAGTCATCCGCGCCCACTGCCGCCCGCGGCTGATGCTGTTCACCCACGCCGCCTCGCCCGATGCGCTGCGCCACGGCGTGCGCTACCGCGCCCGGGAAATTGCCCCGGCCGGCCTGGGCCCGCTGATGGCAGGCGCCGTCGACGAGACCGCCGCGCGCGAGCCCGAAGCGCTGGCGCGCGACGTCGCCGCGCTGGTCTACACCTCGGGCACCACCGCACAACCGAAGGGGGTGATGGTCACCCACCGCGGCCTGCTGCACTTCGCCGACGTGACCGTGGCCTCGCGCCGCATGCGGCCGGACGACTGCGCCTACGCGGTGATGCCGATATCGCATGTGTTCGGTTTCGGCACGCTGCTGGTCTCGACGCTGCACGCCGGCGCCAGCCTGTACCTGTGCGCGCGCTTCAACGCGGCGGACCTGACCGCGGCGATCCGCGACGGCGCCATCACGCTGCTGCAGGGCGTGCCGACCATGTTCAGCCGCATCCTGGCCCATGTGCGTGCAACGGGTGCGCCCTTGCAGCCGTCGCCGCGCCTGCGCTATCTCTACACCGGCGGCGGGCCGCTCGACCCCACGCTCAAGCGCGATGTCGAAGCGGCGTTCGGCCAGCCGCTGCACCATGGCTACGGCATGACCGAGTACGCGGGATCGATCTTCGTGACGCGCATGGACCGGCCGCGCACCGATTGCGCCGCGGGCGAGATCGTCGCGGGCGCCGACCTGCAGGTGGTCGGCCCCGACGGCAAGCCGGTGCCGCCGGGACAACCGGGCGAACTATGGATCCGCGGGCCGGGCGTGATGCGCGGCTACTACCGCGCGCCCGAACTGACCGCCGACGCGCTGCGCCCGGGCGGCTGGCTCAACACCGGCGATATCGGGCGGCTCGACGCCGACGGCGCCTTGTTTATCGTCGGCCGCACCAAGGACCTGATCATCCGTTCGGGCTTCACCGTCTATCCGATCGAAGTCGAATCGGTGATCAACACGCATCCGTCGGTGCGCGTGTCGGCCGTGATCGGCCAGCCCGCCGCGGACGGCAACGAGGAAGTGATCGCCTTCGTCGAGCTCCGCGAAGGCGAGCGCTTCGACGCGCCAGCGCTGCATGATTATCTGGTCGAGCGCCTGTCGCCCTACAAGCGCCCCGAGCGGATCGTGCGCGTCGCGGCCATGCCGGCCACGGCCAGCGGCAAGCTGCTCAAGCACCAGCTGCGGCAACTGCTCGCGGGCCAGGCGTAGCCGGCCGGGTTCAGTCCTGGCGGCCCTGGCCGTCTTCGACCAGCAGGTCTACCAGCTTGCGCGCGAACAGCGGCAAGGCGTCGAGGTCGGCCACGCAGATCTGCAGCTGGCGCTCGGCCCATTCGTCGTCGAGCTGCACGATGCGCAGCGCCATCGCCCTGGCGTGGCGGCGCGCGGTGGTCTCGGGCAACACGCCCACGCCGACGTTGGCCTCGATCATGCGGCAGGCGGTTTCGAAATTGCTGACCTGCACGCGCCAGCGCAGGTTGCGCTGCAGGTCGGCCGCGGCCCGCTTCAGGAAGTTGTGGATGGCGCTGTCTTCGGGCAGGCCGATGAAGTCGTAGTCGAGCGTATCGATGAAATCCACGCGGCCGCGCTCGGCCAGCGGATGGCTCAGCGCGGTGGCCAGCACCAGCCGGTCGCGCCGGTAAGGCATCACCTGCAGCCCTTCGGTGCGCACGTTGCCGGCGATGATGCCGATGTCGACGATGCCCTCCTGCACCGCGCGCACGATATCCGGGCTGAGGCGTTCGTGCATGTCGATGGTCACGTCCGGATGGCTGACCAGGTAGCTGCGCAGCACCGCCGGCAGGAACTCGCTCATGGCGGTGGTGTTGGCGAACACGCGCACGTGGCCTTTGACGCCCGCCGCGTATTCCTGCAGGTCGCCGCTCAGCTGCTCCAGCTGGCGCAGCACGCGGCGCGCATGGGCCAGCAGGGTCTCGCCCGCCCCGGTCACCTTCACCCCCTGGCTGCTGCGGCTCAGCAGCTTGACGCCGACGTGTTCCTCCAGGTTCTTGATGCGCGTGCTGGCCGCGGCCAGCGACAGGTGCGAGCGCTGCGCACCGCCGGTCAGGCTCTGTGCCTCCGCGATATGCGTGAACAGTTTCAGGTCGACCAGATCAAAGCGCATGACATCCTTCCCGGGCGTAACGCCGGATTATCTCGCAAACCGCGGCGCGGTACAGCCGCGGCCCGCATCGCGCGGCTTACGCCACCGAGCGCTGCCGCGGCATGACGTGCGGGCCGGACAGCCGCCGCGCGGCTTCCAGCGTGACGCCGAAGCGATCATAGAAGGCGCAGTCCAGGTCAACGCTGGCCGGCCACCCTACCCGCCGCCTGGCTTCGGCAAGGCCCGCGTCGCCCGCCATCACGTCGAACAGCAGCCGCATCAGCCGCTGCGTGCGGCACAGGTCGGTCAGCGCGGTCCCCTGTGCGAACAGCGCGCGGCGCAGCTGCGCCGCGGACATGCCGAGCCGTTCCGCGATAAAGGCCGCATTCCACGCGTACTGCGGCTGCAGGAACACCCGCTTGGCAATGCGGTGATACAGGCATTCCGACGGCTGTGCCGGGGTCAGCCCCAGCAGTTCCAGCGAACACGCCGCGGGCTGGGCGCTGCTGCCGTCCAGGCGCAGCGCAAAGGCTTCGAACGGGGCGAGGATGGCGCGCTGGCCGGGCAGCAACACGCGCTCGTAGCCGCGCCGCCTGACCACCACCCGGCCGCGTCCGGCGCCGACCGACAGCGGAAACGCCAGCAACAGCTGCTGCAGGCTGGCGTGCATGGAAGACTGCAGATGGACGTGCATGACGGGGCGCAGGGCGGACGGGAAGCAAACCGCATGATCGCCGCAATCCGGCCGCTGCGCCTCTGCCATTCCCGAACGCTCCGTTCGCCGCCGCTGCAGGCCGCGCCGTGTCAGGCGACCGGAAACGCCTTGACCAGGTGCCGCAGCAGCCCGTCCGCGACCGGCGACAAATGCCGGCCGGCGCGCGTCAGGATGTGGATGCGGCTGTTGTTCAGGATGGGATTGGCCAGCGGCAGCGATACCAGCTGCCGCATGTGCGGTTCCTTCAGCGGCACCGAGCGCGCGGTCAGGATATAGCCCAGCCCCATCGCGGCATACTCCCACAGCACCTTGAAGGAATTGGTGACCAGCATCGGCTTGAGCGTGATGTGTTCGTCCAGCTCGGCCGCCTGCACATGCTTGCGCACGCCGAACGAACCGGTCAGGAACGCGCCCTGGTGCTGCGCCAGGTCCGACAGTGTCAGCGCGCGGCGGCGCCGCGCCAGCGGATGGTCCTTGTGCACGTGCGCGCGGATCGGCGACAGCCGCGAATAGTGCGAATGCAGCCGCGCATCGTCGGGCGGCTGGAACACGAAGCCGATATGGGCCAGGTCCTCCAGCAGCAGGCGCACGGTCTCGTCGGTGCCCGCCACCTGGATGCTGCAGGTGACGTCGGGGTGCTGGCGCAGGAAGCCCTGCAGCACCGGTTCCAGCACCAGGTCGACAAAGCCTTCGCCGAAGGACAGTTCGACATGGCCGCGCTGGGCGTTCTTCAGGTTGTTCACCTCGGCCAGGAAAGTGTCGTTCAGGTCCTGCTGGCGCCGGGCGAACAGCGCCAGCAGCCGCCCCGCATCGGTGGCGACCACGCCGCGCCCGCGCCGCTCCAGCAGGGTCAGGCCGGTGTCCTGCTCCAGCTTGGCCACGGCACGGCTGACTACCGACGGGTCCAGTTCCAGCACGTCGGCGGCGCCGCGCACCGAACCGGTTTCGATGATCTGCAGCAGGCACAGCGCCCGCTTGCGGTCCAGCACGTCTTCCATCTTCCGGCCTCCTGCGCGATTTTCTTATCGTTGCATTTTATACAACGATTTGTCGCTATCGTTGTCATGGTTCCGGCGCACGCCTGCAGCGAGAATGCGTTGAACCACCACCACCTTCCCCCGCCGCCATGACCCAAATCCTGCCCGCCGACCTGCAGCCCTCCATCCACACCCTTGCGCCGGAGTTCGTCGCGATCCGCCGCAGGATCCACGCGCACCCGGAGCTGGCCTTCGAAGAGCGCCAGACCAGCAACCTCGTCGCCGAGCAACTGGCGGCATGGGGCTACGCCGTGCATCGCGGCCTGGGCACCACGGGCGTGGTCGGCACGCTGCGCAAGGGCGACGGCGGCAAGGCGCTGGGCATCCGCGCCGACATGGATGCGCTGCCGATCCAGGAGCAGACCGGCCTGGACTATGCCAGCACCATCGCGGGCAAGATGCATGCATGCGGCCATGACGGGCACACCGCGATCCTGCTGTGTGCCGCACGCTACCTGGCCGAGTCGGTCGACTTCAACGGCACGCTGAACCTGATCTTCCAGCCCGCCGAAGAGAACGAAGGCGGCGCGCTGCGCATGCTGGAAGACGGGCTGTTCGAGCGCTTCCCGTGCGACGAGGTCTATGCGCTGCACAACTCGCCGGGGCTGCCGGTGGGACAGATCGGCGTGATCGCCGGCCCCGCCATGGCCTCGTTCGACCGCGCCACGGTCACGCTGCGCGGGCGCAGCGCGCACGGCGCCATGCCGCACCACGGCATCGACGTGATGCAGGGTGCGGCCAGCATGGTGCTGGGGCTGCAATCGATCGTCAGCCGAGAGATCGACGCGCTCAAGTCGGCGGTCATCACGGTGGGCGCCCTGCAGGCGGGCACCACCTACAACGTGGTCCCCGACACCGCCACCATCAAGATCGGCGTGCGCACGCTGGACCCGCGCGTGCGCACGCTGGTCGAAGAGCGCATCCAGGCCTTTGTCACGGCCCAGGCCCAGAGCTTCCGGCTGCAGGCCGAGGTGGTCTACGAGCGCAAGTACCCGGTGCTGGTCAACCACGCCGCGCAGACCGAATTCGCACGCCAGGCCGCGATCCGGCTGGTGGGCGCGGACAACGTGGTCGAGCGCCCGCCGGTGATGGGCAGCGAGGACTTCGCCTACATGCTCGAGCACCGGCCCGGCGCCTATATCCGTCTGGGCAACGGCCTGGGCGAAGACGGCGGCTGCATGGTGCACAACCCGCTGTACGACTTCAACGACAAGGCCCTGCCGGTCGGCGCCGCGTTCTGGGCGCACCTGGCGCAAAGCTATCTGGTCTGAGAGAAAACCGAGGAGACAACCCCATGGCTACACTGAACCGCCGCCGCTTCCTGCAACACGCCGGCCTTGCCGCCGGCGCATCCGTACTGTCCGGGCTGCCGGCGTTTGCGGCCGACGCCTTCCCCGCCAAGGCCCTGTCGCTGGTGGTGCCCTACCCCGCCGGCGGCGCCAGCGATGCGTCGGCGCGCATCTTCGGCGAATCGATCAGCAAAAGCGTGCGCCAGCAAGTGGTGGTGGAGAACTACGGCGGCGGCACCGGGCTGATCGGCGCCAACAAGGTGCTGGCGGCGCCGGCCGACGGCTACACCTTCTTCCATGGCTCCATCAACGAGGTCTTCCTCGCGCCGCTGCTGAACCCCGCGGCACGCTACAAGCCGCAGGACTTCCTGCTGGCCGCGCCGATCAGCGACGCCAACATCGTGCTGATGGTGCGCAACGGCATTGCCGCGGACAGCCTGGACAAGTTCATCGAGTTCGCCCGGCAAAGCAAGGGCAAGGCGCTGACCTACGCCACCGTCGGCATTGATTCGATCTATCACCTGATGGGCGACGCGCTGGGCGCGCGACTGGGCGTGTCGTTCCTGCACGTGCCCTACAAGGGCGGCGCCCCGGCGCTGCAGGGGCTTGCCGGCGGCGAGGTCGACTTTGCCATCCTGCCCTACCAGTCCAGCTTCGACAGCATGCAGCAGCAGGGCCGGCTGAAGATCCTGACCAGCTTCTCGCGGGCGCTGCCGCCCGCGCTCAAGTCGGTCCCGCTGATTTCGCAGAGCCGGCTGGTGCCGGACTTCGAATACACCATCGGCGGCGGCTATTTCGTCAGGCAAGGCACGCCGGCAGAGCGCGTGGCGGTGCTGCGCAAGGCCATCGGCGAAGCGCTGGCCAAGCCGGACATCCGCGCCAAGCTGGAGGCCGAGGGCCGCACCGTGCTGCAACCGATCGACAGCCAGGAACAGGCGAACCGGATGTTCGACCAGTACCTGGCGCGCGTCGACAAGCTGATCCGGAGCGTCGGCCGCAAGACCAACGCGGGCTGAGGCGGGACGACGCGCGGCGGCCGCTCACGGCGTGCCGCCCGAGGCATCGATCCGGTAGACCCGCCCGCTGTTCGCGGACGTGCCCGGATCGGCCAGCACATACAGCGCCTGCGCGCCATCCACGCCGAACGAGAACACGCTGCCCGGGACCGTGACGTTCCAGTCGACCGGCTCCGTGGCAGCGCCATCGCGATACACAATGCTCTGCAGCGCACCCGTGCAAAGATCGGAATAGAAGTAGCGCCCGTGCAGCGCCGGGCTGGCACTGCCGCGATACACGTAGCCGCCGACGATGGCGCAGCCGCCTGCCTCGTGGCCGTACTCGAACACGGGCAGGGTCTGCCCGCTCTTGTCGCAGTTGGCTGCGCCCACGCACGCGGACCCTTCGGTCAGGTTCCAGCCGTAGTTCAGGCCCGCGCTGGCGGAAGGCGCGATATTGACCTCCTCGCGCTGCTCCTGGCCGACATCGGCGATATACAGCGACCCCGCATCGAACGAGAACCGCCACGGGTTGCGCAGCCCCAGCGCCCAGATCTCGCCGCGGCTGCCGGCCTGGCCAACGAACGGGTTGCCGGCCGGCACGCCGTAGCCCGACGCCCCGCTGACATCGATGCGCAGCATCTTGCCGAGCAGCGTTGCCGCATTCTGCGCGTTGCCCGCCGGATCGCCGCCACCGCCGCCGTCGCCCGTGCCGACATAGAGCATGCGGTCGGGGCCGAACGCGAGCTGGCCGCCGTTATGGTTGGAGAAGGTGGGGTGCGGGATCGACAGCAGCACCGTGCCCGCGGCGTCGGCAAGATCCGGATTGGTGGCCGAGACGTGGTAGCGCGCGATGGTGATGGCGCCGCTGGTATCGGTGTAATAGACGTAGAAGCGGCCGTTGGCGGCATAGTCGGGATCGAACGCCATCGACAGCAGTCCGCGCTCGCCGTCGGTGGTGGTCAGCGCGGCAATGTCGAGGAACGGCGTGGCCAGCAGCGCGCCGTCGCGCACGATGCGGATACGGCCGGCGCGCTCCACCACGAACAGGCGCGCATCGCCGGCGGGTGCGGTCAGGAAGATCGGCGCAGAGAATTCGCCAGGCACCTGCGTCAGCGACAACCGCATCGATTCCGGCGCGCCGTAGGCGACGCCGGCGGTAGCGCCCGCGCCCGCGGGCACCGCGACCACCTGCGTCGGCAGCTGCGGCTTGCGCAGCGCAGTGCCGGTGAGCACATCGGCGGCCGTGATGGTATAGCTGCCGGCTGGCAGGTTGGACAGCGTGGTCGACTGGGCCACGGCCTGGCGGAACTGGCCCGGCCCCGACACCGTGATCGCCGCCGGCGTCCCGGCCGGCAGGCCGGAGACCGACAGCGTCAGCGAGCCATTGCCGCTGCCGCCGCCCCCTCCGCCACCGCCTCCGCCTGCGCCGCCCGCGCTGTCGCCGTCGCCGCCTCCGCCGCCTCCGCCGCCTCCGCACGCCGCAAGGCCCACGCAGCAGGCGATGGTGAATCGGCAAAGCGCGTTGCGAAGTGCGTCGAGCATGGCGGGCTCCTGTGACGGCCGGGGCACCGCCGGGCATGCGGGAACCGGTCCACGGCTCCGCACGACTTTGCGCCGGCCGGTCCGGCGGCAGGGGCGCCTCGCCCCTGTAAAATACGCCATGCGCGCGGCATCGGCCAACTTACTGCGAAGCCGCACGAAAGCGCGCTTTCCGGACATCTGATCCATGCCAGCCAGGCAGCCCCGCCCCGACCAAAACCGCCGTCACCAGTCCACCGCCCTCGACGCCCTGCTGGCCGAGGTCCGCGCCTGCCGCGCCTGCGCGCAGCACTTGCCGCTCGGGCCGCGACCGGTGGTGCGCGCGGGCGCGGGCGCGCGCATCCTGATCGTCGGCCAGGCGCCGGGAACGCGCGTGCACCAGACCGGCATTCCCTGGAACGATGCCAGCGGCGAGCGGCTGCGGCAGTGGCTTGGCGTCGACGACGCCACCTTCTGCGACGCCTCGCAATTCGCCATCATCCCGATGGGCTTCTGCTACCCCGGCCGCGGCAACGGCGGCGACAACCCGCCGCGCCCCGAATGCGCGCCGTTGTGGATGGAGCGCCTGCTGGCGCAGCTGCCGTCGATCGCGCTGACCCTGCTGGTCGGCCAGTACGCGCAGCGCCATTTCCTCGGGCCGCGCCGCAAGCCCACGCTGACCGAAACCGTCAGGGCATGGCAGGACTATGCCCCCGCGTTCGTGCCGCTGCCGCATCCGTCACCGCGCAACCAGCCTTGGTTCAAGCGGCATCCGTGGTTTGAAGGCGAGGTGCTGCCGATGCTGCGGGAACGGGTCGGGCTGGCGTTGCGGCACGGTCCCGTGCGCACGGGCTAGGCAGCAAGCGATACCCGACTGGCCTCATTCGCTGGCCGTGAAGCCCGAGGCCGCCACCACCGGCGCCCACTGCGCGCGCTGCGCCTGGATCAGCTTGCGCAGCGCATCCCCCGGCTTGCCGTTCATCTCCATGCCCAGCGCCGACATCTTGTCGCGCACCGCGGGATCCTTGACGGCGTCGAGCAGCGCCTTCTCGATCCTCGCCACCGCAGCCGGCGGCGTCCCCGCCGGCACGAAGGCCGAGTACCAGCCGGACGCCGCCTCGAAACCCGGCGCCCCCGCCTCCGCCAGCGTCGGCACATCAGGCAGCAGCGCCGAGCGGCGCGTCCCGGTGACGCCGAGGAAACGGATCTTGCCCGCCCGGTACAGCTCCATCTGCCCGCCCACCGCGTCGATACCCAGCGGCAGCGTGCCGCCGATCTCATCGGTCAGCATCATGACGGCGCCGCGATAGGCCGTGGGCAGCAACGGCACGCCGATCGACTTGCTGAGCGACAGCACCCCGAAGTGGATAGACCCGCCGAGCGTGACCAGCCCGACCCCGCCCTGGTCCGGGTTGCGCTTCACCCATGCCAGGTATTCCGGCATGGTCCGATAGGGCTGGCTGACGCTGGCGGACGCCACCAGCGGCACGTCGGCCAGGTAGGCGACGGGGATCAGGTCCTTGTCGGGGTCATAGGCCAGGCGCTTGTAGGTCAGCGGCAAGATGGTGAACGGCGGCGCGGGCGAGATCAGCAGCGTCCTGCCGTCCGGCGGCGCGCGCCTGACGTTTTCCAGCGCCAGCCGCGCCGATGCGCCGGGGCGGTTCTCGACCAGGACCGGCGTGTCGAGCGAAACACGCAGCTTTTCAGCGAGCGTGCGCGCGAAGATGTCGAGCGCGCCGCCGGCCGCGAAGCCGACGACGATGCGCACGGGCGCGTCGGCACTGGCGGCGGTCGCCACGGCAGGCAATGCACTGGCGCCCAGGGCCAATGCCAGCACGGCGGCGAGCCGTTGCAAGGGGTTCGGAAGTCGCATGTGGGTCACTCCGGTTGATGGCGGCGGATGCGCTCAGGCGGCATCGGGCACCGCGTGCGCGTCCAGCGGATAGATCGGGCGGCGCAGGTTGCGGAACGGAAACTGGCTGTAGTCAGAGCTGCAGACACCGGGGCCGGCCACCAGCACGATCTCGCTGGCGATGGGCTCGAACCCGGCGCGGAAGTGCTGGCGCGACTTGATCAGGATGTACTTGCGGCGCGCCAGGTCGATGCCAGCGTGCGTGAACACGCCGGTATCGAACGGCTCCTGCGGCTTCTCGCAGATCACGACCAGCGTGCCCGCGACATCCAGCACCACGGTGCGGCCCAGGCTCAGCTTCATGCCCGTGAACATAGGCCCGGTGACCTGGTAGTTGCCGTCGGTAATGCACTGCACCCGGCCGCTCAGCCGCAGCGGGCGGCCCTTCAGGTCCAGCGCGGGCATGTCGGTCTTGCCGCCCACATCCAGCGTGACCGTCTGCCCGACGCCGGCGGCGATCAGTTCCGCCACTGCGCCCGGGTCCCAGAACGGCCCGGCAACCACGCCTTCGAGCCCCTGGCGCAGGACTTCGCCCAGCACCGTCATCTCATCGGTCGGCCCGCCGGCGCCACAGTTGTCGCCATGGTCGACCAGCACCACCGGCCCCTGCGTAAGCGCCCTGGCGCGCGCGATGGATGCCGCCATCGGCTCGATCGGGAAAACGAAATCGGCCCGGCGTTGCCACGCCATGCCGCAGAGCTCGTCGAGCAGGCGCTGCCCCGCTTCGATCCTGGCAGCCTCGGCCACGATCACCACGGCCAGGCCGGCATGCGGGATATCGGCAAGCGGAAAGCCGCCGAACACCGACGCATTGAGCACCTCGCCATCGCGCTCGGCCGCCATCGCCCGCTCCATGATGTCCTTCATGGGTTGCGCGAGGGGAGTCTGGCGCAGCATGTGGGTAAGCATCGGCAGCGTGCGCCACAGCAAGACCGGGCGGGCCTCGCCTCGCAGCGCCGCCATCAGGGTGCGGGCGGCACGGGCGCCGGTCTCGTACACGTCCACGTGCGGATAGGTGCAGTAGCCGGCGATCACGGTTGCGTTGTCGACCAGCGCGGCGCTGAAGTTGGCGTGGAAGTCCAGCGAGACCGCGATCGGCACCTGCGGCGCCGCGGCACGGATGCGTGCCAGCAGTTCGCCTTCGGCATCCGGATAGCCCTCGGCCACCATGGCGCCGTGCAGGTCCAGCATCACGGCATCGCAGCCTGCAAGTACCGCCGCGACGATGCTGGCCGCCATCGACTCGAAGGCTTGCGCCGTCACCATGCCACTGGGCACCGCGTTCGCCATCAATGGCATCACGAACTCGTCGCCCTGGCGCCGTGCGATATCGATGAACGCGGCCGCGGCGCTGTTGGTGCCCTGGCAGGCGCGCACCGCGTCGTCGCCGTGGAGCGGGCCGTCGGTGCTGCCGCGGTTGAACGCGCTCAGGGGCGTGGCAATCGGCGAAAAGGTATTGGTTTCATGCCGCATCAGGGCAATGACAAAGCGCATGGGCTGGCTCCGGCTAGCGTGAAACGTTCGGTGGGATGCGCGACCGACCGCGCGCGCAAGGTTGCGCCGGCAGGCACGCCGCGCAGGGTCGAGCGCAAATGGCTCATGGCTTCCATGGGTCTCCTCCTGAGGTCTGGTTGCCTCGTGATGGCTTGGAATGCATGCGGGGATGCGCCGAATATATGGGAAGCGTCCTGACACTAAAAGCGAATTAAAGTCGCAGTTTGTTGAGCAAATGGTTAACTTGTAGAATGAGCCGCTCCACCGATCATTGGCCGCCCCATGCCCGCCGAAGCCTTCACCCACGCTCTGCTGGGCCGCCTCAAGCTACGCCACCTGCGCATCATGCTGGCGCTGAGCGAAATGCCGACCGCCGCCGCCGTCGCCGCGCGCTTTCATGTCAGCCCCGCCGCGGTGTCCAAGACCCTGGCCGAGATCGAAGACATCGTCGGCATGCCGCTGTTCGAGCGCAGCCGCCGCGGCCTGCACCTGACCGAGCCCGGCCGGGAGATGGCGGCCCATGCGGCGGTGTTGCTGGCGCAAATGGAACGGCTCGCCGAATCGCTGCAGGCGGTGCGAGCCGGCAGCCAGGGGGCGTTGCGCATCGCCTTCCGGACCATGTCGGTGCAGCCCTTCCTGGCTCGGGCGATGAGCGACTTCTACCGCGACCATCCGCGCGTGGAGATCAGCGTGATCGAAGGCGGCATCGGCGAGCTGGCGGAGCAACTGGTGGATGGCTCGCTGGACCTGCTGTTCGCCTATGACGATCCGCGCCTGTCGCTACCGGGGCTGCGCGCGGCGCCGGTGGTCCCGGCGCAGAAGGTGGTGATCGTCGCCAGCCCGGACCATCCGCTGCTCGCACGCCGCAAGCTGACGGCGCGGGAACTGTCCGGGCAGCAATGGTGCATTCCGGTGGCCGGCTCGCGCATGCTGCACTTGCTGCATGCGGCGTTTCATACGCTGGGCGCGCCCGCGCCCGCGCTGGGCATCCGCACCAGCGACGTGGCCGCCACGGCCAGCCTGTTGCAGGCGGGTCATTTCCTGTCGGTGTTCCCCGAGCGCATTGCCGCGCAACTGACCCTGGCCAAGGTAGGCAAGGTGCTTCGCTTCGAACTCGACAGCCGCGTGGAGCCGGTGGTCGCGGTCTGGAACGAAGAACTCACGCCACGCATGCCGGCGCGCCTGTTTCGCGAACTGGTCATGCGCCGGGCCGGCGAGACCGTCATGGCCGAGCCGGTGCCGCTGCTGGCCGCGCGCGCGGTGGCGGCGGCTGGCGCTCGCAAGCGCTGAGCAGCGCCTTGCAGCCGGCTCAGTGCCCGCACAACACCGCCCCCATCTCCCGCGCCGCCCCCTGCAGCGTCGGCACCGCCTGCAGCAGCGCTTCCAGCGAAGCCCGCGCGGTCGGCGCATGGCAGGCGATCGCGGCGACCACCCGGCCCGGGCCGGCGCCATCGGGTTCGCGTACCGGCACCGCTACCGCGCACATGCCGCGCACGAATTCCTCGTGGTCGACGCCGATGCCGCGCGCGGCCAGGCGGTCGAGTTCGGCGTTCAGTCCGGGCAGGTCGGCGAGCGTGCGCGGCGTATGCGCGGCAAGGTCCAGGCGCCTGAGCATCTGCTGGCGCTCGAGCCGGTTCATCGCTGACAGGAACAGCTTGCCGCTGGCGGTGCAGTGCAGCGGCACATGGATGCCGGGCGACAGCTGCAGGCGCAGCGGCTCGTGCGTCTCCACGCGCTCGACGTAGAGCACGCGGTCGCCGTCGAGCGCGGTCAGGTTGCAGGTCTCGCCCAGCCGTGCCACCAGCCGGGCCAGGATGGCGCGGCATTCGCGCAGCAGCGGCGGGCTCCTGAGCGTCTGCAGCGACAACGCCGCCGCGGCCGGCCCGGGCACATAGCCGCGCTCGGCCGGCATCCGCACCACGAAGCCGCTGCGCTCCAGCGCCGCCAGCAGGCGCATCAGCGTCGCCTTGGGCACATGCAGGCGCTGCGCCAGCTGGGACAGCGTCTGCGGTTGCTGCGCCCGCGCCAGGCTTAACAGCACCGCCAGCACGCGCAGGCTGCGGGCATCCTCCTCCACCGCCCCGTCCTCTGCTGCGGTGCGATTCTGAAACGGGATTGGCATGTTCTGTTTCACAACCGGCGTCTCCTCGCGATTGGGCTTTCCATTCCGGCTTCGAAAAATAAAATCCGGAACAGAACGTTTCAAATTATAGAGGCAAGCCGGGCGGGCCGACGCGCCTGACGGCCAATACAGGAGACAGCGACGATGTCGCAAACCGTTGACTACATCGTGGTGGGGGCCGGCTCGGCCGGGTGCGTGCTGGCCAACCGGCTCAGCGAGGACGGCCGCCATTCGGTCTGCCTGCTCGAGGCCGGCCCGCCGGACCGCTACCCGTGGATCCATATCCCGATCGGCTATGGCAAGACCATGTTCCACAAGCAGGTGAACTGGGGCTTCTATACCGACCCCGATCCCAACATGCTGAACCGCCGCATCTACTGGCCGCGCGGGCGCACGCTGGGCGGCAGCAGCGCCATCAACGGCCTGATCTACGTGCGCGGCCAGCGCGAGGACTACGACCACTGGGCGGCACTGGGCAATCCCGGCTGGGGCTGGGACGACTGCCTGCCCTACTTCCGCAAGCTCGAGAACAACGACCTCGGCGCCGGCCCCACGCGCGGCACCGACGGCCCGCTGAACGCCACCTCGATCGACCGGCAGCATCCGCTGGTCGAGGCCTTCATCGCCGCCGGCCAGGCGCTGGGCCTGCCGCGCCAGACCGACTTCAACGGTGGCGACCAGGAGGGCGTGGGCTACTACCAGCTGACCACTCGCAAGGGCTGGCGCTGCTCCACCGCGGTGGCCTACCTGCGCCCGGCACGCGGGCGTGCCAACCTGCGCGTGGAAACCGACGCGCACACCACCGGCATCGTGTTCGAAGGCAAGCGCGCCGTGGGCGTGCGCTACACGCAGCATGGCCGGCCCCATATCCTGCGGGCGCGGCGCGAGGTGATCCTGTGCGCCGGCGCACTGCAGTCGCCGCAGCTGCTGCAGCTGTCGGGCGTCGGGCCGGCGCCGTTGCTGCAGGACCTGGGCGTACCGGTGGTGCATGCGCTGCCGGGCGTCGGCGAGAACCTGCAGGACCACCTGCAGATCCGGCTGATCTACGAGGTGGCAAAGCCGATCACCACCAACGACCAGTTGCGCACGCTGACGGGCAAGGCGCGCATGGGGCTGGAATGGCTGCTGCTGCGCAAGGGCCCGCTGGCGATCGGCATCAACCAGGGCGCGATGTTCTGCCGCGCCCTGCCGCACGAAAGCGCCACGCCGGACACGCAGTTCCATTTCTCGACGCTGTCGGCCGACATGGCGGGCGGCATGGTGCATCCGTTCTCCGGCTGCACCTATTCGGTATGCCAGTTGCGGCCCGAGTCGCGCGGCACGGTGCGGATCCGCTCGACCGATCCGTTCGAGCCGCCGTCGATGCAGCCCAACTACCTGTCGGCCGAGCTGGACCGGCGCTGCACCGTCGCGGCGGTGCGCTACGCGCGGCGCGTGGCGCAGGCCGAACCGATGCGCGGGCTGATGAAACGCGAGTTCCGGCCGGGCGACGCGGTGCGCAGCGACGACGAGATCCTGCATTTCTGCCGCGAGTACGGCGCCACCATCTTCCATCCTTCCGGTACCGCAAAAATGGGCCCGGCCGCCGACCCGCTCGCCGTGGTCGATGCGCGCCTGCGCGTGCATGGCGTGGGCGGGCTGCGCGTGGTCGACTGCTCGGTGATGCCGACGCTGGTGTCGGGCAACACCAACGTGCCGGTGGTGATGATGGCCGAGCGCGCGGCCGACTTTATCCGCGAGGACGCACGGCGGGAAATGCATTCCGCCGATGCCGCGCTCCCGATGGCAGCGGCCGCCTGAGGGCTGGCGCCAGTCCTGATTGCGAACAACCAAGGCCGGGCATCCATAACAAGGCCAAACCCCGCAGTGCATCCGGCGTCCATAACCATCCTTCCAGAGGACGCCGCCCACCACCAGAGGAGACAAGCATGACTAGCCCCAACGAACAGGCGATCCGCAAGGTCGCGCTGGCGTCCGTGATCGGCGCCACCATCGAGTGGTATGACTTCTTCCTGTACGGCGTGGTCGCCGGCCTGGTCTTCAACAAGCTGTACTTCCCGGGCAACGACCCGCTGGTGGCCACCATGCTGGCCTACACCACCTTTGCGGTGGGCTTTGTCACGCGCCCGCTCGGCGGCGTGATCTTCGGGCACTTCGGCGACAAGGTCGGGCGCAAGAGCATGCTGGTGATGACGCTGATGATCATGGGCGTCTCGACCTTCCTGATCGGGCTGGTGCCGACCTACGACAGCATCGGCATCCTGGCGCCGGTGCTGTTGCTGCTGCTGCGCGTGCTGCAGGGCATCGGCCTGGGCGGCGAATGGGGCGGCGCGGTGCTGATGGCGTATGAGTACGCGCCACCGCACCGCAAGGGCTTCTACGCGTCGCTGCCGCAGATCGGGCTGGCGATCGGGCTGTGCCTGGCCTCGGGCGTGGTGGCGCTGCTGTCGCTGACCCTGACCGATGCGCAGTTCCTGGCGTGGGGCTGGCGGGTGGCCTTCCTGATCTCGGCGGGGATGGTGTTCGTCGGCTTGTATATCCGGCTCAACGTGAAGGAAACGCCGGAATTCGCCGTGATCAAGCAGCGCAACGCGGAGACGCAGATTCCCTTCGTCGACATGATGCGGCGCTACCCCGGCAATATCCTGAAGGGCATGGGGGCGCGCTATATCGACGGGGTCTTCTTCAACATCTTCGGCGTGTTCTCGATCACCTACCTGACCCAGACCATCCATATCAGCCGGACTGAAGCGCTGGTCGGCGTGATGGCGGCGGCGATCGCGATGTGCTTCTTCATCCCGTTCTTCGGCCATCTTTCCGACCGCATCGGCCGCACGCGGGTGTATTTCTGGGGCTCGCTGATCACCGCGCTGTCGGCCTTCCCCGCGTTCTGGCTGATGCTGAACAGCGGCGGCAACACCATGCTGCTGTGGCTGGCGATCGTGGTGCCGTTCGGCATTCTCTACGCCGCGGTGTACGGACCGGAGGCGGCGCTGTTCTGCGAGCTGTTCGATGCCAGGGTGCGCTACACCGGGATCTCGTTCGTCTACCAGTTCTCGGGGATTTTCGCGTCCGGCATCACGCCCATCATCGCCACGGCGCTGCTCAAGTCCGGTGGCGGCCAGCCCTGGCAGATCTGCGCCTACGTGGCGTTCGCGGGACTGGTGTCGGCGCTGTCGGTGGCGCTGATCGGGCGGGGCGCGCGCACCGAGGCGCGGCACGAGAGCACCGTGCCGCTGCGCGGCCCGGCACGCTGAGCGCGGGGCGCACGGCCAGCGTTGCGGCAAGGCGGCAATGTCTTAGAATGGCACCACGCTAATGACAGGGACCTTGCATGCAACCTACGGACGGCACCGGCGCGGCCGCCGCCCCGCTCCTGCCCAAGGTGGTGCGCCAGCGGCTGCACGACACCGTGGTCGACCACCTGCGCAACTTTATCGTCGAAGGGGTGCTGGCGCCGGGCATGAAGCTGAACGAGCGCGAACTGTGCGAAACGCTCGGGATCTCGCGCACGCCGCTGCGCGAGGCGCTCAAGGTGCTTGCCGCCGAGGGGCTGATCGAGATCTCGCCCAACCGCGGCGCCAGCGTCTCGCGCATGAGCGAGGCCGAGGCGTGGGAGGCGTTCGAGCTGATGAGCGGCCTGGAGGCCTTTGCCGGCGAGCTGGCGTGCGAGCGCATCACCGCACCCGAACTGGCCGAGATCAAGGCGCTGCATTACGCCATGCTGGCCTGCCACGCGCGCAATGACTTGCCGGGCTACTACAGCCGCAACCAGGAGATCCATGACCGCATCGCCGCGGCGGCGCGCAACCAGACGCTGCTGCAGACCTACCTGACGCTGAACCGGCGGCTCAAGGCGATGCGCTTTCGCTCCAACCACCAGACCGACAAGTGGGACCGCGCGGTGCACGACCACGAAGAAATGATCCGCGCGCTGGAAGCCCGCGACGGCAAGCGCCTGGCGTCGATCCTGCGCCAGCACCTGCTGGAAAAGCGCGCCGCGGTGATGCAGATCCACCCCGATCCGGCCAGCGCGCCTGCCGTGCCCAACGCCTAGCGCGGCACGTTGTCAGCGCCGCGTCGCCAGGATGCGGTAGCCGCGGGCGCAATGCTCCTGCGCCGCGGCGCGCGCTTCATCCGGGTCGTCGAACAAGCCGGCCTGGGCGATCCCCGGCACCAGCACGGCCTCGCCGGACTCCGCGCCCAGGAAGCGCCCGTCGCGCGACTGCACGATATACAGCACGTCCGACGCGACCTCTCCCACCGGCTCGCGCCGGCCGGCCGACTGGCCCAGTTGCCGCTGGCCGGGCACCCTGCCCGTGCCCGCGTCGCGCTGCCCATCCTGCGCACCGCCCGCGCGGCGCGCCACCTGCAGGTTGTTGCGGACCTCGTTGACGCCGAGCACGTCCTCGGCCAGCTCTTCGATGCGGTACTTGATGCCGCGGTCGGCCACGGTGCCGGTCAGCGTGACGATGCCAGAGCCCACGTCGACGGTCACATCCGAGACGTCGTCGTCGGCGTGCGCCAGCCGTTCGCACAGGTCGTCGCGGATGCGCGCGTCGGTGCGCTGGTAGTTCTTGGGCAGCCGGCGCGATGCGGTGCGCACCGGCGCGCCGGGACGGTAGCGGTCTTCCGGCCCCTCGCCGTCTTCCGTGCCATAGCGCGCCTGGCCGTAGCCAAAGCCTGCGCCGCCCGGATTGCCGCTGCGCCAGTGGTGTGCCTGGCGGGTATCGCCGGGCTCGCCGTAGCCCCGGTTGCGCCACGTTTCCCTGATTTCCGACGGTGGATAGTCTTTCATGGATAGCCTCCGATCTGGACGCATGGGATGCGTCATGCCTGGCGCCATCTGTGGCGCCGTGTCTGCTATCGGTAGCATCATCCATGCCTCGCGCCGGGCCGCGGCGCGGCGCGGCACCATGCCGGCGTGCCGCGCAACCGCGGGGAGAAACGAAGTTTTTACATGGTCGCGCCGTGCGCGGGCCGGTCGAGGTAGCCGCCGACGATGCGAACCAGCAGCGGCAGCTTGCCGGTGAAGAAGTGATCCGCGCCCGGCACCACTACCACCGGCAGCGCCTGCGGCCGCGCCCAGTCGAACAAGGCGGCCAGCCCGGCGCGCTCGTCGCGCTCGCCATGGACCACCAGGCAATCGGCCGGCACGGCGGGCGTGTCGTAGCTGCGATGGCCTTTCACCACGCCATACGGGGTGCCGGCAAGCACCAAGTGGCGGATCGGCACGGCTTGCGCCGCCAGCGCGGCGGCCACATGCGTCATGACGAAGGCGCCGAAGGAAAAGCCGGCCAGCGCCAGCGGCAGGCCGGGATGCGCCTCGCGCAGATGCGCGACCACCGCGAGCATGTCCTGCGTCTCGCCGCGCCCCTGGTCATGCGCGCCGCCGGAACCTTCCACGCCGCGAAAATTCGGCCGCACGGTCAGGTAGCCGCGCGCCACCAGCGCCTTGGCCAGCTGGTGCGGCACCTTGTGCGTGGCCGAGCCGCCCAGCAACGGATGCGGATGGCCCACCACGGCAATGCCGCGCGGATTGCCCGCGGGCCGGTCGAGCAGCAGTTCGATCGGTCCGGCTGCGCCGTCGAGCCGGGTCTTTTCGGTGCCTGAAGCAACCGCCATGCGTTCTCCTGAAGATGTCGGGAAGGATGACAACGGGCCGCGCACGGCCCGAAGTCCGTGATGTTACTGCGATGGCAGCGGGCATGCCGGCGCTCGGCAAGTGCACCCACGGATGCGTATCAATTTGTCACAGTGTGCCCGATCCGCCGCAGTATCCGGCGGGGTGGCGCATGCGCTTTCCTATAATTTCGCGAATCGCGGCAGGCCGGTTGCATCGGTCCCGCCGCGGCCAGCCGCTGCGATGCCCCTGCGCGATCGCATCCGGCCTGGCCACCCCATGCGCCGGGAGGATCGCCAGCGAGCAGCGGTCCCCTCGCGTGATCATCGCCGGCATCCCGGCCATTCCCGCATCCGACGAGATTCCGCCATGAGCAACGTTTCACGGCTCGCACTGGGCCTTGCGCTCGCCGCGCTATGCCAGCTGCTGCCAGCCACCTTGCCCGCCGCGAGCGCGGCGCCGGCATCCGAGGCCGCTTCCGCGACCGAGGCGCAACAGCCGCCCGCCCTCACGCACGCCGAAGCCACCGCCGAACTCAAGCGCCTGCAGACCGAGCAGGACCGCATCAAGCAGCGGGCCTCGGACCCCGAGGGCAACACCAAGCTGGACGAGCTGGACCATGACCTGCACCAGCTCGACGCGGAGGTCGACAAGCTGTCCGCCGCGCTGGCCCCGCAGCGCGACCAGCTGCAGGCGCAGCTTGACGTGCTGGGCCCGCCGCCGTCCGACGGCATCACCAGGGAAGCACCGGCCGTGGTACGGCAGCGCGCCGAGCTGAATGCGCGGCGCATGCAGCTCGATGCGCAGCTCAAGCAGGCGGCCGAGAGCAAGGAGAATATCGCCAACCTGAGCGGGCAGATCGGGCGGCTGCAGCGCAGCCAGATGAAAGACCAGCTGGCGCTGCGCTCGGACAGCATCCTCAACCCGCAGTTCTGGAAGCCGATGGTCAGCCCTGCCGCCGAGGACCGCGCGCGCATGGCCGCGTTCCTGGACCAGGTCGTGCCGATGGTGCAGCTGGCGTGGCAGCCGTCGCAGCGCGCCGCCACCATCGCGCTGCTGCTGCTTGCGCTGGGCGTGTGGCTGCTGGGCAAGCGCCTGGCCGAACGCGCGCTGGCCTGGTTCTGCCTGAACAAGCTGCCGCCGACCCGGCTGCGGCGCAGCGCCCTGGCGCTGGCCACCACGCTCGCGACCGTGGCCACCACGGGGCTGGCGGTGCAGATCGTCTACAACGCCTTCACGCGCAACTATGAACTGCCGCCGGACCTGATGACGCTGTACGGCGGGCTGGTCAAGCTGACCCTGACCAGCGCGCTGATCGCGGGCCTGGGGCGCGCGCTGCTGTGCACGCGCCACCCCTCGTGGCGGCTGCCCGCGCTGGCCGATCCCGTGGCGCGGGCGATGAAGCCGTTCCCCGCGGTGCTGGCCGGGCTGTTGCTGCTGGCCGGCACGCTGGAACAGCTCAACCGCATTGCCGATACCAGCGTGCAGGTCACGCTGCTGGGGCGCGGGCTGGTCTCGCTGGTGGTGGTGCTGACCATCGGCGCGGCGCTGCTGCGCGCCAACCGCGTGCGCAACGAGCTGGCGGCGGCGGGCGAGCAGCCCGAGGCGCGCGCCACGCTGGCGGGCATGATCCACGCCGGCGTCACGCTGATCGTGATCGTGTCGATGGTGGCGCTGCTGGCCGGCTATATCAGCTTTGCGCGCTTCCTGACCTATGAGCTGGTCTGGTTCGACATCGTGCTGTGCAGCCTGTACCTGCTGACCCAGGTCACGCGCGACCTGTTCGAAAGCCTGTTCTCGACCCAGCACACCAGCGGGCAGGTGATCAAGCAGCTGTTCGGGGTCGACGATGCGCGCCTGGAACAGACCGCCACCATCCTGTCCGGCATCGGCGCCAGCCTGTTGCTGCTGCTGGCCGTGGTGGCGCTGCTGACTGGCGGCTTCGGCACCACCCCGGCGGACCTGGTCGACAGCCTGGTCACCGTGCTGGGCGGCGAAAAGCTGCGCAGCCTGAACATCATGCCCGAGCGCATCCTGAACGCGCTGGTCGCGCTGGGCGTGGGCATCTGGCTGCTGCGCACGGTGCGGCGCTGGCTGGATGCGGAGCTGCTGCCCAAGCTGTGCATGGAGCCGGGGCTGCGCGCGTCGCTGATCACGCTGTTCAGCAATGTCGGCTACGTGCTGCTGGTGCTGCTGACGCTGTCGCTGCTGGGCGTGCGCTGGGACAACCTGGCGTGGATCGTCAGCGCGCTGTCGGTCGGCATCGGCTTCGGCCTGCAGGAGATCGTGAAGAACTTCGTGTCGGGGCTGATCCTGCTGACCGAGCGCCCGGTCAAGGTGGGCGACATGGTCAGCATCGCCGGGGTCGAGGGCGACATCCGACGCATCAACGTGCGCGCCACCGAGATCCAGTTGGGCGACCGCTCCACCGTGATCGTGCCCAATTCGCAGCTGATCTCGCAGAACCTGCGCAACGTCACCATGAGCAACAGCACCCAGGGGGTGGCTTCGCTGCAGCTCACCTTCCCGCTGAACACCGACCCCGAGCAGTTGCGCGACCTGCTGCTCGACGTCTACCGCGAAAACGAAAGCATCCTCGACGTGCCCGCGCCGTCGGTGATGTTCAGCCAGCTCGCGCCCAACGGCATCACGCTGTCGGTGACCGGCTATGTCGGCAGCCCGCGCATCGCCGCGGCCACGCGCAGCGACCTGCTGTTCGAGATCCTCAAGCGGCTGCGCGCCGAGGGCATCTCGCTGTCGGTGCCGCAATCGCTGCGGCTGGAGAACATGCCGCCGTTCGGCCCGGAGCCGGAGCGCGCGCTGGCAACCGGCTGAGGCTCCGCGGCAGCGCCGCCATGCCTGGCCGCTACAACGCGGCCGCCGCCGCGGCGTCTTCCACCGCCACCGCCACCAGCCAGCGGCGGATCACCTGCTCTTCCTGAGCCGACAGGCCCGCCGCGAGGCGGGCCTCGTTGGCCATGACCCGCTCGCGGCACTGTCCCAGCAACGCCTTGCCCCGCGCCGACAGCGCGATGGTCTGGATGCGGCCGTGCACCGGATGCGGCGTGCGCTCGATATGCCCCGCCTTCTCCAGGTTGCCGACGATCACGCTGACGGTCTGCGGCGTCAGCAGCGCCAGCCGCGCCAGGTCGGCTCCCGACAGCCCCGGATACGCGCCCAGCATGGTCAGCACCACGAACTGCGGCGGCGTCACGTTCAGGTCCGCCAGCGCCCGTTCCATGCGCAGCCGGTTGGCCGCGCCGGCCTGGCGCAGCAGGTAGCCAAGGTGGCCGCTTTCGCCGCGCTTGCCTTCGCCGGGCGCCGGCACCGCAGTCGGGACCGCGGCCACGGCGCCGCGCTTGTTCGCTGTCTTGCGCATAATGTCAGAACTCTTATATTATGTTCGTGCTCTGATATTAACCCGGTCCGCCGAAGGAGGCCAGCAATGCCAGACCCGCATGCCAGCATGACGTTCGATTCATTCACCCGCGCCGCCCCCGCCGTGTACGCGGCGCTGCGCGCGCTTCGCACCGCCGTGGACGACTCGGGACTCGACAAGCCGCTGACCGAGCTGATCAAGGTGCGCGTGTCGCAGCTCAACGGCTGCGCCTTCTGCCTGCAGTTCCACCTGAACCTGGCGCGACGGCATGGCGTGGATGCGCGCAAGCTTGACCTGGTCGCGGTCTGGCGCGAGGCCGGCGTCCATTCCGCGCGCGAGCAGGCGGCACTGGCCTGGGCCGAGGCGCTGACGGTGCTGGGCGCCACCGCGGGCGCCGGCGCGGAACACGAGCGCCAGCAGGCGCTGGCGCGCGTGCGCGAGCATTTCAGCGAAGCCGAGATCCCCTACCTGGCCGCTTCGATCGCCGCGATCCAGGCATGGAACCGCATTGCCGCCGGCCTGCAGTTTCCGCCGCCGCCCGCGGAACCGGCAGGGAGTGCCGCATGAACGCCGCCACCGCCCCGCACACCGGACTCCGGCATGTCGACAATGACAGCGAAGTGGCCGCCTGTTTTGCGCTGATGCGGCAATTGCGCCCGCACCTGGCCTCTGCCGATGAACTGGTGGCGCGCTGGCGCCGCCAGGCGGCCACGGGCTATCGCCTGCTGGTGCTGTGGGACCAAGGCAAGCCGGTTGCGCTGGCCGGCTGGCGCCTGCAGGAGAACCTGGTGCGCGGCGTGCACGTCTACGTCGATGACCTCGTCACCGACGCCGACGCGCGCAGCAGCGGCCACGGGCAGCAAGTGATGGACCGGCTGAAACTGGAGGCGCGCCAGGCAGGCTGCCGCTCGCTGGTTCTCGATACGCCGCTGGCCAACGTGCTGGGCCACCGCTTCTACTACCGCAACGGCCTGCTGGCCGGCGCGCTGCATTTCCATTTCCCGCTGGAGGACAACCACCGATGACTACCTTGCTTCACCTCAGCGCCAGCAGCCGCGGCGAGGCCTCGAACAGCCGGCAGGCTGCAGCGCGCCTGCTGAAGCAGATCGGCGCCGGTTCGCTGCGCGTGATCGAGCGCGACCTGGCGCGCCAGCCGCTGCCGCATCCGGACCGGGCCACCGTCGAAGCCAGCCTGATGCCGCCCGAGCAGCGCGGCCCGGCCGAGCAAGCCGCGCTGGCGCTGTCGGAAACGCTGATCGCCGAGCTGGAATCGGCCGACGCCGTGCTGATCTCGACGCCGATGCACAACTTCACCGTGCCGTCGGCGCTCAAGGCGTGGATCGACCTGGTGGTGCGGCCCAACCGCACCTTCCGCAACACGCCGGCCGGCAAGGTCGGCATGCTGGCGGACCGGCCGGTGCTGGCGCTGGTCTCGTGCGGCGGCCCGTTCCGCGAAGGCCCCGGAAGTCAGCAGGATTTCCTGACGCCATACCTGAAGTATGTGTTCGCGGCAGTCGGCATCACACAGGTGGAAGTGCTGCGCATGGAACGCATGAACTGGGGGCCGGACTTCGCACAAGCGGGGCTCGACAGCGTACTTGCGCCGGCAGGCTGGCCCCGGGAGATGGCGCCGGCCTGAGCGTGCGCCGCGGCAGGGGGGATTTCTTTATATTCTCATATGGAGAATTTTTGTATTACTATATTCTCCAGTTGAGAATATTGAAGTCCCCCCATCCACTCCCTGCCGCGCCCGATGGAACTGGCTGAACTCGAAATCTTCCGCGCCGTCGCCACGGAGCAGAGCATCACCCGCGCCGCGCGGCTGCTGGACCGGGTGCAGTCCAACGTCACCACGCGCGTCAAGCAACTGGAAGAAGCGCTGGGCGTGGCCCTGTTCCAGCGCGACAGCAAGCGCATGCTGCTGACGCCCGAGGGCCACCGGCTGCTCGCCTATGCCAACCAGATGCTGGCGCTGGCGGAAGAAGCGCGGCAGTCGGTGCAGGGCGCCGCGCCGTCGGGCCGCCTGCGCATCGGTACCATGGAAAGCGCCGCCGCCAACCGCCTGCCGATGCCATTGGCACGCTTCCACGCGGCCTGGCCCGGCGTGGAGATCGAGATCCGGACCGGCACCTCGCGTGCGCTGGTCGATGCCGTGCTCGACCACCGGCTGGATTGCGCCGTGGTCGCGCATCCGGGCGAAGGGCCGGCGCGCGCGGCCGACATGGACGAACTGGCCCCGGGGCTCGAAGGCACCTACCTGTTCACCGAACACCTGCAGCTGGTGCTGCCGGCCAGCCACCCCAAGGTGCGCGGGCCGAAGGATGTGGCATTGCGCCGCCTGGCCGCCTTCCCGAAGGGCTGCACCTACCGCCAGTGCGCCGAAGCCTGGCTGGCGCAAGGCAGCGACGATATGCGCCAGCGCCTGGCCATCACCGAGATGCCGTCGTACCACGCCATGCTGGCCTGCGTCAGCGCCGGCACGGCGATGGCGATCCTGCCGCGCTCGCTGCTGGCGCTGCACCGCGACGCCGTCGACGTGCAGACCGTGCCGGTGCGCGCGGTGCACACCTATATCGTCAAGCGTGCCGGCTATGCCACGCACGCCTGCGACGCCTTCGTGCGCGAACTGCGCGCTGGCTGACCCAGCCGTCCCACCTTCCGCACCATCGCCATCGACCCTGACCAGGAGCGCCAAGTGACCCACTCCCCCTCCACCGCCGACCGGCTGCCGCTGCTGCGCAGGCTTGGCATCCGCACCCCGATCATCCAGGCACCGATGGCCGGTGTCAGCACGCCCGCGCTGGCCGCGGCCGTCACCAATGCCGGCGGGCTCGGTTCGCTCGGCGTTGGCGCGATGGACGCCGAAGCCGCGCGCAAGTCCATCCGCGAGACCCGCGCGCTGACCAGCGGGCCGTTCAACGTCAACGTGTTCTGCCATGCGCCGGCCGTCGCCGATGCCGCGCGCGAGCAGGCATGGCTGGCCTACCTCGCGCCGCGCTTTGCCGAGTTCGGCGCGACCCCGCCGGCGACGCTGCGCGAGATCTACCGCAGCTACGTGACCGACGACGCCATGCACGCGATGCTGCTGGAAGAACGCCCGGCCGTGGTCAGCTTCCATTTCGGGCTGCCCGATGCGGGCCGGATCCGCGCGCTGCGCGATGCCGGCATCGTGCTGCTGGCCAGCGCCACCTCGCTCGATGAAGCGCGCGCCATCGAGGCCGCCGGCATCGACGCCATCGTTGCGCAGGGCATCGAGGCCGGCGGGCATCGCGGCGTGTTCGACCCGGCCGCCGTCGACGAGGGACTGGGCACCTTGGCACTGGTACGCGTGCTGTCGACGCAGACCCGCGTGCCGGTGATCGCCGCGGGCGGCATCATGGACGGCGCCGGCATCGCCGCGGCGCTGGCGCTCGGCGCGCAGGCGGCGCAGCTCGGCACCGCCTTCATCGCCTGCCCCGAAACCATCGCCGACGGCCCCTACCGCGACGCGCTGCTGCAGCGCAAGCGCCCGACCGTGCTGACACGCGCCATCTCCGGGCGCCATGCGCGCGGCCTGGCCAACCGCTTTACCGAACTGGGCGCGGCAGCCGGCGCGCCCGCCACGCCCGACTACCCCACCGCCTACGATGCCGGCAAGGCGCTGCACGCCGCCGCCAGGGCGCGCGGCAGCGCCGACTTTGCCGCGCAGTGGGCCGGCCAGGCCGCGCCGCTGGCGCGCGCGCTGCCGGCGGCGGAACTGGTCGCGGCCCTGGCCGGCGAACTCGCCGCCAGCGCGCGCGGGCTCGGCGCGCTGGCCGAAACGCTGGGGTAAGCCGTTTTGGACACGCCGCTTTACCGCGTCTTACACTCGGTTAAAAATGGCGGTTCCCAGAAGCCGCGGTTACAAAGCTAACAAGTCGGCCCGTGCGCCGAAACACCTTGAACGCCGGTTTGCGTCCATCATTCAGGAACACAAGCTGTGCATCACAAGGAGTTCCAAATGCGCCCCTCCACCCGAATCGTCGCCGCGGCGGTGCTGGCCGCATCGCTGCTAGCCGCCGGTTCCGCGTCCGCGCGCGGCCGGCACCATCACCACGGCGGCTCCAACGCCGGTGCCGTGCTGGCGGTCGGCGCGCTCGCCGGCCTGGCGCTGGGTGCGATGCTGGCCTCGGGTCCGGTCATGGCGGCGCCGGTGGCGCCCCCGCCCGTCACCTACGCCCCCGCGCCGGTTTCGTACGCCGCGCCGGCGGTGCCGCCGGGCTATTGCTACCGCGACTACGACCGCGCCTACGTGCCGTGCGGCCCGCAGCCTTCCGGCTACTACCGCGAGGCGCCGTACTACGGCTACTGAGGGCTGCCGCCATGCCGGTCGACCGCGACTATTTCGCCGGCCTGTACGGCCGCAATGAAGATCCCTGGGGCATCGGCACGCGCTGGTACGAAGCGCGCAAGCGCGCCCTGCTGCTGGCCACGCTGCCGCGCGAGCGCTTCGCCCGCGCCTTCGAGCCCGGCTGCGGCGGCGGCCACCTGAGCGCGGCGCTGGCGCCGCGCTGCGATGCGCTGGTGGCAATGGAACTGGCCGAGACCGCGGCCGAGCAGGCGCGGCAACGGCTGGCACCGTTCCCGCACGCACGCGTGCTGACCGGCGAACTGCCGCAGCAATGGCCGGAAGGCAGCTTCGACCTGATGGTGTTTTCCGAACTGGGCTACTACTTTCCCAAGCCGGACTGGCTGGAAGTCGCAGCGATGGCCGCGCGCACGCTGGCCGACGACGGCGTCATCGTCGCCTGCCATTTCCGGCACCCGTTCACCGAGCAGCAGATTACCGCGCAGGCGGTGCATGAAGCGATCGGCGCGCAGCCTGGGCTGTATCGGCATATCCACCATCTGGAGCCGGACTTCATGCTGGAACTGTGGACGCGGCAGGCGGAGATGCGGCTGGCGTAGGTTGAGCGATGGGAAAGAAAAACGCCCCATGCAAGGCACTGCTTGCATGGGGCGTTGTCTTTCTGGAAAAGCAGATGGCCAAGCACGCAGCGCCATCATTGACTGCTTGCCGGCTCCCTCTCCCGCTTGCGGGAGAGGGTTGGGGTGAGGGCCCGGAGTCTCCACGAAGTGCGGCCGGTGGTATGCCTGCGCCCTGCCCTCACCCCCGGCCCCTCTCCCGCGAGCGGGAGAGGGGAGCAAACACGCGGTTCGGCAACTACACCGGCACGTCCCGCGTCGGGTCCGGCTTGCGGTCATCGAACCAGCGATACAGCGTGGGCACCATCACCAGCGTCAGCAGCGTCGACGTAATCAGCCCGCCGATCACCACCACCGCCAGCGGCCGCTGGACTTCCGAGCCGGGACCGGTCGAGAACAGGAACGGCACCAGCCCCAGCATCGCGATGGTCGCGGTCATCATCACCGGGCGGAACCGCTGCGTTGCGCCCTGCACCACCGCGTCATCGAGCGACAGGCCCGAGTCGCGCAGCGTGCGGATATACGACACCAGCACCACCCCGTTCAGCACCGCCATGCCCCACAGCGCGATAAAGCCCACCGACGCCGGCACCGACAGGTATTCGCCGGTGACGAACAGCCCGATGATGCCGCCGATCGATGCGAACGGCAGCACCGTGATGATCAGCGTGGCAAAGCGCAGCGAGTTGAACAGCAGGAACAGCAGGAAGAAGATCGCGGCGATGGTGACCGGCACGATGATCTTCAGGTGGCCCATGGCGCGTTCCATGTTCTGGAACTGGCCGCCCCACTCGAGGTAGTAGCCTTCGGGCAGCTTGACCTTGGCGTCGGCGGCCTGCTGCAGCTCGGCAACGAAGCCGCCGAGGTCGCGGTCCTTCACGTTGATCATCACCACCACGCGGCGCTTGGCCATTTCGCGGCTGATCTGCGCGGGACCGTCGTTGACCTCGATGCGGGCCACGCTCTGCAGCGGCACCTGCATGCCGTCGGGCGTGTTCACCAGCAGCTGGCGGATCGCCTGCACGTTGTTGCGGAACTCCTCCGGCAGCCGCACTGCTGCGGCAAAGCGGCGCTCGCCTTCGAAGATGTCGGTGGCGCGCTTGCCGCCGATGGCGATCTCGATCACGTCATGGATGTCCGACACGTTGAGCCCGTAGCGCGCAATCGCCTGCCGGTCGATCTCGATCGACAGGTACTGCTGGCCCGACACGCGCTCGATGCGGATGTCTTGCGAGCCCTGGATGCCGCCGGCCACGCGCGCGATCTCGCCCGCCAGTTCGCGCAGCTTGTCGAGGTCATCGCCGAACACCTTCACCGCCACGTCGGAGCGCACGCCGCTGACCATCTCGTCAACGCGGTCCGAGATCGGCTGCGCCATCACGATCTGCACGCCCGGTATCGCCTTGAGCTTTTCGCGGATGGCGTTGGCGATATCGTCCTGGGTCCAGCCGTCGGGCCACGCGTCGCGATCCTTCAGGCTGGCGATCGGGGTCGATTCGTTCTGGCCCTGCGGGTCGGCCGGGCTTTCGCCGCGGCCGACGCCGGACACCACCGACTTCACGCCCGGCACGCTCAGCACCAGCTTGTTGGCTTCCTTCTCCAGCTTGATCGACTCTTCCAGCGAGATATTGGGCACGCGGTCGATCGCGGGCACGATCGAGCCTTCCTTCATCTCCGGAATGAACGAGGTCCCCAGCAGCGGCACGATCAGCAGCGTGGCGATGAAGGCGCCGACCGCGCCCAGCACGGTCTTGCGGCTGTTGCCCAGCGCCCAGTGCAGCAGGCGCAGGTAGTGGCGCTTCATGAAGGCAATCAGGAACGTGTCATGCTCGGCGCCGCCCTTAAGCAGGTAAGACGACAGCACCGGCGACAGCGTCAGCGACAGGAACAGCGAGATCGCCAGCGCGATCGAGATGGTGAACGCCAGCGGCGCGAACATCTTGCCTTCCATGCCCGACAGCGTCATCAGCGGCAGGAACACCAGGATGATGATGCCCACGCCGACGATCACCGGCGTGGCCACTTCCTGCACCGCCTTGACCAGGATCTCGGTCTTGGTCAGTCCGGGCTCCTTGTGGCCGAGCCGCTCGAACGCGTTCTCGACCACCACCACCGAGCCGTCGACCATCAGGCCGATGGCGATCGCCAGCCCCCCCAGCGACATCAGGTTGGCGGAAAGCCCGGCCTCGTTCATCACCATGAAGGTCAGCAATGGCGTCAGCACCAGCGTGGCCAGCACGATGACCGACGAACGCACGTCGCCCAGGAACAGGAACAGCACGATCACCACCAGCACCACGCCTTCGAGCAGCACCTTGGTCACGGTCCACAGCGCGGCGTCGACCAGCTCGCTGCGGTCGTAGTACGGCACGATCTGCAGCTTGCCCGGCAGCATGCCGCGCTCGTTGATCTCGGCCACGCGGGCCTTGACGCGGCTGACCACTTCCTTGGCATTGCCGCCGCGCATCATCATAACGATGCCGCCGACCGCCTCGGTCTGGCCGTTCTTGACCAGCGCGCCCTGCCGCACCTCATGGCCGATGGTGACGTTAGCCACGTCGCGCAGATACACCGGCGTGCCGTTGACCTCCTTCAGCACGATGCTGCCGAGGTCGTCGACGCCCTTGGCCAGGCCGACGCCGCGGATCAGGTACTGCTCGGCGTAGTGCGGCAGCACGCCGCCGCCGGAGTTGGCGTTGTTGCGCGCCAGCGCCTCGTAGACCTGCTGGATCGAGATCTGGTAGTGGCGCATGCGCTCGGGGTTGACCAGCGCCTGGTACTGGCGCACGTAACCGCCCTGCGAGTTGATCTCGGCCACGCCGGGGATCGAGCGCAGCAGCGGGCGCACCACCCAGTCCTGGGCGATGCGGCGCTCGGCCAGCTCTTCCTGGGTCAGTTCGCGGTTGCCGTCGTCGGCGCGGTCCAGCGTGTACTGGTAGACCTCGCCCAGGCCGGTGGAAACCGGCCCCAGCACCGGCGACACGCCTTCCGGCATGCGCCCGCCCACTTCGATCAGCCGCTCCATCACCAGCTGGCGCGCGAAGTACACGTCAGTGGCATCGGTGAACACCAGCGTGATCAGCGACAGGCCCGCCTTGTTCAGCGACCGCATCTCTTCCAGGCCGGGCAGGCCGGTCATGGCCA
The DNA here is from genome assembly GCF_900249755.1 of Cupriavidus taiwanensis. Classification (NCBI taxonomy): domain Bacteria; kingdom Pseudomonadati; phylum Pseudomonadota; class Betaproteobacteria; order Burkholderiales; family Burkholderiaceae; genus Cupriavidus; species Cupriavidus taiwanensis. The sequence continues at coordinate 1,441,779 of NZ_LT976854.1, forward strand.
TTTCCACCGGCACGGTGACAAAGCGCTCGACTTCCTCGGGCGAACGGCCCGCGGCTTCGGTGGCGATCTGCACCTGCACGTTGGTCACGTCCGGGAACGCATCCACCGACAGCTTGGTGGCAGCGCGCAAGCCGAAGAAGAACAGCACCACGGCAATCACGCACACCACCAGCCGCTGCTTGATGGCGGCTTCGACTAGGGATTTCATCATGGTCGATTACCCTTGCTCGAGGCGCTTGCGCTCGTTGTCCAGGTGGAAGGCGCCCTCGACCACGATGCGGTCGCCGGCCTTCACGCCGTTCTGGACCACGCGCATGCCGTCGCTTTCCGCGCCCAGCTTGACGCGGGTCAGGCGGTACTTGTTGCCCGGCATCTCGACATAGACCAGCTCTTCATTGCCGTCGCGCACCACCGCCGCGGCCGGCACCACCAGCTGGTCCACCGGCTTGCCGGCAATCAGCATGCTGGCCAGCATGGCGGGCTTGAGCCGCCCTTCGCGGTTCTCCAGCTCGGTACGGACCAGCACGGTGCGCGATTGCGGGTTGACCGTGCGGCCCACGTAGATCAGCTTGCCGGTGATGGTCTGGCGCCCGGCGCCGTTGCCGAGCGACGGCACCTCGATCTCAACGCTCTGGCCTTCGGCCACCTGCGCGGCCTGCTGCTCGGGCACTTCGGCCACCACCCATACGCGCGACAGGTCCGCCACGGTGTAGAGCGCGTCGGCAGGCTGCACCACCTGGCCCTGCGCCACGTTGCGCTCGACCACGGTGCCGCTGATGCTCGAATACACCGGCGAATGCGAGTTGATGCTGCCGCTCTTGGCCAGCTGCGCGATCGATGCGGCCGACATGCCCAGCACGCGCAGCTGGTCGCGGTAGGCGCGCATCTCGGCCGAGGCGATCGCCAGTTCGCTCTCGCGGCGCTGCAGTTCGCCGCGGCCGATCACGTCGGCGGCAAACAGCTGGCGCGCGCGCTCGGCGTTGCGGCCCTGCAGCTCGGTCTGGGCCTCGCTCTTCAGGAACGCCATCTGCGCCGCGCCCAGCTCGCTGCTGTGCAGGCGCGCCAGCACCTGGCCGGCCTTCACTTCCTGGCCCAGCGTGGCATAGAGGTCGGTCACGCGGCCGGTCACGCTGGCGCCGATGCGCGAGACGCGCTGTTCGTCGAAGTCGATGCGGCCGGCCACGCGCAGCATCTCGCTGAACGGGGACGTGGCCACGGGTGCCACCTTCAAACCCTTCTGCAGGTTGCCCTCGGGCTGGATCACGCCGGGCGGCAGCTTGGGCGCTTCGGCGACCGGTTCTGGTTTGTCGGAGCAGGCCGCCAGGCTGAACGTCAGGACGGCGGCGGCCGTCAGCGAAAGCAGGAAATTGGGACGCATGGTTATTTCTGTTCGATGTTGGATGTCGGCTGCAGGCCCGGCGCGGCGGTGGCGCCCGGGGCGGTCGACATAAGCTTTTCGATCTGGATCGCGGCCAGCTGCAGGTCGTACTGCGCGGCGATCAGCTCATTGCGCGCGCCACGCAGCACGCGCTGGGCATCGAGGTAGTCCAGGATGCCGCGCTCGCCGAAGCGGTAGGCCGCCTCGGCCACGCCCAGCGCCGACTCGGCCTCGCGCACGATGCCCGACTCCAGCGCCGTCACCTGGGCCTGGTTGATCTCGTACTGGCGGTAGGCCGCTTCCAGCTCCTGCGTCAGCTCGAACTCGCGCATCTCCAGCGCGCTGCGCGCCTGCGTGGCCTGCGCCGTGGCTTCGCCCACCGGGCCGCTGCGGCGGTCCCACAGCGGGATGGTCAGGATCAGGCCGATCTGCGAGACGTTGTTGTCAGGCTGGCGGTCGGTGCTGGCGCGTAGCGCCACTTCCGGCCAGCGCAGCGACTTCTGGTAATCCACGCCCAGCTGCGCGCGCTCCAGCTCCATGCGGCGCTGGACCAGTTCGGCGTTGCCGGCGATCATGGTGTCGCGCAGCGCCTGCAGCGGCGGCATGTCGGGCGACTGCCCCAGCGTGCCCGCCAGCGAAAACTGCCCCGCCATGGCGCCGCCCACCTGCTGGCGCAGCGCGGCCTTGGCCTGGTTCACGCGCAGCTCGGCGGTCTGCTGGCTCTTCTGCGATGCCAGCAATTCGGTCTCGGCCTTGATCAGCTCGTAGCGCGGGGCCTCGCCCACTTCCACGCGCAGCCGTGCGCGCGAATGGATCTGCCGCATCATCGCCAGGTCTTCCTCGGCGGCGTGCAGCTCGCTCTCGCGGCGCAGCACGTCGTAGTAGGCGGTCTTCACGCGCGCGGCCAGGTCGGCGCGAAAACCCTGTCGCAGCGCCTGCGACGATTCCAGCCCGCGCGTCGCCATGGCCTCGCGCAGACTGCGCTGGTGCGGGTAATCGAACTTCTGCACCACCGCATAGCTGGGCGCATTGCCGCTGGCCACGCCCGGCTGCTTGCCGGACATGCGGCCATACATCACCTCGACCTGCGGATTCGGATAGGCACGGGCACTGCTGATGGCGGCGCTGGCGGCATCGACATTGGCTTCGGCGGCGGCCACGCCCTTGTTGGTGGACTGCGCCAGGTCGAGCAACTGCGGCAGCGAATAGGCGGGTCCGGCGGCGGCAGCGCCGGCAGCGGGAGTTTTCGGTACGGCGGCGGCCGCCAGGATGGCGGCGCCCGGCAGCGGCGCGGCAGCCGGCTTGGCCAGCGGTGCGCGGGCCGCGGGGGCGGCACCGGCCAGGTCCGAGGCCTTCGCGGACGCCGCGCCTTGGGCGCCGGCGTGGGCCGGGGCCGAGGCAAGCGCCATCAGCGAAAGCGACGCGATCAGGGTCAGCTTGGTTGTTGTCATGAGTCGGGAAAGCAAGCGATACGTCTGCCTCTCGCCACGCTGCCGCCCGCCCTGGGTGAAGCCGTCTCGGGGACGCCATCACGGCAGGACGCACAACGGCGGCGGCATGCCTGCGCGGTCAGGCGGCAGGCAGGCTGGCGATATCAGGCAAGGGGCGCGGCCCGCGAATGGGCGGCTGCATGCGGCAGCGCGCGCGATGCGGGCGCAGGGAAGCGGTCAGGCCAGGGCTATTGGCGGACGGAAAAAGGCCGAAGGCGGAGGATCGGCGCGGCCCGGCGGGCGCTGGGCCACGTCGCCGGAAGGCAGCAGCAGCTTTACCGGCGGCAATGCAAACAGCGCGCTGGATTCTTCGATCTCGTCGAGCAGGTCGAGCGGATCGAGCAGGTCGGCCGACCAGATGTTGCAATACCCGGGGGGCGGGTCATCGCAGATATCGTCGTCGTGCAAGCCGTCGTCGCCGGGCACCACGAGCCGGCCCAGGTCATCGACGGGCTGGGCTGCGGCCAGGTCGATCAGGTCCACCCCCGCCTGCTGCGGCACCGGCAACGCCGCGCGCGCGTCCGCCGCTGCTCCAAAGGAGAGCAGCGACAGGCACATGGCAGTCAGCAGCAGGAACAACAGTCGCATTGGATCGGGGGCATTGACGGCATCGCCGGCGAGCCACGGTGATTCGGGCGGGCGCCGGGATGCTGCAGGACAGCATTGTAACTGAACGATTACGATTGACAGGGAATCGTTACGTTCGTTCCCTTGCTGTAGAGAGACGGGGCGCCTGCAAGGACTTTCAGACTCCTCCAATTTCTGCCCAATTCGGCTCCCAGCTACGCTCTGGTCACTGCTTCCAAACCCCTTAAGCCGGTCTGAGCATCCAATCTGTCGGCCGTTCTGTAATACAAAAATGAGTGACACATGAGCGCTATACTTCCGTATTACCCAAGTACGGAGCCATTCATGCAAGGAACGACCTTGTCCTTCCGCGCCGGCGAAGAGCTGGCCGACCAGACGCGCGCGCTGGCAAAGGCCTCCGGACAAAAGACTTCCGACTACATTCGCGATGCCGTGCGCGAGAAGAACGAACGGGAACTGGCCAGCCGCATCGCGATGCTGTCTCGCAAGCTCTCGGCGAAGCACCTGGTAGCCAACGAAGAGATGGACGGCGCCGCCGGAGACGGTCTTGATTGAACTGAAGCGGGGCCAGGTCTGGGAGGTCGATCTCAACCCCCAGACCCATCGGGAAGAGCCGGCCAAGCGCAACCGGCCAGCGCTGGTCCTACAGACCGACCTGCTCAATGACGCGGGGCATCCGACCACCATTGTCGTGCCCGGGACATCCCAGATCGAGATGGAGAATTGCTTTCCGCTGCGCGTCGCGCTGGGCAAGCTGCCGGGCCTGACCTATGAGACGGACCTGTTGATCGACCAGATCCGAGCAGTTTCCAATCGCCGGTTCATGGGCGGCCGGCCAGTCGCGACATTGGGGACCAATTACATGAGGAAAGTGGAGGAGGCACTGCGGCTCCTCCTCAAACTTTGAGCTTCCCTTCCCTTCAATTCCGGGCGTCACTGCATATCATGCAGTGACAGTGCAGGATATGCATGGTTACTGCATAATACGCAGCGACACTGCACATCATGCAGCAATGGATGGGAGGTTGCCATGCACAACGTACTTTTGGGCGAACTCTTTGGGGGCGAAAAGCGCCTCGCGCTGCTTCGCGCGCTTTACCTCACTCCCGGGAAGCAATACGCCCCAAGCGAACTGGCCCGAATGGCCGGATCCAATACGGGCAATGTGGCGCATTGGCTCAAGCGCTGGACTGACGTTGGGCTGGCTGTCAGGACGCAGGATGGCCGGAACGTCCTGTATCGCGCCTCTGATTCGCCCTTGCTCGCAGGCCTGACGGATATCGTGCGACGCAGCGATGCATGGCTGGAGGATGTGAAAAATGCGCTGCCCGAAGAGGTAGAGGTTGCTGTCGTATTTGGCTCGGTTGCACGCGGCGAGGAAAAGGCGACCTCAGACCTGGACGTGTTGGTGCTGGGCGAGGCACTCAGTGCCATCCGTATCAATGCGGCGCTGAAGTCGGTTGGACGCGAGCACGGCCGGGAAATCCATGCGTCAGTATTTTCCAGGTCCGAGTTCGAGCAAATGCTGGCAGACGGGAACGGCTTCGCGCTCGGTGTGGCGAGCCAGCCGGTGATTGCCTTGAAAGGAGACTTTGCCTATGGCAGCGCGCAAGCCGGCACAACTGGCACTGAATGAGCCGCAGGTCGTCCGCCTGGAGCGGATGCAGAACAAAGTAATGGTGCAAGAACTGCTGCGCGCCGCCGTGCAGAAATTCCAGGACACAACGGTTCAGGGCGTTTCAGACCCGACCAAGTTCGAAGCCGCTTACGATGCGATCCTGTTTGCGGCGCTGGCCGTCTTTGCCGCGCAAGGCTACCGCATTACCGCGGCGCAAGGGCACCACCGTGTGGCGCTGGAAGGCCTGGTGGGATCCCTCGGTGGCAGCCAGCTCCTGCTGGATGAGCTCGATGGCCTGCTGTCGATCCGCAATGAGAAGTACACCGGCTTCGTCACCGTCAGAGCACCGGACATGCGCCTGGCATTGGCTCACGCCAGGCGCATCCTCGATGACACATCCCACTGGCTGCAAGAGCACTATCCGGGCATGCTCAAGACATAGCCCGCCACCGCACCCTACACCACCCTGAACCCATGCGTCCCGTCGCGCTCCAGCTGCGCGATCAACCCGAACTCCCAGTCCAGGTAACCCTGCATCGCCTCGCGCGGGTTGTCGGTGCCTTCATAGGGCCGTCGATAGCGGTCGGTGCGGTCAGAGGCCAGGCGCGTCTCTCCGCTCTCCAGTGGCAGGCCCGCGGCAATCCACGCCTGGGTGCCGCCTTCCAGCACCAACACCTCCACATCGGTCAGGCGCCGCAGGTCCGCGGCGGCAAAGCGTGCCAGCAGGCTGGTGCCGCAGGCCAGCACGTAGCGCCGCGGCCGCGGGATGCGTGGCAGCGCATCAGCCAGTTGAGCGCGAATGACGAAGTACGCGCCGGGAATATGGCGCTTGACGTAGTTGGCGCTGGTGGTGAAGTCGAGGACCGCGGTGCTGCCATCGCCTGCATCGAGCCAGGTGGCCAGTTCGGCCGCAGTGACGGTCGCTACCGGCGCTGGCGTCGGCACCGGTGCGGCGACCGCGCCGGTCTCGCTGCGCTCTGCCGCGGCCACCGGTTCCACCACCCAGACGTCCCAACCCATCTGCGCCAGCCAAGAGCCGGTCATGCCGGCGCGCACGTCGTCATCATCCGCCAGCACGATGCGCGCGCCGCGCACCGGCGCGCTGTGGTCGGTCTCCTGCACCAGCTGCCCGCCCGGCGCGTTGACGAAACCCGGCAGGTGGCCGTCGGCGAATTCCTCGGGGGTGCGCACGTCGAAGCGGTACACGGTGCGGCCGGGCTGCTGCAGCGTGTCCAGTTGCGCCAGCGCGATGCGCCGCACGCCGGCGCGGTCGGCGATCTCGCGCGCGCCGCGGCGGGCACTGTCGCGGTTGGCTTCGCTGACCGCGGCCGGGGCGCGGCGGCTGGCGCCGTGGTCCAGTTGCTGGCCGGCCAGGGTCCAGCCGATGGTGCCGTTGCGCAGCGCCGCCACCGGATTCGGAATGCCCGCGTTCACCAGCGACTGCGTGCCGATGATGCTGCGCGTGCGGCCCGCGCAGTTGACGATCACGCGCGTGCGCGGATCGGGAGCCAGTTCGCGCACGCGCAGCACCAGCTCGGCGCCCGGCACGCTGGTGGCGGTGGGGATGCTCATGGTCTGGTACTCGTCGAAGCGGCGCGCGTCGACGATCACCACATCGGCCCGGCTGTCGATCAGGGCCTGCACTTCCTCGGCCGCCAGCGACGGCGTATGGCGCGCGGCCTCGACCACTTCGCCGAACGACTTGCTCGGCACGTTGACGTCGCGGAACACCTCGCCGCCGCCATCGATCCACGCGCGCAGCCCGCCTTCCAGCAGATGCACGCGGGTATAGCCAAGGTCTTGCAGCACCGCCGCCGCACGTGGCGCCAGGTCGGCGCCGGCATGGTCGCCATAGACCACGACCAGCGTGTCGCGGCGCGGGATGCGCGCCCACGCGTCCAGTTCCAGCCGGGACAGCGGGAAGTTCGTCGCCCACAGCGGGTGCTCCTGCGCGAAGGGGTCTTCCTCGCGCACATCGATCAGTGCGATCTCGTCGCGGTTGCGCAGCGCGTCGCGCACGGCCTCGGGCGACAGCGTCGGGAAGGCCGTCGGTGCCGGCGCGGCCGGCTTGGCGGTAACAGTATTCATGACTGGGCAAGTTCGCGGGAACGGTCCCACGGGTTGGGCAGGGTCTGGTTGGAATAGCCGGAGACAAAGGGCTTGCGGGTGCCGTCCTCGGCGTAGACCGAGCGGCGCACCGCGCCGATATTGCCGCCGTAGACATGGATGCTGACCGAGACGCGGTCGTCGTAGGCGTTGTTGACGCGATGGATATCGCCCACCGCCGGCGACACCGCCTCCACCTGCCCGGGCAGCAGGCGCACGCTGGCGCCGCTGGCAACGGGGCGGCCGTCGGCATCGAGCGCGAACGGCTGCGCATCTTCCGCGCCGCGCAGCATGCCGATCAGGCCCCAGACGGTGTGGTCGTGGATCGGCGTGCGCTGGCCCGGGCCCCAGACAAAGCTGACGATGGAAAAACGCTCGGCGGAATCGCAATGCAGCAGGTGCTGCTGGTAGTACTCGGGGTGAGGCTGGGCCCATGCTTCGGGCAGCCAGTCATCGCGTGCGACCAGCTTCGCCAGCAAGGCCCCGCCTTCACGCAGGATGCGCGGCTCGTCGGGGTGCTGGTCGAGCAGCGCCGCCAGGCCGGTGATGAAATCGCGCAGCGGCGCCAGCGCGTTGGGATCGGGGGAACTGCCCATGGGAATGCTCCGGAGTGTCTCGTTATGGTCGCCGGCCACTGGGGCCGGCCATGCGGCCCTCTGCGGGGCGCTGGCCCCGCAAACATAGCACGGCGGGCGCGGCGGCGCTTACACGCCCAGCTGCGCGCGCCCGGCGGCAAGCAGGATCGAATCGTTCTGCGGCGTATGGATGCGGCTGCACAGCACGTCGCGATAGTGGCGCTCGAGCGGATGATTGCGGCTCAGGCCATGGTTGCCTGACAGCTGCAGCGCCAGCTCCGCGGCGCGGATGGCGTTGCCGGTCACGGTGAACTTCAGCAGGCCGCTGTCGGAGATCGGCGGCGGAGCGCCCGCGTCGGTGCGTGCCGCGGCGTCATCCAGCAGCACCTGGTTGACGCGCAGCAGCGCCGCGATCTCGCCGACGGCTTCCTGCACGCGCGGCAGCGTGGCCAGCGGCGCGCCCAGGCTGCCGGGCGCGCGCTCGCGCACGAAATCGTTGAGCCAGGCCGACGCCGCGCGCGCCACCGCGTCATAGAGGCTGCCCAGCAGCACCACCATCCAGGCCTGCTGTTCGGCGCTGGCGTCGAGATCCGCCTGGCTGGCGCCGGCCGGGGCCCAGGCCGACGGCGCACGGATATCCACCGCGTGGTCCGGCGGAATCCAGACATTGTCGAGCACGGTCTCGTGGCTGCCCGAGGCACGCAGGCCAAGGTGGTTCCAGTTCTCGACGATGCGCACGCCGGCGATGCCGGCCGCCGGCCCCGGCACCAGGAACACGCCGACGCGCGGCTGCGCTTCGTCGGTGCGCGCCCACACCGCAAGCCAGCGCAGCGCCGGGATGCCGGTGCTGTACAGCTTGCGCCCGCTCAGGCGCCAGCCGTCGGCCACGCGCGTCGCCACCGTGGCCGGCAGGCCGCCGCGCGCGGGCGAGCCCAGCTGCGGCTCCACGCGCAATGAGTTGATCAGCGCCCCTTCCCGCACCGCGCTGGCAAAGACCTGCTCGCGCAGCGCCGCCGGCCAGGGCGACTCGGCGCGGGCGATCGCGCGGTGCTGCAGGTAGGTCATGGTCAGCACCAGCGCGGTCGCGGCGTCGCCGCCGGCCACCGCGGCGACGATGCGGCGCGCCTGCGCCAGGCCCGCGCCGCCGCCGCCGTGCGCGCGCGGCACCACCTGCGCAATCAGGCCATGGGCGTGCAGCTGCGCAAAGTTGTCATGCGGGAAGCTGGCCGCGGCATCGTGCGCGGCGGCATCGCCGGCAAAACGTGCGGACAGCATCGCCAGCACCTCGCCAAGGCGCGCATCGCTCTCGGGCAGCCGGCGCAGGGCAGACGTCAGGGACATGGAAGCAAGACTCCGGAAAAAGATGAGGGCGCGGTGCGCACCGAATGCCGCCTAGCGTAGCGCCGCCGGGGCCCGGCGAAAACGATGCTTATTGAATATGGAGCGTCGTTTTTATTCGTTAGCGAAGCCGCGCCGCTGTCGTACTTTGTGCCTCAGCCCCAATCCAACCCCAACCCCAACCCGACACCGATTTCCAGGAGAGCGCAATGAGCGTCGATTTCATCGGCATGATCCAGAGCCAGAAGCAGTCCGAGATCCATCCCGCGTCAGGCCCGGTCATCGATCGCGACTACGTGCGCGCGTTTGCGCAGGCGCATGAACAGGCCGGCTTCGACCGCATCCTGGTGCCGCACCACTCCACCGGCCCTTCCGCGACGCTGACCATTGCCTACGCCGCCAGCGTGACCGAGCGCATCCATTTCATGCTGGCGCACCGGCCCGGATTTACCGCGCCGACGCTGGCCGCGCGCCAGATCGCCACGCTCGACCAGTTCAGCGGCGGCCGCCTGGGCGTGCATTTCATTTCAGGCGGCTCGGACAGCGAGCAGCAGCGCGACGGCGACTTCCTCGACCATGACCAGCGCTATGCGCGCACCGACGAGTACCTGCACATCCTGCGCCGGATCTGGACCGAGCCCACGCCGTTCGACCACGAAGGCCAGTTCTACCGCTTTACCCAGGGCTTCTCCGAGGTCAAGCCGGCGCAGCAGCCGCATGTGCCGATCTATTTCGGCGGCGCCTCGGCCGCCGCGCTGGCCGTCGCCGGCAAGCATGCCGACGTCTACGCGCTGTGGGGCGAGTCGCTCGACCAGGTGCGCGAACTGACCGGGCGCGTGCGCGCAGAAGCCGCGCGGCACGGCCGCACGGTGCGCTTCTCCGTTTCGTTCCGCCCGGTGCTGGCCGAGACCGAGGAGAAAGCCTGGGCCCGCGCCGACCGCATCCTGGAACGCACCCGCGCGCTGCGCGTGCAGGCCGGCTACAGCCGCGGCGGCCCGCAGCAGAGCGAAGGCGCACGCCGCCTGCTGGCAGCGGCGGACCAGGGCGACCGCGTCGACCAGCGCCTGTGGACCGCGATCGCGCGCGAGACCGGCGGGCGCTCCAACTCCACCGGGCTGGTCGGCACGCCGGAACAGGTTGCACAGGCCCTGCTGGCCTACTACGAACTGGGCGTCACCACCTTCCTGATCCGCGGTTTCGATCCGCTGGAAGACGCCATCGACTACGGCCGCGAGCTGATCCCGCGCGTGCGCGAACTGGTGGCACGGCACGACGCCGCGCAAGCGGCACAGCGCAAGGCCGCCTGATCGCATCCCTCAACAAAACGAAGACGGGAATCCCACATGAGCCAGAACAACAACCAGCACGCCGACCCGCGCCGGCGCAGCGTGCTGCGGCTTGCCGGCGCCGCGGCCGTGGCCGCGCCCGCGCTGATCCTGGGCCGGCAGGCCTGGTCGGCGCCGCGCAAGCTGACCTTTGCCTGGAACCAGAATTCCTTTTGCCTGACACCGGTGGTGGTGGCGCAGGAGAAGGGCTTCTTCGAGAAGAACGGCCTGCAGGTCGACCTGATCAACTACAGCGGCTCGACCGACCAGCTGCTCGAATCGATCGCCACCGGCAAGGCCGATGCCGCGGTGGGCATGATCCACCGCTGGCTCAAGCCGCTCGAAGCCGGCTTCGACGTCAAGATCATCGGCAGCTCGCACGGCGGCTGCGTGCGGCTGGTGGGGGCGAAGGCCGCGGGCGTCACCACGCTGCAGCAGCTGAAGGGCAAGACCGTCGGCGTCAGCGACCTGGCGGCGCCGGGCAAGCACTTCTTCACCATCCTGCTGGCCAAGCACGGCATCGATCCCGACAAGGACGTCACCTGGCGCCAGTACCCGGCCGACCTGCTCGGCGTGGCGGTCGACAAGGGCGAGATCCAGGCCATTGCCGACGGCGACCCCAATCTCTACCTGCTGGAAAAGCGCACCAACGGCGCCTACGTGGAACTTGCCACCAACCTGACCGGCGAGTACGCGCGCAAGGTCTGCTGCGTGGTCGGCGCGCGCGGCGAGCTGGTGCGCAACGACCGCCCCGCGGCCACGTCGCTGGCGCGCGCCATCGTGCAGGCCACCGACTATGTCAACGAGAATCCCAACGAGGCCGCCAAGGTGTTCGCCAAATACTCGCCCAAGATCAACCCGGAAGACCTGCGCAAGCTCTACGCCACGCTGACGTACACCCACCACCCGACCGGTGTCGACCTGCGCGACGAGATCGCGTTCTACGCCGACGATTTCCGCCGCATCGGCGTGCTGAAGAAGTCCACCGATGCCAGACGGCTGGCGCAGCATGTCTACGCCAATGTGCTGGGGTAATGCCATGACGACAAGCCAGAGCACGCTCGACCCCGGCCTCGCGCACCACCCCGCCGCGACGCCCGTGCCGCATGCGGCCACCGCGACACGCAATGCCGGCCACGTCTGGACCACCGGCATCCTCGCCGCATTGGCGTGGGCCGCCTTCGGCGCGCTGACATGGCAATGGCCCAATCAGGCAGCCGGCTTCAGCGACTGGGCCTATACCGCGGAGCTGGGCATCGGGGCGCTGGCAGGCGCCGCCTTGCTGGCCGTGGTGGCGCTGGCCGGCCAGCGGGCCCGCCCGGCGCAACGTCCACTGGCCGCGTTGCGGGCCGCCGGCCCGTGGCTGGTGGCGCTGCCCGTCGCGCTGTCGGCGTGGGAAATCCTGACCGCCAAGACCGCCATCCTGCCCACGCCTTTTTTCGCGCCGCCGCAGGCGCTGATCGAGGTGTACGCGGACGACTGGCGGCGGCTGGGCGAAAGCGCGCTGAACACGCTGAAGCTGCTCGGGCTCGGCGTCGCCTATGGCGGGCTCGCAGGCTTCCTGATCGGGGTGTCGATCGGCTGGTCGCGGCGCATCGGCTACTGGGTGCATCCGGTGCTGCGCGTGCTGGGGCCGCTGCCATCGACCGCGCTGCTGCCGCTGACCTTCTACTTCTTCCCGTCGAGCTATTCCGCGGCGGTGTTCCTGATCGCGCTGGCCACGGCATTCCCGGTCGCGGTGCTGACGTGGTCGGGCGTGGCCGGCGTCAACAAGAGCTACTACGACGTCGCGCGCACGCTGGGCGCGTCGGGCTGGTTCCTGGTGCTGCGCGTGGCGATCCCGGCGGCGCTGCCGCAGGTGTTCGTCGGCCTGTTCATGGGACTGGGCGCTTCGTTCTCGGTGCTGGTCACGGCGGAGATGATGGGCGTGAAGTCGGGCCTGGGCTGGTACCTGACCTGGGCACAGGGCTGGGCTTCGTACGTGAACATGTATGCGGCGCTGATCGTGATGGCGCTGCTGTTTTCGGGCGTGATCACGCTGCTGTTCGCCGCGCGCGACCGTGTGTTGTCGTGGCAGAAGGGGACGGTGAAATGGTGAGTGTGGTCGAGCGGTTGAAAGCCTCGGGATCTCGCATGCGCCCGCAGAAAGCTCCCCTCTCCCGCGCGCGGGAGAGGGGAGTTAACGCGGCGGGCAGCGAAGACTCGGGAGTGCTGGCCGGCGCCCGTATCGATATCCGCCAGGTCAGCCACTGGTTCGGCCATGGCAACGAACGGCTGCAGGTGCTGGACCAGGTCGATCTCAGCGTCGCGCCCGGCGAATTCGTCGCCCTGCTCGGCCCCAGCGGCTGCGGCAAGTCCACGCTCTTGCGGCTGGTCGCGGGCCTGGACCAGCCCACCTCGGGTGAGATCCTGCAGGATGGCGCGCCGATCACCGAGCCGGACCCGTCGCGCATCGTGGTGTTCCAGGATCCCACGCTGTACCCGTGGCGCCGCGTCTGGGACAACGTCGCGCTCGGGCTGCAGGCGCAGGGCGTTCTCGCGCAGCAGCGCCATCGCGTCGACGACGCCTTGCGGCGGGTCGGGCTGGAAGCGTTCGCGCGCGCGTTCCCGCACCAGCTGTCCGGCGGCATGGCGCAGCGCGTGGCGCTGGCGCGTGCGCTGGTCAACGATCCGCGGCTGCTGGTGCTGGACGAGCCGCTGGGCAAGCTGGATTCGCTGACGCGCCTTGCCATGCAGAGCGACCTGGTCGATCTGTGGCAGCGTTCGCGCTTCTCGGCGCTGCTGGTCACGCACGACGTCGAAGAGGCGCTGTTCCTGGCGCAGCGCGTGATCATCTTCAGCCAGCGTCCGGCGCGCATCACGGCAGAGATCCACGTCGACCTGCCCTACCCGCGCCACCGCGGCGATGCGCGGCTGACCGGGCTGCGGCACGAAGCGCTGCGCCACCTGGGACTCGACGCGAGCTGGTGATGCCCCATCGCCTGACCCCGCGGGCCGTGCCATGAGCGGCCCGCCCTCGCAGGCCTGGCTGAACGCGCTGCTGGTCCTGGTCGAGCAACTCCAGCTTGGCCTGCTGTCGCTGTGGCACGCCCTTGGCCTGACCGGCGACAGCCACGGCCAGCCCGCCTGGCCGTGGGCACGGCGCGTGGCGGGCGAGACCCTGCTGATCGACCTGGGCCTGGCACGCCAGGTCGGCCTGACCCTGTGCGCCCTTGCCGTGGCCGTGCTGGCCATGGCGCTGGCGCTGGCCTGGCGTCGCCGTCGCGGCGTGCTGCTGGCTGGCGCCGCGCTGGCGCTGGTGGCGGCGCCGTGGCCCAGCGCATCGCTGCTGTTCGTGCCGGCCGCGCCGACCAGCTTCCACGCCAGCCCCACCCGCTTTGCCGTCGACAGCATTGCCCATGGCGCGCGCGTCTATGCGCAGCATTGCGCCAGTTGCCACGGTACCGACGGACGCGGCGAAGGACCGCTCGCCGCCAGCCTGGCGGTGTGGCCGCCCACGCTGGCCGGTCCGCTGCTGGCGCGACGCGCCGACGGCGAGCTGTTCTGGCACGTGCTGGCCGGCATGCGCGACCGGCAGGGGCGGAGCACCATGCCCGCCTTCGGCGATCGGCTTGGCGACGGCGACACGTGGGCCGTGATCGACTACATGAAGGCGCTGTCGGCCGGCAGCGGTGCCGAGGGCAACTGGCCGGTGCCGCTGCGGCTGCCGGAGATGGCCATTCGCTGCGCCGATGCCACGCCGCTGGCGCTATCGCAATGGCGCGGCGACCAGCGCGTGCGGCTGGTGACGGTGGACGGGACCACACCGTTGCCGTTAGAGGATCCCCGCTTCCTGACTGTGCTGGTCACCCCCGACGGGCAACCGCCGGCGCAGGTGCCGCGCTTCCGTGCCGGCTGCACCGCCATCGCCTCGCATGCCTGGCAGGCAGTGGCGGCAATCGCCGGGCAAGCGCCTTCGCGCCTGGCCGGCACCCAGTTGCTGGCCGACCGCGCCGGCTGGCTGCGCGCCCGCGGCACACCTGGCCGGCCCTGGTCCGACGCCGACCTGGTCTGCGTGTCCGGGCCAGCAGTCGGCACGCCGGCCGCATCCTCCTCCGCGCCCTCCTCCGCGGCCGACGGGCTGACGGCGCTGCTGCTGCGCATGGACGCCGAGCCCGTGCGCTTCGTCAAGGGCGGCTTCGTTCACTGAGCCGCCCTCACCAGGCCGCACCGTTGCGTGTGCGGTCCGCCTGATCGATATCCCGATTCTTGCACCCGCCAACGGGCTATTAGCCCGTGTGGTGGCTTGCCGGGCGTCGATCACACCCCTCCCTTAAAAGTGCCTCACGCGGCGCACATGAACACCGTTTGTCTCAATTTTTCATCAATTTCATTCCGAAAACCAAAACTTCCTATTGACCAACGGAAGTCTTCCGCCTACATTTCCCCCAACAAGCAATTTTCCGGAACGCCTTGTTCCACTTTATAACACCCTCATCAGGAGACAACGCCATGCGCGACCTCGAAACCACCAAGCAGCCCGCCGTTTCCGGTGGCTCGGCCGCCGCGAAGGATCAGCTGCCGGCCGGCCCGCAGACCATGACCCCGTCCGAAGCCTTTGTCGAGACCCTGGCCGCAAACGGCGTGACCGACATGTTCGGCATCATGGGCTCGGCCTTCATGGACGCGATGGACATCTTCGCCCCGGCCGGCATCCGCCTGATCCCGGTGGTGCATGAGCAAGGCGCCGGCCACATGGCCGACGGCTACGCCCGCGTGTCGGGCCGCCACGGCGTGGTGATCGGACAGAACGGCCCCGGCATCTCCAACTGCGTGACCTCGATCGCCGCCGCCTACTGGGCCCACAGCCCGGTGGTGATCGTCACGCCCGAGGCCGGCACCATGGGCATCGGCCTGGGCGGCTTCCAGGAAGCCAACCAGCTGCCGATGTTCCAGGAGTTCACCAAGTACCAGGGCCACGTCACCAACCCGGCGCGCATGGCCGAGTTCACCGCGCGCTGCTTCGACCGCGCCAAGGCCGAGATGGGCCCGACCCAGCTGAACATTCCGCGCGACCACTTCTACGGCAAGATCACCGCAGAGATTCCGAAGCCGCAGCACCTGGACCGCGGCCCCGGCGGCGAGCAGAGCCTGAACGAAGCGGCCGAGCTGCTGGCCAACGCCAAGTTCCCGGTGATCATTTCCGGCGGCGGCGTGGTGATGGCCGATGCCATCGAAGAATGCAAGGCGCTGGCCGAGCGCCTGGGCGCGCCGGTGGTCAACAGCTACCTGCACAACGACTCGTTCCCCGCCAGCCACCCGCTGTGGTGCGGCCCGCTGGGCTACCAGGGCTCGAAGGCGGCGATGAAGCTGATCTCGCGCGCCGACGTGGTGGTGGCACTGGGCTCGCGCCTGGGACCGTTCGGCACGCTGCCGCAGCACGGCATGGACTACTGGCCCAAGACCGCCAAGATCATCCAGATCGACGCCGACCACAAGATGCTGGGCCTGGTGAAGAAGATCTCGGTCGGCATCTGCGGCGACGCCAAGGCTGCCGCCGTCGCGCTGACCCAGCGCCTGGCCGGCCGCACGCTCGCCTGCGACGCCACCCGCGATGGCCGCGCCACCGAAATCGCCAACGAAAAGGCCGCGTGGGAGAAAGAGCTGGACGACTGGACCCACGAGCGCGACCCGTACTCGCTCGACATGATCGAAGAGCAGAAGAACGAGCGCACCCCCACCGGTGGCCACTACCTGCACCCGCGCCAGGTGCTGCGCGAGCTGGAAAAGGCCATGCCGGAAGATGTGATGGTGTCCACCGACATCGGCAACATCAACTCGGTGGCCAACAGCTACCTGCGCTTCGAGAAGCCGCGCAGCTTCTTCGCGGCGATGAGCTGGGGCAACTGCGGCTACGCCTTCCCCACCATCATCGGCGCCAAGGTGGCGGCACCGCATCGTCCGGCCGTGTCGTACGCCGGTGACGGCGCCTGGGGCATGAGCCTGATGGAAACCATGACCTGCGTGCGCCACAACATCCCGGTGACCGCGGTGGTGTTCCACAACCGCCAGTGGGGCGCGGAGAAGAAGAACCAGGTGGACTTCTACAACCGCCGCTTCGTCGCGGGCGAGCTCGACAACCAGAGCTTTGCCGGCATCGCCAAGGCAATGGGCGCGGAAGGCATCGTGGTGGACCGCCTGGAAGACGTGGGCCCGGCACTGAAGCGCGCCATCGACCTGCAGATGAATCATGGCAAGACCACGATCATCGAGATCATGTGCACGCGTGAGCTGGGGGATCCGTTCCGCCGCGATGCGCTGGCCAAGCCGGTGCGTTACCTGGACAAGTACAAGGACTACGTCTGAGCTTGAACTTGCACAGGCGCCTCGCTTGCGATGGGCGTGCTCCCTCTCCCGCTTGCGGGAGAGGGTTGGGGTGAGGGCCAGGCGTATCAACGAAGTACCAGATGTCGGTATGCCAGTGCCTGCCCTCACCCCCGGCCCCTCTCCCGCAAGCGGGAGAGGGGAGCAAACCACCGGCATAGCAAGGGCTTCGGCCCTTTCTTCATTTCTGAAAGAACACCATGAAACCCATCCTCCGCATCATCGACCGCGCCCGCGCCGCCCCTCGCCGCATCGTGCTGTGCGAGGCCGAAGACCCGCGCATCCTGCAAGCCGCGCAACGCGCCACGCAGGAAGGCATCGCGCAAATCGTGCTGGTCGGCAATACCCGCCAGATCCATGCCGCCGCCGCCATCCATGGCATCGACCTGGCAGGCATGACCCTGGTCGATCCCTCGACCTCGGCGCTGACGCCCTCGTTCGCGCAGCAACTCTTTGCGCTGCGCCAGAAGAAGGGCATGACGCTGGACGAAGCCAAGCGCGCGGTGCTGGACCCATTGTGCTTCGCAAACCTGATGGTGCGACTGGGTCATGCCGACGGTTCGGTCGCGGGCGCCGACCACACCACCGCCGACGTCGTGCGCAACGCCATCCAGCTGATCGGCCTGGCGCCGGGCTTCCGGCTGGTGTCGAGCTTCTTCCTGATGATGCTGTGCGAACCGTTCCATACGCTCAAGGGCGGGCTGATCTTCTCTGACTGCGGGCTGGTGGTCGACCCGGATGCCGAGGCCCTGGCCGATATCGCCATGGCCGCGGCCGACAGCGCGCGCGCGCTGCTCAACGACGAGCCGCGCGTGGCGATGCTGTCGTTCTCGACCAGCCGCAGCGCCCACCATGCCGCGGTGGACAAGGTGGTGGCCGCGACCGAGCGCGTGCGCGCGCAGCGCCCGGGACTGGCCATCGACGGCGACGTGCAGCTCGATGCAGCCATCGTCGCCGAGATCGCCGCGCGCAAGGTCGCGCATTCGCAGGTGAACGGCCATGCCAACGTGCTGGTGTTCCCCAGCCTGGAGGCCGGCAATATCGGCTACAAGCTGGCCGAGCGCGTCGGCGGCGCCAAGGCCATCGGGCCGATGCTGCAGGGACTCAACAAGCCCGCCAACGACCTGTCGCGCGGCTGCAGCGCCGACGACGTGTTCCATGTCATCGCCGTCACCGTGGTGCAGGCGCAGGCAAGCGCCGCACAGGCGCCCAAGGGCGAGCAGGCGGCGGCATGAAAGCAGAACTGTTGTTGCCGCTGCTGGGCATGCAGGCGCTGCTCGGCGCCGGCACCTATTTCCAGACGGTGACCGGCTTCGGCCTCGGCATGATCGTGATGGGCGCGACCAGCGGGCTCGGGCTGGCGCCCGTGGCCACCGTGGCCGCCGTGGTCAGCCTGGTGACGCTGGCCAACAGCGCATGCGCGCTGCCCGGCAAGTTCCAGCATATCGACTGGCGCGCGGTCGGTGCCGCGGCGATCGGCATCCTGCCTTCGGTGCTGGTTGGCGTGCTGGTGCTGGAATACCTGAGCAGCACCGCCGCCACGCTGCTGCAGTTGCTGCTGGGCGCGGTGATCCTGTACGGCGGCCTGAGCGCCGCTTTCAAACCCGAGCCGCTGCGGCAGCGCTCCGGCGACGGCAGCTTCTTCATGAGCGGCGTCTTCGGCGGGCTGCTGAGCGGCATGTTCGGCGTCTCCGGACCGCCGCTGATCTTCCAGTTCTACCGGCAGCCGATGAAGCCGGTGGAAATCCGCTGCGCGCTGATCCTGGTGTTTACCGTGACCTCGACCGTGCGCACCCTGTTCTCGGCCTGGCAAGGGCAGCTGGATACCGCGATCTGGCTGCAGGCCGCCGTCGGGGTGCCGGTGGTGGTGCTCGCCACGCTGCTGGGGCGGCGCTTCCCGCCGCCGTTCTCGCCGACCACGACGCGGCGTGTCGCGTTCGGAGTGTTGATCGGGATTGGGGTGAGTTTGATGCTGCCGGCGCTGACTTCGTGGGCGCGTTGAGAAAAGACGTTCTTGCCCGCGGACTGCGCCTTCGCTTACGACCGTCTGGAACTCAGCATCGACAAGAATTCCGCCCGGAATGCGTGCATGCGCGGATAGACCCGCTTCGGGTCCATGCTGTCTCCGGGCACTGGGTGGCGGTCGCCAAAAAACGCCATGTGCGCGAGCAGCCGGCTAAAGACGTTGTCGTCGCCAAGCACGGCAACAAGTTGCCTCGCCACTGCGTCGTCGCCGCAAGCCAGTGCAGCAGCGTCGCGCGCGAGCAGCGCTGCTGCGGCGATGTCCAGATCGAAATCATATTGCTCCAGCAGGGCGGCTTCCTGCTGGTATAGCCGGTCCTGATTCCCGGCCATTTCATAGCTGCATAACAGGGCCAACAGATCTGTGGCGTCGCGCCTGTCGTCGCGATGGCGGTCGTGCCATGCCAGCAGCTTGAGCATGGCCAGTCCGGGCAGCGAGGCGAACGCGATCATCAGTCCGTCATCGATAATGATGCGGATTGCCGCATCGAAGGCCTGGCGAAAGCCAGCGACATTCATCACCGTATCCATCGCCGGCGGCCACGCGATGCTTGCGGCGGGCCTTTCGATGGCTCCGAACGGAATGATATCGAGCACCATCACGCGTTCACCGCCGCGGTGGTAAGTCAGCCTGTGTGCGTTCTGGTTGACCGTCTGGAACCGGCCGCTAGCAACCAGGTGTTGTCGCAGCGCTTCGTGTTCGGCCCAGTCGGCAATGCAGATCCCGATGTCGATATCGTAGGTGCGCCGGGCCGGCCGGTTGCCAAAGATGTTTTCGAGGATCACCTGCCTGGCTGTCGCACCGCCAACGAAGTATGAGATGCCAAGCTGCCGCGCAACGGCATCCAGGTCGCTCAGCAAGGCCTTGCTTTCGGCATCGATCGGCCGCGCCGCGGGAACTTCAAGGATGATGGGCAAGGTACTGTTCCCTTATCTGCCGCGCCGCCTCGACATTGCGCGATTCTCCGGTATCGAGCAGGTCGGCATACACGAGCACCGGATGCGCAACACCGGGCGCCACGATCGTCGCCGCCTTGAGCCCTGCTGGCCAGAAGCGCTGCGAGATCTCCACCTCGCCTGCCGGGTCCGCCTTCAGCCTCGCGTCAAGGATGAGTTCGCGAGGCATCGACGAGCCAGCGTACAGCGTGATGCGCTCGGCTCGCAGATTATGCGCAAGCTTCTCTGCGGCCGCCTCGCCCCCAAGGACGGCGTCGTATCGATGAAGATCGATGCCCTGCCACCAATCCGGCCGCGTCGCGGTGAAGCGCTTGCTCGCCAGTTTCGGCCGAAGCCGCAACGGATAAAGCGTCGCCCATTCGTCGACGACACGCGCCCAGGCACTGAAGCAGCGCTTGCCATCATCGCCTACCCCGACCAGGCCGCGTTGGAGCAGGTCGTCCAACGCAAGATTGACCGTGCTCAGGGCAACGCCAGCCGCATGGGCGATCGAACGATAAGGAGCGCCCAGCAGACCAGGGTTCGCAATCAGTGCGAACAGGACCTCCAGCTGCTTGGGGCTGGCGGTCCGTGCGCGTCGCGCCGGCACCCCGCCAGCTGGCGCGCGGCGACCCACCACATATAGCAATGCCTGGGGCAGCCGCAGCGAAACGTTGCCCGCGGTATCGATGAAGGCGATGTCTTGGCTGCGCAGGCGCTCGGCCATGTCCGGTGACACATAGGAGGTGACAAGCAGGACCTTTTGTCCAAGCTGGCGCTGCATTTCCACGATCGCGGACACGGCGGAGAAGCGATCCACCGCGCGCCGCACGGTCACCGGCAAGGTGCAGACACGGCCGTCGCCCAGATCGAAGCGCATTGAGCCGTCCGGCGGCAAATCGGAAGGGGTCGGTGCCGGGACAAACATCGCTCGTACGCCGGTTGCGTTGTGGAATGCGCTGGCGGCAGCGTGAATCAGCAGCTCGTTCTCTTCAGAAGCTTTATGCATCACATATAGATGTTCGAACTGTATTTGTTGTACGCGTAACGCGTACTCCGTGCAAACATCATACAACGCCTGTCGGCTCGCGTACGAATAGTCAGTGTTGTATGCGGAGCGCTTACATGGCGCTTCAGCCTGCTGCCTCCAGCAATGCCGCCATGAACGCCTGCCGCATCGGCGTCTGCTCGGCATTGCGATGCCGGAGCACCCCCACTGTTCCCTCGCGCCGGTAAGGCAGCGGCAACGGCACCACCTGTCCCAGCGCACGGAAATACGCGGCCATCCGGCCGGACATCACCGCCAGCAATTCGCCTTGCTGCAGCAATGCCACATTGGCCAGCACGGTGGCGCTTTCGATGCGGACCGTGGGCGCCGGCTCGCCGGCCAGCGCCAGTTCATAGTCCAGTTCGCGCCGGATCTGGCTGTTGGGCGGCGGGCCGATCCAGGTATACGGGCGCGTCTCTTCCCACTTCAGCTTGCGCCGGCGCGCGAGCGGATGCGTCGGCCCGGCAATTACCCGAATGGTCTCGGCATACAGCAGGTCGCAGCGCAGCGGCGCGTCGATGCCCTGCACCTCGGTGCGTCCCACCACGAAATCCAGCCGGCCCTCGCGCAACGCGGGCAGCATGTCTTCCACCGTGCCTTCGGCCAGCGTGAGGTGGGCGTCGGGAAACGCTGCGCGGAACCGCCGGATCGCGCCGGGCAGCAGATCGACCGCAACGGTCGGTGTTGCGCCGATGGCCAGCTGGCCAGCCGCGCCGTCGGCCATCACCCGGATGGTGGCCTGGGTGCGCTCGATCTCGCTGAGGATGGTGCGCGCGTGCACCACCAGCGCATCGCAGAAGCGCGTGGGCACCAGCCCGCGCGAATGGCGCTCGAACAGCGCCACGCCCAGTTCGCCTTCCAGCTCGGCCAGCCAGCGCGACAGGGCCGGCTGGGTCATGCTCAGTCGCTCGGCAGTGTGGCTGACATTGCGGGTCTCGTAGAGCGCCACCAGTACATGCAGTTGCCGGATGCGCAGGCGCTGGGTCCAGTCCATGGTATGCATTTTGGGTGATAGCAGCGGCTATTTTAATCATTTCAATGTCATCACGGCCGATGCCATAATTTTTGCGACAGATGCGCCGTGGCGCACTCGCTGCGCCCCAAGTTCCCGCTCCCCTCACAGGCCATGCTCCGATCTTCCCGTCCCAATTTCCTGCTCTTCATCACCGACCAGCACCGTGCCGACCACCTCGGCCTCTACGGCAACCGCGTGGTGCAAACCCCCAATATCGACCGGCTGGGGCAGCACGGCTGGGTGGCGCAGCGCTGCTATGTGGCGTCGCCGATCTGCATGCCCAACCGCGCCTCGCTGATGACGGGACGCATGCCGTCGGTGCACGGCGCGCGCCACAACGGCATTCCGCTGCCGCTGTCGCAGGTGACCTTTGTCGAGCGGCTGCGCGACGCGGGCTACCGCACCGGGCTGGTCGGCAAGTCGCACCTGCAGAACATGACGGGGCTGGCGCCGGTGTGGCCGCGTGCGCAAGACCCGCGCACCGAAGGCGAGGCACGCCGGCCCGAGGCCGGCCGCTTCGACCAGGAATGGGGTCCGGCCTGGCGCGACGATGCCGGCTTCGACATGTCGCTGCCGTTCTACGGCTTTGGCGACGTGCAGCTGGTGACCGACCACGGCGACACCGCCGGCGGCCACTACCGCCGCTGGCTGGAACAGCACCATCCCGAAGTGGCAGCCCTCTGCGGGCAGGCGCATGCGATCCCGACACCGGACTACGCGCTGTCCGCCGCGCGCCAGGCGTGGCGCACGCGCGTGCCCGAGACCCTGTCGACCACGGCGTGGATCGGCGACCGCACCATCGACCTGCTGGAGCAATATGCGCGGGCCGACGCGCCGTTCATGATCCAGTGCTCGTTCCCCGATCCGCACCACCCCTTCACCCCGCCCGGCGGCTACTGGGACATGTACCGCCCGGAGGACATGACCCTGCCGGCCTCGTTCCACGACGACCCGGCGCTGGCGCCGCCGCACCTGCGCTGGCTGCATGCGCAACGCGACGCCGGCCGCGCGGTCAAGCACACACCGGCCATGTTCGCCTGCAGCGAGCGCGAGGCGCGCGAGGCGCTGGCGCTCAACTACGGCTCGATCGCGCATATCGACGACACCATCGGCCGGGTGATGGCGCGGCTGGCCGCGCTGGGGCTGGACCGCGATACCGTGGTGCTGTTCACCAGCGACCATGGCGACTTCTTCGGCGACCACCAGCTGCTGTGGAAGGGGCCGCTGCACTACCAGGGCCTGATCCGCACGCCGCTGGTGTGGTCCGAGCCCGAGGCGCGTGCGCGCGGCACGGCGCCGGGCACGCACAGCCGGGCGCTGTGCTCCACCATCGATATCGCCCCGACCATCCTCGCGCGCGCCGGCTGCCTGCCCTACAACGGCATGCAGGGCCTGCCGCTGCTGCCGGCGATGGCCGGCCAGCCGCTGCCGCGCGAAGCGCTGCTGATCGAGGAAGAGAACCAGCGCACGCTGTTCGATTTCCCGATGCGCACGCGCATGCGCACGCTGCAGACCGCGCGCTACCGGCTCAGCGTCTACGAGGGCGCCGACTGGGGCGAACTGTACGACCTGGAAAACGACCCCACCGAATCGCACAACCTGTGGCAGGTGCCGGCGCTGGCCGGCGTGCGCGAGCAACTGCTGCAGCAACTGGTCGTTGCGATGATCGCGCACAGCGACGCCAGCCCCAATCCGACGGCGCTGGCCTGACGCGCCCATCGGTGCGCGGCACGCGGCACCCCAAACAATATCAACGGAGACAACAGCATGACCCGCCCCTCGGCTTTCCTCTTTCCGGTCCTGGCCGGCGCCGCCTTGCTGGCCGCCGTGCCCGTGCAGGCGCAGGACGCGTACCCGTCGCGCCCGGTGCGCATCATCGTCAATTTCCCCGCCGGCGGTCCGCTGGATACCGTGGCCCGGCTGGTGGCGGAGCGCGCCACGCGCGACCTGAAACAACCCGTCGTAGTGGAGAACCGCGCCGGCGCCGGTGGCAACGTCGGCGCGGAAGCCGCCGCGCGCGCCACGCCCGACGGCTATACGCTGCTGATGTCGACCGATACGCTGGTGACCGTCAACCCGTTCGCCTATCGCAAGATGGCGTTCGACCCGGTGCGCGACCTGCAGCCGGTCGGTCTGGCCGGTACCTTCAACCAGGTGCTGGTGACGCATCCCGGCACCAAGACCGGCGACCTGAAGCAGTTCCTGGCGCTGGCCAAAGCCGGGGACCTGTCCTATGCGTCAGCGGGCATCGCGTCGCCGGGCCATATCGCCTTCGAGATGCTCAAGGCGCGTACGCAGATCCAGGCTACCCACGTGCCATACAAGGGAAATGCCCCTGCGCTCAGCGACGTCCTCGCCGGCCAGGTGCCGGCCGGCTTCCTGGCCACGCCAACCGCGGTGCAGTACATCCGCAGCGGCAAGCTGCTGGCGCTGGCGGTATCCGGCCAGAAGCGCGATCCGCTGCTGCCGGACGTGCCCACGGTGGCAGAAAGCGGGGTGCCGGGCTTCGATGCGGAGTTTGCCTTCGTGATGCTGGTTCCGGCGGGCACGCCAGCGCCCATCCGCGCGCGCTGGGAGCAGCAGCTCAAGTCGATCTTCGCGGATGCCGACTTCCAGAAGAAGCTGGCGGGCCAGGGCGTGCGGCCGCAGGCCACCGATGGCGCCCAGGCGGCACAGTGGCTCAGCGCGGGCAGCAAGCGCTGGGGGGAGGTGATCCGCAGGCTTGGTGTCGCGCTGGATTGAGGTTCTCTGTGCGTGCCGAGGTTGACGGCTGGGTTCAGGCCGCCGTCCCCGCGGGCCGCGCCAGCGGCTCGGCATCCTCCTTGCCGCCACTGCCGCCAGCCAGCTCCAGATCCATGCCGGTGGTTTCCGGCAGCAGCGCTGCGGCGACCACCACCATTGCATAGCCGACCCCCGCGACAATGGCGATCGCGATCGGCAGCGAGGTATGCCCCGAACTGAGCCACCCCACCGACAGCGGGAACAGCGAACCGATCACGCGGCCGGCGTTGTACGAGACGCCATACCCCGTGGCGCGGATATCGTTGGGATAGGACTCGGCAATGGTAGCCCCGATGCCGGCGAACACCCCCTGCATCAGCACACCCAGCGGAAAGCCCAGGAACAGCATCGAAGTGTTCGATACCGGAATCACCATATACACCAGCGCGGCCACGAAGGCGCCCGCCGCGAACACGATGTAGGTCAGCCGGCGGCCCCAGCGGTCAGTGGCATAGGCCCCCGCTACATAGCCCGCCAGTGAGCCGATGATGGTGACCGCCAGGTAGGAACTGGTGCCGAACACCGACAGGCCGCGCTCAGTCTTGAGGAAGGTCGGAAGCCACGTGGCGATTGCGTAGTAAGCCCCCAGCATGCCGCCGGACAGCAGGCTGCACAGCAGCGTCTTGGCCAGCAGCGGCCCGCGGAACAGCCGCCCGAGTCCGGCCAGCGCCGAGCCGTTGTTGCCGGCGGCGCGGCTCTTCAGGAAGATCTCGGGCTCTTCCAGGTTGCGGCGCAGGTAGATCACCACCAATGCCGGCAGGATGCCGAGGAAGAAGCAGACGCGCCATGCGGTCTCCGCGGGCAGCACGCTGAACGTGATCGCATACACGATCGCCGCGGCGCCCCAGCCGAAGGAATAGCTGCTCGCGGTAAAGCCGGAATATTTGCCGCGGTGCGCCGGGTTGCGGATCATCTCGGTCACCAGCACCATGCACAGCGACGACTCGCCGCCGAACCCCAGCCCCTGGATCATGCGGAACACCATCAGTTGCTCCGGCGATTGCGCCAGCCCGCACAGGAAGCAGGCGCCCGCGAACACGATGATGGTCCAGCGCAGCACACGCACGCGCCCGTAGCGGTCGGCCAGGATACCGGCGCCGATCGCGCCGACCAGCGACGACACCAGCGTCCACGTGACGATCGCGCCCGCGGTCGATTTGCTCATGCCCCACTGCCCCAGCAGCGTGGAGATGAGGAAGGAATAGATCATGAAGTCGAACACGTCGACGGCATGCCCCAGGAACGCGCCATAGAATCCCTTGCGCTCCATGCGCGACAAATCACGGAACCAATCGAACATGATCCCCTCCCCAGTGGTGTGTGATGTGTTGTGGTCGGTGTAGTCAGTTGTGGTGCGCAGCCGGCAAGACAGCCGGCTGCGGCGGCCGCGGCGGCCGGTATTCATAGCCGGCTTCCTCCAGCAGGCTGGCAAAACGCAAGGCGGTGAGATCCTGGTAGCGGCCGGCGACGATCTGTACGCCGACCGGCAGCCCGCCGGCGCCGCGGCCGATCGGCGCCACGGCAGAGGGCAGGCCGCACAGCCCGGAGTGGCCGGCCCAGAACAACTGGGTGGTCATCGGCTGAGCGCGGCCGTTGACCGTGAGCGTGCGCTGCCAGGGCTCGCCCGCTTCGTCGAGCGCAAATGCGGTGGTGGTGGCGGCCGGGCACAGCAGCACGTCGTAGCGGGTGAAGAAGCGGCGCCATGCGGCGGCAAAGCGTTCACGCGCCACCTGCAGGCGCAGCCAGTCGCGGTGGCTCAGCGTCGCACCGGTGTACTGCAGGGTCGCGTAGTCGTGGTCGCCGGCGGTGGCAGTGGCGCTGCGGGCCAGTGCATCGGCGAAGGCGGCGTCATCCATGTGCACGGAGGTGGTGGCACGCAACAGCGTCACGTAGGCATGCCATAGCTCGGCGGCGTCGAAGTCCGGTCGCGCGTGCCAGCCAACATGGGCTCCCTGCCCCGCCAGCCAGTGACCCAGCCGCTCAATCTGCGCCGCGACCTCGCCGTCCGCTTGCGCCTGGGCATGAGTCGGCAGCACGGCGATGCGGAAGTCGGCGAGCCGGCGGTGCGGGCATTCCGGCCACTGCAAGCGGTATGGCAGCGCATCGTCGCCGGCCGGGCCCGCGATGGTGCGCAATACCAGCTCCAGGTCGCGCGCGCTGCGCGCCAGCGGGCCGGCGACATTGATGTCCTGCTCGCCGAAGCGCGCGGCACCGGCACCGTGTCCGGCCAGCGGCACCAACCCATGGCTCGGCTTGAGCGAGAAAATGCCGCAGTAGTGCGCCGGATTGCGCAGCGAGGAACCGATGTCGGAACCCACGTCGAAGAACGACACGCCGGCGCAGACTGCCGCCGCGCTGCCGCCGGACGAGCCGCCCGGCGTGCGCGTCGGATCGTGGGGGTTGCGGGTGGTGCCGTAGATTGCGTTGTAGCTCTGCCAGTCGCGCAGGCCGAGCGGGACATTGGTCTTGCCAAGCAATATCGCGCCGGCGTCGCGCAACCGCTGCACCACCACCGCGTCGCGCTGGGCCGCGTGCCCGCGCAGGGCCGGATTGCCGCAGGTGGTCGGCCAGCCGGCGACGTCGAACGACTCCTTGACCGAGAACGGCACGCCGTCGAGCACGCCGCGCGCCTGGCCGGCACGGCGGCGCCGGTCGCTGTCCCGCGCGGCTGCGCGGGCCGCGCCGAAATCCGACAGCACCATTGCATTGATGATGCCGTGCCATTGCCCTTGCGCCGCCTCGCAGGCGTCGACCAGTTCCTCCGACGACACCTTGCCGCCGGCAAGCCGCTGTGCCACCTCCCATAGCGGCGGAAAGCCGCCAGTCGTCCAGTCGGGCAGGTTCACATCGGCTCCTTGTCGTTATCCGCGCCGTTCGGCGCGGTGGGGGCGTATGAGGGGCTCAGGGGTACCGCGATTGCGTTGGTATACTATATTCCGTATCGCCGGCAGTGCAAGGACAATGCGCGAATACACCGCCTGAGGCGTGCGAGGGCTTTGGGATGACAGGGAGGAATGGCGCGCAGGACGCGTGCCAGGGAGGAAGGCGGGAACAGACGGGGTGCGCGGCGGAGTTCCGCCGCGCGTCACTCAGTGCGGGTCAGCAATGGCTGCGGCGCGGCGTACGGCCGCCCAGCGCAAGCAAGAAGCGGCCGATATCGCGCAGACGCAGCGGTACCAGCGGCGTGGCATGGCGCACCGTATCGCGCGCGGCAAAGTGGCCCAGCAACTGCTGGCCGACGGGTTGCGAAAGATAGCGTTGTTCGGGCGACTGCATGGCAAATCTCATGGGACCTTGAATGGCTACAGTATACACTCAATTGGTGCAGTGCGTCATAACAGGGCACGCCACGCCCTGCCGGTGGGCATCCATGCAGGGGGGAATCCGGGACACTCCCGTGCGTCAGGACAACGACGGGATAGCAGAGGGGAGGTAGCCGACCCGCGTTCAGGCCGCCTGCGCCGCGCTGCCCTGCCCTTCCACCGGCAGGTCAGCCGCCTTGGCGGCGCTGTAGACATGGCGCGCGGCCAGCAGTGCCGCGAGATCGGCGTCGCCGGCAATCACCGCCTGCAGGATCTGCGCGTGCTCGTCCCAGTTCTGGCGCGCGCGCACCACGTTGGCCGGGCCGAACAGCACCGCGGTGCGCTCGCGCAGCGAACGCATCATTTCCTGCAGCACGCTGTTGGCCGCGATGGTGCCGAGTACTTCGTGAAAGCGCGTATTGAGCGCCAGCAACTCATCCGCGCGGCCCTGCGCCGCTGCATCCATGCCTTGCCGCAAGACGCTTTCCAGCTCCGCCACCAGCGCCGGGTCGCGCCGTTGCGCGGCGAGCTTGGCGTTGAGGCCCTCAAGCGTAGCGCGCACTTCGACCATCTCGCGCGCGATCACCGGCGACAGGCTGGCCACGGTCGCGCCGCGGCGCGGCTCGATCAGCACCAGTCCTTCGCTGGCGAGCGCGCGCAGCGCCTCGCGCACCGGGATGCGCGATACGCCCAGTTCAGCCGAGAGTTTGTTCTCCACCAGCCGTTCGCCCGGCGCATATTTGCCGTTCAGGATGCCTTCGCGCAGCTTGTCGGTGACAAGGGCGAACAGCGGCGAGTGGCTGGCACCGAGGCTCAGCGGCTCGGCGGGCGCGGCAGGAGACGGAGTAAGGGACATGGGTCGGCAGAGGCGTAAGCGGAGAGGCTGGCGTCATTGTATACCAGCCATTTATGCATACCGGCGTGTCCTAACAAAGGTGCTGGAATGTGAAGCTGTCGGCATAGAGGTGGTCCGGACTGGCCCCGTGCGCGATAAAGGCGGCGCGCGCATCACGGATCATGTCGGGCGAGCCGCACAGGTAGATGGCGTATTCGCTCAGGTCGCCAAGGTCGGCCAGCGCCGCGTCGTGCACATAGCCGCGGCGGCCCTGCCAGTCCGCGCCGGCACGCGACAGTACCGGCGCATAGCGGAACTCATAGAGCCGCTCGCCCCAGGCGGGGATCTCGCCGTGCAGGTACAGGTCCTGTACGTGGCGCATGCCCCAGTACAACGACACCGGCGGGCAGTCGGGATCGTCCATCAGCGATTCCAGGATCGCCTTGATGGGCGCCAGTCCGGTACCGGTGGCCACCATCAGTAGCGGCCGGTAGTCCTTTGCGCGGTAGAAAAAGGTACCGAGCGGCAGTTCGACGTCGATGGCATCGCCCGCCTTCATCCGCGGCAAGATGCCATCGGTGAAGGCCCCGCCCGGAATCCGCCGCACGTGCAGGTCGACCCGTCCGTCGCGCGGCACCGAGGCCATCGAGAAGCTACGCGCGCGCCCGTCTGCGCTCAGCAGCTTCAGGTACTGGCCGGGGCGATAGTCAAGGGCGCCGGCGTCCGGCACTTCCAGCTCGATGTGCAAGACATCAGCCGACAACGGGCGTACAGCCTGTACAAGCGCCCGATAACGCGCTGGCTCGGCGCACGCGTCATCGGCGCGCGCCGGGCTGATAACGAGGTCGCCCAGCGGCTGCGCCTGGCAGGCCAGCGCATAGCCGGCCGCAGCCTCATCCGGCGCCAGGCCGAACGGTTCCTCGTCGTAGCAGACCTGCCCCTGGAGCAGCCGGATGCGGCAGGTGCCGCAACCACCCAGCTGGCAATCATGGGGCAAGACGATGCTGGCGCGCTGCGCGGCCTGCAGCAGTGTCTCGCCGCGTTCAACGAAAAAGACCTGCTGCGTTTCGGCGATCTGGATGCGGTACGACATGTCACCTCCGCGCAATCTAGCTTACTTCTTGATGTCGGCCTGCACCAGCACCTTCAGGTCCTGCGGCGCCAGCAGTTCCGCCAGCGCCTGCAACGCGGCCAGGCCGGCCTGCGTGTCCTGTTCGCCGTTGCCGCCGGACAAGCCGATGCCGCCGATCACTTCGTCGTTGACCACGATCGGGAAGCCGCCGACGAAGGCGGCGAACTTGCCCTCGAAGCTCCACTGGATGCCGAAGGCCTCGTTGCCCGGCAGCGCCGGCCCGTTCGGCGGCGTGGTGAACAGGTGCGTGGAGCGCTTGTGGCCCGCGGCGGTGAAGGCCTTGTTCCAGGCGATCTGCGGCCCGGTGATGCGCGCACCGTCCATGCGCTCGAGCGCGAGCGGGTAGCCGCCCTCGTCGACCACGCAGATCGACTCCAGCACGCCGATCTCTTCCGAGCGCCGGATCGCGGCGGCAACCATGTGGCGCGCTTCGCGCAGTTCCAGCTTGATGGCTTGCTTCATTGCTATGGCTCCTTGCTGCGGGGCGGGCTCAGGCACCCCGGTAGACTGTCTTGACCTGCGTATAGAACTCCAGCCCGGTGCGGCCCGACTCGCGGAAGGTCGACGTGCTGGACCGCTTCAGTCCGCCGAACGGCGCATTGACCAGGTTGCCGGTGGTGGTGCGGTTGATCTTGACCGTGCCGGCCTCGATATCGTTGGCGAAGTGGTGGATGTAGCGCGGGTTGCTGGTGACGATGGCCGCGGCCAGCCCGTATTCGGTATCGTTGGCCTTGGCGATGGCGTCGCCGTAATCGGTGAAACCGAGGATGGCGATCACCGGGCCGAAGATTTCCTCGCGCGCGATCCGCATCTGCGGCGTCACGTCGGTAAACACGGTCGGTGCGACGTAGTAGCCTTTGTCGTAAGCACCGCCGGTCAGCCGCGCACCGCCGCACAGCAGCGTCGCCTCAGCCTTGCCGATGTCGAGGTAGCGCAGCACCGTCTCCAATTGCCGGGCCGAGGCCAGCGGCCCCAGGTCCATCCCCGGCGTCATGCCGCTGCCGATCTTGAGCGTGGCAACCTTTGCCAGCAGGCGCTCGGTGTAGGCTGCCTTGACCGCCTCGGCCACCAGCACGCGGCTGGTGCCGGTGCACGCCTGACCCGACAGCGAGAAGCCGCCCTTGATAGTCAGGTCGACAGCGCGGTCGAGGTCGGCATCCTCCATGACGATGAGCGGGTTCTTGCCGCCCAGTTCCATCTGCGTGCGCGTGGTCAGCGGCACCGCACGGTGGATCTGCTCGCCCGCGCGCGACGAGCCGGTGAACGAGATCGCGCGCACCGCCTGCGCCTCGGTGATGGCGGCGCCGATCTCGCCAGCGCTGCCGGTGATGAAGTTGAGCACGCCCTTGGGCAGGCCTGCCTGCACCAGCGCCTCGGCCAACCGGTAGCCCGATAGCGGCGCCTCGGAGGACGGCTTGAACACCACCGTGTTGCCGGTCACCAGCGCCGGCGCGATCTTGCGCGCGGGAATCGACACCGGGAAGTTCCACGGGGCGATCACCGTGACCACGCCGAGCGGCTCGCCCTGGCTGTAGACCAGCTGGTCGGGGTCGTCGTTGGGATACACCTCGCCGGTAAAGGTCTGCCCTTCCACGGCATAGAAGCGCAGCGTCTGGGCCGAGCGCAACACCTCATCGCGCGCAAGCGCCAGGGACTTGCCTTCCTCTCGGGTCAGCTCTGCAGCAATGCTGTCGGCGTTCGCTTCCAGGTGTTCCGCGGCGCGGTTGAGCATGGCGGCGCGCTTGCCGACCGGCGTTTTTCTCCAGCCGGCAAAGGCCGCTGCCGCGGCCGCGACGGCCGCCTGCGCGTCCACCGCGGACGACGCCTGAAAGCGGCCCACGATGTCGGCGGTGTCGGCCGGGTTGACGTTGTCGAAGGTCCGGCCCGACTGGCAGGCCGTCCATTCGCCGTCGATATGGTTGAGGAACACAGTCATCGTCGATCCCGTTGCGTGGCGCCCCTCAGGCAGCCATGTCCAGTTCCGGCAGCGGCAGCTCCTTCTCGACATAGTCGTGATAGAGCGCGGTCGTGTACAGCAGCCGCATCTGCGCGCCGATCTCGCAGATCTTCAGGCAGCGCTGCTGCAGTTCCGGCGTGTTGGCGTGCTCCAGCACGATCTGGTAGCCGCGCTCGCCGTGGATCTCGTCCGAGACGATATGCAGGTCGAAGAACTCGACCTCTTCGTCGGTGAACTGGTACTTGTCGCGCAGCGTCGGCGTCTGCTTGCGGTAGATCGACGGCACCTGCGATTCCAGCCCCACCACCAGGCCGGCCACGGCCACGATCGGGTCCTCGCGCATCGCCACCGCGTAGCACCAGCTCTGCAGGCCGCGCGTGGTGGGCGACATGTTGTCCGGGTCGGTCACGCGCTCGCGCGTGGTGCCGCAGGCTTCGGCAAAACGGATCAGCAGATCGGTGTGGCGGTCGCCGCCGATCTCTTCCTCGTACATGTTGGCCAGCAGGAAGTCCTTGGCCTCGGTGTAGCGGTCCGGCGTGCGCGCATAGATGTAGCCCAGGTAATCCGCGAACGGTCCGACGTAGTGGTAGTGGTTTTCGGCCCAGCGCGCGAGATGGGCGCGGGTCAGCTTGCCGCTGGCCCAGGCCACGCTGAACGGCGCCTGGTTGGCGCTCTTGCCCTTGATCGCTTGTTCGAGGGCGGCACGGAAATCTTCGCGGTTCATCAGTTCGGCCATAACGGGACTCCAGGTTGTCGAGGTGGGGCGATGCGATGGATGGATGCCGGAATCCAGGCCCGTCGGGAGCGGCCCCGGCATGGTTGTATACTATATACACTCAATGGACGACGACAAGGGCTCTGTTGACTCATCACGCCAGTGTTTACCCGAACCGCTCAGCTGGTATGGCGAGCCGCTTTGTCCGCGATACGCGACCACGCGTATCCCGCCAGCGCGACGTCTTCCAGCCCCACGCCGACCGACTTGTAGATCACGATGTCGTCCTCGCGCTGCCGCGGCGACACCCTGCCGAGCACGACGTCGTGCAGTTCGACGATTTTTTCCGGCGGCAGCGCGCCGGGATCGGCCAGCACGATATCGCCGGCCTCGCGCGTCGCTTGCGGCCGCCACTCGACCACCACGGCGGCGGCGCGGCGCAGCGCGGTGTCGTCGAGTTCGCGCGTGTGGGGCAGGCTGGAGCCGATGGCGGCGACGAAGGCACCTGGCCGGATCGCCGCACCGGAGAACAGCGGCGTGGTCGCGCGCGAGGCGGTGACGATGATGTCGGCCTCGGCCACTGCGGCATCGGGTTCGGCCAGCGTCACCGGGATGCCGCACTGCGCCGACAGCCGTTGCGGCATGCCGGCATCGGCGTGCGGATCGGACACCAGGATGCGCTCAAGCCCGAGCGTGGCGCTGAGCTGGCACGCGTGCTGCGCGCCCTGGGTGCCGGCACCGAACAACGCCAGCGTGCGCGCGCCGGGCCGCGCCAGTCGCTGCGCCGCCAGCGTGGTGCAGGCGGCGGTTCGCAGGCGTGTGATGGCGCCGGCGTCGAACGAAGCCAGCGGGCGGCCGTCGTCGGACGAGAAGATCAGGATGACGAAGGAGAACTGGCCGTTGATGGTGGTGTAGACCTTGGCCCCGGCCACGCCCTGCTGCGGGATCACCGCGCCCAGGGTCGACAGCTTGACGCCGCCCGCCTCGGTGCGGATCCGCGCCTGCATGGCGGCATCGCCGCGTCCGAAGCTGGAAAAGGCGGACTCCATGACCTCTCGGGCCGCTTCCGGGGTGACATGGGCGTCAATCATGGCATCGGTGATGTGCTGCATGGAAACTCCGCTGGTTGGTGGATCGGTAAAGCCAGGAAATGCGTATGGCGGCGGCGCCTCAGGCGAAGGCCGCCCGGCCGAGCACGCCCAGCGCGCCGGCCGCGCACAGGCCCAGCAGCAAGCGGCGCACGGCGCTGGCGGAAACGCGCCCGCGCAGCCGGTTCGACAGCGCGAAGCCGGCCAGCAGGAAGGGCGCGAGCGCCAGCGCCAGTAAGAGCTGCGGCATGCCGAAGCGCCCGGCCAGCGTCAGCATGGCCAGCGACAGCACGGCGCCACCCGACAGGATGCAGCCCATGGTCGCGCGCATCGGCGCCGGCGGCATGTGCTGCATGACCAGCGCGAACGGCGGTGCGCCGGCCGAGGTGATGGTTCCCATGAAGCCGGACAGCGTGCCGGCGATCACCACGTTGCGCGCACCCGGCAACAGGCGCCAGCCGAGCAGGCTCAGCGCCACCGCGGCCAGGATCGACAGCGAGAACAAGATTGCGAGCGGGCCCGGTGCCAGCCAGGCGATGGTCAGCACCGCCCCCGCGCCGCCGATTGCCCGCCCCACCAGCGCAAAGCCGGCGACAGGCCAGACGATGGCTTCGCGCTCGCGCAGCGCGCCCATCAACGACAGGCAGCAACCCATCGCCAGCAACGGCCCCGGCACCAGCTCCGGGAAAAAGATCGCGCCTAGTGGCGCGCACAGCATGGCAAAGCCGATCCCGCCCACGCCTTGCAGGCACGCGCCGGCCAGGATGAGCGCGCCCATCCACAGATAGTCCGGAGCGGAAAGGCCTGGAGGCAGCAGCGTCAGCAAGGCGGCGGGCATGGCGTCGGTCATCGGCATGGGAAAAGCATGGGGGCGGGATCGGGGGACGGCGGGCACATCCGGGACACGGCCATGCGCCCTTCTCATCTTGCGCCCATTGCCGTTCCCATTCACCTAACGGTATACAGTCTACATAGCGGCGTGATTATCAACAACCCGTGAGCTGCCCGGTGCACCATCACGTGACATGCGGCGCCCGTCAGCCCAATAAATGTGCGGGTTACAGGCGGATCGCACCGCTTTGGCATCCGCGTAAGCCCCAATGAAAAATCGCTTGGCGCGGCATCATGTCGGAATATAGTATACCGAAACGGACCGAGCGAAGTCCGATAGAACCCGCCCCCAAACCCCTCCGCCCCCAGGGAGTCTTCATGTCACAACAAGTCGTGATCGGTGCCGCGCACTGGATCTATCTGTCAGGGGTAGCAGTCATCGTGCTGACGATGATCCTGCGCGCCAATGTCGTAGTCCCGTCGATCGTCGGCACCGCCCTGGTCGTATTTGCGCTGACCGGCAGCCCCGTGTCGGCGCTGGCGGGGGTGTTCTCGGCCAGCCTGGTCGCCGCGCGCGAGTTGTTCAACATCTTCCTGGTGATCGCGTTCATGACCGCGCTGCTCAATGCGCTCAAGACGCTGCGCTCGGACATCCGCATGGTCGAGCCCTTCCGCGTGGTGATGAAGAACGGGCATTCGGCGTTCTTTATCCTGGCAGGCATCACCTATATGATCTCCCTGTTCTTCTGGCCGACGCCGGCCGTGCCACTGGTATCCGCCATCCTGCTGCCGGCCGCGATCGCTGCCGGGCTGCCGCCGCTGGCGGGCGCGATGGCGATTGCCATTGCGGGTCAGGGCATGGCGCTGTCGTCGGACTATGTGATCGGCGTCGCGCCCGGCATCAGCGCCAAGGCCGCCGGCGCGGCGGTCAGTGCCGCGGTGGTGGCAGACCGCGCGCTGGCGCTGTCGCTGATCACCGGCGGCATTGCGCTGTGCCTGGCCTACCTGTCGATGCGCAAGCACATCGTGCCGGCCTGCGGCACGCTGCTCGACCGCTGGCAGGCGCGCGCCGGCGGCAGCGCCGAAGCCATCGATGGCGGCATCACCTTCGACAAGGCCGAGATCGCGAAGGGCACCGCCCACGCCGAACCGCTCGGCACCGACAGCAATATCGAAGCCAGCCTGTCGATGGTCGCGCTGCGGCGGGTGAAGTGGTCCAAGTGCTTTGCCATCGTGACGCCGCTGGCCTTTCTTGCCGTGGTCGCCGTGATGGTGCTGCCCAAGCTGGGCGCCGGCGTGCATGACCTGAAGGGCGGCGAGGCCGCCGCGCTGGTGGGCGGGGTCGCGGCGGTGCTGATGATGCTGGCGACGCTGGCCGCGGAAGGCCCGCGCCGCATGCTCGATGTCTGCCCGGAGCACATCACCGACGGCTTCGTCTTTGCCTTCAAGGCCATGGGTTCGGTGCTGCCGATCGCGGGCTTCTTCTTCGTCGGCGCCGGCGAGACCGCGGCGCAGATCCTCGGCCTGCCGCCGGGCAAGGCGCCCAGCCTGCTGTTCGAGCTGATCCAGGCCTACCAGCACCTGATTCCCGACAACCACATGCTGGTCGCCTTCGGCGTGCTGCTGGTCGGCATGATCACCGGCATCGACGGCTCCGGCTTCGCCGGCCTGCCGCTGACCGGCACGCTGGCGGGCGCGCTGGGCCCGGTGGTCGGCTTCGACCCCGCAACGCTGGCGGCGGTCGGCCAGATGGGCGCGGTCTGGACCGGCGGCGGCACGCTGGTGGCGTGGTCATCGCTGATCGCGGTGGCCGGCTTTGCCCGCGTGCCGGTGCTCGAAGCGGTGCGCGCGTTGCTGATCCCGGTGCTGATCGGCCTGGCCTGCTCCACCGTGGCGGCGATGGTGTTGTGGTCGTAGGCGAAAGCAGCAACGCGCCGACTTTACTGTCCTATTTCGTGTCCTTTGCCCAAACCGACGATGCCAAAAGTCATCCTGCACAAGTTCGGCCAGACCTTTACCGACGAGGTCGGCCCCAGGACCAACCTGGTGGTCCGCGCCGGCATCCGGCAGTTCCCCTACCCCAACCTGCAATACGAATGCGGCATGGGCAAATGCTCTAAGTGCGCGTGCCGCGTGATCGCCGGCGCGGAGCACCTGCCGCCGCCCAACTGGAAGGAAAAGAAGCAGCTTGGCGAACGGCTCGCACACGGCTACCGGCTTGCCTGCCAGCTGTGGATCGAGCATGACATCGAACTGGCCCAGGACGATGTGCCAGCGCCTGCCGCGCTGGCCGGGGCGACCGCGGGGGCCTGACATGTTCGTGCTGCTGACCAGCCGCCCCGGCCAGTTCCGTACCGAACCGACCGACGGCATGACCGCCGTCGAGGCCTACGACTACGTCTTCTACGGCAAGCGCACCGCCCGCTTCGTCATTGCCGAACTGGGCGCCGATACCAAGGTCCGGGTGCGCGAGGAAACGCCGCCCGGCATCGTCAACCTGGTCTCGACCCGTTTCCTCGACAAGTACGCGACGCTCCAAGCCGCCCGCGACGCGCTGCACCAGCTGGCCAGCTTCGGCAGCATGGACATTACCCTCGTACCCGTGCCGGTTGCCGTGGACGGCCGCTCCTGAAGCCTTACGCCTGCACGCCAGGCATTTATCGCCATGATCCAGATCACCTTCCTCACCAACCACGGCAAGACCGTCAGTGCACCGGCCAATAGCAACCTGCTGCGCGTGTCGCTGCGCGAACAGGGCGGCATCCCGTTCAAATGCGGCGGCGGGCTGTGCGGCACCTGCAAGTGCCGCATCGAGCAGGGCCGCGAGCATACCGATGCGGTCAAGCCGAAGGAAAGGAAGCTGCTGACGGAAGCCGAGCTGGCCGATGGCTTCCGGCTGGCATGCCAGACCTTCATGGCCGGCGATATCGCGGTCTCGTGGCAGCCGAAGACGATGCCCGGGCGGCCTCAGCCGGCCGCCGCCGGCAGCGAATAGGCGAACGGTGCACGCCAGCGGGCCCGGGTGGCGCGGCCGCTACCGCCGCCGCGCTCCCACAAGCCCCGCCACCTCATCCAGCATCGCCATATCCACCGGCTGCGACAGGTCCAGCGCCAGCGTATGCCGGTAATACGGGCTCAGGTCCAGCCCTACCCCCAGCCCCAGCACTTCGACGTCGCGCAGCGCTTCGTGCCGCGCCACCACCGCCTTGAGGTGGTTGTCGAGATAGCAGGCGTCGTTGGCCTGCCCTGTGGCGGTGTCCATGGGGCTGCCGTCGGACACCACCACCAGGATGCGGCGAGCCTTGCCAGTGGCGTGCAGGCGCGCACAGGCCCATTCGACGGCTTCGCCGTCCACGCCTTCGCGGAACAGGTCGGCCTTCAGCAGCGCCGTGATGTCGGTGCGCGCGCGGCGCCAGCTGCGCTGCGCGTCCTTGAACACCATGTGGCAGGTTTCGTTGAGCCGGCCGGGGTGCTGCGGGCGGCCACGGGCGAGCCAGTCGCTGCGCGCGCGGCCGCCGTTCCAGGCGTTGGTGGTGAAGCCCAGCACTTCGGTGGCGACGCCGGCCTGGTCCAGGGCGCGGCTGAGCAGGTCGATCAGCAGGGTCAGGGGCTCGGCCTGCGCCTTCATCGAGCCGGAGCAGTCGACCAGGAAGCCGACCACGCAGTCGGCGTGGGCCTTGTGCGCTTCCTGGCGGAACAGCCGGCGCTCGGCGGGCGAGCTGACCAGCTGCGCCAGGCGGCGGCCGTCGATGCGGCCGCTTTCCTCGCCGAAGGACCAGCCGTCGACGCGCGGTTGCGACAACGCGGCGCGCAGCCGGCGGGCCAGCCGGGCGAGGTTCACGCCCGCGCGCGCGATGCGTGCGTCGAGCCGCGTGCGGTACTCGTCCAGCAAGGCGCGGCGCACCAGCGTGGCGGCGCGCACTTCGCGGTCGTAGCGGGTGGTGTAGATGCGGTAGCCGTCAGTGGCGTCGGCGAGCACGCGGCTGTGGCCGCTGTCGGCCACGGCAAAGTCTTCCGCGGGCGGTTCGTCGAAGTCGAGCCACAGCGCAAAGCCCGCGCGTGCGGCGGAGGCGGCCTTGTCGTCGTCTTCACCGGCCCCGGGCGCTTCGGTGCGGATCATCTGCGCCACCGCGTGCGCCAGCGCCAGCGCGTGCGCGGCATAGGCGGCCTGGTCGTGGCGGTGCGCTCGCAGCCCCGCCAGCGGGGTGCCCAGCCTCGGCACGATGGCGGCGCGCGTGGCCTCGATCAGGTCTTCGGTTTCTTCCAGCACCGGCTCGCCGTTCAGGCGCGACCACGCCACCTGCGCCACCGTATAGAGCAGGATGCCGAGATGCCCGTCGGTCAGCCCGGAACGATGGAAGGCGCGCGACCACGCCAGGAAGCGATGGCGCAGGTTGGCCGCGACGCCAGCCATGCCGCGCGGCAGGCGGGTCTCGCAACGCAACTGCTCGAGCAGTTCGAACAGCAGGCGCTCGACCGGATCGGCCGGGCATAGCTGCCGATGCAGCGCGGCGTCGGAATGCGCCTGGCGCAAAGCGGCGCCATCGGCCGCGCCGCGCAGGCAAGTGGCCGTGTCGGTTTCGAGGTCAGTGCGCAGGTGCGGCGCATGCTGCGGCAGCGGGCGCAGCGCGCGCCAGAGCTGGCCGTCGCGGAAATGCAGCGCCGCGTCGCCGGTGAGCGCGCGCACGGCCGCGCCGGACAGTTCATCCTGACGCTGGCGCCGGCGCAGCTGCTGGGCGAGCGCCGCCGCGTTCATCGCGCGGGCTCCGCCGCGGCGCTGACGCCGGCGGCCTCGCCCGGCAGGTGGCCGAAGCAGCGCTGGTAGTACTCCGCCACCACCGGGCGCTCGGCTTCGTCGCACTTGTTCAGGAAGGTCAGGCGGAAGGCGAGCGCTGGGTCGCGGAAGATCTGGCAGTTCTCGGCCCAGCTGATCACCGTGCGCGGCGACATCAGCGCCGACACATCGCCGGCGGCAAAGCCGCGGCGGGTCAGGCCGGCCAGCGCGACCATGGCATCGACCAGCGCGCGCCCGTCGGCGTCGTCCAGCTCGGGCACGCGTGCCAGCACGATGCCCGCCTCTTCGTCGTGCGCCAGGTAGTCCAGCGTCGCCACCACGTTCCAGCGGTCGATCTGCGCGTGGTTGAGCAGCTGCGTGCCGTGATAGAGCCCGTTGACATTGCCCAGGCCCACGGTATTGGATGTCGCAAACAAGCGGAAAGACGGATGCGGGCGGATCACGCGGTTCTGGTCCAGCAGCGTGAACTTGCCGTCGCGCTCCAGGATGCGCTGGATCACGAACATCACGTCGGGCCGGCCCGCGTCGTATTCGTCGAAGATCAGCGCCACCGGGCGCTGCAGCGCCCACGGCACGATGCCTTCCTGGAACTCTGTGACCTGGCGCCCGTCGCGGATCACGATGGCGTCCTTGCCGACCAGGTCCAGCCGGCTGATGTGGCCGTCCAGGTTGACGCGCACGCACGGCCAGTTCAGCCGCGCCGCCACCTGCTCGATATGGGTCGACTTGCCGCTGCCGTGCAGGCCCTGCACCATCACGCGCCGGTCGCGCATGAAGCCGGACAGGATCGCCAGCGTCACCTCGGGCTGGAAGCGGTAGGCCGGATCGATCTCCGGCACGTGGTCGTCGCGCTGGCTGAAGGCCGGCACCATCAGGCCGGAATCGATGCCAAACACGCTGCGCACCGGAATCATCCGGTCCGGCTTGCCGAACTGTTCTTGCGTCACCTCATGCTCCTCGTTGCCTCGTGGCTCGTCGCCATCCATGCGATCGGCACGGCGGCAAGCGGAGCATTTCCGCGTGACGCCGTGCGCTATTCGTCCTCTTCCGCGGCGTCCGTGGCCTCGGCGCCGCCCTGCCAGTGGCCGGCGCTGTCGGCCTCGATCTTCGACAGCGCCGCCGCCGCGCGCTGCAGCGCGGGCAGCAGCTGCACCGCCTTGTCGCGCGCCACGCGCATCACCGGGGCCTGCAGCGCCAGCCCGAGGTTGGACTTGCCGCCATCGGCCGCCGGCACCAGCACGCCGATGCAGACCAGCCCCGGCAGGAATTCTTCATCGTCCATCGCGTAGCCGTCGCGCTTCACGCGCTCCAGTTCCGCCTCCAGCTGCGCGTGGTCGGTCAGCGTGTTCTGCGTGTAGCGTTCCAGCTCCACGTTGGCCAGCAGCCGCTGCCGCTGCGCCGGCGCCAGCTGCGCAAGGAACAGCTTGCCGGTGGCCGAGCAGTGCGCCGGCACGCGCGAGCCCGGATGCAGGTAGAAGCGCAGCGGCGCCGCCGTTTCCACGCGATCCAGGTACAGCACCTCGCCGCCGGAAAACGCGGTCAGGTTGCAGCTCTCGCCCACCTCTTCCACCAGCCGGCGCAGCACCATGTGGCGCGCGCCGTGCGAGGTGCTGTTGAGCAACAGGTTCTCCGCCAGCCGGCGCAGCCGCAGGCCGGTGCCGTATTGCCGCCCGTCGCCGTTGCGCTGGATCAGCCCCGCTGCCTCGAGCTGCTGCAGCATGCGGTGCAGCGTGGGCTTGGGCAGTCCGGTTTCTTCCACCAGCGCCTGCAGGTTGAAGGACTGGTCCTTCTCGGCGATGACCTCGAGCAGGCCGAACAAGCGCAGCGCCGGCGTGTCTCCGTCCGGCCTGGCTTCACTTTTGGCGAGGCGCATATCGTTCATGCCTGGCTCCATCATAGGTAAGTTTCATTTTCAGAGTCAAATCATATCAATTATCGAAACTTCGGGTTGACCTTCCCGCTCGGACGGCCTACATTCCGGTTAAACCATAATTTTTCGGAACTTCTGGTTCCATTTTTTAAGCGAATACCGGAGACAAGCGACATGTACGGATAGGCCATCCTCTTCCGGGGATTGCAAATACTGAACGACCACGGCCCAGGCTGGCATTTACTGCCCTGCCACCTATACCGAAGAGAAGCCGTGGCGCCTGCCTTAAACGCTGGACTGGCTGCGATGCAGTACCGACAGCAAGCGCAGCACAGGAGACACAACATGATGCAACAATCACCGTCCGCCAACGGACTATCCCACGGCCTCAAGCAACGCCACATGACCATGATCGCGCTCGGCGGCGTGATCGGTGCGGGCCTCTTCGTCGGCAGCGGCGTGGTCATCAAGTCGGCCGGCCCGGCCGCGGTCATTTCCTTCCTGATCACCGGCCTGCTGGTGGTGCTGGTGATGCGCATGCTGGGCGAGATGGCGTGCGCCATGC
The DNA here is from genome assembly GCF_900249755.1 of Cupriavidus taiwanensis. Classification (NCBI taxonomy): domain Bacteria; kingdom Pseudomonadati; phylum Pseudomonadota; class Betaproteobacteria; order Burkholderiales; family Burkholderiaceae; genus Cupriavidus; species Cupriavidus taiwanensis. The sequence goes on from NZ_LT976854.1 coordinate 1,483,452, forward strand.
CCGGCGGCGGCGGCTTCTACGAGTATGCACGCGAAGCCTGGCGCGACCGTCCCGCGGTCGGCAAGCTGGCCGGCTTCCTGACCGGCTGGATGTACTGGTATTTCTGGGTCATCGTGGTGGCGCTGGAAGCGGTGGCGGGCGCGGACCTGGTGCGCTACTGGCTGCCCGATGTACCCAACTGGATCATCAGCCTGGTGCTGCTGGTGATGCTGACGCTGACCAACCTGGTCTCGGTCAAGTCATTCGGCGAGTTCGAATTCTGGTTTGCGTCGATCAAGGTGGCCGCGATCATGGTGTTCCTGTTCGTCGCGGGCGTCTATGTGCTGGGCCTGGCTCCCGGGTCGCACGGCATGGAGGTGGCCAACCTGACCGCCAACGGCGGCTTCATGCCCAACGGCATCGTGCCGGTGCTGACGGGCGCGGTGGCGGCCACCGGCTTCTACTTTGGCGCCGAGATCGTCACCATCGCCGCCGCCGAGACCGCCGAGCCGCAGAAGGCGGTGGCCAAGGCCACCAGCTCGGTGATCACGCGCGTGCTGGTGTTCTATGTCGGTTCGATCCTGCTGGTGGTGTGCCTGGTGCCGTGGAACTCCACCAGCATCGCCACGCCGTACGTCAGCGCGCTGAACGTGATGGGCGTGCCGGCGGCCGCGCAGATCATGAACGCGATCGTGCTGACCGCGGTGCTGTCGGCGCTCAACTCGGGCCTGTACGCGTCGTCGCGCATGCTGTTTGCGCTGACCCGCCGCGGCGACGCGCCGCAGTCGCTGGCCCGCGTCAGCCGCAACGGCGTGCCGGTGCGCGCCATCCTGGTGGCGACGCTGTTCGGCTACGGCGCGGTGGTGATGTCCTATGTCTCGCCCGATACGGTGTTCGCCTTCCTGGTGAATTCATACGGCACGGTGGCGATCTTCGTCTACATCCTGATCGCGATCTCGCAGCTGCGCCTGCGCTCGCGGCTGGAGCGCGAGGCGCCGGGCCAGCTGCGCGTGCGCATGTGGTGCTATCCGTACCTGACCTATGTGGCGATCGTCGGCATGCTCGGCATCGTGGTGGCGATGGCCTTCATCCCTGACCAGCGCACGCCCCTGGCGCTGGGCGTGGTGAGCCTGGCGCTGCTGCTGGTGGCCTACGCGGCGCGGCAACTGTTTCGGCGTGGGCAGGTAGTGCCGCTGGCGGAGGTGCCGCGTCCTGAGCTGCACGAGTATTGATGCATGCCTGACGATGCCTGACGATGCCTGGGCCATTGCAACCCAACCATGACTGACGTGGCGCGCCGGTGCAGTATGCTGGCGCGCTTCGCCATTCAGCGCTTCGCCATCCACAACACGCCCCCTGCCCCATGAGCCTGAAGTCTCCCACCACCCTCTGGTCGCAGCTGTTCCAGCAGCATGTGCATTCGGGCCTGAGCCTGCAGGGCAAGATCCGGCAGATGCTGGTCTCGGCCATCCTCGACGAGCAGCTGCCGCAGGGCGAGCCGCTGCCCAGCAGCCGCGAGCTGTCGGCGCAGCTGCGCGTGGCGCGCAACACGGTGGTGCTGGCGTACCAGCAGCTGGTCGACGAGGGCTACCTGGTGGCACGCGAGCGCAGCGGCTACTTCGTCAACCCGGAGATCCTCGGCACCCGCGTCAGCGGCGTCGCCTCGCTGCGCGGCGAGCCCGTGCCCGCGCGCGCGGGCGAGCCCGACTGGGAACGGCGCTTCGTGTTCCGCCCGACGCAGCAGCGCAATATCGTCAAGCGCGCCAACTGGCGCGACTATCCCTACCCCTTTATCTACGGCCAGTACGACCCGGCGCTGTTCCCCACCGCGGACTGGCGCGAATGCTGCCTGAAGGCGCTGAGCGTGCTCGACATCCACGACTGGGCGCAAGACATGATCCTGCGCGACGACGAGTCGCTGGTGCAGCAGATCCGCACCCGCGTGCTGCCGCGCCGCGGGGTCTGGGCCGGCACCGACGAGATCGTGATCACCGTGGGCGCGCAGCAGGCGCTGTACCTGCTGGCCGACCTGCTGGTCAGCCCCGACACGCCGGTGGGCATCGAAGACCCCGGCTATCCGGACGCGCGCAATATCTTCGGCTCGCACACTGCCAACCTGGTGCCGCTGCCCGTCGACAACGACGGCCTGACGCTGTCCGATGCGCAGCGCGCCTGCGACTACGTCTACGTGACCCCCGGCCACCAGTGCCCGACCACCGTCACCATGCCGCTGGCACGCCGCCAGGCGCTGCTGCGGCAGGCCGAGGAAGCGGACTTCGTGCTGATCGAGGATGACTACGAGGCCGAGAGCCGCTTCGAGGGCGACCCCACGCCCACGCTCAAGAGCCTGGACCGCAGCAACCGCGTGATCTACGTCGGCAGCCTGTCCAAGAGCCTGGCGCCGGGGCTGCGCATCGGCTACATCGTCGGCCCCGCCGCGCTGATCGCCGAGCTGCGCGGCGCGCGGCGGCTGATGCTGCGGCACCCGTCGGCGTATATCCAGCGCGCGTTCTCGCTGTTCCTGTCGCTGGGCCACTATGACGCGCACCTGCGCCGGCTGGCCGCGGCGCACCGCGAGCGCGCCGAAGCCGTGCTGGCGGCGCTGGCCACGCATATGCCCGACTTCCACGCGGTGCCGATCGCCGGCGGCGCGTCATGCTGGATCGAGGGGCCGGGCTGGCTCGATGCCGATGCGCTGGCGCGGCTGGCGGAACTGCAGGGCGTGCTGATCGAGCCCGGCAGCGTCTTCTTCATGGCCGAGCCCGCGCCGCGCAACGGCTTCCGGCTGGGCTACTCGTCGATCTCGCTGGATCGCATCGAGCCCGGCATCCGCGTGCTGGCCGGCGTCGCGCGTGAACTGCAGGCCACCGCCGGCGGCACGGCGGCCCCCGCCGCCGTCACATCGCGAGCGCGCCCCGCCGCCTGACCTGGGCCGCGGCGGGCCTTGCGCCGCTGGCCCAAGCGATTGTCCCGAACTGGCGCTACAGCGCCGCGGCCGGCTTCCCTATCCTCGAGTCATGGCCGGTTCCCCACGGACCGGCCCACAACACTCACGGAGACCAAGCCATGTCCAAGGACAATACCGCCGCCGGCATCGAACTGCTGCAAGCCTTCAACGACGCCTGGAACCGCCACGACATCGACGCGCTGATGGCCTGCATGGCCGATGACTGCGTGTTCCACGGCGTGGCCGGCCCCGACCTGCTGGGGCGCAGCTTTATCGGCCGCGAGGCGGTGCGCGAAGGCTTCCAGCTGGCCTGGCAGACCTTCCCCGATGCGCAGTGGGTCGATGGCGACCACTTCGTCGTGGGCGACCGCGGCGTCAGCGAATCGACCTTCCGCGGCACCCGTGCCGACGGCGCCCGCATCGAGGCGCGCATGGTCGACGTCTTCACCTTCCGCGGCGGCAAGATCGCGGTAAAGAACGCCTACCGCAAGGACCGCCCGCCCGTGGTGGCCGCGGCCTGAGCGAGGAGACGCGCCATGCAAGCCGTAGCCCCCCGCAGCAGCCTCCTGGCCGGCGAGCAGTCGACCGCGCCGACCCGGCCGTACGACCCCGCCTACGACCCGCTGCACACCCCCACGCCCGGCCATGGCCGGGAATACGCCCCCACCTACTGGATCGGTACCGCGGGCGAGCCGCCCGCCGACGACGGCCCGATCACGCATGACATCGACGTCGACGTGGCGATCATCGGCTCGGGCTTCACCGGCCTGACCTGCGCCATCTTCCTGGCGCAGGAATACGGCATCAAGGCTACCGTGCTCGAGGCCAACCGCGTCAGCTGGGGCTGCAGCACGCGCAACGGCGGCCAGGCGCAATGCGCGTCGGGACGGCTCAAGCGCTCGCAGTGGATCCAGCGCTACGGACTCGATACCGCGCTGCGCCTGCATCGAGAGGTCTGCGACGGCATGGAGACCTTCAAGGGGCTGATCCGGAACATCGACTGCGATCCGCAGCCCGGCGGCCACCTGTATATCGCGCACCGCGACAAGGTGATGCCCGCGCTGGAAAAGGAAGCCAAGCTGCTGCGCGAGGTGTTCAACTACGATGCGCGCATCCTCGACGCCGCCACCGTGCGGCGCGAATACGTCGACGACAAGGAAGCCGCGGGCGCCATGCACGAGCCCGAAGGCATCGGCATCCATGCCGGCAAGCTGGCCTTCGGCTACCTGCGCCGCGCGCGCGAACTGGGCGCCCGGGTGCATCCGTCCAGCCCCGTCACCGGCTGGGAAACGCGCAACGGCGTGCACTACCTGCGCACCCCCGGCGGCATCGTGCGCGCCCGCGCGGTGGGCGTGGCCACCGGCGGCTACACCTCGCAGTCGCTGCACCGCGAGCTGAAGAACCGGCTGTTCCCGATCCTGTCGAACTCCATCGTCACGCGCCCGCTCACCGCCGACGAACTGGCCGCGTGCAACTTCCGCACCACGCAGGTCATCACCGACACCCGCATCCTGCGCCACTACTACCGGCTGATGCCCGACGGCCGCCTGCAGATCGGCAGCCGCAGCGCCATCACCGGCAACGACGCGCCGCAGGACCAGTACAAGCAGAAGCTGATCGCCGACATGCACCGCAAGTTTCCCGCGCTGCAGGGCATCCAGGTCGACTATTCCTGGTGGGGCTGGGTCGACGTCAGCCACGACATGATGCCGCGCATCACCCAGCCGGATCCGGCGCAATCGATCTACTACGCCATGGGCTACGGCGGCAACGGCGTGATGTACTCCGCCCAGGCCGGCAAGCGCCTGGCCGCGCTGATCGCGGGCAAGTCGTCGGCGCTGCCGGAACTGCCGATCTTCGGCTCGCCCCTGCCGTTCCCGAACGTGCGCGAGATGGTGGAATCGCAGATGTTCGCGCCGTTCCGCAGGCTGGGGCAGCGGGTGTTGTATCACTGGTATCACTGGAAGGACGACGTGTTCTGAAGGTGCGGCGCTGCTTGCCGGGCGCGACTGCGTTTGCCACCGCCCAGCGTGATCGCTCCCCTACCCAGGAACCTTCGCCAAGCCTTTGATTTGGTTAGTGCGACCAAAAAATCAAAGACCACCGTCATTCCCGCGAAAGCGGGAACCCAGCGACTTTGAGAAGCGCTTGCGCTTCAAAGACACTGGGTCCCCGCCTACGCGGGGACGACGTGTCGGTTACTGTGAGCAAGCCGGCATGGCCAGCGTGCGGGCTACTCTCCCGCGCGCGGGAGAAGGGAACAAACCGTCGTGCCCAAGCACAGCCTCTGCGCCCTGCATATTGTCAGACCCCCACCGACACCCGAACCAGCGCCCACCGCCTCCACGCCCCGCAATCCCGCGCAGTATGATGCCCTGGTCTCCCTCCGCGGGAGCATCGCGGCCGCGCGCCGGCCGCAGTGCATCAGGAGGCACGCTTGGACTCGACCCGGCAGCTACCGCCCGAACTTGCGCACCCGGCCACACGCCCCGGCGACCTCATCGTCGCGCGGCCGGAAGGCCTCTATTGCCCGCCCGGCGATTTCTACATCGATCCCTGGCGCCCGGTCGAGCGCGCCGTCATCACCCATGCCCATTCCGACCACGCCCGCTTCGGCCACGCGCACTACCTGTGCGCCGCGCCCGGCCGCGGGGTGCTGCTGGCGCGGCTGCCGGGCATCCGGCTCGATACGCTGCGCTACGGCGAGCGCATCACCCACCACGGCGTCACGCTGAGCCTGCATCCGGCCGGGCACGTGCTGGGCTCCGCGCAGGTGCGGCTCGAGCACGGCGGCCAGGTCTGGGTGGCCTCCGGCGACTACAAGCTGGAAGCCGACGGCACCTGCGACCCGTTCGAGCCGGTGCCGTGCGACACCTTCATCACCGAAAGCACCTTCGGCCTGCCGATCTACCGCTGGCCGCCGCAGGCCGCGCTGATGGCGGAGATCTTCGACTGGTGGCAGGCCAATGCCCGCGCCGGGCGCGCCAGCGTGGTCTACGCCTATACCTTCGGCAAGGCGCAGCGCATCCTGCACGGCGTGCTGCGCCATGCCGGCGCCGACGGCATGCCGGGCCCGGTGATCGTGCATGGCGCGCTGACGCAACTCAACGCCGCCTATGCCGGGGCGGGCGTCGCACTGCCGACGACGGCGCTGGTGTCCGAGCTGCCCGCGCGCAGCCCGCTGCTGCGCCAGGCGCTGGTGGTGGCGCCGCCGTCGGCGCAGCGCTCGCCGTGGCTGCGGCGATTCGGCGATGCCTCGGACGCCTTCGCCAGCGGCTGGATGCAGCTGCGCGGCACGCGCCGGCGGCGCGGCGTGGACCGTGGCTTTGCGCTGTCGGACCATGCCGACTGGCCGGGGCTGCTGCAGGCGATCGGCGCCACCGGCGCCGGCCGCATCATCGTGACCCACGGCAACGTGCCGGTGATGGTGCGCTACCTGAACGAACGCGGCTGGCAGGCGCAGGCCTTCGATACCGAGTACGGCGACGACGATGAAGCCGCGCGCCCGGACAACGCGGCGTCCGCCGAACCGAACCCGGCAGAGGCCGCGCCATGAAGGCCTTTGCCGAACTCTACGCCGCGCTGGACGGCACCACGTCCACCAAGGCCAGGCTGGCCGCGCTGGTCGACTACCTGCGCGCCGCGCCGCCCGAGGATGCCGCCTGGGCCGTGTATTTCCTTGCCGGCGGCAAGCCGCGCCAGATCGTGCCGGTGTCGCAGTTGCGCGACCTGGCGCGCCAGGCCGCCGACCTGCCCGACTGGCTGTTCGAAGAGAGCTACCAGGCGGTCGGGGATCTCGCCGAAACCATCGCGCTGCTGCTGCCGGACCCGCGCGATGCCGACCATGCCGGCCTGGCCGAATGGGTCGAGCAACGGCTGCTGCCGCTGCGCGGGCTGGCGCCGGAGGCGCTGATGCCGCGGCTCGACGCGTTGTGGCGGCCGCTCGACGCGCACGGCCGGCTGGTGCTGTTCAAGCTGATCACCGGCGCCTTCCGCGTGGGCGTGTCGCGGCTGCTGGTGACACGCGCGCTGGGCGAGGTGGCCGGCATCGACCCCAAGCGCGTGGCCGAGCGCATGGTCGGCTACACCGATCTCTCTGCGCGGCCCGACGCGGCGCGCTTCCTGGCCCTGCTGGCGCCCGAGGACGAAGGCGACCACGCGCTGCGCGCCGGCGGCCAGCCGTATCCGTTCTTCCTGGCGCACCCGCTGCAGGCGCCGGTCGAGCAGTTCGACACCGTGCTGGGCGCGCCCGGCGCGTGGCTGGTCGAGTGGAAGTGGGATGGCATCCGCGCCCAGCTGGTGCGGCGCGGCGGCCAGACCTGGCTGTGGTCGCGCGGCGAGGAACTGATCACCGAGCGCTTCCCCGAAATCGTCGAAGCCGCCGCGCAACTGCCGGACGGCACCGTGCTCGACGGCGAGATCGTGATCTGGCAGCAGGGCCGCGTGCAGCCGTTCGCGCTGCTGCAGCAGCGCATCGGCCGCAAGACGCTGGGCGCCAGGCTGCTGCGTGATGCCCCGGCGATCCTGATGGCGTACGACCTGCTCGAATGGCAGGGCGAGGACTGGCGTACCCGCCCGCAAGCCGGGCGCCGTACTCAACTGGAGCAGGTGGTGGCGGAATACGTCCACCCCGCGCTGGAACTGAGCCCGCTGGTCGGGGCCGACAACTGGGAACACTATGCCCGCCTGCGCGACGCCTCGCGCGAGCTGGGGGTGGAGGGCTTCATGCTGAAGGCCGCCGGCGCGGCCTATGGCGCGGGCCGCACCAAGGATGTCGGGGTCTGGTGGAAGTGGAAGATCGACCCGTACTCGGTCGATGCCGTGCTGGTCTACGCGCAGCGCGGCCACGGCCGCCGCGCCAGCCTCTATACCGATTTCACCTTCGCGGTCTGGAACGGCCCGCCGGGCACGCCTGGCCGCGCGCTGGTGCCGTTCGCCAAGGCCTATTCCGGACTGACCGATGCCGAGATGCGCGCCGTCGACGCCATCATCCGCCGCACCACGGTGGAGAAGTTCGGCCCGGTGCGCAGCGTGGAACCGACCCAGGTATTCGAGCTGGGCTTCGAAGGCATTGCCCGCAGCGGCCGCCACAAGAGCGGCATCGCGGTGCGCTTTCCGCGCATGCTGCGCTGGCGCACCGACAAGCCGATCGAAGAGGCCGACACGCTGGCCACGCTCGAAGCCATGCTGCCGGCGGCCGGCGCGCCGCGCGAGGATGCGGCATGAATCCGCCCCGCGCCGCACGCCAGACGGCGACGGCTGCGATCGATCCGGCCCCGCCCGCCACGCAGCCGCTGACCGTTGCCCAGGGCATGCAGGCGCTGTTCGACGCGCGCGGCTGGCAACCCTTCGCCTTCCAGCGCGAAGTCTGGACCGCGGTCGCGCGCGGCCAGAGCGGGCTGCTGCATGCCACCACCGGCACCGGCAAGACCTACGCGGCGTGGCTCGGTGCGCTGATGGCGTTTGCCACGCCGCGCGCGGCCCCGTCGCACGACAAGCCCGCGCCGCCGCTGACCGTGCTGTGGCTGACGCCGATGCGCGCGCTGGCGGCCGACACCACGCGCGCGCTGCAGGCGCCGCTGGCCGAGCTCGATCTCGACTGGACCGTCGCGCTGCGCACCGGCGACACCGGCAGCGCCGAGCGCGCGGCGCAGCAGCGGCGCTTCCCCACCGCACTGGTGACCACCCCCGAAAGCCTGACGCTGATGCTGACGCGTGCCGACGCGCACGATACCCTGCGGCGCGTGCGCATGGTGGTGGTCGACGAATGGCACGAGCTGCTCGGCAACAAGCGCGGCGTGCAGGTGCAGCTGGCGCTGGCGCGGCTGCGGCAATGGCAGCCCGCGCTGATGGTGTGGGGGCTGTCCGCCACGCTAGGCAACCTGCCGCACGCCGCCGACGTGCTGCTGAGCGGCATTCCCGGCGAGCGGCGCGTGCTGGTGCACGGCCATACCCCGAAGCAGCTGGTGATCGACACCCTGCTGCCCGACAACGCCAGCCGCTTCCCGTTTGCCGGCCACCTGGGGCTGTCGATGCTGCCGCATGTGGTCGAAGAGCTGGCGCACGGCGGCACCACGCTGGTGTTCCTCAACACGCGCTCGCAGGCCGAGCTGTGGTACCAGGCGCTGCTCGACGCGCGGCCTGAGTGGGCCGGCGAGATCGCGCTGCACCACGGCTCGCTCGACCGCGCGGTGCGCGAATGGGTCGAGCTGAACCTGAAGAACGGCGCGCTGCGCGCGGTGGTCTGCACCTCCAGCCTGGACCTTGGCGTCGACTTCCTGCCGGTGGAGCGTGTGCTGCAGGTGGGCTCGCCCAAGGGCGTGGCGCGGCTGCTGCAGCGCGCCGGGCGCTCGGGCCATGCGCCGGGCCGCGCCTCGCGCGTGACGGTGGTGCCGACGCACAGCCTGGAACTGGTCGAGGCCGTGGCGGCGCGGCACGCGGTGCGGGCCGGGCGGATCGAGGCGCGCGAGTCGCCCGACAAACCCCTCGACGTGCTGGTGCAGCACCTGGTCACGGTGGCGCTGGGCGGCGGCTTCCGGCCGGAAGCGCTGCTGGCCGAGGTGCGCTCCGCCTGGGCCTACCGCGGGCTGACCGGCGACGAATGGCAGTGGTGCCTGGATTTCGTGCGCCAGGGCGGCGCCACGCTGTCGGCGTACCCGGATTTCCGCCGTGCGGTGCCCGACGAGGAAGGCGTCTGGCGCGTGCCGGACGCGGGACTGGCGCGGCGCCATCGCATGAGCGTGGGCACCATCGTCAGCGATGCCACCATGCAGGTGCGCTACTGGAGCCGCGCGGGCACCGGCGGCGCCTCGCTGGGCTCGGTGGAAGAAGGCTTTATCGCGCGGCTGGCGCCCGGCGACTGCTTCCTGTTCGGCGGCCGGCTGCTGGAGCTGGTGCGGGTGCAGGAGATGACCGCCTTCGTGCGCCGCGCCACCGGCAGGCGCCCGGTGGTGCCGCGCTGGAACGGCGGCAAGATGCCGATGTCGACCGAGCTGGCCGAGGCGGTGATCGACACCCTCGCCGCCGCCGCGGCGGGCCGGCTCGATCCGCGCGACACGCCCGAGCTGCCGCTGATCCAGCCGCTGGTCGACCTGCAGGCGCAGTGGTCCGCGCTGCCCTCGCGCCACACCCTGCTGGCCGAATCGCTGCATTCGCGCGAGGGCTGGCACCTGTTCCTCTACCCGTTCGCCGGGCGCTCGGTCCATCTTGGCCTGGGCAGCCTGCTGGCCTGGCGGCTGGGGCAACAGGTGCCGGCCACGTTCTCGGTGGCGGTCAATGACTACGGGCTGGAACTGCTGGCGTCCGCGCCGGTGGACTGGGCCCGCTGGCTGCCGCAGGTGCTGGCCGACGAACGCCGGCGCGATCTGGCCGCCGATGTGCTGGGCAGCCTGAACGCGGGCGAGCTGTCGTTGCGGCGCTTTCGCGAGATTGCCCGCATCGCCGGGCTGATCTTCCAGGGCTACCCTGGTGCGCCCAAGAGCGCGCGCCAGCTGCAGGCATCGTCCAGCCTGTTCTACGAGGTGTTCCGCAAGCATGACCCCGGCAACCTGCTGCTGGGCCAGGCCGAACGCGAAGTACTGATGCAGGAGCTGGACGCGCACCGGCTGGCCGCGACGCTGGAGCGGCTGTCCGCACTGAAGCTGGACCTGCACGCGCTGAAGCGGCCCACGCCGCTGTCGTTCCCGCTGGTGGTGGAGTTCCTGCGCGAAAAGCTCAGCACCGAAAAGCTCGCCGATCGCATCGCCCGGATGCTGGCCGACCTGGAACTGGCGGCCGGGCCCGAGCCCGGCGAAGCCGCCGGCATGCCGGCCGGGGTGATGGCCGACGCCGTGGCCGAAGCCGCGCGCTTCGGCATGGCCGACCACGCCGGCCCGTCCGCCCGTACCGCGCGCCGGCCGCGGCGCCCGCGCAAGCCGTCGAAGCCGTTGCCGCTGCTATGAATCCCGACGCCCGCACCTTGCAGCAGGGCGGCGCGCTTGCCGTCTCGGCCGTCGGCGAAACGCTGTGGCTGCTGCCTGAACATGCGCTGTGGTGGCCGGCGGCCAGCATGCTGATGGTGGCCGACGTCCATTTCGGCAAGGCCGCGGCGTTCCGCGCGCTGGGTCAGCCGGTGCCGCACGGCACTACCGGCGACAACCTCGCAGTGCTGACCCGCCTGGTGCGGCAACTGCCGGTCGACGAACTGGTGTTCCTGGGCGACTTCCTGCACGCGCGCGCGTCGCGCACGCCGTCGGTAATGCAGGCGCTGTACGACTGGCGTCAAGAATTGCCGGCGCACTTGCGCTGCACGCTGGTGCGCGGCAACCACGACGCGCGCGCGGGCGACCCGCCCGCGTCGCTCGAGATTGCCGTGGTGTCCGAGCCGGCGGTGGCGGGGCCGTTCGCGCTGTGCCATATGCCCGGCACTTCACCGCTCGGCTATGTGCTCGCCGGTCACCTGCACCCGGCCTGCCGGCTGCGCGGCAGCGGCGCCGACAGCCTGCGCCTGCCCTGCTTCCTGTTCGGGCCGCGCGGCGCCATCCTGCCCGCGTTCGGCGCCTTTACCGGCCATGCCACGGTGCGGCCGCAGGCCGACGAGCGCGCCTATGTGGTCGGCGGCGGCAGGGTCTGGCCGGTGGGGCCCAGGCGTCAGAACAGCGGTCAGAACAGCGTGTAGCCGCCGTCGATGACGAAGGTATCGCCGGTGTGGTAGGCCGAGGCCGGGCTCATCAGGTAGACCGCGATGCCGGCGAAGTCGCTGCCCTCGCCCCAGCGGCGCATCGGCACGCGCTTGTGCACCATCTCCTGGAACGCATCGTTGCCCTGCGCCGCGCTGGTCATCTCGGTCTTGATCCAGCCCGGCAGGATCGAATGGGCGCGGATGCCCTTGCGCGCGTACTCCACCGCAAGCCCACGCATCATCGAGATCACGCCGCCCTTGGTGGCGGCGTAGTGTTCGGCGCGCGGCGCGCCTTCGATCGCGGCGACCGAGGCCGTGCTGCACAGCACGCCGCCCTCGCCCTGCACCAGCATCTGCCGCACCGCCGCGCGCAGCGTGAAGAAGGCCCCGTCCAGGTTGACGCGCAGGGTCCGGCGCCAGGTCTCGGTGGCCATCTGGTCGAACGGTCCCTTGTTGCCGCTGCCGACGCCCGCGTTGGCAAAGCAGCCGTCGATGCGGCCCAGCGCCGCCACCGTGCGCGCCATCGCGGCGTCGACCGCCTGCTCGTCGCCGACGTCGCACAGCTCGGTATGCACCCTGCCCCCATGCCGGCCCAGCCGGTCTGCGGCAGCGGCGTTCTTGTCCGCATTGGTGCCCCAGATTGCGATATCGGCACCGGCCGCGGCCAGCCCTTCGGCAATGCCCAGGCCGATGCCGCCATTGCCGCCGGTCACCAGTGCCACCTTGCCGCTCAGGTCGAACGGATGCTTGCTCATGTCTGTCTCCTCGGATGGTTTGTCGCTGTCTTGGCCGGACATTGTTGCCAGGACCGGCGCCAAAGCTCGTCGTCGGATCAGATGAAATTGCCCGGGGAAAGTAGAGAGAGAAGAAAACAGGGAAGCGGCGTGGCGCTGCCACGCCGCATTGCAGCAAGGGCACCGTCAGGTGCCAGCGGATCTGCGCGTGCTGCGGGCTGCCGGGCCGCTGGCCCCGCGCCGGCACGCCGCGCGATGTGGGCCTAGCGCAAGCCGAAGAAGCTCAGCACCGCGAGAATGATGACCACGGCCCCAACCAGCCAGACGATATTCATGACAGCTCTCCTTGTTCAAATGATTCAGCGCTGCTGAGGTCGGACGCCGACCGACGCCGCGTGGCGAGTGGGAAGGTCGACCCCGCGCGACCTGCTCATCGCTGCGGGATACGCCGCAACATTCATGCCGACGCGCCGGGTGCCGTGGCGTTCGCGCGCTGCGGCGGTTCTGCGCAGGACCCGCACCCGGCAGCGGCGTGACGTTCGGGATTACACGGCAAAACAACGCCTGAATTACAAACGCGCGAAACCTGCGTCGCGCCAGCCGTGCTGCAGCGCATCAGCGCCGCGGCGGCCGGGCCAAGCGCCGTCCCGGCACTGGCGATGGCCGGGGCCGAGCGCCCGCTGCACCACTTGTCGCTGCCGTCGAGTCTGGCATGGCACCGTGGCGGGCACGCGTCTATGTCGCTTCCGCCGAATTTCGCCAATAATGCCCTGAGAGTCATTGCCGGACGAACCGAGAGCCACCATGCACGAGAGTCCCGATGCCATCCGCACTGTCGCCCTGCTCGGGCACGCAGGAAGCGGCAAGACCTCGCTCGCCGAGGCACTGTTGCATAAGGGCGGTGCGGTGCACACGCCCGGCAGCATCGAGCGCGGGTCCACCGTGTGCGACAACGATCCGCTCGAGCGCAAGTACAAGCGCTCGCTCAGCGCCGCGGTTGCCCACCTGCACTACCGCGACACCCGCATCTACCTGATCGACACCCCCGGCTACCCGGATTTTTCCGGGCACGCCATCAGCGCACTGGCCGCGGTGGAGACCGCGGCCATCGTCATCAATGCGCAGACCGGCATCGAGATGACCACGCGCCGCGCCATGGCGTGGGCGCAGGCGCGCCAGCTGTGCCGGATGATCATCATCAACGGCATCGACGGCGACAAGGTCGACCTGCCCGCATTGCTGGCGGAGATCCAGGAGGCCTTCGGCAAGGAATGCCTGCCCATCAACCTGCCGGCCGACCACGGCGGCAAGGTGGTCGACTGCTTCTTCAATCCGGCCGGCGAGTCGGATTTTTTATCGGTGGCGTCCGCGCATGATGCGCTGATCGACCAGGTGATCGAGATCGACCCGGAGCTGATGGAGCTGTACCTGGAGCAAGGCGAGGCCATCACCCCCGAGCAACTGCACGCCCCGTTCGAGCGCGCGCTGCGCGAAGGCCACCTGGTGCCGATCTGCTTTACCTCGGCGGCCACCGGCGTCGGCATCGAAGCCCTGCTGGACGTGTTCGTGCGGCTGCTGCCCAATCCCACCGAAGGCAACCCGCCGCTGTTCTACCGCGCCACCGGCGCGGACGCCGAGGGCACGGAGCAACGCCGGGCGGTGCGCGCCGAGCCGGTGCCCGACAAGCATGTGCTTGCGCATGTGTTCAAAGTGGTGATCGACCCCTATGTCGGCAAGCTGGCGATATTCCGCATCCACCAGGGCACCATCACGCGCGACAGCCAGCTCTATATCGGCGAAGGGCGCCAGCCGTTCAAGGTGGCGCACCTGCTGCGGCTGCAGGGCAAGGAAACCCAGGAAGTGCCGCGAGCCGGCCCGGGCGATATCTGCGCGGTGGCCAAGGTCGATGAACTGGGCTTCGACGCGGTGCTGCACGACGCCACCGAGGACGGCGACATCCACCTGACCCCGCTGGAATTCCCCACGCCCATCTACGGGCTGGCGATCGAACCGGCGCGGCGCGGCAACGAGCAGCGCCTGGCCGAGGTGCTGCACAAGCTCAGCGCGGAAGACCCCTGCCTGCGTGTCGAGCATCCGGCCGGCACCAACGAGACCGTGGTGTTCGGCCTGGGCGATTTCCACCTGCGCTGCGCGCTGGAGCGGCTGACCGAGCAGTACAAGCTGGAAGTGGCGACCCGCCCGCCCAAGATCGCCTACCGCGAAACCATCGGCGCGAAGGCGGAGGGCCATCACCGCCACAAGAAGCAGACCGGCGGCGCGGGGCAGTTCGGCGAGGTGATGCTGCGCGTCGAGCCGCTGGCGCGCGGCGCGGGCTTCGATTTTGTCGATGCGGTCAAGGGCGGCGCGATTCCAGGGCAATTCATTCCCGCGGTCGAGAAAGGCATCCGCCAGGCGCTGGACAGCGGACCGCTGGCGGGCTTTCCGATGCAGGACGTGCGCGTGACCGTGTACGACGGCAAGAGCCACCCGGTCGACTCCAAGGAAGTCGCGTTCGCGACCGCGGGGCGCAAGGCCTTTATCGACGCGGTGCTCAAGGCCCGGCCGAGCGTGCTGGAGCCGATCGTCGATATCGAGGTCACGGTGCCAGGCAGCGCCATGGGCGACATCATCGGCGACCTGTCGACCAAGCGCGGCCAGGTCCATGGCACGCGCACCGCGGCCGGCAACGCGGTGATCGTCGCCGGGCAGGTTCCGCTGTCGGAGCTCAACGACTACCAGTCACGGCTGAACAGCATCACCGGCGGGCATGGCAGCTACACCATCCAGTTCAGCCACTACGACAACGTGCCGCCGGCGCAGCAGGAGAAGATGGCGGCGCGCCACAGGGCGCAGGTGGATACGGAGTGAGGCACAGCATCGGGGACATTGCGCATGCGATTGTGTACTCCCTACCCAGGAACCTTCGCTAAGCCATTGATTTTTTAGTGCCACCAAAGAATCAAAGACCACCGTCATTCCCGCGAAAGCGGGAACCCAGCGACTTTGAGAAGCGCTTGCGCTTCAAAGACACTGGGTCCCCGCCTACGCGGGGACGACGTGTCGGTGACCGGGAGCAAGTCGGCATGGCAAGCGTGCGGGCTACTCTCCCGCAAGCGGGAGAGGGGAGCAAACCGGCAGGGCGCTGCGGGACGCAGCACGTTCAATACGTCTCCAGATGCAACCTCCCCTCCCGCTTCATCCCCTCGGCCAGCGCCTCCCAGTTCAGCCCCGCCTGCTGCGCCACGTCGCGCAGCGCCAGCACCACGCCCTCTTCCATGCTCTTGAGCCCGCAGACATAGAAGTACGTATCCGGTGAAGACAGCAACGCCGCCAGGTCAGCCGCGCGCTCGCGCATCAGGTCCTGCACGTAGCGCCTGGGCTGTCCCGGCGTGCGCGAGAACGCCAGGTTGATGTCGATGAAGTCCCTGGGCAGGTTCTGCAGCGGGCCGAAATACGGCAGCTCCTCGCGCGTGCGCGCGCCGAAGAACAGCATCAGCTTGCCGCCGTCGAACTTGCCCGCCTGGCGCAGCCGCCGGCGCCATTCGGTCATGGCGCGCATCGGTGCGCTGCCCGTGCCGGTGCAGATCATCACGATGTTCGAGCGCGGATGATTCGGCATCAGGAAGCTGGCGCCAAACGGGCCGATCACTTCCACCCGGTCGCCGACCTTCAGGTCGCACATGTAGTTGGAGGCGACGCCGCGCACCGGGTTGCCGTCGTGGTCCTGCAGCACGCGCTTGATCGTCAGCGACAGGTTGTTGTAGCCGGGGCGCTCGCCGTTGCGCGGGCTCGCGACCGAATACTGGCGGGCGTGGTGCGGGCGGCCGCCGGCATCGGTGCCCGGCGGCACGATGCCGATCGACTGGCCTTCGAGCACCGGGAACGGCGTCGCGCCGAAGTCCAGCACGATGTGGTGGGTGTCGTACTCGCGGCCGACTTCGGTCACGCGCACATTGCCGGTCACGGTCGCGGTGATGGTCTTGTGCGCGGACTTCGCGCCATACAGGTTGGTGTAGGCATGCGCGGCGGACCACGGCGGCACCGTGGCGCCGTAGCGGGCGCTGTGGAAGGCGTCGTCATCGGCGCCGGCCACCGGCGACGTGGCGGGCATCTCCGGCGCGGCGGTCTGCATCCCGGCGCCGGGCGCCAGGTCGGCCAGTTGCGCGGGCGTCAGTTCTTCCGGCAGCGCGTCCCAGGTGAGCTGCTCTGCGATGCTGTAGGCGCGCAGCTTCGGCATGGCGCGCCAGTTGTCGATCGAGCCGGTCGGGCACGGCGCAATGCAGGCCATGCACAGGTTGCACTGGTCGGCGTCGACCACGTAGTTGCGCGAGTCGTGCGTGATCGCACCGACCGGGCAGGTGGCTTCGCAGGTATTGCAGCGGATGCAGATCTCGGGATCGATCAGGTGCTGCTTGATGACTTGAATTTCTGCCATGTCCATGGCGGTCTCCAAAAAATCAGAGGGCTTCCACGGCATATAGTCCGTGCCCGCGGTGTTCCCCTCTCCCCTCAGGGGAGAGGGCAGGGTGAGGGGTGGTTTAAGCACCGGCGCTTCGTGGAAGCTCCCTGCCCTCACCCCCGGCCCCTCTCCCGCAACGCGGGAGAGGGGAGCAAACCCGCAGCGGGGTAACGCCCAGCGCCTCAGTTAAACCGCACATACTCGAAATCCACCGGCTGCCGGTTGATACCCATCACCGGCGGCGCGATCCAGTTGGCGAACTTGCCGGGTTCGACCACGCGGCCCATCAGGCTGGCGACGAAGGCGCGGTCGCCGTCGCTGGGCAGCCACTGGTCGCGGAAGTCGCGCCATTCGGCGTCGGAGATCACGCGGCCGTCGGGCGACACTTTCACGCCGGCCAGCGCGCCGATATTACGGTGGAACGCCTTGTGCGGCACCTTCAGCCGGAACGGGATGCCGGCCTTGTCGATGACCTTGTTCCAGCGCTCGATGCCGGCCATGCTGTCCTTGATGTAGTCGTCGCGCAGCACTTCGTTCAGCGCGTTGAGCATCGGCACTTCCTTCTCAGTCAGCTGGCCGTTCTGCGTCTGCAGCACGCGGTAGGTCTGGCCCTTGAGCACGTGGTCGTCCATGCGCTTGCCTTCCTCGTAGCGGCCCTTCAGGCCGGTGCTGTAGAAGGTGGCGGCGTTGCTTGATTCATCCGCGCCGAACAGGTCGATGGTTACGCTGTAGTGGAAATTCAGGTAGCGCTGCAGCGTCGGCAGGTCGATCACGCCGGCGGCGCGCAGTCTGGCCGGATCGTCGGTCTTCAGTTCGTTCATCACCTGGCAGGTGCGCTGGATCACGCGCGACACGCCGGATTCGCCGACGAACATATGGTGCGCTTCCTCCGTCAGCATGAACTTGGTCGTACGCGCCAGCGGGTCGAACGCGCTTTCGGCCAGCGCGCACAGCTGGAACTTGCCGTCGCGGTCGGTGAAGTAGGTGAACATGAAGAACGACAGCCAGTCGGGCGTCTGTTCGTTGAACGCCTGCAGGATGCGCGGGTTGTCCTGCTGGCCGCTGCGGCGTTCCAGCAGCGCCTCGCCCTCTTCGCGCCCGTCGCGGCCGAAGTACTTGTGCAGCAGGTAGACCATGGCCCACAGGTGGCGGCCCTCTTCCACGTTCACCTGGAACAGGTTGCGCAGGTCGTACATGCTGGGTGCGGTCAGGCCCAGGTGGCGCTGCTGCTCGACCGACGCTGGCTCGGTATCGCCCTGCGTCACGATGATGCGGCGCAGGTTGGCGCGGTACTCGCCGGGCACGTCCTGCCACGCATCCTCGCCCTTGTGGTCGCCGAAATGGATCTTGCGGTTGGCCTCGGCGGGGTTCAGGAAGATGCCCCAGCGGTAGTCCGGCATCTTGACGTGGCCGAAGTGGGCCCAGCCCTGCGGGTCGACGCTGATCGCGGTGCGCAGGTAGATGTCATGCTGGTGCGAGCCTTCCGGGCCCATGTCGTTCCACCAGTTCAGGTAATTGGGCTGCCACTGCTCGAGCGCGCGCTGCAGGGTGCGGTCTTCGCTGAGGTTGACGTTGTTGGGGATCTTGTCGCTGTAGTTGATGCCGGACATGGTGGTCTCCTGGGGGAGTATTCGTTAATCTCGTGCGATGGCTAATCTCGTCGCCCCCGCGAGAGCGGGGACGACGGTGGATACTCAGACCCGGTTCCAGTCGAACGCGGCCTTGTCGCCCTTGCCGTAGACCTTCAGCGCGCCTTTGTCGCCGACCGCGTTGGGGCGCTGGAAGATCCAGTTCTGCCACGCGGTCAGGCGGCCGAAGATGCGGGTGAACATGTTTTCCTGGCCGTTGAAGCGCAGGTTGGCTTCCATGCCGGTCAACGCATCGGGCGACATCGCCACGCGCTCTTCCAGCGCGATGCGCACTTCGTCGGTCCAGTCGATATCGTCCGGGTTGGCTGTGACCAGGCCCAGTGCGTGGGCGGCATCGGCATCGAGCGGCTGGCCGGCCTTGGCCCGCACCGCGTCCAGCGCGGGCTGTTCGTCATAGAAGCGGCGGCCCAGCCGGCTCTGGCCGGTAGCCATCGGGTACAGGCCGAAGTTGACGTCGGCCACGGTGATCTTCGGCGCGCGCGCCTCGTCGTCGGGCAGCGCCAGGTGATAGCTGCGGTCGCACGCCAGCGCCAGCTCCAGGAAGGTGCCGGCAAAGCACGAATCCGGTTCGATCAGCGCGAACAGGCTGCGCGACGACACGTCCAGCCGGCTCAGCGTGCGGCGCAGCAGGCCGATGGTCTCGCGCACGAACCAGTGATCCTGGTGCGCGAGCAGCGTGGCGTCGGCGGCCAGCACCGCGGCGGCGTCGCCGTGGGTCTTGATCAGCCAGGTGCCGATGTCCAGTTCATTGGTGCGCATCGACAGGATCGCGTCTTCCAGTTCGCGCGCCAGTTGCAGCGGGTACCACGCAGCGCCCGCTTCCACGATTTCATCGATGTTGTGCGGCTGCGTGCCCGTCGGCGCCTTGACCGTAAAGGTGGCGGTGCGGCCGGCGCGATCGATCTCGACCGTTACATGCGTGTAGCGCAGCGCATCCGCTTCGATCGTGCGGTCGATCGGCGCGAGCGCCACGCCTTGCGCATCGGCCGGGCGGTCGCTCTGCGCGGCCAGCGCCAGCGCGCGCTCGCGCACCTTCTGCGCGAACACCGCCGGCTTGGCGATATCGTCGACCAGGCGCCAGTCCTTGGCGCGCTGGCCGCGCACGCCTTCGGTGGTGGTGCAGAAGATGTCGGCGAGATCATGGCGCACATGGCGCTTGTCGGTCACGCGGGTCAGGCCGCCGGTGCCCGGCAGCACGCCCAGCAGCGGCACTTCCGGCAGGCTTACGGCCGACGAGCGGTCGTCGACCAGCAGGATCTCGTCGCAGGCCAGTGCCAGTTCATAGCCGCCGCCGGCGCAGGCGCCATTGACCGCGGCGAGGAATTTCAGGCCGCTGTATTGCGACGAGTCCTCCATGCCGTTGCGGGTCTCGTTGGTGAACTTGCAGAAATTGACCTTCCACGCATGGCTGCTGACGCCGAGCATGAAGATGTTGGCGCCGGAGCAGAACACCTTGTCCTTGCCGCTGGTGATGACGACGGTGCGCACTTCCGGGTGCTCGAAGCGGACGCGGTTGAGCGCGTCGTTCAGTTCGATGTCGACACCGAGGTCGTAGCTGTTGAGCTTGAGCTTGTAGCCGGGACGCAGGCCGGCGTTCTCGTCGATATCCACCGCCAGCGTGGCGACGGCGCCGTCGAATGCCAGCTTCAGGTGCTTGTATTGGGAGGGATCGGTCTGGTAGTCGACGCGGGGGGCGGTGGTCACGGCGGTGTCTCCTTTGCGAAACTGAACTATAGTGCACTAACAAGGCATCTCGGTTCACGCACTATAGTTCATAGCTTTAGATTTACGCAAGCACTATTGCGCAGACACTCAGGGGGTGCCGATCACTTCTCCCGGTGCGCGCACTCGGCGATAAGCGGGCGCACGGCCCGGCACCCAAGCCACTGGTGGCCGTAACTGCGATGCAGATCTGGAGACGGCGGCGCGAATCCATGCAATATAGTGCTTGACACGGTTTCGCCGCGGCTCTATTTTTCATCCATGCACAATAATGCATGGCGCCAGCGGGATCGCTGGCGAATCAGACGGAGCCCCCTTCACATGTCCCCCACTGAATTCCACGGCCAGCTCGCGCCGCCAGCAACGGCCACGCGCCGGTGCCCTGCCCCCTGCCCCAAGGCCGCATCGACTTCAAGCGCCGAGGTCCCCCATGACTGAATTGCTATCCAACTACCTCGGCGGCAAGTGGCAGGCCGGCAGCGGTGCCGGCACGCCCTTGTTCGATCCGGTGCTGGGCGATGAACTGGCGCGCGTGGACGCCACCGGGCTGGACCTCGCTGCCGGCTTCGCCTTTGCCCGCGAACAGGGCGGCGCTGCCCTGCGCGCGCTGACCTATCGCCAGCGTGCCGCGTTGCTGGCTGACATCGTCAAGGTGCTGCAGGCCAATCGCGACGCCTACTACGACATCGCCACCGCCAACAGCGGCACCGTGCGCAACGATTCCGCGGTCGACATCGACGGCGGCATCTTCACGCTGGGCACTTATGCAAAGCTGGGCGATGCGCTGGGCGACCGGCACTACCTGCCTGACGGCGAAGCGGCCCGGCTGGGCAAGGACCCGCTGTTCCAGTCGCAGCACGTGCTGGTGCCCACGCGCGGCGTGGCGCTGTTCATCAATGCCTTCAACTTCCCGGGCTGGGGACTTTGGGAAAAGGCAGCGCCGGCGCTGCTGGCGGGTGTGCCGGTGATCGTCAAACCCGCTACCGCCACCGCCTGGCTGACCCAGCGCATGGTGCGCGACGTGGTCGAGGCCGGCGTGCTGCCGGCGGGCGCGTTGTCGGTGGTCTGCGGCAGCCCGGCCGGGCTGCTCGACCCGTTGCAACCCTTTGACGTGGTGTCGTTCACCGGCTCGGCCGCTACGGCGGCGGTGATCCGCTCGCATGCCGCCATCGCGCAGCGCTCGGTGCGCGTGAACATCGAAGCGGACAGCATCAACTCCGCGGTGCTGCTGCCGCAGCATGGCCCCGATACCGCCGCCTTCGACCTGCTGGTGAAGGAAGTCGTGCGCGAGATGACGGTCAAGTCCGGGCAGAAATGTACCGCGATCCGGCGCGTATTCGTGCCCGAGGCCTTGTACGCCCAGGCCGCCGAGGCGATCGGTGCGCGGCTGTCGAAAGTGACCGTGGGCAACCCGCGCAACGACACAGTGCGCATGGGCGCACTGGTCAGCCGCGCGCAGTTCGACGCCGTGCAGGCAGGACTTGCCGAACTGCGCCGTCACACGCAGGTGCTGCATGACGGTACGCGCCGGCCGCTGGTCGATGCCGATCCGGCGGTGGCCTGCTGCATCGGCCCGACGCTGCTGGGCGCAGCCGATGCCGACTCGGCCGCGCCGGTGCACGACACCGAAGTCTTCGGCCCGGTCGCGACGCTGCTGCCTTATCGGGATACCGCCCACGCCCTCGAACTGGTGCGCCGCGGCCAGGGGTCGCTGGTGGCTTCGCTCTATGGTAGCGACGCGGCGGCGCTTGGCGCCGCGGCGCTGGAGCTGGCAGGCAGCCATGGCCGCGTGCATGTGGTTTCGCCGGACGTGGCGCAGCTGCATACCGGCCACGGCAACGTCATGCCGCAATCGCTGCACGGCGGCCCCGGCCGCGCCGGCGGCGGCGAAGAGCTGGGCGGCCTGCGCGCGCTGCACTTCTATCACCGCCGCAGCGCCATCCAGGCCAGCACCGCGGTGCTCGGCAGCTTCGCCTGAGCGATCCGGTCCATCGCTTTCCCGCGCCGCCACATTCGCATGGCGGCGCGGCACACCGTACACCAGCAACGGGGAGACAACCCATGAACGCCACGCCCGCAGCGCCCCCGGTCCGGCCACCCGGCCCGACCTTCAACTTTGCCGCGCACCTGCTCGCCTGCAACGCAGCACGCCCCGGCAAGGTGGCTTATCTCGACGACGACGGCCAGCTCGCCTATGGCGAACTCGACCAGCGCGTGCGGCGCCTGGCCGCGGCGCTGCTCGGCGCCGGCATCCGCCGCGAAGAGCGCGTGCTGCTGCTGATGCACGACTGCACCGACTGGCCGGTGTGCTTCCTCGGTGCGATGTATGCCGGCATCGTCCCGGTTGCCGTCAATACCCTGCTGACCGCCGACGACTACGCCTACATGCTGCAGCACAGCCGCGCGCAGGCGGTGCTGGTGTCGGCGGCGCTGCTGCCGGTGCTGCAGGACGCGCTGGCGCGGCCCGGGCATGAGGTGCGGCAGGTGCTGGTGTCGCGTGCGCAGGCGCCGCTGCCCGATGGCATGGCTGCGCTTGACGCGGCGCTGGCCGCGCAGCCGC
This sequence comes from Cupriavidus taiwanensis, assembly GCF_900249755.1. Lineage (NCBI taxonomy): Bacteria > Pseudomonadati > Pseudomonadota > Betaproteobacteria > Burkholderiales > Burkholderiaceae > Cupriavidus > Cupriavidus taiwanensis. The sequence continues at coordinate 1,506,161 of NZ_LT976854.1, forward strand.
CGCTGCAGGCGCCTGCCGCCACCGGTTGCGACGATCCCGGCTTCTGGCTCTACTCGTCGGGCTCGACCGGCCAGCCCAAGGGCGTGGTGCACAGCCACGGCAACCCGTACTGGACCGCGGCGCTCTATGCCGGCCCGGTGCTCGGGCTGCGCGAGCAGGACGTATGCTTCTCCGCGGCCAAGCTGTATTTCGCCTACGGTCTTGGCAACGGCCTGAGCTTTCCGCTCAGCGTGGGCGCGACGGTGGTGCTGATGGCCGAGCGCCCCACGCCCGAGGCCACCTTCCGCCGCTGGCTGCAGCACCGGCCAACGGTGTTCTTCGGCGCCCCGACCGGATACGCCGGCCTGCTCGCCTCGCCGGCGCTGCCGCAGCGCGCCGACGTCGCGCTGCGGCTGTGCTCGTCGGCCGGCGAAGCGCTGCCCGCCGATATCGGCCAGCGCTTCACCGCGCATTTCGGCTGCGAGATCATCGACGGCATCGGCTCCACCGAGATGCTGCATATCTTCCTGTCCAACCGTCCCGGCCAGGTGCGCTACGGCACCACCGGCTGGCCGGTGCCGGGCTACACCATCGAGCTGCGCGACGAAGACGGGCGCCCGGTGCCCGACGGCGAGATCGGCGACCTGTATATCCAGGGCCCCAGCGCGGCGATGATGTACTGGGCCAACCGCGAGAAGTCGCGCGAGACCTTCCGCGGCGGCTGGACCAAGAGCGGCGACAAGTACGTGCGCAACCCTGACGGCACCTACAGCTACGCCGGCCGCAGCGACGACATGCTCAAGGTCAGCGGCATCTATGTCTCGCCGTTTGAAGTCGAGGCCACGCTGGTGCAGCACCCCGCGGTGCTGGAAGCCGCGGTGATCGGCGTGCCCGACCACGACGGGCTGGTCAAGACCAAGGCCTTCGTGGTGCTGAAGGCGGGGGCGCAGCTGGGCGAAAACGAACTGAAGGCCTTCGTCAAGGAACGCCTGGCCGCCTACAAATACCCGCGCGCGATCGCCTTCGTCGACGCGCTGCCCAAGACCGCCACCGGCAAGATCCAGCGCTTCATGCTGCGTGAACGGGAACTGCAGGCCGCCGCAGAGCGCGCCGTCGCGGTGGCGTGAGCGGCAACGCCGCCCGCCCCGTCATACCACCATACCGGAGACAAACCATGCGTCAGATCGATGTCCACCAGCTGGCCGACACGGCCCGCTTCAACCGCTTCCACGCGCTCATCCTGTTCTGGTGCGCGCTGATCATCATCTTCGACGGCTACGACCTCGCCGTGGCCGGCATCGCGCTGCCGTCGATCATGAAGGAGATGGGCGTGACCGCCACCAGCGCCGGCTTCATGGTCAGCTCGGCGCTGTTCGGCATGATGTTCGGCGCGATCTTTCTCGGCACCGTGGCCGACCGCATCGGGCGCCGGCGCGCCATCGCCATCTGCATCGCGCTGTTCAGCGTGTTCACCGCGGCGGCGGGCCTGACCAGCGACCCCGTCAGCTTCAGCGTCACGCGTTTCCTCGCGGGGCTGGGCATCGGCGGCGTGATGCCCATCGTGGTGGCGCAGATGACCGAGTACTCGCCGCGCAAGCTGCGCGGCACGCTGGTGACGCTGATGTTCAGCGGCTACTCGGTCGGCGGCATGCTGGCCGCGCTGCTGGGCAAGGGGCTGATCGAAAGCTACGGCTGGCAGTCGGTGTTCCTGGCCGCCGGCGTGCCGGTGGTGCTGATTCCGCTGGTGCTGCGCGCGCTGCCGGAGTCGATGCCCTACCTGATCCGCACCGGCCAGACCGATGCGCTGCAATCGGTGGTATCGCGCCTGGTGCCTTCGCATCGCGCGCAGGCCGGCGACGTGTTTGCGCTGGCCGCCGACGACAAGGCCGGCAGCGCGCCGATCCGGCGCCTGTTCCAGGACGGCCGCGGCGTCAGCACGGCGATGTTCTGGGTCGCGTTCTTCATGTGCCTGTTCATGGTGTATGCGCTCAGTTCGTGGCTGGCCAAACTGATGGCGGGCGCGGGCTACAGCCTGGGCTCGGCGCTGACCTTCGTGCTGGTGCTGAACTTCGGCGCAATGCTGGGCGCCATCGGCGGCGGATGGCTGGCCGACCGGTTGCCGATCAAGCACGTGCTGGTCGGCATGTATGCGCTGGCGGCGGTGTCGATCACGCTGCTGGGCTATCCGATGCCGACCGCCGCGCTGTTCGTCGTGGTGGGCCTGGCAGGCGCGTCCACCATCGGCACGCAGATCGTCACCTACGCCTATGCGGGCCAGTTCTATCCGATCGCGGTGCGCGGCACCGGCATCGGCTGGGCTTCAGGCGTGGGCCGCAGCGGCGCCATCCTCGCGCCGATCGTGATCGGGGTGCTGGTGGGAATGTCGCTGCCGCTGCAGCAGAATTTCATGGCGATGGCGATACCCGCGGTGATCGCGGCGGGCGCAGTGTCGATGATCAACCACCGGAGGTCGGCATCGGCGCAGGCGGAAGTCGCGGCGCCGGTGCGGGTGGCTGTGCGGGAGGCCTGAGGGAACTTGCTTGCCCCATGAGTCCTCCCGCGTGCCGGTTGTTTTCTCCCGTCTCCCGCGCGCGGGAGAGGGATCCGAACGCTGGCCACGCCGACTTGCTATCGCTAACCGACACGTCTTTCCCGCGTAGGCGGGGACCCAGTGGCTTTGAAGCGCAAGCGCTTCTCAAAGTCGCTGGGTTCCCGCTTTCGCGGGAATGACGGTGGTCTCACCCCAAGGCGCTCAACGCTGCGAGTCCAGCACCTCGTGGTTCTTCTGCACTTCCTGCGCCTTCAGATAGCTTTCGATCAGCAGCTGGTAGGCCGGGAAGATCTTGGTGTAGACCTCGGCCCATTGCTGCGCGTCCGCGCGGTTCCAGGTCTGCTGCAGTTCCGACGCCACCGCGGCGGTGTCCATCGGCACCACGCCGGCCTGGACGATGCGCGCCAGCGTGATCTCCTGCGCCATCTTGGAATAGGTGCCCGAGGCGTCGACCACCGCGAACACCTTGTAGCCGTCGGCCACCGCGCTGATCGACGGGAACGCCATGCAAACGCTGGTGATGGTGCCGGCGATGATCAGGGTCTTCTTGCCGGTTTCACGCACGGCGTCGACAAAGTCGGGGTTGTCCCAGGCGTTGATCTCGCCCTTGCGCGCGACGTACTTGGCGTGCGGGGCGTTCTCGTGGATCTCGGGGATCAGCGGGCCGTTGGGACCTTGCGGCACCGATGCGGTGGTGATCACGGGCAGCTTGGACAGCGTCGCCATCTTGGCCAGCGCGGCGGCGCGCAGGCGCAGTTCGGGCATCGGCATGTCGCCCACGGTCTGGAATAGGCCACTCTGGTGGTCGATCAGCAGCATTGCCGTATCGGCGGGATCGATGGCCGGACGCTTGCCGTTGAAATTGGCGGGTGTGGTCATTTGGCGTTCTCCTATGCAGTTGGCAAAACCGGCGGACCGGACCATCCGGAACCGACCGTGTTGCGAAAGCATAGGACTTGGCAAATGTGCCCGGTAGACCGGAAAATCTGCCTTCAGCGTCCTACTGGCAGGACGACAGGAGCCGCCTTTGCATCCGGACCTCAATGACCTGTATTACTTCGCGCAGGTGGTCGACCACCAGGGCTTTGCCCCGGCCGGCCGCGTGCTTGGCATCCCCAAGTCCAAGCTGAGCCGGCGCGTGGCCCTGCTGGAGGAGCGCCTGGGCGTGCGCCTGATCCAGCGCTCGACGCGGCGCTTCTCGGTGACGGAACTGGGGCAGACCTATTACGCCCACTGCAAGGCCATGCTGGTCGAGGCCGAGGCCGCCGAGAGCGCGATCGAGCAAAGCCGTGCCGAGCCCAGCGGCCTGGTGCGCATGACCTGTCCGGTGGCGCTGCTGCATGCGCGCGTGGGCGAGATGGTGGCCGACTTCATGGCCGCCAACCCCAAGGTCATCGTGCACCTGGAGGCCACCAACCGGCGCGTCGACGTGGTGGCCGAGGGCATCGACCTGGCCGTGCGCGTACGCGTGCCGCCGCTGGAGGACAGCGACCTGGTAATGCGGGTGCTGTCCCAGCGCGCCTGGAGCTTCGTGGCCAGCCCGGCGCTGCTTGCGGCCCACGGACCGCTGCAGGCGCCGGCCGACCTGAACGCACTGCCCACGCTGGACCTGGGCCCACCGCGGCCGTCGCATACGTGGTCGCTGTACGGACCGGGCGGCGCCAGCGCCGACCTGCACCACAAGCCGCGCCTGGTCACCGACGACATGATCATGCTGCGCACCGCGGCGGTGGCCGGCGCCGGCATCGTGCAGCTGCCGGTGATGATGATGACCGACGAGCTGCGCGATGGCCGCCTGGTCAGGGTGCTGCCGGAATGGTCGGTCAAGGGCGGCGTCATTCACGTCGTGTTCCCCTCGCGGCGCGGGCTGCTGCCGTCGGTGCGCGAGCTGATCGATTTCCTGTCGCAGCGCTTCGCGCAGATCGAGGAATCCTGAGCCCGCGTGACCGGCGCCACGGGCAGCGCCGGTCACGCGGGCAGGTTTGGCCCGGAAGTGGTATCATCCGGGATCCTATGTGCAGACCAGACCGGCAACGCCCGACTGCTGCGCATCTGCCGCAGTCCTCTGTCCACTGGAAGCACTTCAGCAGCGGCATATCAGGCGCAAACCCGGGCCGATCCATCGGTACCCTGTGCGTCTTCGGGCCGGACGGCCCATCACCCTTTTCCGACCGGCGGCTGGTCCGCTCCGCAACGATCACCCGTACCGCTGCACTCCTGCACTCTGGTACGCCGGCGTATCGGCTTGCGCAGGCATGGTCCCCTTCACGCCAGATGCAACGCCCGTGCGATCGCGCGGGCCAGATCCTGGCACACCGCAACGGCTGACGGCCGCCACCGCGCCCCGCGACATCGGCATGCCGATGCCCCGCGCCGCCACGGCCGCGCCCATGAACAGGCAACACATTGAATCGAGTCAACCCTATCCATCACAGCCCTTATACCGTTTCCGTCTACCCGATCCAGCAGGAACCCGGCCTCTGGTTCGCGACCTACATGATTGCGGAATACCGCAATGGCGCCGAACGCATCGTCGCCAACGTGGCCATGCGCCACGACACCCACCGCTCCGAAGCGCGCGCCAGGCAGGCTGCCCGCCGCGCGGGCGAACATGCCGCATCCCGGCTGCGCCAGCAGTAAGCCGCAGGCCTTATCCCCCGGTCCGCCGTCAACGGCTGGCCACCACCACAGCACGCGCGCAAGCCGCGCGGCTACAGCAAGGAGCCTCCTTGGCAAAAGAAGAACTGGTCGAATTTGGCGGCAAGGTATCGGAAGTGCTGCCTGACAACCGCTTTCGCGTGATCCTGGAAAACGGTTTCGAAGTCTGGGCGTATTCGTCCGGGCGGCTGAAGAAGAACCGCATCCGCGTGCTCGCGGGCGATCGCGTCACGCTGGAGATGTCGCCCTACGACCTGACCAAGGGACGCATCAACTACCGGCACAAGTCGTAGCCTGACGCGCCCTTCGCCATGGCATGCGCCGCCGCGCGCGTGCCATCCCCTAACCCCTTATCCCTCAATCAAGGAGAACCGATCATGTCCGTCATCGAAGAATGGGAAGCCCTGCATCTGACGCCGGAAGGCTGGCAAGCGGGAAGCTACCGGCACGCGCCGTGGCAGGCCGTGGAAGTCGCGCCGCCGGCAGCGGGCGTGCTGACCGTCAGGCGCCACGTGACGGCGACCTATTGCGGGCCGTCGCGCGCGGTCGAAGACCGCACCCCGGAAATCACCGACATGGCGCTGATCGAAGCGCTGCTGGAGCGCCACGGCGACCCGGTGTTCCGGATCTGATTCCTGGAGCGCAAGGCGCGGCGCGCGTGCGCGCCAGTGCCAGAGCTTTACCGCTGACAGCGCCGGCGTGCCGGCACCTCAGCCAAGCACGCGCACATGCGGCCGGACCGTCCTGAGTCCGGCGCCGACCGTGCGCAAATCGCCGTCCCACGGGGCGGCGGCCAGGTCCAGCACGTAGTCGCCCTCGCGCGCCTTGTCGTGCAGCTGGTCGCGCACCACCTGGCCGATGGCCAGGCGGCACAGCGCCTCGCCACTGTCGGCAAGCTCGCCGCGCAATGCGGCAGGGTCGGTCAGCACGCCGAACGAACGCCGCCCCACGCCCACGAAGCTGGTGAACAGCACGCCGGTGGGACGCTCCGCATCGATAAAGCAGATGGCCACGTGATAGGTGATGCCCTTGCCCTCGCCGGGCAAGGTACACAGAAAACCGGATGATCCCGTACGCATGTCCATGAACGGACTCCTTGCAGTCTGACGGATAACGCCGCGCGCCTCCGGTTGCGCAACGCGCCGGATGGGCCCGGCACGCTGCAAGCAACGAAGCCCTATAGCGACACCTACAGCGACGCCACCGATTCGCCGGCGACCAGCCCGTTGATGATGTCTTCGCCGAACTGCAGCGCGCCGCGGCGCGCCGAGCCGATGTTCTCCCAGCGCGACTGGCCCACGGGGAACACGCGCGCATGGTCTTCGCCGGGGCGATAGCCTTCGCGGCAGATCACGATGGAAGCCAGGAAACTGGTGTCGGGCCTGGTGCGGGGCCAGGCCTGCTCGGGCCGGTGGCGGTAAACCAGGGGGTAAAGGTCAAAACCCTTGTAGCTGGCAAAGGGCGTGCTGCCGGGAACATTGTTGCCGGGACTGCGGCTGGGACTGCTGTCGCTCACGACGGCTCCATGCGGCATCGTGCCGCGTTGATGGGAAGAAATGCAGGACCGGCGCCGGGCCTGGCTCAGGACGCCGGCATGGCCGACGATGCTACCGAGAGCCCCGGCACCGCGCCGTTGATGATGGCCTCGGCATAGCGCAGCGCACCACGGCGTGCGCCGCCGACGTTATCCCACGGCGTGGCTTCCAGGCGGAACGTGCGCGCCTGCGCGCCTTCGGGCGACTCGCCTTCGACGCAGATCACCACCGCCGCATCGAACGAGCGATCGGGCCGCGGCTCCGGCCATACGCGCGTGATGGCGTGCTTGTACACCAGGGGGTAGAGGTCATACCCCTTGTATGTCGCAGCGGGATAGATATCCATGGCAGCCTCCGGCGCAATCGTGGTGTTGCCCCCACTCTACGCCTGTTGCCCGCTGCGCAGTGGCTTTATTTCGCCAGCGGCCGTCATCATGCCGGCCACAATAAAAAAGCTCCGCCAAGGCGGAGCTCTTTTTTATCAAACTGGCGCTGGGGCGCTCAGCTTAATGGGGTCGGTGCAATTCAGATCGGCTCGATCTTGGTTGCGGCCGGGCCCTTCTGGCCGACGCCGGCCACATAACGCACCTTCTGGCCTTCAGCCAGCGACTTGAAGCCGTTGCCCTGAATTTCGGAGAAGTGTGCGAACAGGTCGTTGCCGCCTGCATCCGGGGTAATGAAGCCAAAACCCTTCGAATCGTTGAACCACTTGACGGTACCGGTTTCCATGTTGGATTCCTTAATAATTGTTTCTCGGCCGACAAAAGCGTCGGCAAGGCATGACGATCAAGGAAGTAACTTGGAGAAAAAGTGGCGCCGTGTGGGCAAGCACCTGGACTTCGAGATTGCTGCTTGATTGATCCTGCATCCACCCTTATACAGGTCACCCCCTGCCATGTCAACGAACTTCGCCGAATCCGTCCAGAATCGCGGACAAAGTGCGGGTTGAGGGTCTTGCCGTCCCGCAGGCGGCATGCATGCTACAGTGGCCCATCGAACGGAACACCACGGATGACACTCTGCACTGCCTGCCAGGCCATTGAACGCCATGTGCGCGGCGCCCCCGGGCATGCCGCGCTGCGCATCACCGACACCCGCCGCATCAAGCCGCCGCGTTCGGCGGCCGTCACCATCAGCAGCTTCGTCTGCCAGGATTGCGGCGCGCTGTGGACCTACCGCGACCAGAAGAGCGGACCCGAGCAAGGGTGGGACCTGCCTGCGCCGACGCCGCAGCAATAGGCGCACCCGCGGCGCAAACAAAAAACCCCGGACCAGGGCCCGGGGTCTTGCTCACGGCCGGCCCGCAACGCGGGCCGAAGGCGCTCAGGCTGCCACCGAGGCCAGCGCGGCGTTCAGCGTCTGGCTCGGGCGCATCGCGGCGCTGAGCTTGGCGGCGTCCGGCTGATAGTAGCCGCCGATGTCGACCGGCTGGCCCTGCACGGCGGCCAGTTCGCCAACGATCTTCTGCTCGTTGTCGGTCAGCGTCCTGGCCAGCGGCGCGAACCTGGCGGCCAGTTCGGCGTCGTCCGACTGCGCGGCCAGTTCCTGCGCCCAGTACATCGCCAGGTAGAACTGGCTGCCTCGGTTGTCCAGCTCGCCGGTCTTGGGCGACGGGCTCTTGTTGTTGTCGAGCAGCTTGCCGGTGGCGGCATCCAGTGTCTTGGCCAGGATCTTGGCGCGGGCGTTGCCGGTCTTGATGCCGACATCTTCCAGCGACACCGCCAGTGCCAGGAACTCGCCCAGCGAATCCCAGCGCAGATGGTTCTCTTCGACCAGCTGCTTGACATGCTTCGGCGCCGAGCCGCCGGCGCCGGTTTCATACATGCCGCCGCCGGCCATCAGCGGAACGATCGACAGCATCTTGGCGCTGGTGCCCAGTTCCATGATTGGGAACAGGTCGGTCAGGTAGTCGCGCAGGATGTTGCCGGTCACCGAGATGGTGTCCAGGCCGCGGATCACGCGCTCCAGCGTGTAGCGCATGGCGCGCACCTGCGACATGATCTGGATGTCCAGGCCGCTGGTGTCGTAGTCCTTCAGGTAGGTCTCGACCTTCTTGATCAGCTCGGCTTCGTGCGGGCGGTACGGGTCCAGCCAGAACACCGCCGGCATGCCCGAATTGCGCGCGCGCGTGACGGCCAGCTTGACCCAGTCGCGGATCGGCGCGTCCTTGACCTGGCACATGCGCCAGATGTCGCCCTGCTCGACGTTTTGCGTCAGCAGCACTTCACCGGTGGCCAGGTCGACGATGTTGGCGACGCCGTCTTCGGCGATCTCGAAGGTCTTGTCGTGCGAGCCGTATTCTTCCGCCTTCTGCGCCATCAGGCCCACGTTGGGCACGGTGCCCATGGTGGTCGGGTCGAAGTTGCCGTTGGTCTTGCAGAAGTTGATGATCTCCTGATAGATCCGGGCAAAGGTGCTTTCCGGGATCACCGCCTTGGTGTCCTTCGGACGGCCGTCGGCGCCCCACATCTTGCCGCCGATGCGGATCATGGCCGGCATAGACGCATCAACGATCACGTCGTTGGGCGCGTGCAGGTTGGAGATGCCCTTGGCCGAATCCACCATCGCCAGTTCCGGGCGATGCTCGTGGCAGGCGTGCAGGTCGCGGATGATCTCTTCGCGCTTGGAGCTGGGCAGCGCCTCGATCTTCTCGTACAGGTTGACCAGGCCGTTGTTGACGTTGACGCCCAGTTCGTCGAACAGCGCGCCGTGCTTGGCGAAGGCTTCCTTGTAGAAGATCTTGACGGCGTGGCCGAACACGATCGGGTGCGACACCTTCATCATGGTCGCCTTGACGTGCAGCGACAGCATCACGCCGGTCTTGCGCGCGTCTTCGAACTGCTCTTCATAGAAGGCGCACAGGGCCTTCTTGCTCATGAACATGCTGTCGATGATCTCGCCGTCCTGCAGCGACACCTTGGGCTTGAGCACGATGGTCTTGCCGCTCTTGGTAATCAGCTCCATCTTGACGTCGCGGGCGCGGTCCAGCGTCATCGACTTTTCGCCGTGGTAGAAGTCGCCGTGCTTCATGTGCGCCACGTGGGTGCGCGAGGCCATGCTCCACTCGCCCATGCTGTGCGGGTGCTTGCGTGCGTAGTTCTTGACCGCGGCCGGGGCGCGGCGGTCGGAGTTGCCTTCGCGCAGGACCGGGTTCACGGCCGAGCCCAGGCACTTGGAATAGCGCTTCTGGATCGCCTTCTCTTCGTCGGTCTTGGGGTCTTCCGGGTAGTCGGGCACCTTGTAGCCCTTGCCCTGCAGTTCGCGGATGGCGCTGACCAGCTGGTGCACCGAGGCCGAGATATTCGGCAGCTTGATGATGTTGGTGTCCGGCAGCTGCGTCAGCTTGCCCAGCTCGGCCAGGTTGTCCGGCACGCGCTGCGCTTCGGTCAGGAATTCGGGGAACTCACCCAGGATACGGCCCGCCACCGAGATATCGCTGGTGGTCACGTTGATGCCGGCCGGCTTGGTGAAGGTCTGGATGATCGGGAGGAACGCACTGGTCGCCAGCAGCGGGGCTTCGTCGGTCAGCGTGTAGATGATGGTGGGTTGCTGGGTACTCATTGCTTCTCTCAGATCCTCTATCGGTGGGTGGGACTTCTGCCTGCCGGGTCACGGTCAGGGCAACAAACTAGGCGAAAAGTAGAATTTTGCCTCAGTTTGCTTTCAGGAATCTGAAAACCACCGCATTGGGGCGGCAATCGGGCAGAAATTTGGGTTGGAGACTGGCTTGCGCGGCCAGATGGCATTCTTTGCACCTCAACGGTGCCTGGCCGGCGGATCACGCAGTTGTCAAACCCGGCACTGACAATGTCGGCCTTTGTTCACTCGAAGGAGTTTTTTGAAGGCGCGGTGCAACGTATTTCCCGCGAAAGCGGGAACCCAGCGACTTTGAGAAGCGCTTGCGCTTCAAAGACACTGGGTCCCCGCCTACGCGGGGACGACGTGTCGGTTACTGGAGCAAGGCGGCAGGGCCAGCGTGCGGGCTACTCGGGGAGAAAACAAGCGGCTTACGATCAAGCCGCCAGCCTGAACGTCGCGACCGCCTCCTTCAGCCGCTGCGCCTGCTCCTCCAGCGACCCTGCCGCCGCGGCGGCCTCTTCCACCAGCGCCGCGTTCTGCTGCGTCACCGTGTCCATCTGCGTCACCGCCTGGTTCACCTGCTCGATGCCCGCGCTCTGCTCGGCCGACGCCGCGCTGATCTCGCCCATGATGTCGGTCACGCGCTTGACCGCCGCGACGATCTCTTCCATGGTCTGGCCCGACTGCGTCACCAGCATGGAGCCCTTCTCGACGCGGGCCACCGAATCGCCGATCAGCGCCTTGATCTCCTTGGCCGCGGTCGCGCTGCGCTGCGCCAGGGTGCGCACCTCGCCCGCCACCACCGCAAAGCCGCGGCCCTGCTCGCCGGCACGCGCGGCTTCCACCGCCGCATTCAGCGCCAGGATATTGGTCTGGAACGCAATGCCCTCGATCACGGCGATGATGTCGACCACCTTCTTCGATGCGCCGTTGATCTCTTCCATGGTCTCGGCCACCTTGCCCGCGACCGCGCCGCCCTGCTCGGCGATATCCGAGGCGTTGACCGCGAGCGTGCTGGCCTGGCGCGCGTTGTCGGCGTTCTGGCGCACGATGCTGGTCAGTTCCTCCATGCTGGCCGCGGTCTGCTGCAGCGACGAGGCCTGCTCCTCGGTGCGCTGCGACAGGTCGGTGTTGCCGGCCGCGATCTGGCTGGTGCCCGACACGATGGATTCGGTGCCGGCGCGCACCTGGCGCACGATGCGCAGGATATTGGCGTTCATGTCCGCCAGCGCCTGCAGCAGCTGGCCGGTTTCGTCGCGGCTGTCGACCTCGATGCGGCTGGTCAGGTCGCCCGACGCCACGGTGCGCGCCACCGCCACGGCGCGATGCAGCGGACGCGTGATGCCGATGGTCAGCCACACCGAAAAGGCAACGCCGATCCCCAGCACCACGACGCCCAGCCCGATCAGGCTGTTGCGCGCATTGACGTAGATGCCGTTGATCTCGCGCGCGGTGTCGTCGATGCTGGCGCGCTGGATGTCGAGCAGCTTCTGGATCTCGGCCAGGTAGGCGTCGCCGGCCGGCACGAACTCTTGCTCCAGCACCTGGTTGGCCTCTTCGGTCAGGCCTTCCTGCTTCAGCTTCGTGATCTTGTCGCGGCCGTTGTTGTACGGGTCGCGCACGCTCAGGATCTTCTGGAACGCGGCCTTTTCCTGCTCGGAGGTCAGCATCGGCTGCAGCTTGTCGCGCAGCTGCGCAATGCCTTCGATCGATGCCTTGGTCTCCGCGGCAAAGAACTGGCCCAGCGACGGGTCCGCGCTGCGCGCCACCGCCGTGGTGCGGCGCACGCTGGTATGCATGAGGCGGTACCAGTCGCTGACCAGCCGCTCCTTGGTCAGCGGCTGCTGCATCATCGCGTGCGTGCGCTCGGCCACCTGCTGCAGGCGCAGCATGCCCAGGCCCGTCATCAGCGCCGCCAGCAGCAATACCACCCCAAAACCGATGCCGAGGCGAACCCCGATACCTAGATTCTTCATATCTTCTACCTGATTAGCATTGGTCATGGCGAAGTGCTGCCGCGCCCGAATCAACGGCTCGGCGCGGCGCTCTTCGCTCTCATCGTCCGCGGGCGGGCCGGGTCGGGCCGACGCACAGGCGGGCTATGGATGCCAACGGCATGGAGGGCGGTAACTTTAGGGTCTTCCTCGATTGACGGCCAGAAGTGTGCGGATACCGGCTATAGTGGACAAGATCCCGGCCCAGGGGCACGCCGCCCCCGCCGCCGGCCGACCTGCCAGTCCTTCCACCAGGAGACCCAGCATGGCCACGCCTCCCAATCCCTTCGCAGATTTCACCAGGATGATGGAACAGTTCCGCCTGCCAGGCGTGGACATGAGCGCGGTGATCGAAGCGCGCCGCAAGGACATCGAGGCCCTGACCGAGGCCAACCGGCTGGCCTATGAAGGCATGCAGGCCATCGTGAAGAAACAGCAGGAGATCTTCGCCCAGACCATGCAGCAGCTGCAGGCGGCCGCGCAGCAGTACGGCACCGCGGGCAATCCGGCCGAGGCCATGGCCAGGCACAGTGAATTCGTGCAGCAGCAGCTGCACCAGGCGCTGGAAAACATGCGCGCGCTCGCCGAGACCGCGCAGAAGGCGCAAGCCGAGGCGCTTGCGGTGATCAGCCAGCGCGCCGAGCAGAACGTGAAGGAGGCTGGCGAACTGCTCCAGCCGAAAACCAAAGGCTAGCGCAGGCCAGCGCTAGCGCTGCTCGGGCGGAACCGGGACAATCGCCCCGGCAAAGCGGGCATGCGCCTCGAGGTCGACCGGCCGGTGCTTCACCTTGGTACTGGCCGGGTCGTTGCCGAGGAAGTTGCCGTTCTTCCAGTCCCGCGCCGGCCGCACCGGCCGCGGCGCGAAACCGCCGCCGCAGTTCGGGCAGACATTGCCGAGCAGGTCGACGCAGCCGGCGCAGAAGGTGCATTCGTACGAGCAGATGCGGGCTTCGGTGGAATCGGGCGGCAGGGGCTTGTTGCAGTGTTCGCAGCCTGGTCTGAGTTCCAGCATGGCGTTTGTTTTCCGTGTGAATGAACGATTCGGAATCATCGCTATCGTAGCCGCATTTCCGGTCAGGCCGCCCTGGCACTGCCGCCGCGGGCCCGGCTCCGTGATGGCGGCCTCACCGCAGCCACCCCTTCTCCATCAGCGGCACATCCCACGGCGGCTCTCCCTGCAGGCTTTCCGCCAGGTAGTCCACCAGCACCCGCACCTTCAGCGCCTGCCGCTGGGTGGCCGGGTACACGGCGGCGAACTCGAACGATGACAAGGCATAGTCATGCAGCACCGGCACCAGGCGGCCGGCCAGCAGGTCGTCGCTGGCGACCAGCGTGGGCAGGCAGACCACGGCGGCGCCGCTGACGGCGTAGTCGCGCAGCAGGTGGACGGAGTTGGTGCGCATGCGCGGGGCCAGGTCGATCTCGACCGATTCGGCATCGCGCGTGAAGGTCCACCTGTTGCGCGTCGGGTAGGCGGAGTACAGCGCCACCTTGCTGCAGACCAGGTCCGCCGGCCGTTCCGGCTTGCCCCAGCGTTCAATGAACTCCGGTGCCACGCAGAAGATGCGGCGCAGCGTGAACAGCCGGCGCGCGATCAGCGAATCGTTCTGGGGCGCGAAGATCTGGAAGGCCACGTCGAAGCCTTCTTCGATCGGATCGACCACGCGGTCGTTGACGACGATGTCCAGCTCGATATCCGGGTATTGCCGGCTGAAGCCGGCCAGGATGTCGGCGAAATGCCGGATGGCGAAGCCGGGCAGCACCTGGATGCGCAGGCGTCCGGCCGGCGTGGCGCGCAGGTCGCGCATCTGGTCGGTCAGGTCGGCGAGGTTGGCGACCACGTCGGCGCATTGGCGGTAGTAGGTCTCGCCCACTTCCGACAGGCGCACGTGCCGCGTGCTGCGGTGGAACAGCGGCGCGTTGATGTACTTCTCCAGCTGCTGCACGCGGTGGCTGACGACGGAATTGGTCACGCCGAGCTGGCGCGCGGCCTCGGCAAAGCTGAGCGTGTCCGCAACCCTGACGAAGGCTTCGATACTGAGAAAACGGTCCATGGCAAACCCCGGGGCGAAGGGGTCGAGGTTGACCCGCGGCAGTGCTACCATCTGGCGCACTCCGGGGCCGCTGGGAGCGCCCGGCAGCTTGCCGCTGCCGCACAACGCTGGTGCGCGGCGCCATGCCAGCCGCGATCAGAAGGCAGCTCGACGGCAATCATAGCGAACAAGGGGCAGATCCGTCATGCAGAACCATGCATTGCAGCGCCGTCGCCTGGTGCTGGGCGGGGCCGCGGCCATGCTGCTGGCCGGGCGCGCCGGCGCACAAGCACGCAGCAGCGTCCCGCTGGTGCTGGTTGTGCCGTTCGCCCCTGGCGGCGTGGTCGACAAGGCCGCGCGCGAAATCCATGCGGGCCTTGTGCGGCGGCTCGGCCAGACCGTGGTGATCGAGAACCACGACGGCGCCGGCGGCACCATCGGCACGGGCATGGTGGCGCGCGGCAAGGCCGACGGCCACACCATCGGCCTGGTCTATGACTCGTATGCGACCGAGCCGCTCATTTACCCCAACCTGCCCTACCGCGCCGGGCGCGACCTGACCGGCGTGTCGTACATGGTGCGCGCGCCGATGGCGCTGGTGGTGCCGGCCGCCTCGCCGTGGCGCACGCTTGCAGATTATGTGCGGGCGTGCCGGCAATCGCGCCAGGTGTCTTATGCATCGGTGGGCATCGGCAGCTCCAACCACCTGACCGCCGAATGGTTCCACCAGGCCGCCGGCACCGATGGCCTGCACGTGCCGTTCCGGGGCGGCGCGCCGGCGCTGAAAGACCTGCTGGGCGGCCATGTCGATTCGATGTTTGCCAGCCTGCCGCTGGTGCTGGCGCAACTCCAGGCCGGCAAGCTGCGGGCGCTGGCGGTCAGCGCTTCTGACCGCACTCCGCATCTGCCAACGGTGCCCACGCTGGCTGACACCTTCCCTGGCCTGGTCACCTACTCCTGGGTCGGCATGATCGCGCCGGCCGCCACGCCGTCCGCACGGATCGGGCAACTGGCCGCAGCGGTCAGCCAGACGCTGCGCGAGCCGGCGGTAGCGCAGCGCCTGCACGACAATGGCTTCGAAATCGTGGCCGGCTCCGGCGCAGCGATGAACGCGCTGGTCGCGTCGGAAGCCGCGCGCTGGGCGGCACTGGTGCGGCAACGGGCGTTGGTGCTGGGCTAGTGCAACGCTAGTGCGGCGCAGCGCCGGCGTCCACGTTGATCCACACCGAGCGCGCTTCGGTGTAGCCGTGCATCGCCTCGAAGCCCATGTCGCGCCCGTAGCCGGATTCGCCCACGCCGCCGAAGGGGCTGCCCGGATGGACGCGCTGGCAGCAGTTGACCCAGCACATGCCGCCGCGGAGATCGCGCGCGAGGCGGTGGGCGCGGGCCAGGTCGCGCGTCCATAGCCCGTTGCCCAGTCCATATTGCGTGCCGTTGGCAATGGCCAGCGCCTGCTCGTCGCTGGCAAAGCGCAGCACCGCGACGACCGGCCCGAAGACCTCCTGCTGCGCGATGCGGTCGTGCGGGCGCGCCGCGACCACGGTGGGCTCGACATAGAAACCCCGGCGCAGGCGGGGATCGGCAGGCGGGTTGCCGCCGGTCAGCACGGTGCCGCCCTGGGCCTGCGCCATCTCCACATGCTCCAGCACGCGGTCCCGATGCGCCGCCGAGGTCAGCGGCCCCATCTCGGTGGCGGGATCGGCCGGATCGCCCACGCGGATCGAGCGCGCCAGCGCGACGAAGCGCTCCAGGAAGGCATCGGCGATGTCCTCGTGCAGCAGCAGGCGCGAGCCGGCGATGCAGGCCTGGCCCTGGTTGCGGAAGATGGCCCAGGCCGCGCCCGCGACCGCGGCATCCAGGTCGGCATCGGCGAAGACGAGATTGGCCCCCTTGCCGCCCAGCTCGACCTGGATGCGCTTGAGATTGCCGCGCGAGGCCTCGACGATGCGCCGCCCGGTGGCCGATGCGCCGGTGAACGAGATCTTGCCGACATCGGGATGGTTCGCCAGCCGCTGCCCCGCCACGTTGCCGAAGCCGGGCACCACGTTGATCACACCCGGCGGGAAGCCTGCCTCGGCCGCCAGCGCCGCCACGCGCAGCGCGGACAGCGGCGTCAGCTCCGACGGCTTGAGCACCACGGTGTTGCCTGCCGCCAGTGCCGGCCCCAGCTTCCAGCCGGTGAACATCAGCGGAACGTTCCACGGCACGATCTGCCCCACCACGCCGATCGGGGCCCGCTGCACGTAGTTGAGAAAACCGGGCTCGACCGGCACCACGGTGCCTTCGAGCTTGTCGGCCATGCCCGCGAAATAGCGCAAGCAAGCCGCGGTGCGGGGCACGTCGAGGCCGCGCGCATCGCGGATGGGATGGCCGGTGTTGGCGCTCTCAAGCTGGGCCATCCCCGTGTCGGCTTCGATGGCATCGGCCAGCCGCGCCAGCAGCCTGCCCCGCGCACCGGCGGCCAGGCGCGACCATGCGGGAAAGGCGCGGCGCGCCGCGGCCACGGCGCGGTCGATATCGAGCTGTGCGCCCGCTGCCACGCGCGCAAGAAGGCTGGCATCGTGCGGATTGACGACGTCCAGGGTGTCGCCGTCGAGGGCGTCGACAAAGCGGCCGTCGATAAACAGCTGGTTGTGCATGGGGTCCTTGGGAACCGGGAGTGCTTTGGTGGCAGAAGATGGCGGTCTTGCCTGGGGGACGACGCCGGTCCGCCAGCGCCTGCCCTCGCCGTTGCTCATTCCAGCGGCCGCCCCGCTGCCAGCAGGTGCCGCACCCGCGGCGGCCCTTCGCCGGTGTGGAAGCGCGCGACCTCGCGCTGCAGGTCGGCATCCGCGTGCGGCACGCGTTCGTGCTGGCGCAGGTGCTCGGCCCAGGATTCGACCAGGAACCACTCGGTGTAGGCCCCGGCATCGGCCGGGTCCTCCATCACGCCCCAGTTGAAGGCGCCGTCGCGCAGCCGTTCCTCGGACAGCTTGTGGATGGCTTGCAGGAAGCCCCGGCAGTCGGCCGCGCGCACGCGGTATTCGATCAGGATCATTACCGGGCCGCGGTCGTGCGCCAACTCGCCAGCGGCTTCGGGCGCGGGCCAGTGCCGGGCCGGGCCGAGGTCTTCCTCGCCGCGCGGCAGCTTGACCCGGTGCATGACGAAGGCGGCCATGCCCAGCGCGGCCGCGGCGATCATCAGCGCCGCCGGCGTCCCCAGCCCCTGCGCGACAAAGCCCCACACCAGGCTGCCCAGCGCCATGGCGCCGTTGAACACCATCTGGTAGACCGCCAGCGCGCGGCCGCGCACCCAGTTGGGCAGGATCGCCTGGGCGGTACCGGCCAGCGTGGTCAGCGCCAGGATCCACGCGGCGCCAAGCAGCAGCAGCGCCAGCATGGCGACCCATGCCGGCGGCGCCATCGACAGCACCGCCATCACCACCGCTGTCGCCAGCGCCGCGGCCAGCATCAGCTGGTCCAGGTCCAGCCGCTTCTGCAGGCGCGGCATCACCAGCGCACCCAGGATCGCACCTATGCCGACCGCGCCCAGCAGCATGCCGTACAGCGATGCGCCGCCGTGCAGCATCTGGCGCGCGACCAGCGGCAACAAGGCCCAGATGCTGCTGCCCAGCGCAAAGTAGCAGGCCGCGCGCAGCAGCACCACATGGAGCTTGCTGTGCGCCCTGGCAAAGCGCACGCCGGCGCGGAAAGCACCGAAGAAATGCTCGCGCAGCGGGTCTTCGGCACGTGCCGGGCGCTTCCACCACAGCAGCGCGGCAATCACGAACAGATAGCTGGCCACGTCCGCACCATAGGTTGCCGCCGCGCCGAACGCGGCCAGCAACAGGCCGCCCGCGGCCGGCCCGATGGCGCGCGCGATATTGACGCCCAGCGAGTTCAGCGCCACCGCCGGCTTCAGTTCGCTGGCCGGCACCAGCTCCGGCACGATCGACTGCCAGGTCGGCCCCATCATCGCCGTGCCGATGCCGCCCAGGAAGGCCAGGCCGATCAGCAGCTCGATGGTCAGTCCGTCCTGCCATGCCAGCACCATCAGCGTACCGCTGACCATGGCCAGCCCCACCTGGATCACGATCAGGAAGCGGCGCCGGTCCAGGATGTCGGACAGCACGCCGGCGGGAATCGCCAGCAGGAACACCGGCAGCGTGCCCGCCGCCTGGATCATGGCAACGGCCGCGGGCGAGCCCGACAGGTCAGTCGCCAGCCAGGCGCTGGCCACATCGCGCATGAAGCTGCCGATATTGCCCAGCACCGTCGCCGCCCACAGCACGGCGAAGGTGCCGCGCGCCAGCGGCGCGAAACTGCCGCCGTGCGGCCTGGCCGCGTCCGTCGCGCTGGAAGAACTGGCAGTCATGGCGATGTCTCCGGATCGGGTCGGCACCAGGCTTGCTCAGAAGGCCCAGCAGGAGCAGCCGAGCGCGCCCCAGAAGGTGCTTTCGTCCGAAACCGGCATGCCCGCGGTCCAGGCCCTGGCATGCGCATGGCCGTGCGCGCCGCACGAACTGGCACAGCCGCACGCGGTGCTCAGGGCCAGCTTCCGGGCTTGCGGGCGCGGCTGGTAGCCGCCCGCGTGGCGCACCGGCGACCAGTCCGGCATGGCGGGCGGGATGGCGGGCGACAGCTTGCCGAAGTCGCCGTCGCCATAGACCACTTCGCCGCCCAGCAGGGTCAGCACCGAGGTGATGTCCTGGATCTCGTCGCCCGGCACGCTGAAATAGTCCGCGGACAGCACCGCCAGGTCGGCCAGCTGGCCCGCCTTGATCTGGCCCTTCTTGCCGGTCTCGGACGAGAACCAGGTATTGGCCTCGGTCCACAGCCGCAGCGCGGTCTCGCGGTCGAGCAGGTTGGCCTGCGGGTACATCGCCATGCCGCCCACGGTCTTGCCGGTGGTCAGCCAGTACAGCGACACCCACGGGTTGTAAGAGGCCACGCGCGTGGCATCGGTGCCGGCGCCGACCTTCACGCCCTTTTCCAGCATCTTCTTCACCGGCGGCGTCGCCTCGGCGGCGCGCGCACCATAACGCTCGACAAAGTACTCGCCCTGGTAGGCCATCCGGTGCTGCACCGCGATGCCGCCGCCAAGCGCGGCGATGCGGTCGATATTGCGCTCGGAGATGGTCTCGGCGTGGTCGAAGAACCAGTTCAGGCCGTCGAACGGGACCTCCCTGGCGACCTTCTCGTAGACGTCCAGCGCGCGCGAGATGGTCTGGTCGTAAGTGGCATGCAGGCGCCAGGGCCAGCGCTTCTCGGCCAGCAGGCGGATCACCGGCTCCAGGTCGCCTTCCATCGACGGCGCCATCTCGGGGCGCTCGACGCGGAAGTCCTCGAAGTCGGCGGCGCTGTAGACCAGCATCTCGCCGGCGCCGTTGTGGCGGTAGAGGTCGTCGCCCTGGCCGGGCTTGACGGTTGACGTCCAGGTCTTGAAGTCGCTCAGCTCTTCCCTGGGCTTCTGCGTGAACAGGTTGTAGGCGAGGCGCACCGTGAGCTGCCCTGCCTTGTGCAGCGCCTCGATGATGTTGTAGTCCTCGGGATAGTTCTGGTAGCCGCCGCCGGCGTCGATCACGCCAGTCACACCGAGCCGGTTCACCTCGCGCATGAAATGGCGGGTCGAGTTCTTCTGGTACTCGGGCGGCAGCTTCGGACCCTTGGCCAGCGTGGCATAGAGGATGGTCGCGTTGGGCCTGGCCAGCAGCAGGCCGGTGGGGTTGCCGCGTGCATCGCGCACGATCTCGCCGCCCGGCGGGTTCGGCGTGTCCTTGTTGTAGCCCACCGCGCGCAGCGCGGCGCCGTTCAGGATGGCGCGGTCGTACAGGTGCAGGATGAAGACCGGGGTGTCGGGCGCCACCGCATTCAGTTCCCCGATGGTCGGCAGCCGCTTCTCGGCGAACTGGTGCTCGGTGAAGCCGCCCACCACGCGCACCCATTGCGGCGCCGGCGTGCGCGCGACCTGGTCCTTCAGCATGCGCATGGCGTCGGCGAGCGAGCGCACGCCGTCCCAGCGCAGCTCCATGTTGTAGTTCAGGCCGCCGCGGATGATATGCATATGGCTGTCGATCAGCCCGGGAATGGCGCGCCGGCCATTCAGGTCGACCACCCTGGTCTGCGCGCCGGCCAGCTTCATGATGTCCTGGCGCGTGCCGACGGCGACGAAGCGCCCGTCGCGGATCGCGACGGCGTCCGCTTGCGGGTTGGACTTGTCGAGCGTGGCGAACTTGCCGTTGACGAGGACAAGGCTGGGTTGGCTGCCAGGCGACATGGCGAAGGTCTCCGAGAATGGCGCCGCGCCGAGCGCGGCGGCCGAGGCGATGAATTGCCGGCGGGACACTGACATCGTGGCTCAGCCCTTCAGGAATGCCAGCAGGTCGGCGTTGACCTGGTCGGCATTGACCACGCACATGCCGTGCGAAGCGCCCGGATACACCTTGAGGGTGGCGCCCTTGACCAGTTCCACCGACCGCTTCGCCGAAGCGTCGATGGGCACGATCTGGTCGTCGTCGCCATGCAGGATCAGCGTCGGCACGTCGAACTTCTTCAGGTCCTCGGTGTAGTCCACTTCCGAGAATTCCCTGATGCAGGCGTACTGCCCGACGATGCCGCCGGCCATGCCCTGCGCCCAGAAGGCATCGATGGTGCCTTGCGAGACCTTGGCGCCGGGACGGTTGAAGCCGAAGAACGGCGTCGCCAGGTCCCGGTAGAACTGCGAGCGGTTGTCGGCCACGCCCTTGCGGATGCCGTCGAACACATCGATCGGCAGCCCGCCGGGGTTGGTCGCGGTCTTGAGCATCAGCGGCGGCACCGCGCCGATCAGCACCGCCCTGGCAACACGGCCGGTGCCATGGCGGCCGATGTAATGCGCCACCTCGCCGCCACCGGTGGAATGCCCCACCAGCGCGGCATCGCGCAGGTCCAGCGCGTCCAGCAGCGCGGCCAGGTCGTCGGCATAGGTATCCATGTCGTTGCCCTGCGCCGGCTGGTCCGAGCGGCCATGGCCGCGGCGGTCATGGGCGATCACCCGGAAGCCCTGCTGCACCAGGAACAGCAGCTGCGCGTCCCACGCATCCGCATTCAGCGGCCAGCCGTGCGAGAAGACCACGGGCTTGCCGCTGCCCCAGTCCTTGTAGAAGATCTGCGTACCGTCCTGCGTCGTGATGGTGCTCATGATGGGGCTCCTGGCTGCAATCAAGGGATCGGGTTGGCTTGTGGCGGGTTCGGTGGCGGGTTCGGTGCCGGCTCAGCGGGCAGGCACGGCGGCAAGTGCCTGATGCGGCGTGGCGGTGCGCTGCGCGGCCTTGTGGACCATGGTGTAGGCGTAGTCCACCCCCATACCGTAGGCGCCCGAGTGCTCCTTGACCAGTTTCATCACGGCGTCATAGGTGTCGCGGTGGGCCCAGTCGCGCTGCCACTCCAGCAGTACCTGCTGCCACGTCACGGGCACCACGCCGGCCTGGACCATGCGCTGCATGGCGTAGTCGTGCGCTTCCTTGCTGGTACCGCCCGAGGCATCGGCCACCATGTAGATCTCATAGTCGCCTTCGGCCATGGCGCAAAGGGCAAAGCTGTTGTTGCAGACCTCGGTCCACAGGCCGGACACCACCACCTTCTTGCGGCCATTGGCCTTGAGCGCATCACGCACCTTCTGGTCGTCCCACGAGTTCATCGAGGTGCGTTCCAGCAGCTTGTGGTCCGGGAACACATCCAGCAGTTCCGGGTAGGTAAAGCCCGAGAACGACTCCGTTTCCACCGTGGTGATGGTGGTCGGGATGTTGAAGATCCTGGCCGCCTTGGCCAGGCCGACGGTGTTGTTCTTCAGGGCCTGGCGGTCCATCGACTGCACCCCGAAGGCCATCTGCGGCTGGTGGTCGATAAAGATCAGCTGGCTGTTTTGCGGGGTCAGGACTTCGAGCTTGGGGTTCGTCATGATGATCTCCGATCAGGGGCGCATGGACAGGCTGGCTTGCAAGTTAGTGACGGCTACCGCTGCATTCATTCACCAGTGGTGTTCACTTGGTGTGTGTGCATAGTAGGAAAGGCGCCGTGCACTGACTACAGTGCGAAGTCCGACGACAGTGTTCGCGGTTTGCGAATAATCGGGAGATGCAGGCGGGCGGCCGCGGCGGGGAATGACGGGCATGCGGGGCCGCCCAGCGATGCCGGGGCAGGTACTGCCAAGGGGGAATTGGAGGGAGATGCGCCAGACGGGTGCCCGCACCCGCCCGGCAACGGCCGGCATTGCGCCGGCCGGAACTTCAGGTCAGATCACGCCCTGCGCCAGCATGGCATCCGCCACCTTGACGAAGCCGGCGATATTCGCGCCTTCCACGTAGTTGATGTAGCCGTCCGCCTTCTGCCCGTGGTGGATGCAGTTCTGGTGGATGTCCTTCATGATCGCGTGCAGCTTCTCGTCGACCTCGGCATGGTGCCAGGACAGGCGCATCGCGTTCTGCGACATTTCCAGGCCGGAAGTGGCAACGCCGCCGGCATTGCTGGCCTTGCCCGGGGCGTACAGGATCTTCGCATCGACGAAGCGGTCCACCGCTTCCAGCGTCGACGGCATGTTGGCGCCTTCGGCCACGCAGATCACGCCGTTGCCGAGCAGGGTCTCGGCGTCGTTGCCGTCCAGTTCGTTCTGGGTGGCGCACGGCAGCGCCACGTCGGCGGGCACGTGCCACGGGGTGCGGCCGGCTTCGAAGGTCATGCCGTGGCGGGCGGCAAAGTCCGACAGGCGGCCGCGCTCTTCATTCTTGAAGGCCATGACTTCGGCCAGCTGTTCGGTGGTCATGCCCTGCGGGTAGTGCAGCACGCCGCCGGAGTCGGACAGCGTCAGCACTTTGGCGCCCAGCTCGATCGCCTTCTCGGCCGCGTACTGCGCCACGTTGCCCGAGCCGGAAATCAGCACGCACAGGCCGTCGAAGCCGCGCCCGCGACGGTGCAGCATTTCCTGCGCAAAGTAGACCGTGCCGTAGCCGGTCGCTTCCGGGCGCATCAGGCTGCCGCCGTAGGCCAGGCCCTTGCCGGTGAAGACGCAGGCCGACTGGTTCGACAGCTTCTTCATCATGCCGGCCATGAAGCCGACTTCGCGCGCGCCCACGCCGATATCGCCGGCCGGGATGTCGGTATCCGGGCCCAGGTGGCGGTACAGCTCGGTCACCAGCGCCTGGCAGAAGCGCATCACTTCACCGTCGGACTTGCCCTTGGGATCGAAGTCCGAGCCGCCCTTGCCGCCGCCCATGGGCAGCGTGGTCAGCGCGTTCTTGAAGGTCTGCTCGAAGCCCAGGAACTTCAGCACCGACAGGTTCACGGTCGGATGGAAGCGCATGCCGCCCTTGAACGGGCCGATGGCGGAGCTGTGCTGCACGCGGAAGGCGCGGTTGACCTGCACGCGGTTCTGGTCGTCGGTCCATGCCACGCGGAACTGGATCACGCGCTCGGGCTCCACCAGCCGCTCGAGCAGGGCCTGGTCGGCGTAGCGCGGGTTGCGCTCGACGAACGGCCACAGCGTCATCATGACTTCCTTCACGGCCTGGAGGAATTCGGGTTGATTGGGGTCGCGGCGGGCTACCCCCGCCAGAAACGCTTCAAGGGAAGGAGAATTCACGGATGTCTCTTGCTGTGCTGGAGTGGCTGGACCGGCAGCCTTTGCCGGCTGGGTGCCGGTCTGCGGTGCCGTGTGGCGTTGCGCCGATGGAAGGTGGGTTGCCTCCGGTTATCGGACGGGCACGGCTGGCCATGCCGGTCCGACAACCCAGCACTTTAGCACCGGCGTGGGGCATACGACAGTCAAAACACCTGTGACAGCGGCGTCAAGGCCGCTTTTTGGTGCGTGTCCGGCCGGATTTCCGTGCGATCAGCGGACAATGCGGCCGCAAGCGCCGAGGCTGGACTTCAGGCAATCAGCAACTTGTTGCCCCGTTCCTTCAGCGCCGCGCCCACGTCCGGTTCCGGCGCCATGTCGGTGATGACCCAGGCCGCCAGCTCGGCGTGCTTGATGGTGACGCCGGTGTTGCGCCCGAACTTGGTGTGGTCGGCGACCACGCAGGCTACGTCGGCGGCCAGCAGCATGCGGCTGCGCAGCTCCGCCGCGGCGCGCGAGAAATCGCAGATCTCGCCGCGCGGCGTGATGCCGCCGATGCCGATAAAGGCAAAGTCGGTGTGGTAGCGCGACAGCTGTTCGATGGTGTCCCAGCCGTGCGTGGCGTCTTCGTTGTCCTGCAGCTCGCCGCCCAGCACGATCACGCGGTTGCCGTTGCGCCGGCCCAGCAGCTGGGCGATGGCAAGGTCGTTGGTGTAGACCAGCAGGTTGTGGTGGCCGTGCAGCGCCTGCGCCACCGCATGCGTGGTGGTGCCGTAGTCCAGGATCAGCGAGGCGCCGTCGCGCACCAGCTCCGCCGCGCGCACGCCGATGGCGCGCTTGCCTTCGGCATTGACCTGCGCGCGGGTCTGGGTATCGGGCTCGGTGCGGTCAGGGGCCAGCGCGCCGCCGTGGGTCAGCACCAGCAGCCCGCGCGTGGCCAGCGCGTTGAGATCGCGCCGGATGGTCTCGCGCGACACGTCGAGTTCGCTCACCAGCTCGCTGATGGCCAGCGCGCCGGTGGCGGAGAGCTGATCGAGGATGTATTTCTGCCGTTGTTCGGCGAGCACGGTGACTCCGGGAGGGTCGGGGATTGGGGGCTGATTCTAGCGCAGCGGGGATGACTCAGGCGACCTTGCGCCAACCGCGATAGCCCTTCCCATGACCGACTGGGTGCTCCCTCTCCCGCTTGCGGGAGAGGGTCGGGGTGAGGGAGAGGCTCCACGAAGTGAAGGCCCTCGCGATTGCCAGCGCCGGCCCTCACCCCCGGCCCCTCTCCCGCACGCGGGAGAGGGGAGCAAACTCTCAGCGGGTTTCGGCCTCAGCTCACCCCCACGGCAACGTAATCGTCTTCAAGTTCGTAAAACTCTTCGCCGCCTCCTGCACCCCCTCCTTGTACCCCAGCCCCGAATCCTTGATGCCGCCGAACGGCGTCAGTTCGATGCGGTAGCCCGGCACCTCCCACAGGTTGACCGTGCCAACATGCAGTGAATTGGCGATCTTCGTAAAGGCCTCGATATTGTTGGTGCACACGCCCGACGACAGCCCGAACGCGGTGCCATTGGAAATCCGGATGGCATCGTCGACGTCGCGGAAGGTGATGATCGGCGAGACCGGGCCGAAGGTTTCCTCGCGCACCACCGTCATCGACGGATCGACGCGGTCCAGCACCGTCGGCGAATAGCTGGCGCCGTTGCGCTGGTTGCCCGCCAGCAGCCGCGCGCCCTGCGCCACGGCCTCGTTGACGCGGGCTTCGAACAGCTGCGCGGCCTGCTCGTCGATGACGGTGCCCATATCGACGCCGCGGTCCATCGGGTCGCCGTATTTCCACGCGCGGGTCTTCTCCACCACCAGCTCGGTGAAGCGCGCCGCCACGGCCTGGTGCACCAGCATGCGCTTGACCGCGGTGCAGCGCTGGCCGGAGTTCTTGTACGAGCCCTGCACCGCCAGGTCGGAGGCGCGGTCCAGGTCGGCGTCGTCCAGCACGATCAGCGGGTCGTTGCCGCCCAGCTCCAGCACCACGCGCTTGTAGCCGGCCTTGCTGGCAATGTACTTGCCGATCGCCACGCCGCCGGTAAAGGTGACCAGGTCCACCGCGGGGTGGGTGATCAGCTCGTCGGCGATCTCGCGCGGGTCGCCGGTGACCACCTGCAGCATCTGCGGCGGCAGGCCGGCTTCATACAGCAGGTCGGCCAGGTAGAACGCCGACAGCGGCACCTTTTCCGACGGCTTGAGCACCATGCGGTTGTTGGTGGCGATCGACGGCGCCACCTTGTGCGCGACCTGGTTCATCGGGTGGTTGAACGGGGTGATGGCGCAGATCACGCCCATCAGCGGCTCGCGCTGGGTCATCACGCGGCGCTTCTTGCCGTGCGGTGTCAGGTCGCACGAGAACAGCTGGCCGTCGTCGCGCAGCGCCTCGGTGGCGGCGAAGCCCAGCACGTCGGCGACGCGGCCGATCTCGTACAGCGAATCCTTCTTCGACAGGCCGGATTCCAGCGTGATTAGGTCCGACGCCTCCTCGGTGCGCTCGCGCAGCAGCGCCGCGGCGCGGTTCAGGATGGCGGCGCGCTCATAGCGCGTCAGCGTGGCGCGGTAGGCCTGGCCCACCTCGAAGGCGCGGCGCACGTCTTCCAGCGTCGCCTTGGGCACGGTGCCCACCAGCGCGCCGTCGAACGGGTTGCGCACTTCGATGACGCGCTCGCGCACGATCTTCTGGGCGTCGATGCGCAGCGCCTCGGCGCGGAAATGGGGGCTGACGGCGCCAGCGGGAAATTGGGGGGCGTTCATGGGTCTCCTCCGGTCAATACGGTTCGCTACGGCCCGATGCACTCAGTGCAGGTGGTTCAGCGCGACATCGAAGATGTCGAAATTGCGCAGCCGGGCCTTGCCGGGAATGCCGGCGGTGGCGCGGTTGAACACCAGCGGCACGGTCTGCTCCGACACGCCGCCGTGCGAGCGCAGCGGCGCGTCCAGCCCGGACAGGTCGTGGCGGCTGCGGCTGGTGCCCAGCACGACGTGCTTGTCGCTGGTGACGACCAGGTCGCCGACGCGGTCGGGCGGCAGCTCGAAGCGCGCGCAGGCCTCGGCATTGGTCAGCACGCTCTCCACGCCCTGCAGGTCGCGCAGGCGCGCCTGGATCGCGGCGGCGTCGGCATCGTCGGGCAGGTAGATGGTGGCGTAGGAGCCGAGCGCGCCGTGGTGGACCACGTACGGATCGGTGATCGGCAGGATCACGCGCGCGCCGCCGTCGGCCACGCCGCGGCCCAGCCAGGCGTCCAGGTGGTCCTGCAGGTAGATCACGTTGGGCGCCTTGGTGGCGTCGTCGTGCTTGGCGTTCATGCCGTGGTCGGCGGTCAGCGCGACCACGCAGCCCAGTTCGTCCAGGCGCGCCAGGTACTTGTCCATCATCGCGTAGAAGGCGTTGGCGCCATCCGTGCCGGGGGCGAACTTGTGCTGGATATAGTCGGTGGTGGACAGGTACATCAGGTCCGGGCGGCGCGTCTCCATCAGGCGCACGCCGGCGGCGAAGACGAACTCGGACAGCTCGGCGCTATACACGTCGGGAACCGGCATGCCGACCAGCTCGAGCACGCCGTCGATGCCGTTCTCTGCCACCGTGGCCTGGTCGGCCTTCTCCGACGAGAAGCAGATGCCCCGCATGCCATGGCCCAGCAGCCGGCGCAGCTTGTCCTTGGCGGTGACCACGGCGACGCTGGCACCGGCCTCGGCAAAGGCCGCCAGGATGGTACCGGCGCGCAGGTACTTGGGGTCGTTCATCATCACTTCCTCGCCGCGCCCGCCGTTGGCGCTGCGGTCAAAGAAGTAGTTGCCGCAGATGCCGTGCACCGCCGGCGGCGCGCCGCAGACGATGGACAGGTTGTTGGGGTTGGTGAAGGTCGGCACCACGCAGGCACCGCGGAAGGCCGAACCGCCCTCCAGCAGACGCTTCAGGTACGGCGCGCGGCCGCTGGCCGCGGCAGCTTCCAGGTAGTCGAACTCGCAGCCGTCGACGCAGACCACCACGACGGGCTGCTGCATCCAGCGATAGGTGCGCTGGTTGACGGTAATGGTGCGGGCGTTGGTATCGGGCATGGTCGGTTCCTGTACGGGGTCGCGGTCTTTGCGGGAGTCTTTGCGGGGAGTCGTTGCGGTAGCTGCGATGGATTCGGTCGGGGTCAGGCGGCGGCATCGGTGCCGGTGGCGGCGCCGGTGCCCGATGACGCCACCGCGGCATGCATGCGCGCGCGGCCGCGCTCGACGTGCTCGCGCATCAGGCGCGCGGCCAGCTCGCCGTCGCGCGCGGCAATCGCCGAGACGATGGCGCGGTGCTCGCGGGTGGAATCGGGCATGGCGGCGTGGCTGCGCGACAGCGCCTCGCGCCGGAACAGCGTCAGTTCCTTGACCAGGCGCCGGTAGGTATCCAGCAGCTTGCGGTTGCCGGCCAGCTCGACCATGCGGTCGTGGAAGGCCAGGTTCAGCCGCGTGTACTCATCGACATCGCGCGACTGGCTGGCCGCGCCCAGCGCCTCCACCAGTGCGCGCAGCTCGCGCAGGCTGTCAGGCGTGATGCGCGCGGCCAGCTGCCGGCCGATGAACTCATCCAGCACGGCGCGCAGTTCATAGATCTCATCGGCTTCCTCCACCGAGATGGCGCGCACGAACACGCCGCGGTTCTTCTCGGTGCGCAGCAGGCCGGCCTGCTCCAGCGCGCGGAACGCTTCCCGCACCGGACCACGCGACACATTGAGCTGCCCCGCGACTTCGATCTCGTTGAGCTTGGCGCCGGGTGCCAGTTCGCCGGACATGATCCGCAACTCCAGTTCGCGCTGCACCAGGGTGGTCAGGGACTGGCTCTGCAGGATGGTGATTTCGTTCGCCAGCGGCGCTTGGCGTGACATGAAGACTCCCGTTTGTGACGGATTCGGCTATATCGAAAATCCTTATTGCCATTAAAGCAAGCGGTTTGTATATTGTCAACAATCAAGGCATCGGCGCAGAACCTCGGGTGGCAACGGAACGCGTCAAAAGTCGGGCACATGTCTTGCAAGTGTTGTAGCACAAGGGTTTTACGGTGATTCAATGTTGTGCAGCGCGCCCCACGGCATTGCAACATATTCACCATATTGACACATTTCTCCACCTACAATGCCGGAAGGAGTCCCCATGCAACCGTCCTTCACCACCACCCTGCGCACCGCCGCTGCCCTGCTTGCGCTAGCCGCCTCCGGCACCGCGCTGGCCCAGAAAACCACGCTGACCGTCTATACGGCGTGGGAGACCGAGACTCTCAAGCCCTATGCCGAGGGCTTCGCCAAGGTGGCGCCCGATATCGAACTGAAATACGTGCGCGACTCCACCGGCGTCATCACCGCCAAGGCGCTGGCCGAGAAAGCCAACCCGCAGGCCGACGTGATCGCCGGGCTGGCGGCGTCGAGCCTGGAACTGCTCAAGCAGGAAGGGATGCTGACGCCGTACACGCCGAAGGGTTTCGAGAAGCTGACGCGCGACTACAGCGACAAGGCCACGCCGCCGTCGTGGGTGGGGCTGGACGTCTGGGGCGCCACCATCTGCTTCAACACCGTCGAGGCCAAGAAGCGCAACCTGCCCCGCCCCGAAACCTGGAAGGACCTGGCCAAGCCGGTCTACAAGGGCGCCATCGTGATGCCCAACCCGGCCTCGTCCGGCACCGGCTTCCTGGACGTGACCGCGTGGCTGCAGCTGTTCGGCGAGCAGGAAGGCTGGAAGTACATGGACGCGCTGCACGAGAACATCGCGCAATACACGCATTCCGGCTCCAAGCCGTGCAAGCAGGCCGGCTCAGGGGAATTCCCGATCGGCATCTCGTTCGAGCTGCGCGCGCACAAGACGCTGGCGTCGGGCGCGCCGATCGAGATGGTCTTCCCCAAGGAGGGCCTGGGCTACGACATCGAGGCCGCCGGCATCGTCAAGGGCACCAAGAAGATGGAGGCAGCGCAGCGCTATATGGACTGGCTGGCCAGCAAGGAAGCCAACCAGCTGTTCGCCAAGGACTGGGCCATCGTGGCCTACCCGGGCGTGGCGCGGAAGGTGGAAACCATCCCCGCCAACTACGAGCAGATGCTGGTCAAGAACGACTTCAGCTATATCGCAAAGAACCGCGAACGCGTGCTGACCGAATGGCAGAAGCGCTACGCCAGCAAGTCGGAAAAGCAGCCCTGAGCGCCTGAACGCCGTCCTGTACCGGCGCCGCCGGCCCGCGTTGCGGGCAGGCGGCGGCCGGGCCCCCAACAGAACACACCAGGCCCCACGCCATGCAGACCTCCCCATCCACGGCCGAGACCTACCTCAGCCTGAAAGGCATCCACAAGCGCTTCGGCGGCAGCAGCGGCGCCTTCGTCGCCCTCCACAACATCGACCTGGACGTGCGCCAGGGCGAACTGCTGTGCTTCCTGGGCCCGTCGGGCTGCGGCAAGACCACGCTGCTGCGCATCATCGCCGGGCTCGAATCGCAGAACGCCGGCACCATCCACCAGGGCGGGCGCGACATCTCCACGCTGCCGCCGATGGAGCGCGACTACGGCATCGTGTTCCAGTCCTATGCGCTGTTCCCCAACCTGACCGTGGCCGACAACGTCGCCTACGGCCTGGTCAACCGCCGCATGCCGCGCGACCAGCGCCGCGCGCGCGTGGACGAGCTGCTGACGCTGGTGGGACTGCCCGACCGCGGCAACCAGTACCCCGCGCAGTTGTCCGGCGGCCAGCAGCAGCGCGTGGCGATTGCGCGCGCGCTGGCCACCTCGCCCGGCCTGCTGCTGCTGGACGAGCCGCTGTCGGCGCTCGACGCGCGCGTGCGGGTGCGGCTGCGCAGCGAGATCCGCGCGCTGCAGCAGCGGCTGAACATCACCACCATCCTGGTCACGCACGACCAGGAAGAGGCGTTGTCGATGGCGGACCGCATCGTGGTGATGAACCAGGGCGCGATCGAGCAGGTCGGCACCCCGGCGCAGATCTACCAGCGCCCGGCGACGCCGTTCGCGGCGGACTTCGTCGGCAAGACCAACATGCTGGGCGCGCGCGTCTGCGGCGACGGCGAGCTGCACCTGGGCGGCGTGCGCATGCACTGCACCGCGCCCGCCGGCTGCTGTCCCGACGAAGACGTGCAGGTGTTCTTCCGACCCGAAGACGTCTGCGTGCGCGGCATCGACCAGCACGGCCCCAATGTGCTGGAGGCCACCGTCGACAAGATCGAGTTCCTCGGCGCGTTCTCGCGGCTGACGCTGCGCCTGCCTGACGCAGCCTCCGGCGCGCTGTACGCCGACCTCTCGCTCAATGACCTGCACGAGCTGCGCCCGCACACCGGCGACCGGCTGCGCCTGGCCATTCCCGCTGACCGTATCCGAATCTTCCGCCACGCATGCGCATGAGCCTCACTGCGGCGCCGGCCGCTACGTCTGCCACCCTGCCGGCTACCGATACCCTCTCTCCCACCCCGGCCAGCGCGCCGGCGGGACCCTCGCAGCCCACGCAGCCCACCCAGCCTGCGCCGCCGGCGCTGGTCGCCACCTCGGTGCGCGCGCACTGGACCGACCGCCTTGCCCACGTGCTGCTGGCGCTGGCCGCGCTGGCGCTGGCCTGCTTCGTGCTGGCGCCGATCGTGATGATCCTGGCCCAGAGCGTGCAGAACCGCGATGGCTCCCTGGCCGGCATCGCACATTTCCGCGCCTACTTCGAGTCGCCCGCGCTGCTGCGCTCGGTATGGAACAGCCTGTGGGTCTCGGCGCTGGCCACCTGCATCACGGTGCCGCTGGCATTCGGCTTTGCGTATGCGCTGACGCGCAGCCGCATCGGCTGCAAGGGCCTGCTGCGCAACCTGGCGCTGATCCCGCTGCTGGCGCCCTCGCTGCTGGCGGCGATCTCGTTCATCTTCTGGTTCGGCAACCAGGGGCTGTTCAAGCCGTGGATGGGCAGCACCCAGATCTACGGGCCGCTGGGCATCGTCGCCTCGCTGGTGTTCGCCACCTTCCCGCATGCGCTGATGATCCTGATCACCGCGCTGTCGCTGACCGACGCGCGGCTGTATGAAGCCGCCGACGCGCTCGGCACCTCGACCGTGCGCAAGTTCTTCACCATCACCTTGCCGGGCGCGCGCTACGGCGTGGTCAGCGCGGCGATGGTGGTGTTCACCTATGCGATCTCGGATTTCGGCATTCCCAAGGTGATCGGCGGCAATTTCCATATGCTGGCGACCGACATCTACAAGCTGGTGATCGGCATGCAGGACTTCTCGCAGGGCGCGGTGGTGTCGCTGATGCTGCTGGTGCCGGTGGCCGTGACCTACTGTGTCGACGCCCGCGTCCAGCGCCGCCAGATGGCGCTGATGTCGGCGCGCTCGGTGCCCTACGTGCCGCGCCGCAGCCCGCGCTTCGACCTGGCCATGGCGGTGTTCTGCTGGGTGATGGCGGCGCTGATGCTGGCGGTGATGGGCATGGCGGTGTACGCGTCCTTCGTCAAGCTGTGGCCGTACAACTTCTCGCTGTCGCTGAACCACTACCGGGTCGGGCTGGTCGAGGGCGGCGTGGTCGATTCCTACCTGAACAGCCTGCGCATGGCGGGGCTGGCCGCGGTGATCGGGCCGGTGTTTATCTTCGCCACCGCCTACCTGCTGGAGAAGACGCGCGGCATGGACTGGCTGCGCAGCTTCGTGCGGCTGATGGCGGTACTGCCGATGGGCGTGCCGGGGCTGGTGCTGGGCCTGGGCTATATCTTCTTCTTCGTGCCGCAGGCCAACCCGCTGCACGGGCTGTACCAGACGCTGGGCATCCTGGTGCTGGTGACCATCGTCCACTACTACGCGTCGTGCCACCTGACCGCCGTAACCGCGCTCAAGCAGCTCGACGCCGAGTTCGAGGCCGTGTCCGCGTCGCTCAAGGTGCCGTTCTACAAGACCTTCTTCAGGGTCACGGTGCCGGCGTGCCTGCCCGCCATCCTGGAGATCTCGCGCTACCTGTTCATCAATGCGATGACCACGGTCTCGGCGGTGGTGTTCCTGTACGGCGCCGACACCAAGCTGGCCTCGGTCGAGATCGTCAACCTGGACGAGTCCGGCGACATCGGCCCGGCCGCGGCGATGGCCACGCTGGTGGTGCTGACCTCGGCCTTCGCCTGCCTGCTCTATTACCTGCTGCAACGCGTGCTCGATTGCAAGACCCAGGCCTGGCGCCAGGGCCAGGGCAACGACTGAATTCCCTCTTTCACTCCTTCCCAATCAGGAGCTCACCATGATCCGCGGCAACGACCCGATCCTTCTGACCCCCGGCCCCCTGACCACCTCGCTCGCCACCAAGCAGGCCATGCTGCGCGACTGGGGCTCGTGGGACGCCGCCTTCAACACCATCACGCGCAGCCTGTGCGACGACCTGGTGCGCATCGTCCACGGCGAAGGCACCCATGTGTGCGTGCCGATGCAGGGCAGCGGCACCTTCTCGGTGGAAGCGGCAATCGCCAACGTGGTGCCGCGCGACGGCAAGGTGCTGGTGCCGCAGAACGGCGCCTACTGCCAGCGCATCCTGAAGATCTGCAAGGTGCTCGGCCGCGCCAGCGTGGAACTGCCGATCCCGGAAGACCAGCCCGCCAGCGCCGCGCTGATCGAAGACGCGCTGCGGCGCGACCCGTCGATCACGCACGTGGCGCAGGTGCATTGCGAGACCGGCGCGGGCGTACTGAACCCGCTGCAGGAGATCGCGCTGCTGTGCCAGCGGCTGGGCAAGGGCCTGATCGTCGATGCCATGAGCTCGTTCGGCGCGCTCGAGATCGACGCCCGCACCATGCCGTTCGACGCGCTGGTGGCTGCCACCGGCAAGTGCATCGAGGGCGTGCCGGGCATGGGTTTCGTGCTGGTCAGGAAGGACGTGCTGGAGGCCAGCCAGGGCAACAGCCACTCGCTGGCGCTGGACCTGTACGACCAGTACGTCTACATGCAGAAGACCACGCAGTGGCGCTTCACGCCGCCCACGCACGTGGTGGCGGCCTTCCGCGCCGCGCTCGACCAGTTCCTGGAGGAAGGCGGCCAGCCGGTGCGCGGCGCACGCTATCAGCGCAACTGCGACGCGCTGGTGCAGGGCATGGCGGCGCTGGGCTTCCGCGCCTTCCTGCCGGCGGCGGTGCAGGCGCCGATCATCGTCACCTTCCATGCGCCGGCGGATGCGCGCTATGACTTCAAGACCTTCTACGCCAAGGTGCGCGAGCGCGGCTACATCCTGTATCCGGGCAAGCTGACCCAGGTGGAGACCTTCCGGGTCGGCTGCATTGGTGCGATCGATGACAACGAGATGCGCAACGTGGTGACGGCGATCGGCGAGGTGCTGCGGGAGATGGGGATCGAGATGCAGGCGCAGTTGGCGGAGGCGGCGTAAGTCAAGTGCCGCGGGCCTTTCGAATCCCGCTTGGGTACTCCCTCTCCCGCTTGCGGGAGAGGGTTGGAGTGAGGGCCACCACGAAGTGCAAACGCTTCGTGCTTGCCACACGCCTGCCCTCACCCCCGGCCCCTCTCCCGCAAGCGGGAGAGGGGAGCAAACAAGCGGGCGTACGAATGCACCAGCAGATCAAAGACCAACACCCCCCTCATGTCCCTCCCCCCCGATTTCCACGGCCTTGCCTTTGCCGCCGTGATGCTGTCGGCGCTGATGCATGCGTCGTGGAACGCCATCGTCAAGATCGGCGGCGACCGGCTTTCGTCGATGGCGCTGATCGATACCTTCTGCCTGCTGGTCGCCCTGCCCTTCCTGTTCCTGGTGCCCGTGCCGGCGCCGCAGGTGTGGCCATTCCTGCTGGCCACGGTGGCGCTGGAGGTGGTCTACAAGCTGTCGCTGGTCGCCGCGTATAACCGCGGCGACTTCAGCCAGGCCTATCCGCTGATGCGCGGCTCGGCGCCGATGATGGTGGCGATGCTGCTGTTGCTGAGCGGCGGCGAGCGGCTTGGCCCGGGCGGTTATGCCGGCATCGCGCTGATCTGCTGCGGGCTGGTCAGCCTGGTGCACTGGCGCCGGCAGGCGCCCGACCTGCTCGGCTTTGCGCTGCTGGCCGGAGCCTGCCTGGCGGGCGGCACCGTGATCGACGGCACCGCGGTCAAGCGCCATGGCGAGGTGCTGACCTACATCGTCTGGCTGCAGGCGCTGTCGCATGTGTTCATGCCCGGCTATGCCTTCAGCCGCCGCGGCACGGCGCTGCTGGCGCTGCTGCGCACGGAATGGAAGCGCGCCGGCATCGGCGGCATCAACCGCGTGGGCTCGTACGCGCTGATGCTGTGGGCGATGACCATGGCGCCGGTGGCCAAGCTGGCGGCGCTGCGCGAATCCAGCGTGATTTTCGCCGCGCTGCTGGGGCATTTCCTGCTGCGCGAGGCCTTTGACCGCCGCCGCGTGGTGGCGACTGCGCTGGTGCTGCTGGGCATCGTGACACTGCAACTGGCACGCTGACGATTTGTTGCATTTTGCGTTGTTTATTGGCATTTTGTGGCATACCATGGCAATCATCCTCCACCGCTTTCGCCCCGCGCGTTGAATCCCATGTCCCCTGCCATCCCCTCCCAGGCCCGCGTCGTCGTCATCGGCGGCGGCATCATCGGCTGCAGCGTTGCCTATCACCTGACCAAGCTCGGCTGGACCGACGTGGTGCTGCTCGAGCAGGGCCAGCTGTCGTGCGGCACCACCTGGCACGCCGCCGGCCTGGTCGGCCAGCTGCGCTCGCAGGAAAGCATGACCAAGCTGATCCGCTACTCCACGCAGTTGTACAGCGAACTGGAAGCGGAAACCGGCCTCGGCACCGGCTGGAAGCAATGCGGCTCGCTGTCGGTCGCGCGCACCGCCGAGCGCATGACGCAGCTGCGCCGCACCGCGGCGGTGGCGCGTGCCTATGGCGTGGACTGCGAGGTGATCTCGCCCGCGCAGGCCGGCGAACTGTGGCCGGCGATGCGCACCGACGACCTGCTCGGCGCGGTCTGGCTGCCGGGCGACGGCAAGGCCAACCCGACCGACCTGACCCAGGCGCTGGCGCGCGGCGCGCGCAGCCGCGGCGCCCGGATTGCGCAAGACACGAAGATCACCGCGATCCATACCCGCGACGGCCGCGCCACCGGCGTCAGCTGGCGCAACAAGGCCGGCGACGAAGGCCGCATCGAGGCCGAGATCGTGGTCAACTGCGCCGGCCAGTGGGCGCGCCAGGTGGGCCAGATGTGCGGCGTTACCGTGCCGCTGCACTCGGCCGAGCACTACTACATCGTCACCGAGCGCATTGCCGGCGTACACCCTGACCTGCCGGTGATGCGCGACCCCGATGGCTTTATCTACTTCAAGGAGGAAGTCGGCGGACTGGTGATGGGCGGCTTCGAGCCGGACGCCAAGCCGTGGGGCATGCAGGGCATTCCCGAGCCGTTCGAGTTCCAGCTGCTGCCCGATGACTGGGACCAGTTCCAGATCCTGATGGAAAACGCGCTGGTGCGCGTGCCGGCGCTGGAAACGGCGCAGGTCAAGCAGTTCTACAACGGGCCGGAATCCTTCACGCCGGACAACAACTTCATCCTGGGCGAGGCGCCCGAGCTGCGCAATTTCTACGTCGGCGCGGGCTTCAACTCGATGGGCATCGCCTCGGCCGGCGGCGCCGGCATGGCGCTGGCCGAGTGGATCGTGGCGGGCGAGCCCACCATGGACCTGTGGCCGGTCGATATCCGCCGCTTCGCCGGTTTCAACGGCAACCAGAGCTGGCTGCACGACCGCATCAAGGAAACGCTGGGCCTGCACTACGCGATGCCCTGGCCCAACCGGGAACTGGATACGGCGCGGCCGTTCCGCCGCTCGCCGCTTTATGCCCATCTGCACGCCGCCGGCGCTAATTTCGGCAGCAAGATGGGGTGGGAGCGGCCAAACTTCTTCGCGCCTGCCGGACAATCGCCCGAGATCCGCTATTCGTTCGGCCAGCAGAACTGGCTGCCATGGAGCGGCGCCGAGCACCGCGCCTGCCGCGAGGGCGTGGCGCTGTTCGACATGAGCTCGTTCTCCAAGTACCTGGTCAAGGGCGCCGATGCCGAAACGGTGCTGCAGTACGTGATGAGCAACGACGTAGCGGTGCCGCCGGGGCAGACCGTCTATACCGCGATGCTCAACGATCGCGGCACCTATGAATCCGACCTGACCGTGACCCGGCTGGCGCATGACCAGTACCTGGTGGTGACCGGCTCGGCGCAGACCACGCGCGACTTCAGCTATATCGAGCGGCTGATCCCGGCCGACAGGCGCTGCGTGATCGTCGATGTCACCGGGCAATACGCGGTGCTGGCGGTGATGGGGCCGCGCTCGCGCGAGCTGCTGCAGCAGGTGTCGCGCGCGGATTTCTCCAATGACGGCTTCCCCTTCGGCAGTTCGCGCGAGATCGACCTCGGCTACGCCACCGTGCGCGCGACGCGGCTGACCTATGTGGGCGAGCTGGGCTGGGAACTGTACGTGCCGGTGGAATTCGCGGTGGGCGTGTACGAGACCCTGCACGAGGCGGGCCGCGCGTACGGGCTGGTCAATGCCGGCTACTACGCGATCGAATCGCTGCGGCTGGAAAAGGGCTACCGCGCATGGGGCCGCGAGCTGTCGCCGTCGGTCGACCCGTTCGAGGCGGGACTGTCGTTCGCCTGCAAGCTGGCCAGCGGCATCGACTTCCGCGGGCGCGAGGCGCTGCTGCGGTTGAAGCAGGCGGGCGCGCCTGCGCGGCGCATGGTGGTTGTGACGGTGGACGGCGCCAGCGATGCCATGCTGTGGGGCGGCGAAGCCGTGCTGCGCACCGGCCCCGACGGCAGCGTACGCGCGGTGGGCGCGCTCAGTTCCGCCGCCTTCGGCCATACGCTGGGCTGCCCGGTCGGCATGGCCCTGCTGGCGCGCGAGGACGGGCCGGCCGATGCGGCGTGGCTGGAATCCGGCACCTACCATGTCGACCTGGCCGGCGCACTGCTGCCCGCACGCGTGCACCTGCGCGCGCCCTACGATCCGGCCTCGGCGCGGCCGAAGGCCTGAACCAAAAGCCGGCGGGGAATATTCGCGCCGGCTGATAACCACTATTCAACGCCCCGCCTTGAGGTAAACCCTAGGCCGCGGCGACAATCGCGGGGTCAGCGCAGCCGTTCAGCGCCAGGACCATGACAACCATGCCCCGCCCCGACTCACCCGCGCCGCAGCCGTAGTGACTGGCGGCACGCCATGCCCTGCAGCGGCCGCACCATCGCGGCCGCGCTCCCTGAACATCTGAACCGTATCCGCGCCAGCCTCCGGGCTGGCCCGCGGATGGCTGCCCTTGCCGCGCAATCTTGCGCCATCCCCAAGGAAACCCATGCCCAGCTTCAACCCTTCACGGCGCACCTTCCTCAAAGCCAGCGTCGTGGCCGGGGTGTCGGTCTATATCGCACCCATCGGCGGCAAGGCCTTCGCGGCCTTGTTCGAAGACAAGATCCTGACCCCCGTGCAGTGGGACGCCAAGGCCGGCGCCCCCCGGTTCCGGATCGACGGCATCGCCAAGGTCAGCGGCGCCAAGGTGTTCGCGCGCGATATCCGCGCGCGCGACATGCCGCACTGGCCGCAGCAGCAGTCGCACGCCTTCATCCTGCGCGCCACGCAGGCCGACCGCACCTATGAAGGCTTCGACCTCGCGGCGCTCGGCGACGAGTTGAAGCCTGACCGCGTGGTCACCGCGGCGGACCTGGCCCGCGACGGCGTCGCCTTCCCCGCGTTCTACGGCGACGACATGCTGCTGCCCGCCGGCAAGACGCCTGCCTACCTGGGCCACGCGGTGGCGATCCTGATCTACCACGACTTCGCGCGCTTCCGCTTTGCCAAGGACAAGCTCAAGTTCCGCGACGACGTGATCCGCTACGGCGCAAAGACCGGCGCGCTGGAACGCGATCCGTGGGGCACCTTCCGCTTCGTGCGCGTGGGCGGCGCCACGCCCTACGCGGACGATGTGTTCTCCAGCCTGAAAAACGCGCCGGTGTTCCCCAGCATGATGCGCAAGCACCAGCCGGTATGGCCGGACGGCAAGGACCACGGCCAGCTCGGCGAACAGGGCATGTACCACGCCGCGCAGATCCGCGCGCAACTCGCAAAGCCGTCCGACGACTGGCTGGTGCTGGAGCGCGAGTACAACTCGCAGTCCGTCGATACCGCCGCGCTGGAGCCCGACAACGCCAACTGCTGGTACGACGCCGCCGCGCAGGCGCTGCACATGGTGGTGCCGACGCAAGGGCCGAACGAGGTCGCCGAAAGCGTGGCCGAGATGCTGGCGAAGGCCAGGGGCGCGTTCCCCGTGAAGCAGGTGTTCCTGCACCCGTGCTACACCGTCGGCTACGGCTCCAAGGACCACTACAATTTCCCGTTCTACGGCCTGGTCACGGCGCTGTACGCCGAAGGCAAGCCGGTGCGGCTGGCCAACGACCGCTACGAGCAGTTCCAGACCTCGATCAAGCGCCACGCCTTCAAGATGCGCTACCGCATCGCGGTGGACCGCAAGACCGGGCTGTTCCAGGCGTTCCAGGGCGACCTGGAGGCCAATGGCGGCGGGCGCTCCAACTTCTCGCCGTCGGTGGCAATGGTGGGCGCCACCGCGGCGCAATCGATCTACTACTTCCCGAAGAACGACCTGACCGCCGTGGCGATCGCCTCGCGCGCCGTCGACGCGGGCTCGGCGCGCGGCTACGGCACGCTGCAGAGCATGGCCGCGACCGAGATGATGGTCGACGAATTCGCCGAACAGCTCAAGCTCGACCCGATCGAGTTCCGGCTGAAGAACGCGCTGCGCTCGGGCATGAAGAACACGCAGGGCGCGATCCCCGCCGGTGCGATCCGCGTCGACGAGGTGCTGGAAGCGGCCAGGGCCTATCCGTTGTGGACCCACCGCGCCAGCAGGAAGGCGGAGTATGAAGCCGCCAACCCCGGCCGCCGCTATGGCGTGGGCTTTGCCTGCGTGCAGAAGGACTTCGGCACGGGCGCGGAAGCGTCATTCGCCAAGGTCGAGCTGAAGGCCGACGGCAGCATCGCGCTGCATCATTCCGGCGCCGAGATCGGCACCGGCATGTCGACTTCGCAGGCCGCCGCGGTGGCGCGCTGGCTGGGCAAGCCGGCGGGCGAGGTGCGCACCTCCGTCACCGACTGGTCCGACCTGCCGGTGACCACCTCGGGCGATCCTTACCTGATGAGCCAGGCCGAGCAGGACAAGCTGTCGGCCAACCCGCGCTGGTCGCCGGCCTATGCATCGCCGGCCAGCGCGACCAACTCGGCGTACTACTTCACGCACAGCACGCGCGAGGCCGCGCGCGTGGTGTTCCTGCACGGCCTGTGGCCGGCGGCGATGGCGATCTGGAGCCAGGGCATCGGCGGCGGCCAGGCGGCCTCGCTGGTGGTGCGCGTGGAAGACGCGCGCTGGGTCGACGGCAAGCTCAGCGCCGGCGGCCTGCAGGCGCTGCCGCTGGCGCAGCTCGCGGCCAAGGCGCATGAACTGGGGCTGGTCACCGGCGCCACCGTGCACGCCTTCAACCGCTGGCAATGGAGCGAGGCCGATTTCGACATCAACGGGCAAGCCGCGCGGCTGCCGGTCGATGGCCTGTCGGTGCGCTACGGCGACGGTGCCGATGGCGTCGATCTCGCGCGCAAGGCGCGCATGCGCAGCCCCGGCGGCTGGCATGTGCTCGACCGCAGCAAGGTCTATATCGCGCCCACGCAGCGCAACAACGCCGCGGTGACCTACTACAGCGCGGTCGGCACCTTCGTCGAGCTGTCGGTGCACGAAGCCAGCGGCAAGGTCGAGATCCTGTCGCACCATTCGATCATGGAATGCGGCACGCAGCTGTCGCCGCAGCTGGTGTCAGGCCAGCTGCAGGGCGGCATCGCCATGGGCATCGGCCACGCGCTGCATGAATACCTGCCGCTCTACGAGGACGGGCCCGGCAACGGCACCTGGAACTTCAACCGCTACCACCTGCCGCGCGCCAGCGACGTGGCGGTGTGGAGCCAGACCGGCACGGTGCTGCCGCCGGTCTCGGAAACCGACCCGCCCAAGGGCATCGCCGAAGTGGTGATGATTCCCGTGGTGGGCGCCATCGTCAACGGCATCGCGCATGCCATCGGCCACCGCTTCACCGACCTGCCGGTATCGGCGGCCAAGATCCAGGAGGTACTGGCATGAGCATCGCCACCCAACCCATCACGCTCAACATCAACGGCAAGGACGTCGGCCCGGTCGACGTGCCCGAAGGCCTGATGATGATCGATTTCCTGCATGAATACCTGGACCTGACCGGCTCGCGCCTGGGCTGCGGCCAGGGCATCTGCCACGCCTGCGTGGTGATCCACGACAAGCCCGACGGCACCAGCGAGGAAGTGCGCAGCTGCATCACCGGCGCGCACTGGTTCCACGGCCGCAAGGTGCGCACGGTGGAAGGCCACGGCAAGCGCAACGAGCAGGGCGAGGTGGTCGAGCTGACGCCGGTGCAGCAGAAGTTCCTGGAGCATTTCAGCTTCCAGTGCGGCTACTGCACGCCGGGCTTCGTCAACGGCGCCACCATCCTGGTGGAACAGCTCAGGCGCAAGCCGGTGCCGAAGGACCAGGTCGAGGCCACCATCACCAGGGCGCTGGACGGCCACATCTGCCGCTGCACCGGCTACGTGCGCTACTACGAGGCGGTCAAGGACGTGATCACCAGCACGCCGGGGCTGGTGCAGGACAGCGGGAGCGACAAGTGATGCAGCGCACGCCCCTGATGATCGCCACGCGCGCCGCGCTGGCAGCCATCGCCGCTGCCGCGGCCATGGCGGGCTGCGGCAGCCGCACCGAAGCCATTGCCCCCGCCGCGGACCTGGCGCCCAAGGCGCAGCTGTCGCCTGCCGAGCAGATCGCGCGCGGCCGCTACCTGGTGCGCGCCGCCGACTGCGCCGCCTGCCATACCGCGCCGCAAGGCGCGCCGTTCGCCGGCGGCGTGGAACTGGCGTCTCCGTTCGGCAAGTTCTACGGCACCAACATCACGCCGGACAAGACCCACGGCATCGGCAACTGGAGCGCGGACGACTTCTACAAGGCGCTGCATGACGGCAAGGCGCCGGGCAAACCGCTCTATCCGGCGATGCCGTACACGTCGTACCGCGGCCTGTCGCGCGCGGATTCGGACGCCATGTACGCCTACCTGATGCAGGTGAGGCCGGCCGCCGTGGCCAACCGCCCGCACGACCTGCAGTTCCCGTACAACCTGCGCTTCGCGCTGGCGGGCTGGAACCTGCTGTTCCTCGAGGACAAGCTGCCGGACGCATCCAAGGGCAATTCGGAGTCGTGGCAGCGCGGCC
Source organism: Cupriavidus taiwanensis (assembly GCF_900249755.1). Taxonomy (NCBI): domain Bacteria; kingdom Pseudomonadati; phylum Pseudomonadota; class Betaproteobacteria; order Burkholderiales; family Burkholderiaceae; genus Cupriavidus; species Cupriavidus taiwanensis. The sequence goes on from NZ_LT976854.1 coordinate 1,548,399, forward strand.
GCTACCTGTCCAACGCGCTGGGGCACTGCGCCGAATGCCACACGCCGCGCGCCGCCTTCGGCCGGCTGGATGCGTCGAAGCCGCTGGCCGGCTCGGCGCTGGCACGCGTCGGCGCGCCCGACATCACGCCAGCCGGCCTGGCCGCGCGCGGCTGGACCGCGGCCGACCTGCAGCAGTTCTTTGCGATCGGCATCGCGCCGCAAGGCTCGGCCTTCGGCGAGATGTACCCGGTGGTGCATCTGAGCAGCCAGTACCTGAACCAAAGCGACCTGGCCGCGATGACCACCTACCTGCTGGGCGACCAGCCGCCCGCGCCGCAGCCGGTGAAGGCGGTGAATGCCGACGCCGCGCAACTGGCACCGGGCCGCCGCCACTATGTGGCCGTCTGCGCCGGCTGCCATGGGCGCGAGGGCGAAGGCAAGCCGCACGTCGCGGTATCGATGGCCGGCAATTCGACGGTGCGCAACGCCGACGCGCGCAACCTGATCGTGTCGATGCTCGATGGCATCGAGGCGCAGCGCTTCCCGGGTGTGGAGGCGATGCAGGAGATGCCGGGTTTTGCCGAGCGCATGAGCGACGAGGAGCTGGCGCAGCTGGCGAACTATCTGCGTGCTACGTGGGGTGGGCAGGCAGCTGATGTGAAGCCGGGTGATGTGAAGGCGCTGCGCGCGGCCGGGCCAGGGCATTAAGGCCTGCGCCACCGACGCTAACCATCCCGCCGGTTTGCTCCCCTCTCCCGCTTGCGGGAGAGGGGCCGGGGGTGAGGGCAGGCGCTGGCATACCGACGCGCTTCACTTCGTTGACGCTCCGGCCCTCACCCCCACCCCTCTCCCGCGCGCGGGAGAGGGGTGCGTATGCGAGGGGTGGTGGCAAGCCCAAACGCTGTCGCATGGCAGCGCGATCCGCCATGTGTCCCAGTCTGGGACACTCACTGTCACACGCTGACACACCTGGCCCGAGGCCGCGGCCAGATCTTCGATTCCTCCCCCGCTTTTCCGCCCTCCCGCCCCCGGCACACCTCTTGCGATCTGTTCCCCCGCGCACGGCCCACGCCGTGACGGCACCACACAGATCATTCGAACGGAGCGAGACATGGACATGGCGGAAATCGCCCAGCTGGGCGTCAGCAACCCCTACAAGCAGCAGTACGACAACTACATCGGCGGCCAGTGGGTGCCGCCCGCCGGCGGCGAGTACTTCGAGTCGATCACGCCGATCACCGGCAAGCCGTTCACGCGCGTGCCGCGCTCGCAGCAGCAGGACGTCGATGCCGCGCTGGATGCCGCGCACGCTGCCAAGGCCGCGTGGGCGCGCACGTCCACCACCGAGCGCGCCAATATCCTGAACCGCATCGCCGACCGCATCGAGGCCAACCTGAAGCTGCTTGCGGTGGCGGAGAGCATCGACAACGGCAAGCCCGTGCGCGAGACCACTGCCGCCGACCTGCCGCTGGCGGTGGACCACTTCCGCTACTTCGCGGGCTGCATCCGTGCGCAGGAAGGCGGCATTTCCGAGATCGACGGCGACACCATCGCCTACCACTTCCATGAGCCGCTGGGCGTGGTCGGGCAGATCATCCCGTGGAACTTCCCGCTGCTGATGGCCACCTGGAAACTGGCGCCGGCGCTGGCCGCCGGCAACTGCGTGGTGCTGAAGCCCGCCGAGCAGACGCCGGCCTCGATCCTGGTGCTGATGGAAGTGATCGGCGACCTGCTGCCGCCGGGCGTGGTCAACGTGATCAACGGCTTCGGGCTGGAAGCGGGCAAGCCGTTGGCATCGAGCCCGCGCATCAGCAAGGTGGCGTTCACCGGCGAGACCACCACCGGCCGGCTGATCATGCAGTACGCCTCGCAGAACCTGATCCCGGTGACGCTGGAACTGGGCGGCAAGTCGCCCAACATCTTCTTCGAAGACGTGCTCGCCGCCGACGACGCCTTCTTCGACAAGGCGCTGGAAGGCTTTGCCATGTTCGCGCTGAACCAGGGCGAGGTCTGCACCTGCCCGTCGCGCGCGCTGATCCAGGAATCGATCTATGACCGCTTCATGGAGCGCGCGCTCAAGCGCGTCGCCGCGATCCGCCAGGGGCATCCGCTCGACACCGGCACCATGATCGGCGCGCAGGCGTCGGCCGAACAGCTGGAGAAGATCCTGTCGTACATCGACCTGGGCCGCAAGGAAGGCGCGCAGTGCCTCGCCGGCGGCGAACGCAACGTGATCGACGGCGACCTCGCGGGCGGCTACTACGTCAAGCCGACGGTATTTGCCGGCCACAACAAGATGCGCATCTTCCAGGAAGAGATCTTCGGGCCGGTGGTTTCGGTCACCACGTTCAAGGATGAGGAAGAGGCGCTGGCGATCGCCAACGACACGCTCTACGGCCTCGGCGCCGGGGTCTGGACGCGCGACGGCGCGCGCGCGTTCCGCATGGGCCGCGGCATCCAGGCCGGGCGCGTGTGGACCAACTGCTACCACGCCTACCCCGCCCATGCCGCATTCGGGGGATACAAGCAGTCCGGCATCGGCCGCGAGAACCATCGCATGATGCTCGACCACTACCAGCAGACCAAGAACCTGCTGGTCAGCTACAGCCCGAACGCGCTCGGGTTCTTCTGACGGTGCTCAAGGCATGGCGCAATGGCCCCCTTCAGGGGCCGTGCGCATGCGATGATCCGCTTGTGCCCCGCGGGCGCGGGGCCATCCGGACAAGGAGTCACTCAAGGAGTCGAGATGCCAGCAACGATGAAAGCCGCGGTAGTGCGTGAATTCGGCGCGCCGCTCGTGATCGACGAAGTTCCTGTTCCTCAACCCGGCCCCGGCCAGATCCAGGTAAAGATCGCGGCCTCGGGCGTCTGCCATACCGACCTGCACGCCGCCGATGGCGACTGGCCGGTCAAACCCACCCTGCCCTTTATCCCCGGCCACGAAGGCGTGGGCTACGTTTGCGCCGTGGGCAGCGGCGTGACCCGCGTGAAAGAAGGCGACCGCGTCGGCGTGCCCTGGCTGTACAGCGCGTGCGGCTATTGCGAGCACTGCCTGCAAGGCTGGGAGACGCTGTGCGAGAAGCAGCAGAACACCGGCTATTCCGTCAACGGCGGCTATGGCGAATATGTCGTCGCCGATCCCGATTACGTCGGCCTGCTGCCCGACAAGGTGGGCTTTGTCGAGATTGCGCCGATCCTGTGCGCGGGCGTGACGGTCTACAAGGGGCTCAAGGTCACCGATACGCGGCCCGGCCAGTGGGTGGTGATCTCCGGCATCGGCGGCCTTGGGCACGTGGCGGTGCAGTATGCGCGAGCCATGGGGCTGCGCGTGGCCGCGGTCGACATCGATGACGGCAAGCTCGCGCTGGCGCGCCAGCTCGGCGCCGAAGCCACCGTCAACGCGCGCACCACCGATCCCGCCGCGTGGCTGCAGAAGGAAATCGGCGGCGCGCACGGCGTGCTGGTCACCGCGGTATCGCCGATCGCCTTCTCCCAGGCAATCGGCATGGTGCGCCGCGGCGGCACCGTCGCGCTCAACGGCTTGCCGCCGGGCGAGTTCGGCACGCCGATCTTCGACGTGGTGCTCAAGGGCATCACCATCCGCGGCTCGATCGTCGGCACGCGCAGCGACCTGCAGGAATCGCTGGACTTTGCCGCGCACGGCGACGTGAAGGCGACCGTGTCCACCGCGAAGCTCGACGACATCAACCAGGTGTTCGGGCGCCTGCGCGACGGCAAGGTCGAAGGCCGGGTCGTGCTGGACTTCAACGCCTGACGAGGACCCCATCCATGCCGATTTCCGCATCCGCTGCCCCGTCCGTGGCCCGCGTGGTGGCCACGCCGGCGGCGCTCGCGCTGATCGCCGAGCTGGCCGCGCGGCACGGCCCGCTGATGTTCCACCAGTCCGGCGGCTGCTGCGACGGCAGCGCGCCGATGTGCTATCCCGCCGGCGAGCTGCTGGTGGGACCGGCCGATGTCTGCCTGGGCCAGATCGGCGGCGCCGCGTTCTACATGACGCGCGCGCAGTTCGAGTACTGGCGCCACACGCGGCTGGTGATCGACGTGGTGCCGGGCGCGGGCGGCATGTTCTCGCTGGAGGGACGCACGGGCCGGCGCTTCCTGACGCGCTCGGAGCTGTTCAGCGACGCCGAGGCCGCGTGGCTGGCGCAACAGCCGGAGCCGTGATCCCCTGGCAGGCGATGGCGTGCGGGGCAACTGGTGCCCGCACGCCATGCCCCGGTTCAGCGCCGCGGTTCAGCGCCGCGGCTCAGCGTTTCTCGTCGAGCAGGTCGTTCAGGATTTCGTCGAAGGTGGCCTGGGCGTCCTCCAGCGCCTGCAGCGCCGCGTCGAAGGTCTGCAGCGCCAGTTTCGACGGCTTGCCGCTGCCCTGCGGCGGATAGTGAGCCTGCAGCGCCGTGAAGGCGACCTGCACCTGCCGCGTGGCGGCGACCACGCGTTCCATGGCCTGCGCCTCTTCGGCGCGGTATTGCTCGTGCTTCTGTTCGTTCATGCCGGTCGGCTCCCTGAAGGCGCGTCGTCTCGGTGGGGTGCGCGCGCCCGTATGAGGCATATCGTACAAGAACTGCGCCGGCCGGCTTGCGCCGCGGCCACGCCCCCGGCAAAAATAGGGTAGGCTGCGCGGCTGGGCGGCAAGGCCGGCGCGCTTGCGCCACGCCTGGCCGCGGCCACCGAAGAATGCCATGCCATTGACCACCCGCCGCGCGCTGGCAGCCGCGCTGATGACCGCCAGCGGCTTCGCCTGCTACTGGACCTACCTGACCGTGAACCAGGACCGGCTGCTGTTCGACGCGCGCCGGCGCCCGCCGCGCGACCTGCCCGACGGCATCATCGGCTATTCGCACCTGATCCCCGGCGGCGTGGTGCGCGGCTACATCTACCACGCCCCCGGCGACAGCGTGCACGACCTGCTGTTCTACCTGCCGGGCCGCGGCGAGGATGTGCTGGAAACGCTGCAATACGCACGCTGGCTGCCCGCCGGCATGGCCTTCGCCACCTACGATTACCGCGGCCTGGGCCACTCCGACGGGCGCCCGTCCGAGGGCGCCGCGGTGGCCGACGCCAGCCAGTTCCTGCTGCACGTGCGGCGCGTGTTCCCCGAGACCCGCGTGCACGTGGTGGGGCGCAGCCTGGGCACCGGCGTGGCGATCCAGCTGGCGGACCTGCAGGATTTCGAGAGCCTGCAGCTGATCACCCCCTACGACTCGCTGCTGGAACTGGTGCGCAAGCGCTTTCCGCTGGTGCCCCTGCGCCAACTGATGCGCCACCACTTCGATTCGATCTCGCATTGCAAGAAGGTCGTGCAGAGCACCAAGGTGCTGCTGGCGGCTACAGACGAAGTGGTGCCGCACGCCTGCTCGGAACGGCTCATGGCGGCCTGGCCCGGCCCGGTGGCGCTGCAGACCGTGCCGGACACCGATCACTTCACCATCATCGAGCGCGAGCAGACCTGGCTGTCGCTGTGCGAATTCGCGCGCCAGCACAGCCAGGCGCGCTTGCGCGTGGCGGCGGTGCAGTCCGCGCCGCCGCAGCCAGCGCCGGCGAGCCCTCCCGCACCGCAGCCGGTCGACCATGACGAGCTGGGCAATCCCCTGCCGCTGGCGGCAAACCGCTGAGCCGGCCGCCGGGTCGGTGAAGCCGGGCCGTCAGGTGCAGCGGGTAAAATGCGGCCCATGAAAAAATTCGCAGTCAAGGCAGGCGGCGCCGCGCTGGCGCTGGCTGCCGCCGGCGCCTTGTTGGCCGGCTTTGCCGCCGTGGTCAGCCTGCGCCAGCTTCCCCCCGTCGAAGCGCTGCGCGACTACCGGCCCGATGTGCCGCTGCGCATCTACACCAGCGACCACGTCCAGATCGGCGAGTTCGGCAGCGAGCACCGCGAGTTCATCCCCTTCGAGCAGATCCCGCGGCGCATGGTCCAGGCGCTGCTCGCCGCCGAGGACGACCAGTTCTACGAACACCAGGGCATCGACATCCCCGGCGTGTTCCGCGCCGCGCTGGCCAACCTCGGCCAGCGCTACGCACAGGGCGCTTCGACCATCACCATGCAGGTGGCGCGCAACTTCTACCTGACGCGCGAGAAGACGCTGGCGCGCAAGTGGTATGAAATGCTGCTGGCCTGGCGCATCGACCACGCGCTGCCCAAGGACCGCATCCTCGAGCTGTACATGAACCAGGTCTACCTGGGCGAGCATGCCTATGGCTTCGGCAGCGCCGCGCACGCGTACTTCGGCAAGCCGCTGGCGTCGCTGTCGCTGGCCGAGAGCGCGATGCTGGCGGGCCTGCCGAAAGCACCTTCGGCCGTGAACCCGGTGGTCAATTTCGCGCGTGCCAAGCGGCGCCAGGAATATGTGCTGGGTCGGATGCTGGCGCTGGGCATGATCAGCCAGGACGACTACCGCGAAGCCCGCGCCACGCGCCTGGTGATCACCGACGACAGCCCCGGCAGCTTTGCCGGCCATGCCGAACACGTGGCCGAACTGGCGCGCCAGCTGGCGCGCGAGCGCTTCGGCGACGAGGCCTACACGCGCGGCCTGAACGTCTACACCACGGTGTCTTCCGTGCGCCAGACCCTGGCCTACGATGCCGTGCATGGCGGGCTGGAGGGCTACGCGCGCCGCCACCGCCAGTTCGTCAGGGACCTGTCGCAAGGCCCGCAGGCCGCGCTGGTGTCGCTCGACGCCGGCAGCGGCGCGATCGAGGCCATGGTCGGCGGCGCCGACTTTGGCGCCAGCCGCTTCAACCACGCCACCCAGGCGCAGCGCCAGCCCGGCTCGACCTTCAAGCCCTTCATCTATGCCGCGGCGCTGGAGCGCGGCGTGTCGCCCGGCACGCTGATCAACGACGCGCCGCTGCCCAATGGCTCCCGCTGGCAGCCGTCCAACGACGACGGGCGCTTTGTCGGCCCCATCACCGTGCGCCAGGCGCTGGCCGAATCGCGCAACCTGCCGGCGATCCGCACGCTGCAGGCGATCGGCATCCCCTATGCGGTGGAATTCGCCAGCCGCTTCGGCTTCTCGCCCAGGCGGCTGCCGCGCTACCTGCCGCTGGCGCTGGGCACCGGCACCACCTCGCCGCTGCGCCTGGCGGCGGCCTACGGCGTGTTCGCCAACGGCGGCCACCGCATCGAGCCCTACCTGATCGAGCGCATCACCGACAGCGAAGGCAACGTGCTGTTCAGTGCCAACCAGGACACCGACGAGCGCCCGGCGCCGCCGCCCGTGATCAGCGCGCGCAATGCCTTCGTCATGGACAGCCTGCTGCGCAGCGTGGTCGATGCCGGCACCGGCGCCGGCGTGCGCCGCTACCTGCGCCGCGACGACGTGGCCGGCAAGACCGGCACCACCAACGACTCGGTCGACGGCTGGTTCGCCGGCTATGCCGGCGGCGTGGTCACGGTGGCGTGGATGGGCTATGACGACAACCGCAGCCTGGGCGAGCGTGAGTTCGGCGCGACCACCGCGCTGCCGGTGTGGGCCGCCTACATGGAGGGCCGCCTGGCCGGCGTGCCGGAGGCCGACGCGCAGGCGCCCGCCGGCGTGGTGCAAACCGGCGGCGAGTGGATCTACGCCGAGAACGCCGACGGCAGCCACGGCATCGCCTCGATCGGCTTCCCGCCGCCAGCGCCGGCTGCGACGCCGGCCAGCCCGCCGCTGACGGACCCGTTCGCCAGCAACGGCCCGGCGCAGGCCGCACCCGGTGCGCCAGCCGCGCCAGGCGCACCCTCCGCGGCCGCGCCCACCCCCGTGACCAGCGAGGCGCCAGCCGCCGCGCCGGCCGCACCCGCCGACAACCCGCTGTAGACTTGCCGCTTCCACGCTTTCCGTCCCGAACCCGATGTCCAGCCACAGCCCGCTGCTGATCTGGTCGGTCGCCGCGCTGACCACCGCTGGCGTCCTGTTCCGTCCCTTCCGCCTGCCCGAAGCCTTCTGGGCCGCCGGCGGCGCGCTGCTGCTGTGCGCCACCGGCCTGATGGCGCCGCCCGAGGCGTTGGCCGCGGTGCTGCGCGGCCATGACGTGTACCTGTTCCTGGCCGGCATGATGCTGATTGCGGAACTGGCCCGCAAGACCGGCCTGTTCGACCACGTTGCCGCGCTCGCCGTGCGCCAGGCGCGCGGCTCGGCGCCGCGGCTGTTCCTGCTGGTGTATGGCTTCGGCACGCTGGTGACGGCGTTCATGTCCAACGACGCCACCGCGGTGGTGCTCACGCCCGCGGTGCTGGCCGCCACCCGCGCCGCGCGCGTGCGCCAGCCGCTGCCCTACCTGTACGCCTGCGCCTTTATCGCCAACGCCGCCAGCTTCGTGCTGCCGATTTCCAACCCGGCCAACCTGGTGATTTTCGGCGAGCGCATGCCGCCGCTGGCGGGGTGGCTGGCCAGCTTCGCGCTGCCCTCGCTGGCCGCGGTCCTGGCGACGCTGGCGGCGCTGTGGTGGACCCAGCGCGCGGCGCTGGCCGAGCCCATCGCGCAGGACGTGCCGGTGCCGCCGCTGTCCCGCCAGGCGTGGCTGAGCGCGCTGGGCATCGTGCTGACCGGGCTGGTGCTGCTGGTGGCCTCGCTGCGCGGCAGCGCGCTGGGCTGGCCCACCTGCGCCGCCGGCGTGGCCACGCTGCTGCTGGTCTGCGCCACCCGGCGCGAACTAATGTGGCCGACGCTGCGCGGGGTGTCATGGGGCGTGCTGCCGATGGTGGCGGGGCTGTTCGTGCTGGTGGCGGCGCTGGAGCAGACTGCTGTGATCCGCCACCTTGCCGACGCCGTTGCCGCGGCCTCGCGCGATGGCGGCGCGCTGGCGCTGCTGGGCGTGGGCGCGGTGGTGGCGCTGGCGGGCAATCTCGCCAACAACCTGCCGGCGGGGCTGATTGCCGCGTCGGCGCTGGATGCCGGGCAGGCCTCGCATGCGGTCAGCGGCGCGGTGCTGGTCGGCATCGACCTGGGCCCCAACCTGTCCGTCACCGGCTCGCTCGCCACGCTGCTGTGGCTGACGGCGCTGCGGCGCGACGGGCTGCAGGTCAGCGCCGGGCAGTTCCTGCGCGTGGGCGCGGTGGTCATGCCGGCGGCCATGCTGCCGGCGCTGGCGCTGCTGCTGCTTTAGACCGCAGCTTCAGCCGCTGGCGGGGACTTCCGCGGCCGGGCTGCGCGGCGCCGGCGACAGCGGCCGGCGCAGTCCGCCCGCGCCCTGGCGCACGGCGCGGGCATGGTGTTCCGCCACACCGGTTTCCACCGGCGTGGCAGGTACCGGCACTGTCACCACATGGAGCAACATCAGGCTGCTGCACGGAAAGGCGATCGGCATGATGAGGTGGATCCCGACAAAGCGTCAGGCCGCGCATGGCCGCGGCCGGGGGCCGGCGGCCTGCGACGGGCCGCCTGGTGTTGTGCAGACATTATGTGGGCTTGTCGGCGCCGTGCGGGGCGGGCTTGAGCGATGTCACGAACTCTTCATCGAGCGCGCATCGGTTGTGGCGTATCCGGCCCACCGCAACGTCCTTTGCCGGCCACCGCGCGGGTTGTGAGGCCACGGCATCTGCCATATAGTGAATCCGGCACACCCCCGCTGCGCCGCCAATCACGCCATCACCACACCGATCCATGACCAGCAAGGACGCCGCGCACCGCGCACAGGACAGCAACGCCGGCGAAGGTGCCAGCCATCCCGCCGGCAGCGTCTCGGCCCGCATCCGCGCGCGGCTGGAGGCCGCGCAGGAGCGCTTCCACGCCAACGACAATATCGCCCGCTATATTGAGCCGGGCGAGATGGAACAGCTGCAGGCCGAAGTCCAGGCGCGCCTGCAGGACGTGCTGCGGGCGCTGGTGATCGACGTCGACAACGACCACAACACGCAGGAAACCGCGCGCCGCGTCGCCAAGATGTACCTGAAGGAGATCTTTGCCGGCCGCTATGCCAAGGCCCCGCCGGTGACGGAATTCCCCAACGTCGGCCAGCTCAACGAACTGATGATCGTGGGGCCGCTGCGCGTGCGCAGCGCCTGCTCGCACCACCTGTGTCCCATCATCGGCAAGCTGTGGATCGGCGTGATGCCGAACCAGCATTCCAACCTGATCGGGCTGTCCAAGTACGCGCGGCTGGCCGAATGGATCATGTGCCGCCCGCAGATCCAGGAAGAGGCGGTGGCGCAGGTGGCCGACCTGCTGCAGGAAAAGATGAGTCCCGACGGGCTGGCCATCGTGATGGAGGCCGAGCACTTCTGCATGCACTGGCGCGGCGTGCGCGACACCGACGCCAAGATGACCAACAGCGTGATGCGCGGCTCTTTTCTGAAGGACGACAGCCTGCGCCGCGAATTCCTCACGCTGCTGAACCATAACCGCGGCTAGCGGCCTGCCCGCGGCCGCCACCACCGAGCGCCACGACCATGCTAGTCCGCCTGCTCTATGCCAGCCGTGCCCGCCAGGCCATCGATGCCGCCCTGCTCGATGCCATCCTGGCCACCAGCCTGGAGCGCAACCCGCGCCACGGCATCACCGGGGTGCTGTGCCATGGCAACGGCATCTTCCTGCAGGCGCTGGAAGGCGACCGGCAGGAGGTGTCGCAGCTGTTCCAGTCGATCGCGCGCGATCCGCGCCACCACGACGTGACCCTGCTGCATTTCGAGGAAACCTGCACGCGCGACTTTGCCGGCTGGGCCATGGGGCAGGTCAATGCGGCGCGGCTCAATGCGGCCACCCTGCTCAAGTTCTCGGCGCGCGCCGAGCTCGATCCCTACCGCACCGGCGGCGCGGCCTCGCTGGCGCTGCTCAAGGAACTGATCGCCGGCGCGTCGGTGGTGTCGCGCACCGGCGAGCGCGCACGGCACTGAGCCGCGCCGGCGGCGCCGCTAGACCGCCGCTAGACCGCCGCTAGACCGTGACTGGCCCGTACAGGCCGCACTCCAGGTCGCTCTCGAACTCTTCCATCCACGCCGTGCCGGCGCCGGCCTCGTAGACGCTGGTCTTGTCGGTGCCGACGCGGCGCACGCTGACGCGCCGCGCGCCGTCGCCGTCGCGCTCGTCGGTAATGTCGAACATCTCCGCCGCCAGCCCGACATGCCGGCATGCGTCCAGGACCTGCTGCTGCTCGTCGGCGGGAAATTCGGTGAACGGTCTCGTTGCCATGGCATCCTCCGTCAAGGTTGAGATCGCCGCTTGCGCGCAGCGCGAACGCGCGTGGCACCGCGGGCGCCACGCATGAAGCAGGACGCGCGCCGGCAGCCGGCCGGCGGCGCGTCCGCACCCTCCTGCAAGGTTATTGTTCGAAACTCAGCTCTTGCGCTGGGTCACCGCCACGAACGGCGCCGGTGCGTGCTGCACGGACTGGCTGCCGCAATTCGGGCACGGTGGATGGGCAGAGGCATGTTCCGCGAGATGCTCGGTTTTCTCGAACATATGGCCGCACTTCTCGCAGCGGTATTGATAGACGGGCATGGCATTCCCCCACGCGGTGCACACGCCGCGGGGCGCGTGTCAGCTTCATTCTAGGACAGCGGTCCGCGCCGCCAAGCGGCAAAAATTCCGGCCCGCCGGAAGTCCGCCGGAAGTCCGCCGGCAATGTCGCCGCCGCCGCACTTTGCCGTGCATTGATCTCCCGCAATGGGTGTAGCGCAAGACAAAGGCAGGGTTCCTGCGCAAACCCGGGCCAAGCCGGCGCGGCATAGCACCGATCATGCAGGCATGTCATTGCATTGGCCGGATCCGGTCCGCTGCGCATCCCCGCCGGGGCGCCATGAACTAGCGGAATTCCGATTCAGCGGGGCGTGGAATCTGGCCAGAATGCGAGTCTTGTGATGACGCCACCGCCCCGCGCTGCCGGCAGCAACCGGTTGCCGCCTCACCCGGAGATTGCCGATGAACGAACGAGTCCTGCGCGTTGCCCTGGCCGACGACCACCCGCTGGTGGTGGCTGCGCTGCGCGACTGCCTGCAGCGCAGCGCGCGCGTCCAGATCAGCGGCGAATGCCGCAACGGCACCGAGCTGCTGGGCTCGCTGGCGCGGCATCCCGCCGATATCGCCATCACCGATTTCTGCATGGGCCACGGCGACGCCTCGCTGGACGGCTTCAACCTGCTCAGCCGCCTGGCGCGGCGCCATCCCGCGACGCGGGTGGTGGTGATCAGCGCCCGCTCCAACGCCGCCATCGTCCGCCGCGCCATGAAGCTGGGCGTGCGCGGCTTCGTCAGCAAGGAAGATCCGCTCGATGAAGTGGTGCGCGCCTGCGCCCACGCCGCGTTCGGCCGGGGCTGCTTCTGCTCGCCCGCGGTGCAGCGCGTGCTGCAGCGCGCGGCGCTGGCCGGCTCGCCCGCGCGGGAGCCGACCCAGCGCGAGCTCGAGGTGATCCGGCTCTATGCGCAGGGCGCGCAGCTGACCGAGATCGCCGCCAAGCTGGGCCGCTCGGTCAGCACCATCTCCAGCCAGAAGACCGTGGCCATGCGCAAGCTGGGGGTGCAGACCAATACCGGGCTGATCCGCTATGCCTATGAAAGCGGGTTGATCTGACCGGGCTTCGACCCGGCCCGCAGCCCTCCACGACCATGCAGCAAGACCCCGACCGCACCCGCGACAGCCTGACCAGCACCTTCGACGCGCTTGCCGGCCACGCGCGCCGCCAGCAACGCCTGTATTCGGTGACCGTCGCGACGCTGATCGCCATCGTGCTGTGCGCCGGCACGCTGCTGGCCGGGCTGGCGGCGGACCAGCACCTGGACTATCGCCGCAGCCAGGTCGCGCACTATGTCGGCACGGTGTCGCAGCGGTTGCATAACGAAGCGTCGTTCGTGCGCCGGACCGCGCTGAGCATCCGCTACCATCTTGGCACCGCCGCGCCGGACCCGTCGCGCGACCCCGGCCTCGATGCCTTGCGCCGCACCGGCGCGGCCGCGGCCCATGTCGAGGCCGTGCGCAAGGACTACCATCTGCTCGCCGCCGACGCCACGCGCCAGGCATGGGGCGCCAGCCTGCCCATGCAATTCGCGCGGCTGCGCCAAATCGCGCTGGCCACGGTGGCCACGCAGCAGGCCTTCGATCTCGGTCATGGCGCCTATGCAGTCTCGCTGGACGAAGACAGCGCGGTCGTGATCCGCCAGCCGCAAGCCGGCGCGGGCGCGCCGCGGGCGCTGGATCCGGCGCTGATCCCGCTCTTGCGCACGCAGCTGACGCGCGCGCTGCTGGACCGCACCGGCCACGCCGTGCCCGCGCGCGACCAGCCGGTGTGGCTGGGGCCGCTGCGCGATCCCGTCGACGACACCCCCGTCATGGTATTGGCCGGCGCCGCCTATGCCGGCGATCGCGCCACCATGCTGGTGGCGACCTGCGTGCCGGTGCAGGCGTTCCTGGCTGGCCTGCCGCCGCCACCGGACCACGCCGGCCTGGCGCTGCTCAACGACACGGATCAACTGATCGACGTGTGGCCGCATGCCGCCGCCCTCAGCCTGGCCAGCGCCCGCGGCATCGCCGCGCGCGGCCGCGGCCTGCCGCACAACGCGATGCGCCTGACGCGCGCGGGCGTCGTGCTGGTGCAGCCATTGCAGGGCGGCTTCGGCCTGCTGGTCTACCAGCTGCCGTACCGGCTGCTGGCCAACGCGCTGGCCGCCGAACTGGCGGTGATCGGCGGCGCCATGCTGCTGCTGACCGGCGCCATCGTGCTCGCGGCGCGCTACTGGAGCCGGCAGCTGCTGCGGCGCTCGCATGCCGAAGCGCGGCGCGCGCTGGAAAGCGAGTTGATGAACCAGGTGCTGGTCACCGCCACGCCGGTCGGCCTGTGCATCGTGCGCCAGCACGACCACGCCGTGCTGGCGTGCAATCCGCTGGCGGCGTCGCTGCTGCCGGCGCGGCCGCACCAGCCCCTGCCCGCCGCGGTGGCTGACGCGCTGGACCGGCAGCCGTGCGGCGCCGGCGGTGGCCCCGCCTCCGTCTCCACCATCACCGTCGCGGCCCCTGAGCCGCCCGGCCCTGCCGACGCGGCGCCGCGCTTCCTGCAGATCACCTATGCGCCAGCGCGCTACCGCGATGAAGCCGTGCTGTTCTGCGCGGTGCAGGACTGCACCGCGCAACAGGCGCTGCAACAGCAGCTGCGCTCCGCCCAGCAGGCCACCGAAGCCATGCTGCGGGTGCGCTCGAACTTCTTCGCCGCGATGAGCCACGAGATCCGCACGCCGCTGAATGCGCTGCTGGGCAACCTGGAACTGCTGGCGCGCAGCGGCGGGCTGGAGCCGCATGCGGCGCGGCTGCGCGCGCTGGAAACCGCCGCCGGGTCGCTGCGCCGCATCGTCAACGACGTGCTGGACTTCTCCAAGATCGATGCGGGCCAGCTGGCGCTGGTCGATGCTCCATTTCGTCCCGTCGAGGCGCTGGAGAGCCTGGCACTGGCCTATGCGCCCATGGCGGCGGACCGCCCGGTCCGCTTGTGCCTGCAGCTATCGCCCACGCTGGACACCGAAGTCATGGGCGATCGCACGCGGCTGATGCAGGTCTTCGGCAACCTGCTGAACAACGCCTTCAAGTTCACCGCCAGCGGCCGCATCACGCTGAGCGGCGAACTGCAGGCCGATCTGCCGGGAAAGCCGGGCATGCAGCGGCTGGTCTGCCGCGTCAGCGATTCCGGCATCGGCATGGCGCCGGCGCTGGCGGCACGCGTGTTCCAGCCGTTCGTGCAGGGCGATGCCGGCGCCGCCAGCCGCTATGGCGGCACCGGGCTGGGGCTGTCGATCTGCGCCAGGCTGTGCGAGCTGATGGGCGGCAGCATCGTCGTGGACAGCGTGCCGGGGGTGGGCAGCGCGTTCACGGTATCGTTGCCGCTGCAGCCGGCCGATAAAGACCGGCAGGAACCCGCGGCGGCCAGCGTGGCGCACCGTGGCCATGTGCTGGTGCTGTCCCAGGACGAACGCAGCGGCGCCTCGATCGAAGCGTGGCTCAGGACCGCGGGCTGGCGCACCGAGGGCGTCGCGTCTTTGGCGGCGGCGCAGGAACGCGTGCAGCGCCACGCGCCTGCAGCCGTGGTCGCGACCGACGAGTTCGCCGCGGCGGCGCTGGCCACGCTGCGCCGCGCCGCGCCGGTGGCGCTGGTGTGGCTGTCGGCCGACGGCCCGCATCGTCCGCGGCAGCGCGGGCCCGGCATGCTGGAGGCGTCGGCGTTCAGCCATCGCGCGCTGCTCGACGCCGTGGCGGCAGCCTGCGGCGAGACGCAAACGGCGACGACCGCCGGGCCCGCGCCCGCGTTGCCGGCGCTGCCCGCGCCCTCAGCCGCGCCGCTGACCATCCTTGTCGCCGAGGACAACCCGCTGAACCAGTCGCTGATCGCCGAGCAACTGCAGGCGCTCGGCTGCCACCCTATCGTCACCGGCAACGGCAAGCAGGCGCTGGCGGTGCTGGAGCACGCGCGCGTCGACGCGCTGCTGACCGACCTGCATATGCCTGGCATGGACGGCCACGCATTGCTGCACGCGGTACAAGCCCGGCATCCGGGCCTGCCCGTGCTGGCCTTCAGCGCGCTGGCGTGCAGCGATCCCGCGCAGGACTGGCACCTGCAAGGCTTCTCCGGCTACCTCGCCAAGCCCGCCTCGCTGCAGGACCTCGAAGCCTGCCTGCGCAGCCTGCCAGTACCCGCCGGCCACGCCGGCCCGACCGCGCCACAAGGCGAGCCGGCCGCGCCGGTGCAGGCCCCGCGCCGCCGCTACGAAGACATGCTGCGCCGGCAGCTGCGGCAAGACCTGCCGGCGCTGTCGCGCATCGTCGCGCAGCAGGACCTGGCCGGCCTGCGGCACTGGGTGCATGCCGCGGCAGGCGCCTTCATGATCGTGCGGCGGCAGTCCATCGTCAGGGAATGCCGGGCGGTCGAAGCACTGTGCGAAGCAGCCCCGGCCTGGGCCCCGGCCATGACGGAAGCCGCCAGCGCCCTGTACCAGCGGCTGCAGCGCTACGCGCTCGGCGCCGCGGCCGCGCCCTAGCAGCCTCGAATTACCACAATTGGCGGATTTGCGAGCAGCCCCACGCGCGACCATAATGGCAACGCCGCGCCGTGGCCGCCTGGCCAGGCTTATCCGATCCGGGCGCGGCATTGTCTCCAATGTCTCCCTCATGCAGCCAGAACAAGGCCTTCCCCAACCCCAGCGCACCTGGGCGATCCTCACCGTTTTCTTCGGCCTGATCATGGCCGTGCTCGACGGCTCGATCGCCAATATCGCGCTGCCCTCGATCTCGCGCGAACTGCAGGCCGATCCCGCCAGCACCATCTGGGTCGTCAACGCCTACCAGCTCACGGTCACCGTGTGCCTGCTGCCGCTGTCGTCGCTGGGCGATATCCTTGGCTACAAGCGGGTCTACCGGGCGGGGCTTGCCACCTTCCTGGTGGGG
This sequence comes from Cupriavidus taiwanensis, assembly GCF_900249755.1. Classification (NCBI taxonomy): domain Bacteria; kingdom Pseudomonadati; phylum Pseudomonadota; class Betaproteobacteria; order Burkholderiales; family Burkholderiaceae; genus Cupriavidus; species Cupriavidus taiwanensis. The sequence continues at coordinate 1,564,732 of NZ_LT976854.1, forward strand.
TCGCTGCTGTGCGCGCTGGCGGTCAACCTGCCGATGCTGGTGGCCGCGCGCGTGCTGCAGGGCATCGGCGGCGCCGGCATCATGAGCGTCAACACCGCGCTGGTGCGCTTTATCTATCCGCCCACGCGCCTGGGCCGCGGCATCGGCCTCAATGCCCTGGTGGTGGGCGTGACCATCGCCGTGGGGCCGTCGCTGGGCGCGCTGATTTTGGCGGTGGCCAGCTGGCCATGGCTGTTCGCGGTCAATGTGCCGGTCGCCATCGCCGCGCTGGCGCTGAGCCGCACCGCGCTGCCGGCCACGCCGCCGCAGCCGCGCGCTTTCGACTACCCCAGCGCGCTGCTGTCGGCGCTGGTGTTCGGCATGTTTATCCTGAGCGTCGACGGCCTGGGCCACCCCGGCTGGCGCCTGGCCGGCAGCGCGGGCGTGGCGCTCGCGGTGGTGCTGGGCTGGCTGCTGATGCGGCGCCAGCGCGGGCGCGCCGCGCCGCTGGTGCCGGTGGACCTGTTCGCCAGCCGGGCCTTTACGCTGGCGGTGGGCACCTCGTTCTGCTCGTTCATGACGCAGATGTTGTCGTTCGTGGCGCTGCCGTTCTATCTGGAGTACCAGCTCGGCCGCTCGCTGCAGGAGACCGGCCTGCTGATTACGCCGTGGCCCTTGATGGTGGCGGTGATGGCGGCAGTCTCGGGCCGGTTGTCCGACCGCTATCCGGCCAGCATCCTCGCCGGCATCGGCCTGGCCATGCTGGGCGGCGGCCTGGTCGGGCTGGCGACGCTGGGGCCCGACGCCGGCAGCTTCGACATCGCCTGGCGCATGGCCATGTGCGGCACCGGCTTCGGCTTCTTCCAGTCCCCCAACAACCGCGCCATGATCGGCGCCACCCCTCCGGAACGCAGCGGCGGCGCCAGCGGCGCGCAGGCGACGACGCGGCTGCTGGGGCAGACCACCGGCACGGCATTGGTGGCGCTGCTGTTCAGCCTGTCGCCGGCCGGCGCGGCGCGCATGGCGTTGTATGTGGCGGCGGCGGTGGCGGCAGTGGGGGCGATGATCAGCCTGAGCCGGTTGCGTGGTACCAGCGGCGAGACGATGGGGCGGGAGTCGGTGGAGCCGGATGCGTAGAGGGAAGTGCGCTACGAACGCATCCGTTCCTGCCGGTTTGCTCTCCTCTCCCGCTTGCGGGAGAGGGAGTACACAAGCGGGAATTGGAAAGTTCGAGGCAATGATTCCGCTGCTGGTTTGCTCCCCTCTCCCGCTTGCGGGAGAGGGAGTACACAATCGGTAGATAAATGCTCCGCACCAGCGCTGCACGCACCAGCGCTGCAACTACTCCGCCTTCGCCCCGGACTCCTTCACCACCCGCGCCCACTTCGCAATTTCCTGCCGCTGGTACGCCGCCAGTTTTTCCGGCGTGCCCAGCACCGGGTCCAGCCCCAGCGTCTTCAGCTTCGCCTGCACGTCAGGCAGCGTGAAAATGCGGTTGAGCTCGGCATTCAGTTTGACAACGACCTCCTTCGGCGTATTCGCCGGCGCGAACACCGCGAACCACGAATCCGCCTCGAAGCCCGGCAAGCCCTGCTCCGCCAGCGTCGGGATATCCGGCGCCGAAGCCGAGCGCTTTGCGCTGGTAATGCCCAGCGCGCGCAGCTTGCCCTCGCGCACCACCGGAAGCGCCGACGGCAGGTTGTCGAACATCATGGTGATATGGCCGCCAAGCAAATCCGGGATGGCCATGGCGCGGCCCTTGTATGGGACGTGCGTGATCTTGACGCCCGCCATCGCATTGAACATCTCCCCCGCCACATGCGGCGAGGTGCCGATGCCCGGCGTGCCGAAGGTCAGGCCGCCCGGCTTGGCCTTGGCCAGCGCGATCAGCTCCGCCACGTTCTTCGCCGGCACGCCGGGATTGACCACCAGCACGTTGGGCGTCGAGGCGATCAGGACCACCGGCGTGAAGTCCTTGACCATGTCGTACGGCATCTTGCTGTAAAGCGCGCCGTTGATCGAATGCGTGCCGACGGTGCCGAGCGCCAGGGTATGGCCGTCGGCCGGCGCGTGGGCCACGGCCTCGGCGCCGATATTGCCGCCCGCGCCCGGCTTGTTGTCGACCACCACGGGCTGGCCCCAGGCGGGCGAGATCTTCTCCGAGACGATGCGCGCCAGCGTGTCGGGCGCGCCGCCAGTGGGAAAGCCCACCACGATGCGGATGGGCTTGGCGGGATAGCCCTGTGCCTGCGCGGCGGCGGGGCTGATCACGGTGGATGCGGCAAGCACTGCCGCCGCGGCAACGGTACCGAAACGCATGGGATGCTCCTCCGGTTGCGCGCGGCTGCGTGGCGGCGCGCATTGTGAAAGCGGCGGCAAAGCCGCCGCCGAAACCTGCCAGTCTGCCGTTCCCTTCAGACCGCGATGCCGCCGAACTCCTGCATCACCTTGTCATGCAGGCGGCGCATGCCGCGCAGCCAGCGGTCATAGTCCTGGCCCTTGCGGCGATAGTACTCAAGCACTTCGGGGTGCGGCAAGATCAGGAAGCGCTCGTCGGCCACGCCTTCCAGCGTCACCGCGGCGACATGCTCGGCGGTGACCGAGCCTTCCTGCAGGAAGCCCTTGCGCTCGCCGTTCTCGCCGAACAGCATATTGGTCTGCACGCCCTGCGGGCAGATGCAGCTGACCTTGATGCCGCGCTCGCCATAGGTAATCGACAGCCACTCGGCAAAGCCGATGGCCGCGTGCTTGGTCACCGCATAAGGCGCCGAGCCGATCTGCGACAGCAAGCCCGCCGCCGACACCGTGTTGACGAAGTAGCCGTCGCCGCGCTCCAGCATCTGCGGCAGCACCGCGCGCGCCGCGTGGATATGCGCCATCACGTTGATTTCCCAGATGCGCTGCCACTCGTCGGCGCTGGCGTCCAGTCCCTTGCGCAGGATGATGCCGGCGTTGGAGCAGAAGATATCGACCTGGCCGAAGCGCTGCGTCGCCAGGTCGGCCAGCCCCTGCACCGCGGCCGCGTCGGCCACGTCGACCGGCTGCGCAAACACCTGGCAGGCGGGCGCGGCGGCCTGGACCTCGGCGGCCACCGCGGCGGCGCCGGCCGCGTTCAGGTCAGCCACGGCCACGCCGCGCGCGCCCGCCTGCGCAAAGGCCAGTGCCAGCGCGCGGCCGATGCCGGTGGCCGCGCCGGTCACCACGACGGTCTTGTTGCGAACTTCCATGGGTTGTCTCCTCGTTGAATTCGATTGCCGGCGTCAGCGGCCAAACGTATTACGCCGCGTTCGCCGGACCCGGGTCAGGTTCAGGCTGCGCGGAGGCAAAGCGTGCCGTCGCACGCGCGCCGCCAGGCTGCCACAGCCGCGCCTGCAGGGTCTGCGCCAGCTCGCGCACGCGCGGACCCAGGTTGGCTTCCAGGATTTCCGGCGACAGCCGCGCCGCGGCGCCGCCGATATTCAGCGCCAGCACCTCGCTGCTGCCCGCCAGCCGCAGCGGCGCGGCGGCGCCGCTGACGGTGCGGTCCCATTCCGCATGCGCCACGCAGAAGCCGCGCCGGGCATGGTCGCGCAGCGCACGGTCCACGCCAGCGCGCACCGCCGGCCAGCGCGCGCCGTAGTGGCGCGCCAGCTCCGCCAGCGCGGCCTCGCGGTGATCGGCATCGAGTCCCGCCAGCCACGCCCGCCCGATCGCCGAGGTCGCCATCGGCAGCCGCGCCCCGGGCGCCAGCCGGATCACCAGCGCACCGCGCGGCTGGCAGCTTTCCAGGTAGACCATGGCATGGCGGTCCGGCATCGCCAGCGCCACCGTGCAGTCCGTCGCGAACGCCAGCGACTGCATCAGCGGCTGCGCGATCTCGCGGATGCCGGCGCCGCCGACATAGCGGTGCCCCAGCACCATCGCGCCCTGCCCCAGCCGGTACTTCTCGGTCGCCTCGATATAGGTCAGGTAGCCCAGCGTGGCCAGCGTATAGGTCAGCCGCGACACCGTGGGCCGCGGAATGCCCGTGCGCCGCGACAGCTCGGCATTGCCCAGGTAATCGTCCTGGGGCCCGAACGCGCGCAACAGCTCCATGCCGCGCGCCAGTGCCGTGACGAAATTGCGGTCATCGGCACTTCCATTGCCCGCGGGCACGTCGGCCGGCACCAGGATATGTGCGGCATCGGGCGGCGGCGTGGGAATGGTGGTGGTGCGTTTCATGGGCGGCGGCTTGGGGCGAGCCTATTAGATTGCAGGAAACGCGGCTGCGCGGGGGCGCTATGTAGGGAAAGCATGTGCCCTAGAAACGGTGTTCATGGGGCCGATCCGGGACGATGCGGCCTGTTTGTGGCACCAGAGCAGATTTCCGGCGGGCTGGCCGGTGTGTGCAAATGCGCGGGCGGGGAGCACAGTATTGCGCTGTACTCCCCCGCGGCTGCGGCGCCGCCCCGGCAAGCGTTCTATTTCGCCCCGGAGGAACGGGCCAGATGCCGTGCCAGGGCCTCGCCTGCCCTGCGCGCGCTGTCGGCATCCACGCGTTCGGCCAGTACCCGGGCAAGCTGCCGCAGCTGGCCGGCCGTGAGTCCGACGTTCAGGCTGATACGCATATGCGCCTGCAATTGCGACTCGGCTCCAGGGAGTGCCGACAGCATGCCGACCGTGGCCAGCTCACGGCTTTGCCAGTCCAGGTTGTCGCGCTCGAAGATATCGCCGAACAAGTGGGTCTTCAGGTATTCATCGATGGCCGGCGCGAAATCAAACAGCGCGCCAGTCACCGGCGCGCCGGACAAGCGGGTCTGGTTGGCCGTCCCCGCCGCCAGCAGCGCGTCGCCCTTCGGCGCGGCACGGCTGGGCAACGCGCCTGCAGCGTCGTCGATGCCACGCTGCCCGCGCGCCTCCACCACCTTCATCAATTCGGCCAGCGCATTGAGGCTGCGCGGAAATCCCGCATAAGCGTAGAGCTGCACCAGGATTTCCTTGGCTTCATTGACCGTCAGGCCGGCATCCAGCCCCTGGTTCAAGGCGCCGTTCAATCTGGCGATATCGCCTGCGGCACCAAGCGCGCCAATCGGTGCGATGGCCTGCTGGCGCGCGGTCAGGGTTTCAGCGGGGCTGGGTGCGGCGGCTGGTGTGCTGGTCATGTTCCGGGATTCCTGCGCTGTGGGGGCGGCATGGCTGATGGCGGTCGCAAGCACGCAGCCGACGGCCAGCATGATTACGCCGGCCCCGCGACGCCGGTTGCACAGCCTAGCGGGCGTTGTATTGCGCATCGGTGACCTTCTCCATCCAGGTGACGTTCGTCCCCTCCACGGTGCCGGTGACGGCAAGGTGAGTCATCGCGGTCGTGGGCGCCGCGCCGTGCCAGTGTTTGACGCCGGGGGGACACCAGACCACATCGCCGGGGCGGATTTCCTGCACGGGCTTGCCCCATTCCTGCGTGAGCCCCACGCCCGATATCACTACCAGCCGCTGCCCGGCCGGGTGTGTGTGCCAGGCCGAGCGCGCGCCGGGCTCGAACGTCACCAACCCGCCGGAGGCGTTGATATGCGGGTCGGCCGGCCACACCGGATCGATCCGGGCCCGGCCGGTAAAGTAGTCGGCAGGGCCGGCTATCGAGGGCTGGCTGCCGGCGCGTGCGATCTGCTGGGTGGGTGCGGCCGTCGCCGAACCCGCCTGCCCACCTGCCGCGCAGGCGATCGCGCACGGCATGACTGTGGCGCACAAGGCGATTGTCTTGAGAGCGTGCATGAGGCTCCTTGATGAAATCAGGGTTCGACCCGCTCGATCCGCACCTGGTACGGGCCCGCTTGCGCCAGCAAGGGCAGGCCTTCGTCGACCTTGCCGAGCGGCAGCAGGCCGCGCGCATAGGACCGGCCCTTGATGAAAAGCGCCAGGTTGCCCCACGGCGCGTAATGCGTCAGTTCGCCGGCCACGGGTGCCATGCCATCCGGTGCACCCTGCGTGGACAGCTTGCGCGGCAAGCTGGACACGCGCTCGATGGCGGCGTAGTCCTCCATCGTCAGCGATAGCGGCAGCAGTGCGGCGAAATCGCGCGCGGTGGCGTTGTCGTACAGCGTTGCCGTGGCGCTTTGGCCGTTGACGGTCAGCCGAATCTGCATGCGGGCCTTGTTGGAACCGGGCGCCCGCAGCTGGGCCACGGAATGGGTCGGGAAGCACGCTGCCGGTGCAAGCAGAGAACTGGCAAGCAACAGCAGCATGCCGCGGCGCAACGGGTTCCGTGGACGAGAGAGGCGCGTTGTCATCCGCTGCATCTTCGCGGATTCACGCCGGCCTGAGTAGCAAATGGGTGCTTAAAGGCCTTATAAGCCAGGCTAATCAATGGTCGCCGCGCCGGCCATCAGATGACTCCCACCAGCCAGCCACCGCGGCACCGGTTCCGCCCTGACCCTCACTCCATCTTGAGTCCCACCGTCCTGGTCATGGCCTGGTAGGTTGGCCAGGTGCGCCCGATGAACCGCTGCAGCGCTTCGCCGGTCAGGGGCGTGTCCTGGCTGCCAAGCTGTTCGCGCACGTTCCTGACGGCCTCCGACTCGGTGACCGACTGCCGTACCAGCGTGGCGAGGCCGGCGACGATGCCGGCCGGCAGGCCGGCGGGGCCCAGCAGCATGTTGCACTCGGCAAGGTTGCTGAAGACCGGATCGGAAATGCCCTCGTCGGTCCAGGTCGGCACGCCCGGCAGCTTGGCGGAGCGCGGCCCCGAGATCACCAGCAGCGGCTTGAGGCCGCCGGACGCCAGTCCGCCTGACATGCCGAGCAGCGAGCCGGCGCCGATATCGATATGCCCGGCCAGCAGGTCGCCGATCATCGCACCGGTGCCCTTGTAGTTGATGATGTCGAGCTGGGCCCCGGTCAGCTTCTTCAGCTGGGCCACCATCAGTTGCCAGCCCGAGCCGATGCCGTAGTTGCCGACGCTGACGGGCCGCTTCTGTGCCAGCGCGAGCAGCTCCTTGAACGTGCTGGCCGGCAGACCCTTGTTGGCCACCATCACGCCGACGCCGGTGCTGATCGACGCCACCGGCGTGAGGTCGCGCGACGGATCGATGGGCGGCTTCTTCAGCAACACCGGCGCCTGCGCCAGCTGGCTGTGCAAGGTACAGAGCAGCGTGTATCCGTCGGGCCTGGCGCGGGCCACCGCCTCGGCGGCGATCATGCCGATGCCGCCGGGCTTGTTCTCGACCAACACCGGCACCTTCAGCCTGGCGGAAAAGAACTCCGCAAACGCCCGCGCGGTGCTGTCGTTGGACGAACCCGGCGCCTGCGCGGCAATGATGCGGATGGGGCGTGACGGCCAGTCGCTGGCCAGCGCATGGCGTGGCAGCAGCCACGGCAACGCGGCGGCCCCGGCCGCCGCACCCAGCATCTGGCGCCGCCGCAGGTCGACGGCATCCGCGGGCAAGTCCTTGCCCGAACCAGCAATGGAACGCATGAATCTTCTCCCGAAAGCTTCAAGCCTGTGCCCGCGATGGCACGCGGGCACGCCGGTTGGCCGCGGCGCCTTGCCACGGCCGGCACGCAGGGCGTGCTGCTACATGCCGATCAGGTCGGCGCGCTGCACCAGGTTCCTGACGATGCGGACCGAGGCAATGTCGATCATCTTGCCCTCGTACTGGACCGCGCCCAGCCCCTGCGATAGGGCTTCGTCGTAGGCGCGGATCATGTCGCGCGCCCGCGCCACGTCGGCGGCGGCCGGCGAGAAGACATCCTGCGCGAGTTCCACTTGCGACGGGTGGATGGCCCACTTGCCGACCATGCCGAGGATCATGGCGCGGCGTGCTTCCTCGCGGAACGCATCAGGGCTGCGGAAGTCGGCGAACGGGCCGTCGACCGCGTCGAGCCGGTGGGCACGCGCGGCGATCGTCAGCCGCTGGCGCTGGTAGTGCCAGATATCGCCCGGATAGCCGCCGCCCCCGCCGATGTCGCGCATCGATACGCCCTGGCTGGCCGAATAGTCACCCATGCCGAAGATCAGGCATTCCAGCCGCGGCGTCGATGCGGCGATGGCCTCGACGTTCATCATCGCCTCCACTTCTTCGATCAGCACGTCGATGCCGATGCGGTGCTGCAGGCCGAGCTTCTTCTCCATCATCGACAGCAGCTTGTCGACAAACTGCACGTCCGCGGCCGACATCGCCTTGGGCAGCATGATGACATCGAGGTTGCGGCCGGCGCCTTCCACCACTTCGATGATGTCCTCGTAGGCGTATTCGGTAGTCAGGTCGTTGATGCGCACGCAGCGCGTGGTGCGGCCCCAGTCCAGCCCGTTGAGGGCCTCGACGATCTTGCGCCGTGCCGGGCGCTTTTCGCTGGGCGCGACCGCGTCCTCCAGGTCAAGGAAGACGAAGTCCACGCCCATGCCCGCGGCCTTGGCCATCATCTTCTCGCTCGATCCCGGCACGGACAGCTGGCAGCGGCGCAGCCGCCTGGTTCGTTCCTGCATGATGTTGTCTCCTGTCTGTTATAGGGATGTTGTTCTTTGCGGTGGCGTGGTCCTACTGCACCACGCCGTCCGCGCGCAGCGCGGCAATCTCGCGCGCATCGAAGCCGAGGCCGGCCAGGGTCCGGTCGGTGTGTTCACCGGTCATCGGCGCCCGGCGCCGTACACCGCCAGGGGTGGCGCTCATCCGCACCGGACTGCCGGCAATGGTCAGGGGCTTGTGCGCACCGGGCTGCTCGGTGTCGACCAGCATCGCGCGGATGCGGAAATGCGGATCGTCGAAAATGTCGGCGGCGTCGAACACGGGGCCGAACGGCACCTCGCCGCCCAGCATCTCGGCCAGCGCGCGCTTGGTGTGGCGTGCGGTCCAGGCGCCGACTGCTTGCTCCACCTCGGCGCGGTGCCGCACGCGCAGTTCGTTGGTGGCAAAGCGCGGGTCGTCGGCCCATTGCGGATGGCCCATGCGCTCCACCAGCAAGCGCCAGAAGCGGTCGTTCGGCACCCCCAGGCTGATAAAGCCATCGCTGGCGGGGAACAGGCCGAACGGGCACAGCAGCGGATGGCCATTGCCCTCGGGTCCGGGTGCCTGCGCCGAGGCGCTGTACTGGAACACCATGCGCTCGCATACGGCCAGCACGGCGTCGACCATGGCCACGTCGACGAACTGCCCGCGGCCGGTGCGTTCGGCATGCCAGCAAGCCGCCGCGATGCCGTAGGCCAGGAACATGGCCGGCACGATATCGCCGACGCCGGGACCGATCTTGGTCGGCGCGCCGCCGCGCTGCGGACCGGTGATGCCCATGATGCCGCCCATGGCCTGCGCGACCGGATCGTAGGCGGGCCAACCGGCGTAGGGGCTTTCGCCGCTGCGCGGGTCGCCGAAGCCGCGCAGCGCCGCGTAGACCAGCCGGGGGTTTTCCTCGGCGAGCCGTTCGTAGCCCAGCCCGAAGCGCTCCATCACGCCGGCGCGGTAGTTTTCGACCAGCACGTCGGCGCCGCGCACCAGCCGCAGCAGGGTCTCGCGCCCGGCGGGCTGCTTCAGGTCCAGCACCAGCGATTCCTTGTTGCGGTTGATCGAGCCGAAGTAGCCGCCAAAGCCGCCGGATTCGATCCGCAAGGCCCCGTCGAGATGCGGGCCGTTGCGCCGCGTCTGGTCGCCGCCGGGCGGCTCGATCTTGATCACGCGCGCGCCCTGGTCGGCGAGCATCATCGAGCAATAAGGGCCGGCAAGCATCTGGGTCAGGTCGAGCACTACCATGCCATGCAAAGCACCGCTTGTGCGCCCCTCAGCGCTACCATCCGCGCTCATCGCCCGCCCCAGTGGCTCTTGCGCTGGATCAGAACGGTACGCTCCGCCTGCACGCACAGCTTGTCGTCCTGGTTCACGCCGTAGTGGCGGAAACGCACGATGCCGGCATCTTCGCGGTCGCCGTCTTCCTTGCCCAGCACTTCGGTATAGGCATAGAGCGTGTCGCCGTGGAAGACCGGATGCGACAGCCGGATCTTGTCGAGCCCCAGCTCCTGCAGGCAGTGCTCGGCGGTGTCCTGCGCCGCGAGCCCGAGCACCATCGACAGGTTGATGCCACCGAAGACCACGCGCTGCGCGAAGATGCCGCCGGCGGCACGCCGCATGGCATCTTCGTTGAAGTGCCCTTCGGCCGTGTTCATGACCATGTTGGTCAGCATGACGTTGTCCATCTCGGTGACGGTCTTGCCGCGCGCATGGCGGATCAGCATGCCGGGCTCGAAGTGCTCGAAGTATCCATCCGGGCTGGTCAGTTCGCAGAGCTTCATGCTGCCTCCTTCGACTGCCGGACCTGGCCGCCGAAGGCGCGGCTGGCGATCATGCCCTCGACTTCGGACTTGCCGAGCAGGCTGTTGGCGATGATGCGTTGCTGGATCTCGGAAGTGCCCTCGAAGATCTTGGTGAGGCGCGCATCGCGCCAGTAGCGCTCCACCGCGAACAGCTTGGTATAGCCCGCCCCGCCGAAAATCTGCAGCGCCGACGAGGTCACGCGCTCGGCCATCTCCGAGGCGAAGTACTTCACCATCGACGCCTCCTTGTCGCAGCGGCGCCCGCTGTCGATCTCGTTGCAGACGAAGTAGAGCAGCTGGCGCGCGGCCTCGATCTCGGTCGCCATGGTGGCGATCTTGAAGCGGATCGCCTGGTACTCGGCGATCGGCATGCCGAACTGGCGCCGCTCCAGCGCGTAGGCCGTCGCGTCTTCCAGCGCGCCCTGCGCCAGGCCGATCGCCCGCGCCGCGGTATGCGCGCGGGCGCCCTCCAGCCCCTTGGCCATCAGCAGGAAGGCCTTGCCTTCCGGCCCCATCAGGTTGCGCTTGGGCACGCGCACGCCGTCGAGCGCAAGCTCGAAGGTCTTCCAGCCGAAGTACCCGATCTTCGGGATCGGCGAGCCGGTCATGCCGGGCGGGAAGGCGCCGCGCTGTTTCTCGATCATGAAGCAGGAAATGCCTTCCCAGCGCTTGTCGGGCGACGGCGGCGCCGAGGTCCGCGCGAACACGATCAGGTAGTCGGCGCCGTCGGCAAAGGTGCACCAGTACTTGTTGCCGGTCAGCACCCACTCGTCGCCCTCCAGCACCGCGCGGCACGAGATCGACGCCAGGTCGGAACCGGTATCCGGCTCGGACAGCGCGCTGGCGTTGAGGAAGTCGCCACGCACCACGCGCGGCAGGTATTCGCGCCGCATGTCTTCCGGCATCGACTTCATGATCCAGCCGCCCTGCGCGCGCGCCACGATCGACGCCACCGACATCCAGCCGCGCGACAGCTGCTCGCAGATCAGGCAGTACTCGAAGATGCCAAGGCCCAGGCCGCCATATTCCTCCGGGATGGTGATGCCGAAGTAGCCCATCTCGGCCATCTTGTCGCGCAGCGACATCGGGATCTCCGCATCCGGGCCGTCCAGCGCGTTGGCCACCGGCAGCACCTCCTTCATCGTGAACTCGCGCGCCGCATCGCGGATCATGCAACGCGCTTCCGTCATGTACCCCAGACCGTCTCCTGACATGCTTATCCCCTCATCCTGACCAGATTGGTACGCTTGAATTCGATCACGGCATCGCCCTGCTGGTTGGCGCCACGCGTGTGCCACGTCACGATGCCGTAGCCGGGCCGGTTGCTGGCCGGCCTGCGCGACACCACGACGGAGCTGGCATAGAGCGTCTCGCCGGGATACACCGGCCGCAGATAGGCCAGCTCGTCGACGCCCAGAAACGGACCACCGCCCTCGGACAGGTCTTCGACCGACAGGCCGAACACGGTGTTGAACAACAGCAGCGGATTGACCGGCACGCCGGGGTGGCCGTTGGCCCGGGCCGCGTCGGCATTGGTGTATTGCGGGTTGTAGTGCAGCGTCAGCACCGAGAACATGGTGTTGTCCGCTGCGGTAACGGTGCGGCCCCAGTGATGGGCGAAGCGCCGGCCGGGCTCGAAATCCTCATAACGGTTGCCGCGGCTGCGCAGCGTGGCCTCGGCTTTCAGGCGGGCGACCACGGGGTCGGCAGGGACCGCGGGTGCGCCTGCGATGGCGGGGTCGATGGTTGTCATTGCATGGCCTCAAACAAGGGTTCGACGGAAGGAAGCCGGTCCAGCGTGTCGACCACCGACACCAGCTTCGCGAACTTGGCCGCACCAATGCGCGGCACGACGATGGCCTGCGCCTTGTCGACCAGGCGCCGCCATTGCATGGCAAGGTCGGCCGCCGGCACCGCCACGTTGGCCTGCGCGCGCAGCGTGCGGCCGTCGCGCGTCAGGATCTCCACGGTGGCGGCGTTGCGGTCCGGACCGGGCACGACCTGCAGCGCGATGCGCTGGCGCGCCCTGACATAGCGCGGCGCCAGCGCGGTCTCTGGCGAATAGAGGGCAAGCGATGCGGTAGGCGCGCCGTCCATCGCCAGCGCCGCAAGATGCTGGATCGCGAACTTGATCTCCAGGCCGGTCTGCGGGTTGGCGATATCGCACACGCCGCGATGCGGCCCCGAGACCAGGATCGTCATCGATTCCAGCATGTCCAGGTCGATGCGGTGCTCGCGGCAGGCCTGGCGCACGGCTTCGATGGTGGAGTGCGTGAGGTAGCAGGACGCGTGGAACTTGAACAGCGTGCGTTCGATCGCCATGCCGGCGCGGCGCTCGAACGTGGCCGGGAACGCTGGCGCGGCGGCCGCCTGGGTGCGGCCGAAACCTTGCTCGCACTCGATGCCGTTGGCGTTGGCGGTGAACCCGCGCGCGGCCAGGCGCGCCGCGATCACGCCGTTCATGGCCGCCTTGCCCGCGTGCAGCGGCTTGGCCATGGTGCCGAACATGCATTTGAGCCCGGCCGCCTGCGTCGCGGCGAGACCCAGTGCATTGGCCGTGGCGGCGGGATCGAGCCCACCCAGCCGCGCACAGGCGGCCGCCGCGCCGAGCGTGCCGGTGGTGCCGGTCGGGTGCAGCCCGAGCCGATACTGCTCGTCCCCCACCACTTCGCCGATGCGGCTTTCGACTTCATGGCCCAGGATCAGCGCGCGCAGCAGGTCCTTGCCGCTCGCGCCGGCCACCTGGGCCACCGCCAGCGCCGCGGGTGCCACCGGCACGGTCGGGTGGCCGCGCATGGCCGAGGCAACGTCGTCGAAGTCGAGGGCATGGCCCGCGGCGCCGTTGATCAGCGCGGCCTGCGCGGGTTCGGCGCGCAGCGGGCTGCCCACCAGCGCGCATGGCAGGTCGCGCAAGCCGGCATATTCGGCAACGAGCATTTCGACCAGCGGCTCGCGGGCGGCGGCAAGGGTCACCGCGATCCAGTCGAGCATGGCATGGCGTGCCCAGGTGAAAGCCGGCGCGCCAAGCTCGGCATCGTCGACCGTGCTGATCCAGCCGGCCAGCGCGCGGGTAAAGCCGGCGCCGTCCGCTGTCTTGTCGTTGGTAGGGTCAGGTTCCACTCGGAAGCATCGCCGCGTTGGTCGGCGCCGTGTTGTTGTCGATGAACCGAGTATTGGCGAACGCCGGCAGGCACGGCATCACATATGTGATGAATGCCGGCTGCCGGCATCCATCACGTATGTGATGGCGGCGGGAGCGCGCGGCAGCCAGACTTTCGACTGCAGCCAGGCGCGCCGCATCGTGTCGCGCCACGGCCGCACATCCCGTTCAATCCTTGATACCCCGCGTCGCCAGCGACGACGCTATTGCCCATGACCAACAACGCGAACCTGACCACGCCCCGCCGCTCCGTGCTGTATGTGCCCGCAACCAATACCCGCGCCATCGAGAAGGCCCGCAACCTGCCCTGCGACGCCATCGTGTTCGACCTGGAAGACGCCGTGGCGCCGGCGATGAAAGCCCAGGCCAGGGACAGCCTGGCCAGCGCGTTTGCCGCGCAGCCGTTCGCGGCGCATGAAACGGTGATCCGCATCAATGCGCTGGGTACCGCGGAGTTCGATGCCGACCTGCGCGCTGCCGCCGCCTGCGGGGCCGATGCCATCCTGCTGCCGAAGGTGGACACCGGTGCGGACCTGGAGCGCTATGCCGCGGCCATCGGCGCCTTCGGCAAGGGCCCGGTGCCGAAGCTGTGGGCCATGATCGAAACGGCTGCCGCGGTCCATCACATCGACGGCATCCTGCAAGCCGGCCGGCGCCGGCAGGTGCAGCTTGACTGCCTGGTGGTGGGCACCAATGACCTGGCCAAGGAAACCGGCGTCTATCCGGGCGACCAGCGCGTCTATCTTCTGCCCTGGCTGATGTCGGTGGTGCTGGCGGCCAGGCGCTACGGCACCGACGTGCTCGACGGCGTGTGGAATGACTTCGGCGATCGCGCGGGCTTCGCCCAGGAAGTGCTGCAGTCAGTCAGGATGGGCTTTGACGGCAAGACGCTGATCCACCCGACGCAGGTCGATCCGGCCAATGCGGCGTTCACCCCGTCGGACGCAGCCACCGCCGAGGCGCAGGCCATCGTCGCGGCCTTCGCCCGGCCCGAGCATGCCGCGGCGGGGGTCATCAACCTGGACGGGCGCATGGTCGAGCGCCTGCACCTGGAACAGGCCACGCGCCTGCTGGCGCGGATGGATGCCATCCGGGCGCGCCGGCAACGGCCCGGCTGCTGAACGCACGCGGCGGCGTTCAGCAGTCCTGCGCCACGGCCAGCACCGCGGCCAGCAGTTTTTTCCGGCGCGCGTGCAGTCGCGCGACCGGGCCGCCGGTGCCGATACCCAGCCACTGCCCGCGGATCGGGGTCGCCACCAGCGTGGCGATCACGCCGGCCCCCGGCGACGCCAGGCTGGCCGACTCGTAGTAGCCCTGGCGGCGCGCCACCTCGACTTCGCGCAGGACCTCGCCCGGCCGGGCCAGCGACTCGCCGGGCGCTGCCTCGGCGTTATAGCGGCGCAGCAGGCGCCCGATCTGTTCGTCTTCCATCCGGCTCATCAGCATGATGCCGATCGCGGTCCGATGCATGGGCCGAATCGTGCCCGACGAGACCGACAGGCGCAAAGCATGGCTGGATTCGATCACGGACAGGTATTGCAGCATGTTGCCGCTCTGGCGGCCAAGCAGTACGGTCTCGCCGGTCTCGCTCGACAGCCGGCGCATGGCGTCGTGCACGGACGCGCCCGCTCCCGGCTTGCGCGTGGTCCATCCGCACAGGAACGCCACCCGCACCGAGGGGCAATAGGTGCGCAGCTGCGCGTCAAACTCCAGGTAGCCGCGCGCCACCATGGTCCGCAGCAGCATCGAGACACTGGACTGGGGGATGCCTAACCGCTCGCCAATCTCGCCGACGCGCAGCGGCCGGCGCACCCGCTCGAACAGTTCGAGCAGGTCAAACACGCGATTTGCGGATTTGACCGTTCCGCTGTCCATAGCAGTCCCTCCCTGGCCCGCGCCGCTGCGGCGCTGCCTTTGCCATGCTTCGGGGCGGCCGAGCCCGGGTGCTTGCCCTGCACCCCACCCTTGGCCATCGCCATGGCGATGGTTCTTCTACAGCAACCACTCCCCGATCATCCGCAGGATTTCCGCCTTTACTGCAGCCGGATCCATGGAGGCCCGGTTCAGGCGATGCACGGAGATACCGCGCAGCAGGCTCATCAGGATAAAGGCTGCGGATTTTGCATCGACGTCCGCCCGGATCTGCCCGAGGGCCTTGGCCTCGTTGAGCTTGTACTCGACGTAGGCCATGTTCTTTTCATTGTAGTCGTGGACAAAGCCGTGCAGCGGAGAGTCGGCCACGGACGAATCGAGCACGATGAAGAACATCGCCCGGATATTGTTGACCGCGCTTTCCGGGCGCTGGGTGTAGGCATCCACCAACGAATAGATGCCGCGAATGCCGCTGGTATCGCTGCCATCCTTCTTGCGCTGGGCATTGAATTCACGCGACAACTGTTCCAGGCACTCCGCCAGCAGCTTTTCCTTGGAGCCGAAGTGCGTATGCGCCAGGCCGCGGCTATAGCCGGCCTTGGTTCCGACTTCATTCATGGTCAGCCCCGCCAGACCTTTCTCGGAAATCAGCTCGATAGCGGCCTGCACCATGCGGCCGACGGACTCTTCGCGCCGTTGCTCCTGGGTGCGATTGGATCGCTGCTTCATAGGTGGTGAATGTGATGCGCGCCTGCGGATGATCGGTAGTGTCGCCGTGCCTCGCGTTGACCAAGGGTCCGGCTGGTTCAACGCGAAGTTGTGCCGCAGCCAGATTGTACCGAAGGGAAAAGGTCGCTTTCCAGGCAGCGCCGGCCTGCCACGCAGGCAACGCCGGCCGCCGAGTTCGCAAATCGCCGGCGCAACCGCGGTGCCCGGCGGTTCAGCCCGCCTGGATATTGGCCTTTTCCGCCACACGCTTGAAGCGCAGATATTCCGCGCGCTGGAATTCGCCCAGCTCGCCAAGCGACTTGTTGAGGAAGGTGCCGGCGCGCTTGCCTTGGTAAGCCTTTGCCTCCTGGGTCTTCTGCGCGGCGGAGATGGCTGCGGCAAGCTCGCTGAGCTTGTCCTGCGGGGTGCCGGCCTTCATCGAGAAGGACGCCCACACGTAGGACTCGAAGTCTGTGTAGCCCAGTTCCTTCATGGTCGGGGCATTGGGCAACAGCTTGTCGCGCTCTGCGCCGGTGATGGCGAGCACGCGCAGCTTCCTGGCCTTTTCCATGGGCGCGATGCCGGTGATATCGTTCAGGCCGATGTCGAGCCGGTTGCCGATCACGTCCGTCACCATCGGCGCGCCGCCCTTGTAGGGCACGGGCGTGGTCTTGATGCCCGTCGCCTGCGCCAGCCACTCGCCCACCAGTCGGTAGCCTTCGGAATAGTTACCCACCGAGATCGGCTTGCCGGTGGCCTTGTAGCGGGCCACTACGTCGGCAATGGTGTGGTACGGCGAATCGTTGCTGGCGACGAAGGCCGCGGCAGAGATGCCCAGGCCGTGCAGCGGCACCAGGTCCTTGAACGGATCGTAGCCCAGGTTTTGCACCATCACCGGGTTCACCGCGATCAGGGAGTTGCTGGCCAGCAGAATGGTGTTGCCGTCAGCCGGCTCCGCCAGCACGGTGCGCACGGCGATGAGGCCGCTGGCGCCCGGCTTGTTCTCGACCACGATGGCGCGGCCCAGGGCCTTGCCGATCTGCTCTGCGTAAAAGCGCGCGCCCTCGTCCGAGCCGCTACCCGCCGTGAAGGGCACGATCACGCGAATCGCCTTGCCCTGCGCCCGGGCGATGCCGGGAAATGCCAGCGTTGCCGCGCCCGCCATCAGGGTGGCGCCGAATTGTCTGCGTTGCATGTCTTTGTCTCCTTTTTATCATCGTCCGCGCCTGTCCTGCAGGCTTCAGTCTTCAAAGACCGGGGGGCGCCTTTCAGCCATGGCCTTCACCCCCTCGGCAAGGTCCGGCCCGGCAAACTGGACCGCCTGCTCCGCGCTCTCGCGCGAGATGGCATTGCGGATATGGCTGAGGGAGTCGGCCTTCAAGGTCTGGCGGGTGGACTGCAGTGCCCGTGGCGACGAAGCGGCCAGTTCCCGCGCCAGTGCCAGCGCGGCGCCGCGCACCTCTGCCTTGGGCACGATGAAGTCCACCAGCCCCATCTCCCGGGCGCGTGCTCCATCGACGCGGGTGCCGGTGTAGAGCATCCACGCCGCCATCTGCTTGCCGATCAGCGCGGGCAGCGTGTACGAGAGGGCAAACCCGGGATGGAAACCGAGACGGTTGAAGTTGGCGGAAAAGCGCGCCTGCGCGCACGACACACGAAAATCCGCCGCCAGGGCCAAGCCCAGGCCGCCACCGATTGCCGCCCCCTCGATCGCCGCCACGATCGGCTTGGAGAAGCTGAAGATGCGCAAGGCCTCGAGATAAATGGGATTGATGCGCGAGGCGCTGCGCGGTGCCGCGGCGCCGTCGCGCCGCGAAAAATCCGCACCCGCGCAGAATGCGCTGCCGCCCGCTTGCAGCAGCACCGCGCGGCAGGTCTTGTCGCCCTGCAGCAGGTCCAGCTCGTCGGCGATCCAGGCGATCATGTCCACATCGAAAAAATTGTGCGGCGGGCGGTTCAGCTCGAGGATGGCGACATGGCCATCGCGTCGGCTCAGCACGAGGGGTTCCTTCGTGTCAGGCATGGTTCGCGTTCCTTTCTACTTGCATCGATTCGGCTTGCCTGGCAGCCGGGCTGGCCGCGTCCTCTGCGGATGGCAGGGTGCGCGCCGTCAGGTTCGGCCAGAACTGCCCGGAGCCGGCCTGGATAAAGGCCTGGCCCAGGCGCTCGGCCCATTCGGTGCTGGTGCCGGCCTCGGCGCGCCAGGCCCACAGGCGCCGGGTGGCGAAGTTCAGCGGGTATTCGTAGGTGAAGCCAATGGCGCCATGGACCTGGTGCGCGATCGAGGCCCCGGTGCGCACCGCGTCGCTGGTCGTCACCTTGGCGACCGCGGCGCTGAATTCCGCCTGCGGCGCACTGTGCTGGTGGATCGCTGGCAGGTCGCGCAGCGCCGTCGTGGCCGCCGCATAACTGCAGGCCACTTCGCCGGCCAGCACCGCCAGTTGCTGCTGGATCGCCTGGTTCTTGCCGATGGGCTTGCCGAACTGCACGCGGTCCTTCGCATACTGCACCGCCAGGTCTAGCGCGTAGTCCAGTGCGCCGGTCAGCTGCGCCGCGGTAGTGGCGGCGTAGCACACTTCCAGCGGCCGGCTCAGGCCCGCAATGTCGGCAGCCAACGCATGAGAAACCGCAGCCTGATCCAGCACCACCGTATCGGCCGGAAGCGATGCGGCATCGGCCTTGGGCTCTATCCGCACGCCGGGCCCCTTGGCATCCACCAGCGCAAGGTAGCCAGCCGCCTCGACCAGCAGCCAGTGGGCATGGCGCGCCCACTTCACGGCGGAGATCTTGCCGGACAGGGTGGCCGGCTTGCTGGCTTCATGGCTGGTCAATACCAATGACCGGGTCTGCGCCCCCGCAGCAAGCGCGAACACGCTCTCGGCGGCCAGGTCGAGCCCGCAGCGCGATGCCAGGTACTGGCCCACCACGGCCTGCGCCAGCGGTACCGGCGCCTGCGTGTAGCCCACCTGGTAGAACAGCGGCAACGCCTCGGGCCAGGTCGCCTCGATTCCGCCGTGCGCCTCGCGGCACAGGATCTTGGTCATGCCGCCGTCGGCGATGGCTTGCCACAGCTGGCCGGCGAATGCGCCGGCCTCGACCGCCGTCAGCAGTTCGCGGCTCACCTCGTTGGCCAGCAGTCGCCTGACCGTTTCTTCAATCATGTTGTCGCTCATCGCAGTCCCAGTCCTTTCGCGATAATCCCGCGCAAAATCTCTCTCGTGCCCCCGCGCAGCGAGAACGACGGCGCCGCGAGCGTTACCAGGTTCAACACCTGGTCAAACTCGCTGCCGTCGCCAAGCCGGTCAGGGAATACCTCATAGGCAATGTCGGGCAGCGACTGTTCCAGTAGCGCGCCCTGGTCCTTGACGATGGAGGCGGCTAACGACGGATCCTGACCCTCGGCCAGCATCAGCGCGATGCCCTGCGACATTTGCCGCAAGGTGGCATAGCGCGCGATCACCTTGCCAAGCGCCACCGCCTGCTGACGGTTGCCGGCATCGGCGGCATCGAGCATCTCCAGCAACAACTGCGTGCTGCTCAGGAAGCGCTCCGCGCCGGAGCGCTCGTACTTCAGCTCGTTGATGACCTGGCTCCAGCCCTTGCCCTCTTCGCCGACGAGGTGGTCGTCGGGAACAATGACATCGTCGAGGATCACCTCGTTGAAGATGCGCGTGCCCAGTTGCGACACGATCGGGCGCACGGTCACGCCAGGCCGGTCCATCTCGATGAAGATCTGGCTCATGCCGGCGTGGCGGTCATCGCCGCGCTCGCTGGTGCGCACCAGTGCCACCATGTAGTGCGCATGGTGGGCACCCGAGGTCCATACCTTGCGGCCGTTGATCTTCCAGCCGCCTTCCACCCGGGTGCCGCGGGTGCGGATGGAAGCCAGGTCGGAACCCGAGTCCGGCTCGCTCATGCCGATGCAGATAAAGGCCTCGCCGCGGCGGATCTGCGGAATGATCTTCGGGGCAAGCTTGTCGCGGCTGTAGCGGATCAGCAGGGGCCCCATCTGCCGGTCCGCGGCCCAGTGCGCGCCCATCGGCGCGCCCACTGCGAGCAGTTCCTCGAGCATCACATAGCGCTCCAGCATGCTCTTGCCGCCGCCGCCGACCTCGGTCGGCCAAGTCATGCCGAGCCAACCCTTCTCCCCCATCTTCTTCGAGAATGCGGGGTCCCGCCCGGCCCAGTTGTGCGCGCGCTCGACGCGGGAATACTTGGTCATGTGCTCTTTGGCAAACGCCCTGGCTTCCTCGCGCAGCGCTTCGCATTCCGGCGGCAGGTCGCCTACCGAGATGTGCAACGTATCCATGTTTATCCTTACTTGCTTGCGAACAAGCAAAACTTTATAGTCAATGCATCGAGTCCGCTCTAGGTAATTACGAGGAGAAGCCAGTCCATCATGAAAGCAAGCGACACGACCGACCCGACGCAACCTCACGCCACGGTTCCCCGCGGCCCCCTCGCCGGTATCCGCGTGCTGGACCTGACCGCCGTGGTGCTCGGTCCGGTCGCCACGCAGGTGCTGGCGGACTACGGGGCCGAAGTGATCAAGGTGGAGCCGCCCGAGGGCGACCTGATGCGTGCCAACGGCGTAAGCCGCACGCCCGGCATGAGCTCGACCTTCATGAATATCAACCGCAACAAGAGCTCGGTCTGCATCGACCTGAAGACGGAGCAAGGCAAGGCGCAGCTGCGCCGGCTGATTGCGCGGTGCGACGTGCTGGTGCATAACATCCGCGTCAAGGCGATCCAGCGGCTGTGCTTTGACTACGATGCGGTGGCACAGATCAACCCGGGCATCGTCTACTGCGCCGCCACCGGTTTTGGCGAGAGCGGCGCCTTTGCCGGCCAGCCTGCGTTCGACGACATCATTCAGGGGGCCTGCGGCCTGGCCCATCTGGTGGGCCACGAGAGCGGCGTACCCGACTATCCGCCCACGCTATTGGCCGACAAGATTGCCGGCCTGGCCACGGCCAACGCCATTCTCGGCGCACTGGTGCACAAGGCCCGCACCGGCGAAGGCCAGTACGTGGAAGTGCCGATGTTCGAGACTATGGTTGCCTTTACCATGACGGAACACCTGGGCGGCCGTGGTTTCCATCCGCCCATCGGCGATGCCGGCTATGCGCGCCTGCTCAAGGGCGGGCGCAAGCCCTCGCCGACACGGGATGGCTATATCGCCGTGCTGCCCTACACGGAGCAGCACTGGAAGGCCTTCTTCCACCGCTTCGGGCGCGGCGAGTTCATCGAACAGTTCAATATCAGCAGCCGCATCGAGCGCAACAAGAACATCCAGGCAATCTACGCGGAGTTGCGAAATATCACCGCGCAATACACCACCCAGGAAATGATCGACGTTTGCCGGGAGATGGACATCCCGGTCGCGCAGATGTACTCGATCGACACTATCCAGAACCATCCCCAGGTGCAGAGCATCGGCTTGTTCCAGACCATGACGCACCCCACCGAAGGCGAAGTGGTGACGACCCGGCCGACTGCGCTTTTTTCGAGAACGCCTGCATCCATCTATAAGGCCGCTCCCAATCTGGGCGAGGATACCGAACGTATCCTGAATCCCGCGCTGTGACGCGACGGGCGTATCCAACAACACTCCCACACAGGGCAATGCAAGCCTGTCATGCCAGCGCCGGGCAGCGGTACCAGGCGCTGCCGTCAGCCTTGCGCCGCCAGCCAGTCGCGCACGGCGGCCGCGGCCAGCGCGGCCAGCACACGCAACGCCGCTAGCTCCGCCGGCGACCATGCGGAGCGATCCGCCAGATAGTTGAAGGTGCCTGTCACGCGCGACTGGTAGCACAGCGGCACATTGACCACCGCCGTGCAGCCCAGCTCGCGAATAACCTGCACGTCATCGAACACCGCCGCCAGCGCGGCGTCGCCCTCGCCAACAAAAAGCTCACCGCGTTCCAGCAGCTGGCGCCGCCAGGGGCTGTCGCCCTTCGACTTGCGTCCGCCGACCGGGTACGCGGATGGGTGAGAAGACCACAGGCGTTCGATCTGGGCCGGCCCGGCGTGCCAGGCGTTGATGGTCAGCAGGCCCGGCCCGAGCGCCTGCAGGGTGGCGGCGCCGATCGCGTCGAACGCGGCGCCGGGATCGCTGGCCTGCTGCAGCTGGTCGCACAGCATGTTGGCCGCGGCCACCAGCGAGGCGGTGCGCAGCAGGCTCATGTCATTCCCCCTTGATGCCGAGTTCGCGGATCAGCTTGCCGTAGCGGTCGGCATCGCGCTGCAGGATGGCGCCGAATTGCTGCGGCGTGGAGGTCGCGGTCTCGACGCCGATGGCGTTCATCTTGGACCTGACCTCGGGCAGCGACATCACCGCGTTGATCTCGCGGTTCAGGCGCGCGGCCAGTTCGGCCGGCATCCCCTTCGGACCGAAGGCACCGTACCAGACCGCCAGTTCATAGCCTGGCACCGTTTCGGCGACGGTCGGCACATTGGGCAGCAATGGCGAGCGCTTGCCCTCGGTGACGGCCAGCAGGCGCAGCTTGCCGCCCTTCACGTGCGGCAGCGTCTGGGTACCCGCGGAGAACAGCAGCTGGGTCTGGCCCGCCACGGTATCGACCACTGCGGGTGCGCCGCCCTTGTACGGCACGTGCAGCATCTGCACGCCGGCCATCTTCTCGAACAGCACCGCGCTCAGGTGATTGGTCGAGCCGGGGCCGGCGCTGGCGTAGGCCAGCTTGCCGGGATTGGCCCTGGCGTAGGCGATCAGTTCCTTGACGTTCTGCGCCGGCACCGACGGGTGCACCACCAGCGTGTTGGTCACGTAGGCCAGCAGGCCCAGCGGCGTGAAGTCTTCCACGCCGCGGAACGGCATGTTGGGCATCAGCGCCGGGTTCATGGCGTGGGTACTCATCGAACCGACCAGCAGCGTGTAGCCGTCGGGCCGCGCGCGCGCCACCATGGCCGAGCCGATATTGCCCGAGGCCCCGGGCTTGTTGTCGACGATCACCGGCTGGCCGAGCGAGCGCGTCAGATGCTCGGACAGCACGCGCGCCAGGATATCGGTCGAGCCGCCGGCGGCCCACGGCACGATCAGCGTGATCGGCTTCTGCGGCCAGCTGTCGGCCGCGCGCGCGGCGCCGCTCAGGCACATCGCCAGCGCGGCCATGCCGCCCAGCAGGGTCTTGGTCATCCATCGCATGGTGTGATTCCTCCGTCTTCGTGTCTGTCTATCTTTTTTGGGGTGACCTGGTAACGCATCAGCGCCCGGCGGCATAGCCCTGCATGCCGCGCGGATTGGCGCCGGCGCGCAGCACCAGCCGGCCCCGGGCGTCGAACTGGCGCGAGCACGCCGACATGCGGCCCTCGGACCACGGCTCGCCCACGCGCACGTCGTGGCCGCGCGCGCGCAGCGCCGCGAGCGTGCTTTCCGGGAAGCGCGATTCGATGCTGATGCGGTTGAGCACGGTCTGGCGCGGCCAGAACGAAGCCGGGAAGTGGTCGACATGCCAGGCCGGCGCGTCGATCGCCTCCTGCAGGTTCATGCCATGCACGGCATGGCGCAGGAAGAACGCCAGCGACCACTGGTCCTGCTGGTCGCCGCCGGGCGTGCCGAACACCATGTAGGGTTCGCCGTCGCGCAGTGCCAGCGACGGCGACAACGTGGTGCAAGGCCGCTTGCCGGGCGCCAGGGTATTGGGCAGGCCCGGCTCAAGCCACGTCATCTGCAGGCGGGTGTTCAGCGCAAAGCCGAGCGCCGGGATGGTCGGGCTCGACGACAGCCATCCGCCCGACGGCGTAGCGGCGACCATGTTGCCGTGGCGGTCGATCACGTCGATATGGCAGGTATCGCCGACAAAGAGCTCCTGTTCGGCCCATTCGGCGACCGGCGGCAGTTCGGCAAACGTCGGCTCGCCCACGCCGAAGCGCACGTCGGCGCGCTGCAGCGTGCGCGTGGCCGCGGCCAGGTCTGGCAGGCGCGGCGCAACGCCGTTGACCGTACCCGGCTCGATCGATTGCGCCGCCTGCGCGCCGATGCACTGCGCGCGCGCGGCCAGGTAGCCGTCGTCCAGCAAACCCGCCAGCGGGCTGGCGGCGAAATGCGGATCGCCGTACCACGCCAGCCGGTCGGCCATGGCCAGCTTGGCGGCCTCGGCAATGCGGTGCACGAACTCCGGCGATTCCGGCGCATATTGCTCGAGGCCGGCATGGCGCAGCATGCCAAGTTGCTGCAGGAACACCGGCCCCTGGCTCCAGATGCCGCACTTGGCAACGGTATAGCGGCCGAAATCCAGGGTCACCGGGGTTTCGGTCTCGGCCGTCCAGCCGGCCATGTCTTCGAAGCGCAGCAGGCCGGCGTGCTTGTCGCCGGTGGTGTCGCGCACCGGCGTATCGCGGCAGTACGCATCGATCTCCTGCGCGACGAAGCCGCGGTACCAGCAGTCCAGCGCCGCGTCGATCTGCCCGGTGCGGGTATCGCTGCGGCGCTGCGCCTCTTCGACGATGCGCGTATAGGTAGCGGCCAGCACCGGCAGCGTATGCAGGCTGCCGGGGCGCGGCACCTTGCCGTCGGGCAGCCAGGTCTGGGCAGAGCTGTGCCATTCATCGCGGAACAGCGCCTGCACTGCCAGGATCGCGCGCACGATGCGCGGCACTAGTGGAAAGCCGTCGCGCGCATAGCCGATGGCGGGCGCCAGCACATCGGCGAGCGACCAGGTGCCATGCTCGCGCAGCATGGTCAGCCATGCGCCGAAGGCGCCGGGCACGGCGGCCGGTATCAGGCCGATGCCGGGCACCAGGTCCAGGCCCATGGCGCGCAGCGCGGCGGGATCGGCCAGCGCCGGCGCCGGGCCCTGCCCGCATACCGAGCGCATGGCGCGCTCGCGCTCGCTCCAGTACAGGATCGGCACTTCGCCGCCGGGGCCGTTCAGGTGCGGCTCGACCACCTGCAGCACAAAGCCCGCGGCGACTGCGGCGTCGAAGGCGTTGCCGCCGCGCTCCAGCACGCCCATGGCGGTCTGCGTGGCCAGCCAGTGCGTGGAAGCCGCAACGCCAAAGGTGCCAACAATCTCGGGACGGGTGGTGAACATGGGGATGCTCCTGTGATGCCGGCCAGTATAGGTTTGCCGAATAACCAGATGCGCCTGTTTGGTTATTGTGGTATTACCATCCGGTAATAATTTCACCGCGCCCCGCTAGCGCGCCCGTCGTCGCAAGCCCCCATGTCCGTCGCCCCCGACAAGCTGGTCCACAACCTGGTATCGCGCCTGCGCCTGCGGCACCTGCCGCTGCTGCTCGCGCTGGCGCGGCAGCGCTCGGTGTCGCGCGTGGCGGCCGAGCTCAACCTGTCGCAACCGGCCGTCACCAAGACCCTGCGCGAGATCGAAGACATCTTCATGGTGCCGCTGTTCACCCGCACCCGGCGCGGACTGGAGCCCACGCCCACCGGCCACGCGGTGCTGGCGCATGCCAGGCTGACCCTGGCCGACGCTGATGCGCTCGGGCGCGAACTGGCGGCGATCGAAGCGGGGCTGTCGGGCCGGCTGCGCCTCGGCGTGATTCCCTACATCAGCCGCAGCGTGCTCGACACGGCCTGCACCTTCGGGCTGGCGCAGACCCCGCGGGTATCGGTGCTGGTGCGCGAAGGCACCACCGACGAGCTGGTCAGCGCGCTGCGCGAGCATGAGCTGGACTGCGTCATCGCGCGCACCTTCTTTGCGCCGGGCGCGGACATCGTGCAGCAAGCGCTGTATCGCGAAGAGCCGGCACTGGTCGTGCCCACCGCGGCCGCCACGCGGCTGTCGCGCGGCGCGCTCGACTGGCACCAGCTGGCCGAACGCGACTGGATCCTGCCGCCACCCAACACGCCGATCCGGCGCACCATCAATACCATCTTCGCGGTGGCGGGCGTGGCGCAGCCCACGCCGATCGTCGAGACCTATTCGATCAAGACCATGGCCACGCTGATGCGCAAGCATCCGGCGGCGACAACCATCGTACCCAGGGCGGTCGCTGGCGAACTGGCCGAGGCCAGGGGGGCGGTGGCGCTGCCGCATGCGCTGAGCTGGGATTTGCCGCCGGTAGGCGTGATGTGGCGGCGCCAGCCGGTGGAGGACGATGTGGTGGCAGCGCTGGTGGCCTGCCTGCGCGCGCTGCCGGCAGACCTCGCCTAGCCCGCGGCTCGCGCCCGGACCACGCCTGCGCCCGCTGAGCGCTACTGACTAATTCCGCGTCAACACCCGCACCGGCCCCCGCCGCTCCAGCACATCCACCACCACCCGCTCGCCGGAGCGCCGCACCGCCACATCCGCGCTGCCGCCACCGACCCCCAGGTTGCGGAACACCACCTCATCCAGGAACGGCGGCAGCGAAGGGTTCTCGAACGTGATCGCCGGTTGCTGCGTGTCGAAGTCCAGCCCCAGGCAGGCCTGCAGCATCAGCAGCGGCGCGGCCGCGGCCCAGGCCTGCGGTGCGCAGGCCACCGGGTAGAAGGTCGGGCCCTGGCTGCGCTGGCGCGCGAAGCCGCAGAACAGTTCGGGCAGGCGGCGCAGGTCGATATAGCTCGATGCCGCGAACAGGCCTTCGAAGATGCGGTTGGCTTCGGGGTGGTAGCCGTAGCGCGCCATGCCGGCCGCGATCAGGGCGTTGTCGTGCGGCCATACCGAGCCGTTGTGGTAGCTCATCGGGTTGAAGCGCGCGGCATCGGCGGCGACGGTGCGGATGCCCCAGCCGCAGAAGGACGTGCTTTGCATCAGCGCGGCCACTACCGACGGCGCGCGCTCCGGCAGCGCGATGCCGGTGAAGAGCGTATGGCCGGCGTTGGAGGCGCGGATGCGGCACGGCTGCTTGCTGCCGTCGAGGGCCAGCACGTAGGTGCCCAGCGCTGGGTCATAGAAGCGCGCGTCGAAGGCGTCGCGCAGCACTTCGGCCCTGGCGGCATAGATGGCGGCGCCCTCGCTGTCGTCCAGCGCCGCGCGGATCTGCGCCGCGGCCAGCCAGGCGCCGTAGGTGTAGGCCTGCACCTCGGCCAGCGCGATCGGGCCGGCGGCGAGCCGGCCGTCTTCATGGAACACTGAGTCGCGGCTGTCCTTCCAGCCCTGGTTGATCAGGCCTTCCGGCGACAGCCGGCCGTATTCGACGAACAAGTCACCGTCGCGGTCGCCGTAATCGCTGATCCAGTCCAGCGCCGCCTGCAGGTTCGGCCACAGCGCGCGGATGGTGTCGATATCGCCGGTGCGCCGCAGGTAGGCGCCGGCCAGCAGCACGAACAGCGGCGTGGCGTCGACGCTGCCGTAGTAGAGCGCGAACGGCACCTCGCCCAGGCGCGCCATCTCGCCGTGGCGCATTTCGTGCAGGATCTTGCCGGGCTCGGCATCGGCGTGCGGGTCGACCGTTTCGGCCTGCATCGCGGCCAGGTACTGCAGCACGCCGCGCGCGATCTCGGGGTCGAGCCACAGCGTCTGCAACGCGGTGATCAGCGCGTCCCGGCCGAACACCGTGCTGAACCACGGGATGCCGGCATACGGGTAGGGTCCGTGCACGGTGTTGGTCAGCAGCATATACAGGTCCGAAATGCTGCGCCGCGCGACTTCGTTGAACAGCTCGTTCGAGGTGGTGATCGCCGCCGCGCGCCCGGATGAGCGCCGCAGCTCGCGCCTGGACTGCAGCAGCGCGCCGAGGAAGGGCTGCGGGTCGTCGCTCTCGCGATCGACGGACTGGCAGCGGATCTCCATGCGCAGCAGCTGCACGCAGGACGGCTTGAGCAGCAGCGTGAAGCTGGCCTGGTTGCCGCTCAGCGCCTGCGGCAGCGGATCGAACGAGATCCGGGTCTCGCGCCGCGCCTGGTCCAGGCCGGTATAGCTGAGCGTGACCGCCGCGCCGTCGACCTGCGGCGCATGCAGGGTGCCGCGCCGCAGCCGCTGCGTGCCGCGCACTTCGAACAGGTCGGCAAAGTCCGCATCGAAGGCGATGTCGATGCGCACGTGGCGCGGCCGGTCGTCGAAGTTGCGCAAGCTCAGGCGTTCATAGCAGGCGCCGTTCCACAGGAAGCGCGAGCGGCGCAGGTGGATCAGGTCGTGCTCCAGCCACAGCGCGCCCTCCGGGTCGAACAGGTCGGGGTTGGTCAGGTCGCAGGTCAGCGCGGCGTTGTCGTCGCGCAGCGTGGATGACAGCAGCATTGGCCGCTGCCCTTCCACCGTGAGCCGCAGGAAGGAAAGATGGCGGGTATCGAAATGGAACAGCCCCTCGGGGCTGCCCGGCGCACCGATGGCGTCGCCGTTATGGTCGAACAGCGCGAAAGTGTCGCCATGCTTGAGCGTGCGCGGGCGCCGCTCCTGCAGCGACGCCGCCGCCGGGATATAGAACTGCGCGACGTCGCTGGCGCCGGCGACCGCCACCGAGCGGTTGGGATGTTCCGTGGGATCCGCAGACATGAGGGGGTTTCTCCAGCAGTGGTCGTGTCCGGTTACGCGAGCGCCAGTTCACCGGCCTCGCCATGTGCCGCGCCGGTGTCGCCGGGACACGACAAGCCCTGGTAGATGCGCACGTAGTCACGCGCCATCCGGTCCGCGGTAAAGCGTTTGTCGAACGCGGCGCGCACGCCGGCGCGCGGCAGGCTGGCCACGCTGGCGACGGCGGCGACCGCTTCATCGACGCTGTGCACGATATAGCCGCTGACGCCGGGCTCGATCACTTCCGGCACCGAGCCGCACGAGAACGCGATCACCGGCGTGCCGCACGCCATGGCCTCGATCATCACCAGCCCGAACGGCTCCGGCCACGCGATCGGGAACAGCAGCGCGCGCGCATTGCCAAGGAAGGCGGACTTCGCCGCCTCGTCGATCTCGCCGATGTACTCGACGTTGGCATGGGCCGCCACCAGCGGGCGGATCACCTCCTGCCAGTAGGCGCGGTCGACGCGGTCGATCTTGGCCGCGATCTTCAGCGGCAGGCCCGCGCGCGCGGCGACCTCGATCGCGTGGTCCGGCCGCTTCTCCGGGGAAATCCGGCCGAGGAACGCGAGGTAGTCGCCGGCGGGATGGGCGCAGTAGTCCAGCAGCGTCCCCGGGATGCCGTGGTGCACCGTGCCCACCCAGTTCACCGGCGGCATCGGCGCGCGCTGCGCGTCGGAGACCGACACCAGCGGAAAATCCGGGAAGTGCGCATAGAAAGGCTGCAGCTCCGGCAGGTCCAGGCGGCCGTGCAGCGTGGTCACCGCCCGCACCGGCATGCGCCGCAGCAGCGGGCAATGCAGCATGTCGATATGGAAATGCAGCACGTCGAAGCGGCTTGCGCACGCCATCACGCGGTCCAGCATCATCACGTAGTAGGGCAGGTGGTCGCCCACGCGTGCATCGAGGCGCAGCGCCATGTCGCAGCACGGCACCAGCTCGGCGCGCGTGACCGAGTCTCCGCTGGCGAACAGCGTGACCTCGTGGCCCTGGCGCACCAGTTCTTCAGTCAGGTACGAAACGATGCGCTCGGTGCCGCCGTACAGGCTGGGCGGGCAGCGCTCGGCGAGTGGTGCTATCTGCGCAATCTTCATCGGCTTCCCCCGGCTCATCAGCAAACTGCAGGGTGGCTTGCCGCGACAGTGCCTTGGCTGATGAAGGCACCATAGAAAGCGGCGGCGGCTTTTTCAAGATGGCCCGGACCATGCAGGCGCGGCATGGCAACCATGTAGCGCAGCGATGGTGGCAGGCCCGCGCGTCAGGACTTACCCGGAGGCGCGTGTTTTGCTATTTCGCGGTGCGGAATAGCGGGCCGCTTTCCTTGACGGTGCCCGCGGGCCTATGCAAAAGTCGGCGAAAACGAACGATCGTGCGGGAACACTTCCCGACACGGCGTCACCGGGCGCAACGCCGTCCGGCTTGCCGGGCGGCCACCGCGCCGCATCGCACAGGAGACACCGCCATGCAGCATCCGCAGCACACCATTGCGCAGCGCCATTGCCGCGGCCCGCACGGCCCGCAGGGCCCGCATATGGGCCCGAGCCGGCGCACCACCGTACTCATTCCCACACGCACCGCGGCGCACGACGACGCACGACAGCGGGCGCTGCCCGCCTGATCCCGCGCACCTGATTTTTTTCTGCGCGGCCGCGCCTGGCGCCGCCGCGGCGGAACACGCGCGGCCCGTGCCGGCGCGTGCCTGGTTTCCCGAACCGTACGAGGTACCCCTGTGGCATTGTTCCTTCAACAGATTCTGAACGGCCTGACGCTGGGCGGTGTGTACAGCCTGGTGGCGCTTGGCCTGACGCTGGTCTACGGCATCCTGCACGTGCCCAACTTTGCGCACGGCGCCTTCTACATGGCCGGCGCCTACGTGTCGTACTACCTGATGACCACGCTGGGCGTGAACTACTGGCTGGCGATGCTGGGCGCGGCGCTGGTGGTGGCGGTGCTGTCGATGCTGGCCGACCGGCTGGTGTTCCACCCGCTGCGCAATTCGCCCGAGCTGCACGACATGATCGCCGCGATCGGCATCCTGCTGTTCCTGGAAGCCGGCGCGCAGGCGCTGTGGGGCGCGGACTTCCACCGCATGCCCACGCCGTACGGACAGATCGTCGAGGTGTTCGGCCTGACCGCGCCGCTGCAGCGCCTGCTGATCATCGGCGCAGCGTTTGCGCTGATGGTGCTGCTGCACCTGTTCCTGACGCGCACCATGACCGGCGCCACCATCATGGCGATGGCGCAGAACCGCGAGGGCGCTGCGCTGGTCGGCATCGACGCCACCCGCGTAACGCTGCTGGTCTTTGCCATCTCCGGCGCGCTCGCCGCGATCGCCGCCACGCTCTACGCGCCGATCAACCTGGTCTACCCAAGCATGGGCAACCTGGTGATCACCAAGGCCTTCGTCATCATCATCCTGGGCGGCATGGGCAGCATTCCGGGCGCCATCGTCGGCGGGCTGATCATCGGCATGGCCGAGAGCTTCGGCGGCTTCTACGTTTCCACCGACTACAAGGACATCATCGCCTTCGTGCTGCTGGTGGTGATCCTGTCGATCCGGCCGCAGGGCCTGTTTGCCGGCAAGGCAGCCTGAGGAGTCTCAAGACATGAAAGCACTGCAAGGAAAGACCGGCTGGATGCTGTTGCTGGCTCTCGCCATCGCGTTCCCGCTGGTCACGCCCAACAGCTACTACCTGACCGTGATGACGCTGGCCTTCATCTATGCCATCGCCACGCTCGGGCTGAACCTGATCACCGGCTACACCGGCCAGCTGAACCTGGCCCATGGCGGCTTCATGGCCATCGGCGCCTACACGCTGGGCATCCTGACCGTGGACCACCAGGTGCCGTTCTGGCTGGCCTTCGCGCTGGCCGGGGTGATCTGCATGGTGCTGGGCTATGTGGTCGGCGTGGTGTCGCTGCGCCTGAAGGGCCATTACTTCTCGATCTTCACCATGTGCGTGGGCTACATCATCTACCTGCTGATCGAAAAATGGGAAAGCCTGACGCACGGCACCGTGGGCCTGATCGGCATTCCGGTGCCGGCGGCGATCGGGCCGCTCAGCTTTGACAGCGTGCAGGCGCAGTATTACCTGGTACTGGCGTTCCTGGCGGTCGGCGTGTTCCTGATGCACCGCATCGTCACCTCGCTGGTGGGGCGCAGCTTCATGGCCGTGCGCAACAGCGACGCGCTGGCCGAGGCGCTGGGCATCAACCTGATGCGCACCAAGGTGCTGTCGTTCGTGCTGTCGGTGGGCTACGCCGGCTTTGCCGGGGCGCTGTACGCGGGGCAGGTGCGTTTCCTGGGCCCGGACATCGCCCGCACCGACCTGACCTTCGACATGGTGATGTCGATGCTGGTGGGCGGCATCGGCACGCTGTTCGGGCCGCTGCTTGGCGCGGTGCTGGTGCCGTGGATCACGCAGTCGCTGCAGTTCATGCAGGACTACCGCATGCTGGTGTTCGGCCCGGTGCTGATCCTGCTGATCATCTTCGTGCCGGACGGCATCGTCGGCTCCTACCTGAAGAAGCAGGCGCGCAAGGCAGCCGCCGAGCGGCGCGGCAAGCTGGCCGCCCAGTCCGTCAGCCAGCCCGCAGGGCAGTCCGCTACGCAGAACGCCGCAGCCCCCGTCCCCACCACCCGCGCCGGAGCCGACCATGCTTGAGATCCGCAACCTGACCAAGAAATTCGGCGGCCTGACCGCGGTGCACGATGTCTCGGTGACGTTCGAGCAAGGCCATATCAACGCCATCATCGGGCCCAACGGCGCCGGCAAGACCACCTTCTTCAACCTGGTCGCGGGCACCCATGCGCCCAGTTCCGGCCAGATCCTGTTCAAGGGGCAGGACGTCGCCGGCCTGCGCGCCGACCAGATCGCGCGCCTGGGCGTGGCGCGCACCTTCCAGGCGACGGCGCTGTTCGACCGCGCCACGGTGCTCGACAACCTGATCGTCGGCCACCGCCTGCGCACGCGCTCGGGACTGGGCGACGTGCTGTTCAACACCCGGCGCCTGCGTGAAGAAGAGCGGCTGTGCCGCGACAAGGCCGAGGCCGCGCTGGACTTCGTCGGCCTGTCGCACCTGGCGCACGAGGTTGCCGCCGATATCACGCAGGAGGCGCGCAAGCGCGTGGCGTTCGCGCTGGCGCTGGCGACCGACCCGGAACTGCTGCTGCTCGACGAGCCCGCCGGCGGCGTCAACCCGGAAGAGACCGTCGGCCTGGCCGAGCTGATCCGCAAGATGGTTCGGCATGGCAAGACGGTCTGCCTGATCGAACACAAGATGGACATGATCATGCGCCTGGCCGACAAGATCATGGTGCTGAACTATGGCGAGAAGATCGCCGAAGGCACGCCCGCGCAGATCCAGCAGGATCCGCATGTCATCGAGGCCTACCTGGGAGCCGACCATGTTGCAGCTTGAACGCGTCTCGCTGTCGTACGGCAGCTTCCGCGCGCTGGACAACATCACCCTGCACGCCGGCGCCGGCGAGCTGGTGGTGCTGCTGGGCGCCAATGGTGCCGGCAAGAGTTCGATCTTCCTGGCGATGAGCGCGATCCACCGAATCAGCGGCGGCAGCATGCGCTTCGACGGGCGCGAGCTGTCCGGCATGAAGCCGTCGCAGATCGTTCAGGCGGGGCTGGTGCACTGCCCGGAGGGCCGCAAGCTGTTCCCGGCGATGAGCGTGGAAAAGAACCTGGTGCTGGGCGCATACGTGCACCGGCGGGATGGCGCGGGCATCCGCAAGACGCTGGACGAGGTCTATGAACTCTTTCCGATCCTGCGGCAGAAGAAGGACGACCCTGCCGGTTCGCTGTCCGGCGGGCAGCAGCAGATGGTCGCGCTGGGCCGCGCCCTGATGAGCCGCCCGCGCGCGCTGCTGCTGGACGAACCGTCGCTGGGGCTGGCGCCGCTGGTGGTCAAGCAGATGTTCGAGATCATCCAGCGCATCAACCGCGCGGGGACGACGGTGCTGCTGGCGGAACAGAATGCCTACGCGGCGCTGGGGATCGCGCATCGCGCGTATGTGATCGAGAGCGGCAGGATCGTGATGGAGGGGGACAGGGATACGTTGTTGAAGGATGAAGGGATTCGCAAGGCGTATATCGGGGGCTGAATCCGAAAGGCTTCCACTACCAATTGCGTGCTCCCTCTCCCGCTTGCGGGAGAGGGTTGGGGTGGGGGCCGGGCGCGGCAACGAAGTCAACACGTTGGCATAGCGACGTCCTGCCCTCACCCCCTGCCCCTCTCCCGCAAGCGGGAGAGGGGAGAAAACCGAGGGGTCATTGAAGACAACCGGAACTGACAAGCCGTACTTTCAGGAGACAAACCATGCAAAACAACATCATGCGCCGCATCTTCCCGCTGGCCGCCACCGCCGTGGCCGCGATGCTGGCCTCTGGCGCCGCGCTGGCGCAGGAAGTGGTCAAGATCGGCTATACCGGCCCGCTTTCCGGCGGCGCCGCGCTGTATGGCAAGAACGTGCTGTCCGGCGTGCAGATGGCGGTGGACGAAATCAATGCCTCGGGCCTGGAGGTCAAGGGCAAGAAGGTCAAGCTGGAAGTGGTGGCGCTGGACGACAAGTACTCGCCCGCCGAGGCCGCGATCAACGGGCGCCGCCTGGTGCAGCAGCACAAGACCCCGGCGGTGTTCGTGCCGCATTCGGGCGGCATCTTCGCGCTGCAGGCGTTCAACGAGCAGGAGAAGTTCCTGGTGATGGCCTACTCCAGCGTGCCGCGCATCACCGACGCCGGCAACAAGCTG
Source organism: Cupriavidus taiwanensis (assembly GCF_900249755.1). Classification (NCBI taxonomy): domain Bacteria; kingdom Pseudomonadati; phylum Pseudomonadota; class Betaproteobacteria; order Burkholderiales; family Burkholderiaceae; genus Cupriavidus; species Cupriavidus taiwanensis. The sequence continues at coordinate 1,598,876 of NZ_LT976854.1, forward strand.
ACCATCCGCATCCCGCCGGCCTATACCGGCTATATCGAGCCGTTCATCAAGGCGCAGATGAAGCGCTATGGCAAGAACGTGGCGCTGGCCCCGGCCGACCACGACTACGCCAAGGCGTGGGTGCAGGCCTTCCTGCCGGCGTGGGAAGCCGCCGGCGGCAAGGTGGTGGCGAACAACCCGATGTCGTACACCAAGGCCACCGACTTCTACAGCGGCGTGTCGCGCGCCATCAGCGAGAAGCCGGACGTGATGTTCGTCGGCGGCCCGTCGGAGCCCACCGCGCTGGTCGTCAAGCAGGCGCGCGAACTGGGCTTCAAGGGCGGCTTTATCGTGATGGACCAGGCCAAGATGGACGAGATGGCCAGGGTCACCAACGGCCTGGGCATGCTGGAGGGCTCGATCGGCGTGCTGCCGCTGGTCAATGACAGCCGCCCCGCCGCGCAGAACTTCAACGCCCGCTACAAGAAGCTGCATGACGGGCGCGATGCCACCACCGAGATGTCGCTGAACTACACCATGGTGTATGCGCTGGCCGGGGCGATGAAGCTGGCCGGCACCACCAGCGATGCCGCGGCGATCCGCGCGAAGATGCCGGATGCGGTCAAGGGCCTGGCCAAGGAGGTCAACCCCAACGAAGTCGACGGCATCGATGCCAAGGGCGGCTCGATGGCCGACACCGTGGTCGGCTGGGTGCAAAACGGCAAGATCTCGCAGGTGCGCCTGTCGGAACTGGCCAAGTAAAGCGAGACACGCTGCCGGCACCACGGCGCGCAGCGCAAACCCCGGCAGGCCGCGAGGCCTGCCGGGGTTTTTCATTGCGGCGGCAAGGCGCGACTAGCGGCGATCGCCGTCACGGCCCTGGCGTGCCTCCATCTGGCCGCGCTCTTGCTGCGCGCGTTGCTGTTGTTGCATCTGCCGCTGCTGGTCCATCTGCTGACGCTGGCGCTCGTGCATCTGCCGTTGCTGCTCGTGCATCTGCCGTTGCTGCTGCTCGGCCTGCCGCTGCATCGCCTGCTGGCGCTGCTGCTCCTCCATGGCGCGCTGCTGCTCGTGCATCTGGCGCTGCTGCTCGGCCTGCCGCTGCATTGCCTGCTGGCGCTGCTGCTCCTGCACCGCGCGCTGCTGCTCCTGCATCTGCCGCTGTTGCTCGGCCTGACGCTGCGTGGCTTGCTGGCGCTGCTGCTCTTGCATGGCCCGTTGCTGCTCATGCATCTGGCGCTGCTGCTGCTCGGCCTGCCGCTGCATGGCCTGCTGGCGCTGCTGTTCCTGCACGGCGCGCTGCTGATCCTGCATCTGCCGCTGCTGCTCGGACTGGCGCTGCATGGCCTGCTGGCGCTGCTGCTCCTGCGCCGCGCGCTGCTGCTCCTGCATCTGCCGCTGCTGCTGTTCGGCCTGGCGCTGCTGCCCTTCCTGCATCTGGCGCTGCTGTTCGAAGCGCTGGCGCTGCATCTCCTGCGATTGCCGCGCCGGGTCGGGGCGCTCCTGCCCGTCGGCCCACTGGCGCGGCGGCATGCGCTGCTGGCGCTGCTGGTCCAGGTGCCGTTGCTGCTCACGCAGGGCGCGCTGCTGCTCAACTTGCTGCTCACGCTGCTGCTCCATCTGCTGGCGCTGCTGCTCGCGCTGCATGGCTTGTTGCTGGCGCTGGACGTCGCCCGGCGCGCCCGGCTGTCCGGCAAAGCCGCGCGCCTCGTCGGGCCGGGTGCTCTGGCTGCGGCCAGGGCCACGCCATGGCTCGCCCCGCGCATTCGCATCATTGCGATCCGCGCGGCCGTCGCCGTCGGCATCGATACGCCCGGGGCGCGGCTGGGCCTGGACGTGGTCGCGCGATCCGATCGCGGCCTGGCTCATGCGCACATCGGGCACCGGCCGTGCGTCGCGGCCGGGCCGCCGTTCGTTGCCGCCGCGCCAGGCCGGGCCGGCACCGGGCACGACCCCGCCTTCGCGCGCAAAGCGCCGCGCCAGGTCTTCCGTGGCCGGGCGGCCCGGCGCGCGCGCGGCAATCGCCTGGCGTTCAAAGCCATGGCGCGCCTGCGGCGGCAGCGGCCGCAGCGGCGCCGCGCCCACCAGGCTGCCCTTGACCGGCGCCACCGGCGGCGCGCCGTGGGCCTCGCCCGCCGGCACGTTGCGCCATTCGGGGCGGTGCAGGCCGCGCGCGGGGCGGCCTTCGACAAAGTTGCGCGCCGGCATGCCGGTGATGGCGCCGGGCACGGTGCGGTTGACGTAAGGCGGCGGGCGGCGCTCGCCCATGACAAAGTTGTTGACCGTCACCCGGTTGATGCGCGCCACGTAGGTGGGACTGGCGCGATAGACCGGCCGGTAGGCGTCGCGCGGCCCCAGCGGATACCAGGCCACGGCCGGTCCGCTGCCTACGCGCACGCTCCAGTTCGGCCCGGCGGCGCCGACAAAGGCCACCAGCGCCGGCGCATAGCACGGGCGCACGCGCGGCCCGGGGACCCAGCCCCAGCGCGATCCCACATAGGCCCAGCGGCCATAGTGCGACGGCGCGAAGCCCCATGGCGCATCGTCGATCCAGGTCCAGCCCCACGGCGCGATCCAGGCCCAGTGGCCGGCGCTGTACGGCGCCCAGCCCGCGCTGACCACGCGCGGGAACCACACCGCGCCGTAGCCGGGGTCTTCCTGCCAGTCGCCATAGCCGTCCAGCGCGGCGTAGCCCGGCATCTCGCGCGGCACATAGCGCGCCGACGGCGACGCGTCTTCGCGCGCGTCGCGCGCCGCGGTCCAGCGGTCGAACGCGTCTTCCGCCGCGCCGCCGCCGCCCGCATCGGCCAGGTCGGTGCCGGCAAAGCGCATGCGGTCGCCGCGCTGCAGCTCGATGGTGCGGCTGTCGCCGTAGACCACCGCGCTGCCGTGGCGCAGGGTCACGGTGGTGGTGCTGCCGTCGGGCGCCACGTCCAGCCGGTAGTCGCCGGGCTCGCGCGGCACGAAGGCCAGGTTGGGGGTATCGACCTCGACGGTCTGGCCCGGCGGCAACGCGCGCACGCGCACTTGCAGCGTGCCCTGCGTCAGCTTGACCTGCGTGGTGCTGTCGTCCAGGTTCAGGATGCTGGCGGCGGTGGCGCCGCCCATGCGCAGCGCCACCGTGCCGGCGTGCAGTTCGGCGCGTCCGCCCGGCTCGGTCCAGAGCCGGTCGCCGGTGGTGACCGGCCGGTTCAGCCCGGCCGCGGCCCAGGCATCCGAGCCGGCGGGCGCAAAGCTGAGGTTGCCGTCGACCGCGGTCAGCGTGGCAATGCGCGAGGAAGGGTCGGCCTGCTGCAGCGCGGCGTCGGCAGCCGGCGCGTCGAGATAGGGTTCGCCCGGGGCGGCGGGCGCCTGCGCCAGTGCAGCAGCCGCCACGGCAAGGCCGGCTGCGGCTGCCAGCGCGGTCAGCGCCCGCCGGCCACGGGTGCGACTGCCGGAGCGAGCGGGAATGAAGCCAGCGGATTGGGAAGGATCGGACATGAAAGGCAGGAGCGAGACAGCACCGGGGACAGCGCCGGGTAGCGCCGGGTAGCGGGGCAGGCCGGCCCACGCCGGCGGCCACCCTATTGTCACCATACATGGCCCGGGATGCCGCGGCGCGTCCGGCGCGGCACAGTTTGTAAGCTCGTATTTCGCCATGCGCAGGGAGCGGGCGGGCCAGCCGGTGCGCTGGGCAGGCTGCGGGCGGGCCGGCGGTCGGCGCCGCCGCAAAGGGGGCCGCTTCGCCGTCAAAGGTGGAAACAACTTCGCTGCCCGGGGCGGGCAGCCGCGGCGCGCAGGCCGCTCAGCCGCCGGCTTGCTGGCGCAGCATTTCGGTCAGGCGCTCGGCGGGCATCGGGCGCCCGTACAGGTAGCCCTGCGCCTCATGGCAGCCGTTGGCGAGCAGGAAATCGCGCTGCTCGACGGTTTCCACGCCTTCGGCGACCACGCCGATGTGCAGGCTGGCGCCCACATTGATCACCGAGCGCACGATGGCCGCGTCGACCGGGTCTTCGGTCACGTTGCGGATAAAGGACTGGTCGATCTTGAGCCGGTCCACCGGGAACGATTTCAGGAAGCTGAGCGACGCATAGCCGGTGCCGAAGTCATCGCAGGTCAGCGTGACGCCGTCGCGGCGCAGCGCCTGCAGCTGGTCCGAGACCTCGTCGCCCTGTTGCAGGGCGATGGTCTCGGTGATCTCGATCTCGAGGCAGTCGGGCGCCAGCTCCAGCGCACGCAGCACGTGGCGCACCTCGGTCAGCAGGCGGCTTTCGGAGAGCTGGGCCGCGAACAGGTTGATCGCCACGCGCGGCGGCCGCGCAAACGACAGCGACCACGCGCGCGCCTGCGCGCAGGCGGTCTGCAGCAGCCACATGCCGACATCGCTGGCGATGCTGCTGCCGGCCAGCGCGTCGATGAAGGCGGCCGGCGACAGCAGCCCGCGGGTGGGATGGCGCCAGCGCATCAGCGCCTCGGCGCCATGGACGCGGCCGTCGCGCAGGTCGACCTGGGGCTGGTACAGCAGCTCGAACTGGCGCTGGGCGTAGGCTTCGTGCAGGGCCTGCACCAGCGACAGCCGCGTGGTCACGTCCGAGCGCATCTGCGGCTTGAAGAAGCGGATGGTGCGGCCGCCGTCGTGCTTGGCCCGCGCCAGCGCCAGGCTGGCCGCCGCCAGCATGTCCGAGCCCTGCTCGCCGGCCGCGGGCGCCACGCAGGCGCCGATGCTGGCCAGCACGTGATGGCGGCGCCCGGCATGTTCGTGGGGGGAGGACAGCATCGACAGGATCGCGGCGCTGACGTGGCGCACCAGCGTGGGGTCGGCAATGGAGGGCAGCAGCACGCCGAACTCGTCGCTGCCGATGCGGCCGATGACGGCGTCGCGGGGCGAGGCATCGCGCAGGCGGCGGGCCACGCGCTGCAGGATGATGTCGCCTTCGGCATGGCCGTGCATGTCGTTGAAGGCGCGGAAGTCGTCGATGCCGATCAGCAGCAATGCGCAGCGCGGCACCGCCTCGCTATGCAGGCGTGCCTCCAGCCGCTCCAGAAAGCCCTGGCGCTTGTCAACGCCGGTCAGCGGATCGAGATCCGAGCCTGGCGAGGCGCCAGCCGACTTCGCCCCCGACTTGGCCACCATCCCTGCCCCATCTGTAATTGTCGACATTGTTACCCGCTAGCAATTTAGCAAGTGTGACGAAAACTTGGAAAAAATCAAGCAGTTCCGATACGCGCCAAAACCCCTGGGCGCCGGCGCAACGCCGGGCCCGCCGGCATGCTGCTGCGCGTTGAATCGGCCGGCCGCATACAGTACCCTACCGCGCATCAGGGGCGCCCCCGCCCGCCGCATGGTTCCACTGCGCCCCCGCGGCCAGCCTTGCCGGCATCCGGCCGCGCCCGGAACAAGAACATCACCGGGATCTCACCGTGAATGAATGGACCATCCGCACGCGCATCCTGGCAAGCTTCTCGCTGATCTTGCTGGTCATGGCACTGATGGGCGTGGTTGCCTATACCCGCCTGGTCGCGATCGAGCGCGAAACCGCGCTGATGCTGCGTGACGCGCTGCCCGGACTGAACTACAGCACCGGCATCCGCGGCGTCTGGGGCGAGCGCTATGTGCTGGCCTGGCAGACCATCAACGCCACCAGCGAGGCCGAGCGGCGCCGCTTCCAGCAGCAGGGCCAGGACGCGGCCGGCCGCCTGGACAAGCTCGAGCAGCAGTACGAAGCCTCGATCACGCGCGACGACGACCGCGCCGCGTTCAAGGTCTATCGCGACATGCGCGCGCGCTACGAGCAGGCGGCCCAGGTGCTGTCGGGCCAGGCGGAGTGGAACGCCGTCGCCGCCGCGGCGGCGCTGCGCGGCGAGGCGCATGACCACTGGATGGAGGCGCGCAAGGCCACCCAGCGCCTGGTGGACGACAACAACGCGGTCAACGCGCGCGCCGCGCAGGGCATCGACGATGCCGTCAATGCCGCCAAGATCGGCATCGAAGCCGCGCTGATCGTCGCGCTGGTGGTGGCACTGGTCTGCGGCTACCTGCTGCTGCGCGCGATCACGGTGCCGATGCAGTCGATCGTCGGCCTGCTGGCCGGCATCCGCGGCGGCGACCTGCGCCTGCGCATGGCGCTGCGCCGCAAGGACGAGTTCCAGGAAGTGGAGGAAGGCTTCAACCAGATGACCGGCGAGCTGACCTCGCTGGTGGGCCAGGCGCAGCGCACCGCGATCCAAGTCACCACCTCGGTCAACGAGATCGCCGCCACGGCGCGCCAGCAGCAGGCCACCGCCACCGAGACCGCCGCCACCACCACGCAGATCGGCGCCACCTCGCGCGAGATCTCGGCCACCGCGCGCGACCTGGTGCGCACCATCCACGAAGTCTCCAGCGCGGCCGAGCAGGCCGCGGCGCTGGCCGGCACCGGGCAGGTCGGGCTGTCGCGCATGGAAGGCACCATGCAGCATGTGATGGATGCCGCCGGCTCGGTCAACGCCAAGCTGGCCACGCTCAACGAGAAGGCCGGCAATATCAACCAGGTGGTGACCACCATCGCCAAGGTCGCCGACCAGACCAACCTGCTGTCGCTGAACGCCGCGATCGAGGCCGAGAAGGCCGGCGAATACGGCCGCGGCTTTGCCGTGGTGGCCACCGAGATCCGCCGCCTGGCCGACCAGACCGCGGTGGCCACCTACGACATCGAGCAGATGGTGCGCGAGATCCAGTCGGCGGTGTCGGCCGGCGTGATGGGCATGGACAAGTTCTCGGAGGAGGTGCGCCGCGGCATGTCCGAGGTCACGCAGGTGGGCGACCAGCTGTCGCAGATCATCGCCCAGGTGCAGTCGCTGGCGCCGCGCGTGCTGATGGTCAATGAAGGCATGCAGGCGCAGGCCGGCGGCGCCGAGCAGATCAACCAGGCGCTGATGCAGTTGTCCGAGGCCGCGCAGCAGACCGTCGAATCGCTGCGCCAGTCGAGCCAGGCGATCGACGAGCTGACGCTGGTCGCCAACGACCTGCGCAGCGGCGTGTCGCGCTTCAAGGTCTAGGCTGCCGGTTCCCGCACCGGGCCGTTGCGCGCCGCCGCCATGAAACTCTTCCTGCTGTTCCGCCTTGGCGCCGACCACTACGCGCTCGATGCCGCCGAGGTGGCCGAGGTGCTGCCGCTCACCCGGCTGAAGCAGATCCCCGGCGCGCCGGCCTGGGTGGCCGGGCTGCTGCAGCGGCGCGGCCAGCCGGTGCCGGTGATCGACCTGCCCGCGCTCGCCACCGGCGTGCCCGCGGCGCTGCGCACCAGCACGCGCACGGTGCTGGTCCATTACCGCCGCGATCAAAGCGAGCCCGTGCGGCTGCTGGGCCTGCGCCTGGAAGCGGCCACCCAGACGCTGCGCTGCCCGGCGGATTCGTTCGTCGACGCCGGCATGTCCGGCGCCAGCCCGCGCTATCTCGGACCGGTGCGGCAGGATGCGCGCGGGCTGGTGCAATGGGTCAGGGTCGGCGCCCTGCTGCCGGACGTGGTCCACGCCATGCTGTTCGCCGACGCCGGGGAGCCCGCGTGAGCACCGCCGCGCACACCGCCGCGCATATCGAAGCCTTGCTGAAGGCCCGCATCGGCCTGGACGCCGGCGCCATCGGCAGCGGCGCGGTGGCGCGCGCCGTGCGCGAGCGCCAGCAGGCGCGGCAAGCGCCCGATGCCGAGGCCTATTGGCAGCTGCTGCAAGGCACCGCCGACGAATTCCAGGCGCTGATCGAGGCCGTGGTGGTGCCCGAGACCTGGTTCTTCCGCCACCGCGAAGCCTTGCTGACGCTGGGCCGCTTTGCCGCCGAACGCGCCTTTGCCGACGGCAGGCGCACGCTGCGGCTGCTGAGCCTGCCCTGCTCCACCGGCGAAGAACCGTATTCGATCGCCATGGCGCTGCTCGATGCGGGCGTGCCGCCGGGGCGCTTCTATATCGACGCGGTGGACATCAGCGCGCGTGCGCTGGCCCTTGCCCGCCAGGCGCAATACAGCGCGAACGCCTTCCGCAGCGCGCCGCTGGACTTCCGCGACCGCTACTTCACCGCCACGCCCGCCGGCTATGCGCTGGATGCGCGCGTGCGCGCGCAGGTGCGGCTGCTGCAGGGCAACCTGGTCGAGCCCGGCCTGCTGGCGGGCGAAGCGCCCTATGACTTTGTGTTCTGCCGCAACCTGCTGATCTACTTCGACGCCGCCGGGCAGCGGCAGGCGGTACAGACGCTGGTGCGCCTGACCATGGCCGACGGCCTGCTCTTCGTCGGGCCGGCCGAGGCCAGCGTGCTGAGCGCGCAGGGGCTGGAGCCGGTCGGCATCCCGCTGACCTTTGCCTTCCGCAAGCCGGCGGCCGCGGCGGCGCGGGCGAGGGCCCCGTCCCACCCGCCGCCGCACGCCACCCTGCCGCCCCGCATGGCCGCGCCGCCGCGACTGCCGCGCCCGCCGGCATCGATGCGTCCGGTGGCGGTGCGCTCGCCAACGCCGCCAGCATCACCGGGGGCAGCGCCGACCGCTGCGCCAGCGGCCGATGCGCACGCCGCCGCGCTGGCCGCGATCGCCGCCATGGCCGACCGCGGCGAACTGGACGCGGCCACCGCCGCATGCCTGGCGCTGCTCGACCACGCCGCGCCGGATGCCGGCGGCGGCGCCATGGCCAATGCCTATTGCATGCTCGGCGTGCTGCACGACGCCGCCGGCCGTGTCGCCCAGGCGCACGCGGCCTACCGCAAGGCGCTGTACCTGGATCCGTCGCACCAGGAAAGCCTGTATCACCTGGCCGCGCTGCTCGACACCGAAGGCGACCATGACGGCGCCACCCGCCTGCGCCAGCGCGCGCAGCGCCACTCCCGCAAGCACCATGGCTGAAACCCCGGTCCATCCCTTTGCCACCGTGGTGCGCGCCGAGGTCGACGACTGCTGGCGGCGCATCGGCGTGCGCGGCGACGGCAGCTGCCCGGCGCTGGCCGAGCACGCCCACTGCCGCAATTGCCCGACTTATGCGCAGGCCGCGGCCATGTTGCTGGATGCCCGCCAGCTGGAGCAAGACCTGCAGGACCTGCCCGAGGCCGCCGGCGCGGACAGCCACGGCAGCACCGACAGCGCCACCGCGCTGGCCTGCCTGGTGTTCCGCATCGGCGATGAATGGCTGGCGCTGCCCACCGCCGCGCTGGGCGAAGTCACCGCGCCGTGCCCGGTCCATTCGCTGCCGCACCGGCGCGACGCCGCCGTGCTGGGGCTGGCCGCGGTGCGCGGCAACCTGCTGGCCTGCCTGTCGCTGGCGCACCTGTTCGACGCCGGCGCCGCGCGCGCCGAGCCCGACGCCGCCGGCAGCCGCTTCCTGGTCCTGGGGCAAGGCCGCGCCGCGATCGCGCTGCCGGTGGCGGAGGTTTCCGGCATCGTGCGCGTGCAGCGCGCCGCGCTGCTGCCGCTGCCGGCCACGCTGGCGCGCGGCTCGGCGCGCTATACACAGGCGCTGTTCCTCGACCACGGGCGCAGCGTCGGCCTGCTCGACGCCGCGCAGGTCCGCCAGGCGCTGGCACGGAGCCTGGCATGAACCCCGAACAATTGCGCGACGCCTCGCTGCTGGAGCTGTTTGCGCTCGAAGCCGACGCGCAGGCCGAGATCCTCAACGCCGGCCTGCTGGCGCTGGAGCGCAACCCGGGCGCGCCCGGGCAGCTTGAAGCGTGCATGCGCGCGGCCCACTCGCTCAAGGGCGCGGCGCGCATTGTCGGGCTCGACGGCGGCGTGCGGCTGGCGCATGCCATGGAAGACTGCCTGGTCGCCGCCCAGGGCGGCATGCCGCTGGCTGCCGCGCATATCGATGCGCTGCTGCAGGGCACCGACCTGCTGCTGCGCATCGGCCATCCTCCCGGCGGCGACCCGGACTGGTCCGAGCACGCCGGCCGTGCCGAGATCGACGCGGTGGTGCAGCGGCTGCATTCGCTCGACGGCGGCAACGCGCCGGCGCAGCCCGCCACAACTGACGCGTCCGTGGCATCGCCGCTCCGCACCTCCGCCGCGCCACCTCCCCTCGACCCCGAACCGGCGCCACTGGCACCGTTGGCCGCGCACACCGCGGACGGCCCCGAGCGCATGCTGCGCATCAATGCCGATGCGCTGGACCAGCTGCTGGCGCTGTCGGGCGAGGCCATGGTCGAGTCGCACTGGCTGCGCCCCTTCGGCGCATCGCTGCAAAAGGCGCGGCGCCAGCAGGCGCGTGCGCTGCGCGCGGCCGACACGCTGCAGCAGGCCCTGCGCGAAACGCAGGAGTCCGGCGGCGCGCAGGCGTTATCCGCGGCCCAGGCGGCGCTGGCCGAGCTGCGCCAGCTGCTCGACGATGGCCACCAGCAACTGGCCGCGCGGCTGGACGAGTTCGAGCAGTACGACCACCGCGCCACGCGGCTGGCGCGCCGGCTCTATGACAGCGCGCTGGCGTCGCGCATGCGCCCGCTGTCCGACGGCCTGGCCGGCTACGCGCGCATGGTGCGTGACCTGGGCCGCGCGCTGGGCAAGTCCGTGCATCTGGAACTATCCGGCGCCGGCACGCAGGTCGACCGCGACATCCTCGAGGCGCTGGACGCGCCGCTGGCACACCTGCTGCGCAATGCCGTCGACCATGGCATCGAAGCCCCGGCGGTGCGCGAGGCACTCGGCAAACCCGCGGAGGGCCGCGTCACGCTGCACGCGCGCCACAACGCCGGCCGGCTGCAGATCGAGATCTCCGACGACGGCGCCGGGGTCGACCTCGAAGCGCTGCGGCGCGCCATCGTGCGGCGGCGGCTGGCCTCCGAAGAGACCGCGGCGCGGCTGTCGCAGGCCGAGCTGCTCGACTTCCTGCTGCTGCCCGGCTTCAGCATGCGCGACACCGTCTCCGAAGTCTCGGGCCGCGGCGTCGGCCTCGACGCGGTGCAGGAGATGGTGCGGCGCGTGCGCGGCAGCCTGCGCCTGACGCAGCAGCCGGGCCAGGGGCTGCACTTCAGCCTGGAGCTGCCGCTGACGCTGTCGGTGGTGCGCACGCTGCTGGTGGATGTCGCCGGCGAAGCCTATGCCTTTCCGCTGGGCCGCGTGCTGCGCGCGACCTCGGTGGCGCGCGGCGAGATCGAACAGACCGAGGGCCACCAGCATTTCCGCCACGAGGGCCGCGCCATCGGGCTGATCAGCGCGGCGCAGGTGCTGCAGCGGGCCGGGGCGGACCCTGGCGACGCGCGCGAGCGGGTCCCGGTGGTCATCATCGGCGAGGGCGAGCGCACCTATGGCATTGCCGTCGAGCGCATGCTGGGCGAACGCCTGCTGGTGGTGCAGCCGCTGCCCGCGGCGCTGGGCAAGGTGCGCGACATTGCCGCCGGCAGCCTGACCGACGACGGTACGCCGGTGCTGATCTTCGATGTCGAGGACATGATCCGCTCGGTCGAGAAGCTGGTGTCCGAGGGCCGCATCGAAGGCGTGCGGCAGCCGGCCGCGGCCATCACGCAGGCGCGCGCGCGGCGCGTGCTGGTGGTGGACGACTCGCTGACCGTGCGCGAGCTGCAGCGCAAGCTGCTGGCCGGGCGCGGCTATGACGTGACGGTCGCGGTCGACGGCATGGACGGCTGGAACGTGCTGCGCGCCGAGCCCTTCGACCTGGTCATCACCGACATCGACATGCCGCGCATGGACGGCATCGAGCTGGTGCGCCGCATCCGCCAGGACGCGGCGCTGCGCCAGCTGCCGGTGATGGTGGTGTCGTACAAGGACCGCGAGCAGGACCGCCAGCGCGGCCTGGAGGCCGGCGCGGACTATTATCTGGCCAAGGGCAGTTTCCACGACGCCGCGTTGCTCGACGCGGTCCAGGACCTGATCGGCGAGGCACGTCCATGAAAATCGGCATCGTCAATGATTCCGCGCTCGCGGTCGCCGCGCTGCGCCGCGCGCTGGCGCTGGATCCGTCGTTCGAGGTCGCGTGGATTGCCGGCGACGGCGCCCAGGCGGTGCAGATGGCCGCGCGCCAGACCCCGGACCTGATCCTGATGGACCTGCTGATGCCGGTGATGGACGGGGTCGAGGCCACGCGCCGGATCATGGCCGCCACCCCCTGCGCCATCGTGGTGGTGACCATGGATCTGGGCCGCAACGCCACCCAAGTCTTCGACGCGATGAGCCATGGCGCCATCGACGCGGTCGACACGCCCACGCTGGCCGAGGCCGATGCCCAGCTTGCCGCCGGGCCGCTGCTGCGCAAGCTGCGCAATATCGCACGGCTGCTCGCGGGCCGGGTGGCGCCGCAGCACGCGCTGGCGGTGGCGCCGCGCGCGGTCAGCGCGCCGCGGCTGGTGGCAATCGGCGCGTCGGCCGGCGGCCCGGCCGCGCTGGCCACGCTGCTGGGCGCGCTGCCGGCGGACTTCAGTGCCGCGGTGGTCACCGTGCAGCATGTCGACGAGGCCTTTGCCGCCGGCATGGCCGACTGGCTCGACGGGCAGTGCGCGCTGCCGGTGCGCATCGCCCGCGCCGGCGAGACCCCGCAGGCCGGCACCGTGCTGCTGGCCGGCACCAACGACCACCTGCGCCTGGCCACCCCAAGCCGGCTGGCCTACACCGAACAACCCTGCGATTACCTTTATCGCCCCTCCATCGACGTATTCTTCGAAAGCGTGGTGGAACAGTGGCGCGGCGACGTGATCGGCGTGCTGCTGACCGGCATGGGACGCGACGGCGCGCTTGGCCTGAAGGCGATGCGCGAGCGCGGCTTCCTGACCATCGCCCAGGACCGCGCCACCAGCGCCGTGTACGGCATGCCCAAGGCCGCCGCCGCGCTCGGCGCCGCCGCCGAGATCCTGCCGCTGCCGCGCATCGCCCCGCGGCTGGTGCAGGCGTGCGGCCCCGCCGCGCTGCCGTGGCCCGCGCCGCCCGCCTGAAAGCATGCAACGGGTTCCGGCCACGCCGGGACCGCGACAACAGGAATTGAACATGCAACCCGAATCCTCCAACCCACCCGCCGTGCCCGCGCCGGCACTCGCTGCCGACCGGCAGGAGTACCTTGCCATGGTGCTGCTGGTGGACGACCAGGCCATGGTCGGCGAAGCGGTGCGCCGCGCGCTGGCCACCGAGCCGGATATCGACTTCCATTACTGCGCGCAGCCGGACGAAGCGGTGGCCGTGGCGCAGCGCACCAAGCCCACCGTGATCCTGCAAGACCTGGTGATGCCGGGCGTGGACGGCCTGACGCTGGTGCAGCGCTATCGCGACAACCCCGCCACGCGCGATATCCCGATCATCGTGCTGTCGACCAAGGAAGAGGCCGCGACCAAGGGCGCGGCGTTTGCCGCCGGCGCCAACGACTACCTGGTCAAGCTGCCGGACAGCATCGAGCTGATTGCGCGCATCCGCTATCACTCGCGCTCGTACCTGAACCAGCTGCAGCGCGACGAAGCCTACCGCGCGCTGCGGCAAAGCCAGCAGCAGCTGCTCGAGACCAATCTGGAGCTGCAGCGCCTGACCAACTCAGACGGGCTGACCGGCTTGTCCAACCGGCGTTATTTCGACGAGTACCTCGGCGCGGAATGGCGGCGCGCGCTGCGCGAACAAAGCCAGGTGGCGCTGCTGATGATCGATGTCGATGCCTTCAAGGCCTACAACGACACCTACGGCCACGTCGCCGGCGACGAGGTGCTGCGCCGCATCGCCGCGGTGATCCGCGACAACTGCGTGCGCGCCACCGACCTGCCCGCGCGCTTCGGCGGCGAGGAGTTCGCCATGGTGCTGCCGGCGACCTCGCCCGGCGGCGTGCGGCTGCTGGCGGAGAAGGTGCGGCGCGCGGTGCAGGGGCTGGCCATCGCCCACAGCGGCTCGTCCACGCTCGACTGCGTCACCGTCAGCATCGGCGGCGCGGTGCTGGTGCCGCAGCCCGGCGCACAGCCAGCCACGCTGGTGGAAGCGGCCGATGCCGGCCTGTACCAGGCCAAGCGCAATGGCCGCAACCAGGTGATGATGGCGCAAGGCTGAACCGCGCCCGCAACAACCGGTTACACATCTCCTCGCCCGGCATCGCGGTTGCGCGGCCGCAGCCGCCGCGCCACGGGGCCTTGCGCCGCCAAGGCCGGCCGCCCCCGGTCCCGCGCAGGCACCACTTCCTGTCGGAATCGTCCGACATTGAATTCGGAGCGTTGCGCCTGCCTGGCCTACCGGTTCAAACCTATCGTTGCATCACGGCAAGCGTGATCCCGCGCCTGCATACAGATAGCAACTGGCCACGCGGCCGCCGCAATGCGCGCGCGGGCATGGGCCAGCTCGTCTCTGAATCCAACAGCAAGAGGTGACCCATGCTTCGATCCAAGACCCTTTTCCTCGGCCTCGCGCTGGCCGCGACCGCCGTGCTGACAGCCTGCGGCGGCGGCGATGACGGCATCGACGACCGCGTCGGCCTGAGCAAGCCGAGCGTGCGCGTGATCCACGCCGTGACCGGCGGCCCCAATGTCGACGTGCTGCAGAACGGCACGCTGACCAGCATGGTCAACAAGCCCTACAAGTTCGTCTCGACCTACTTCAACGTCGAGACCGGCAACCAGCTGATCTCGTTCAACACCGCCGGCACGCAGACCGAACTGGGCCGCGCCAGCCTGGTCGCCGCCACCGGCCACAAGTACACCGTGGTGGCGCTGCCGGGAGCGGCCACCGCGGAGACGGTGACCATCGATGATCCGTTCGGCAAGGGCCTGCTGTCGAACAAGGCGCGCGTGCGCTCGCTGAACGCCTCGTTCAATGCGCAGAACATCGACGTCTACATCACCATGCCCGCGATCGACCTGAACACGGTCGCGCCGACCTTTGCCGCGGTGGGCTACAAGCAGGCCTCGCCGGCATCGGGCCAGGATTCGATCGAGCTGGACGGCAACACCACCTACCGCCTGCGCATCACCACCGCCGGCACCAAGACCGTGATCTTCGACTCGGGGGCGCTGACGCTGGCCAACAATGCCGACTGGCTGATCACCACCATCCCGACGGATGGCATCGCCGGCCTGACGCCGAACAAGATCAAGGTGCTGGTGGCGCGTGGCGACGACGAATCGCAAGCCGGTCTGGAACTGGTGACGCAATAAGCGCTGATGCGATAACCGCTGTCGCGGTGGCCCGTGGCAGGCGGGCAGCATGCGAACAGGCCGGTCCGGAGGGACCGGCCTCTTTTTTGCGACGAACCCGACTTTAGTTCGGTGGCAGCCTGCTTGCTGCGTTATCGGTGACAGGCTCCAGCTCCGCCTTCAGCACCGCCAGGTGCGAGATATAGGCCTCCAGCTCGGCGCGCCCCTGCGCGGTGATGCAATACACGCGGCCGCTGCCTTCGACCAGTTCCGCGGTGATGGCGCGGGCCATCATCAGGCTGCGCAGGATCGGCCGCAGCGAGCGGATGTTCTTGTCGATGCCGCGCTCGCGCAGGCGTTCGACCAGGCTGAGCACGGTCGACGGGCTGGACTGGACCAGCTTGAGCACATAGATGCGTGAGAAAAACCGGTCAAGGGTAGGCGGTTTCATGGGCGCTGTCGGCGCACCCGATGGTGCGGGAATCCTGATCATCATGCGCAGCCCATGACTGCTGCCGCAGTCGGGCACTCTCGGGGTAAGGCGGGCGGGATGCGCGGCGCGCGCCGCGCCCGCGAAAGAAAACGGGGTGCGCTAAGGCACCCCGAATGCTTGCATTGCAGGCGCCGGGCGCCGCATGGCGCCGGCGCCGTTCCGGGGCGCGGCCGGGGCTAGTCTTCCTGGAACGCTTCCTCGCGCTTGGCCTTGATCGACGGCAGCGCCACCACGGCCACCAGCGCGGCCGCGGCGATCAGCAGGCCGACCGACAGCGGACGGGTCACGAACACGCTGAAGTCGCCACGCGACAGCAGCAGCGTGCGGCGGAAGTTCTCTTCCATCATCGGCCCCAGCACGAAGCCGAGCAGCAGCGGCGCGGGTTCGCACTTCAGCTTCAGGAACAGGTAGCCGATCACGCCGAAGCCAGCGGCCATGAACACGTCGAAGGTCTGGTTGTTGACCGAGTACACGCCGATGCCGCAGAACACCAGGATGGCCGGGTACAGGAAGCGGTACGGCACGGTCAGCAGCTTGACCCAGATGCCGATCATCGGCAGGTTCAGGATGATCAGCATCAGGTTGCCGATCCACATCGAAGCGATCAGGCCCCAGAACAGCGACGGATTGCTGGTCATCACCTGCGGGCCGGGCTGGATGTTGTGGATGGTCATCGCACCCACCATCAGCGCCATCACCGCATTGGGCGGAATGCCCAGCGTCAGCAGCGGGATGAACGAGGTCTGCGCAGCCGCGTTGTTGGCCGATTCCGGACCGGCCACGCCTTCGATCGCGCCCTTGCCGAATTCATGCGCGTTCCTGGACGTCTTCTTCTCCAGCGAATACGCCGCGAACGAAGCCAGCGAGGCGCCGCCGCCCGGCAGGATGCCCAGCGCCGAGCCCAGCACGGTGCCGCGCAGCACCGCGGGAATCATGCGCTTGAAGTCTTCCTTGGTCGGGAACAGGTTGGTGACCTTGTTGGTGAAGGTCTCGCGGGCTTCCTTCTGCTCCAGGTTGGCGATGATCTCGGCGAAGCCGAACATGCCCATCGCCAGTGCGACGAAGTCGATGCCGTCGGTGAGCTCCGGCACGTCGAACGAGAAGCGCGCGGCGCCCGAGTTGACGTCGGTGCCGATCAGGCCCAGCAGCAGGCCCAGCACGATCATGGCGATGGCCTTGGGCAGCGAGCCCGAAGCCAGCACCACCGCGCCGATCAGGCCCAGCACCATCAGCGAGAAGTACTCGGCGGGACCGAACTTGAAGGCGATTTCCGACAGCGGCGTGGCGAACGCGGCAAGGATCAGCGTGGCGACGCAGCCGGCGAAGAACGAGCCCAGTCCGGCAGTGGCCAGTGCCACCCCCGCTCGTCCTCGCCTGGCCATCTGGTAGCCGTCGATGGTGGTCACCACCGACGACGATTCACCGGGCAGGTTCACCAGGATGGCGGTGGTCGAGCCGCCATACTGCGCACCGTAGTAGATGCCGGCCAGCATGATCAGCGCCGCCACCGGCGGCAGCGTGTAGGTGATCGGCAGCAGCATGGCGATGGTGGCCAGCGGCCCCAGGCCCGGCAGCACCCCGATCAGCGTGCCCAGCACGCAGCCGAGGAAGGCGTAGGCCAGGTTCTGCAGCGACAGCGCGGTGGAAAAACCCAGCGCAAGGTGATCAAACAATTCCATGATGCGGCGCTCCTTAACCGGTAATGAAGGCCGGCCACACCGGCATCTGCAGGTTGATGCCGTACACGAACGCGCCCAGGCTGATCAGCACCAGCACCACCGCGTTGAGCAGCGCGCCCTTCCAGCTGAACTCATGGCTGGCCATCGACGACACCAGCACCAGCACGAACACCGACAGCACCATGCCCAGCGGCTTGAGCAGCAGGCCGAACAGCACCACCGAGCCGAGGATCCACAGCAACGTCTTCAGGTCCCAGCGGGCCAGGTGGTCCTGCTCGCCCTTGGGCGACATCGAGGCCAGCAGCACCACTGCCCCCAGCACTGCCAGCACCAGTCCCAGCAGGAATGGAAAGTATCCGGGTCCCATCTTGGCGGCTGTCCCCATGGAATAGCCGCGAGCGACCCAGGAAAAGCCCAGCCCGACCAGAATGAACATCAGGCCGGAGGCAAAGTCCTTTTGGCTGCGTATGCGCAAAACGATTCTCCTCAAAGTTCACGAAATGCCGTGCCGGGGGCGCACTGGCTCAGGCGCGCAAGGCATGCGAGCTGGCATGCAACAAGGCATGCTCCCCGACGGTTGACCCGAACCTTAGAGACGTGATCTTTCAGGTGCCTTTCATTTGTCCTGTTTTAGGGGTATTTACCGATACCCCCTGAAAACAAGGCAAATCCGGCCGCGTGGCGCGAAAAAATACATCACGTTGTGATGTATTTGCGCGAAAAAAAACAGAGGGGGAAAATCGACAGGAACGTCAGGCGAACAAGACGGCGCGCGCCCTTGCATCAACGCAAGGCGCGGCCGAAAAAACGCGCGCCCATGCGTGCCGGCAGGCCGCGCGTACGCTGGAAGGGAGAGCCAGCAGCGACACGATGACACATCGATCTTTCGGAAGGCTTTCAACGCAGCGCCCGATGCCGAATTCCGATGCCGGACTTCGATGTCATCACCGCGCGGCTTGGGCCGCGGGCGTTGCGGCGTCGTCCGCGTCGACAACATCGCCGGCGTCTTCGCAGGGCGTGCCCATGCTGGTATCGGGCGCCTGCCCCACGGCCCCTGCCGGGTGCGGCGCGGCGGGCAGGATCTGGCTGCGGCGCCAGTTACCGAAGCGGTAGTAGCCGATCGCCAGCGCCAGCGACACCACCGAGCCCAGCGGGAAGCTCCACCAGATCGCGTCGGCGCCGATGCGCGGACCCAGCACCCACGCGAACGGCAGCCGGATCACCCACATCGACAGGAACAGGATCACCAGCGGCGCCATCACCGCGCCGGTGGCGCGCACCGTGCCGAAGATGACGATGGTGAAGCCGAACAGGATGAACGACCACAGCACCACCACGTTGATATGCTGGGCGATGCCGATGGCGACGCTGTCGGTGCCCAGGAACAGGCCCAGCGAATGGCGGTTGAACAGGTAGATCAGCGCCACCAGCGCGCCGGTCATCGCCACGTTGAACAGCAGCCCCATGCGCGTGATGCGCGCCACGCGCTGCCACAGCCCGGCGCCGACGTTCTGCGCCACCATCGACGACACGCTGGCGCCCACCGCCAGCGCGGGCATCTGCACATAGGTCCAGAGCTGGGACGCCACGCCGTAGGCGGCGGTGGTCTGCGAGCCATAGGCGTTGACCAGCGCCATCATCACGATGGCCGACGACGAGATCACCACCATCTGCAGGCCCATCGGCAGGCCCTTGACCACCAGCGCGCGCAGGATCGCCGGGTCCGGCACCAGCAGCGCCAGCTGGCCGCGATGCAGCAGCAGGAAATGCCGGCGCCGGTACAGCAGCACCATCATCGCCGCCAGGCTCGCCAGCTGGGCGATCAGCGTGGCCAGCGCCGAGCCCGCGATGCCCATGGCGGGGATCGGGCCCACGCCGAAGATCAGCACCGGGTTGAGCACCACGTCCAGCACCACTGACAGCAGCATGAACCAGAACGGCGTGCGCGAATCGCCGGCGCCGCGCAGCGTCATCATCACGAAGTTGTAGAAGTACATGAACGGCAGCGCCAGGAAGATGATGCGCAGGTAGGCCACCGCCAGCGGCGCGGCGTCGGCGGGGGTGCGCATCGCGGCCAGGATGTCGGGCGTGTAGATGTAGCCGAGCGCAGACGCCAGCACCGACAGCGCGACGAAGAAGGTGGTGCTGGTGCCGACCACGCGGCGCGCCTCGTCCACGTCGCGCGCGCCGACGGCCTGGCCGATCATGATGGTGTTGGCCATGCTGATGCCGAACACCACGCCCAGCAGGAAGAACAGGATGATGTTGGCGTTGGAGGTGGCGGTCAGCGCGGCCTCGCCCAGGAAGCGCCCGACCCAGACCGAATTGATCGAGGCGTTGAGCGACTGCAGGATGTTGCTGCCCAGCACCGGCAGCGAGAACAGCAGCAAGGTCCGGCCGATCGGGCCGGTGGTCAGTCTGGCATCGGGCTTCATGGGGGGTCGCGCGGGGGAAATCCGCCCAGTCTATTCCTGCCCCCGGGGGCGTACAAGCACGCAGACCCTAAACCACCGTCGTTCCCGCGAAGGCGGGAACCCAGTGACCTTTAAAGACGCTGGATTCCCGCCTACGCGGGAATGACGGTAGTGTTTGATGCCTTCACTGAACGGCATGACCGGCTGCGACCGCCCTTTTTACCTGAATGAGTTATTTCCGGACAACGACCGCCGCCGCATACTCCGGCAGGGACCAGCGCGTCCCGGGCCGGCTGCCGGACGGGGTTATCCGGGGGTTATCGGGGTTATCCGGGCTTGTCCGGATGGATCCGGCATGCGCGAGCGCCTTCCGTCGCAGTCAAAACAAGGAGGTGGGGTCATGTTTGTCGGTTTCGAGCCTGTTGCCGGCGCCCTGGTGCCGTTTGCCTATGACTGGCCGATGGTGGGCCTGTCGTTCCTGATCTCGGTGTGCGGCGCCTATGTCGGCCTGCGCTGGTCGCGCCGGGTGCGCCTGCCCGACGGTCGCCTGGACGTCGACCGGCTGCTGTGCGCCAGCGTGGCGCTGGGCGGCGGCGCGGTCTGGTCGATGCATTTCATCGGCATGGTGGCCTACCAGACCCCGACCCACCGCGAGTTCGGCCTGTTCACCACGCTGGCCTCGCTGCTGGTGGTGATGGTGCTGGCCGGGGCCGGGCTGGCGCTCGCGTCGCGCCCGCGCGGCAGCCGCACCCGCAACGTGGTGCAGGGCGGCGTGCTGACCGGGCTGGGCGTGGTTGCGATGCACTACACCGGCATGGCGGCGATCCGCTCCAATACCCGCTTCGACTGGGACATCGCCGTCATCGGGCTGTCGGTGGTGATCGCCGTGGTGGTGTCGGTGGTGGCGCTGTGGCTGGCCATCACGGTGAAGACCGCCGGCAAGCAGCTGGTGGCGGCCGTGGTGATGGGCGTGGCGGTCTGCGGCATGCACTACACCGGCATGTCGGCCGGCACCATGATCTGCACCAGCCCGACCTACGCGCCCAGCCTGTTTGCGATCGAGGGCGACAGCATCGGCTATGCGGTGTTCGGGCTGAGCCTGATCACGCTGCTGGTGATCCTGGTGGTGGAGGCCACGCGCGCCGGCGCGGCCGGAACCGTCGCCATGGCGCGCACGCGCGATCCCGCCTGAGACCGGATCGGCGGGCTGACGGACAAACGGCCTGACGGACTCCCGACCAACGGAACGGGCCGGCGCGCCCGTTCCCGCACATTCCTGGCGGGCACCCACCCGGCGCGCTGCATGAACGCGGCGGCCGGGTTAAGCTTGCGGTTTCACCGCCCACCAGGAGAACACGCATGTACCAGGATCTCGCCCTCTATATCGACGGAGAATTCATCAAGGGAGGCGACCGGCGCGGGCAGGAGGTCATCAACCCGGCCACGCAGGAAGTGCTGGGCCAGCTGCCGCACGCCACGCGCGCCGACCTGGACCGCGCGCTGGCCGCCGCGCAGCGCGCCTTTGAAACCTGGAAGAAGACCTCGCCGCTGGAGCGCGGCAAGATCCTGCGCCGCGTCGGCGAACTGGCGCGCGAGCGCGCCCGCGACATCGGCCGCAATATCACGCTGGACCAGGGCAAGCCGCTGGCCGAGGCGGTCGGCGAGATCATGGTCTGCGCCGAGCACGCCGACTGGCACGCCGAGGAATGCCGCCGCATCTACGGCCGCGTGATCCCGCCGCGCCAGCCCAATGTGCGCCAGCTGGTGGTGCGCGAGCCGATCGGCGTCTGCGCCGCCTTCACCCCGTGGAACTTCCCCTTCAACCAGGCCATCCGCAAGATCGTCGCCGCGGTGGGCGCGGGCTGCACGCTGATCCTGAAGGGACCGGAGGACTCTCCCAGCGCGGTGGTGGCGCTGGCGCAGCTGTTCCACGATGCCGGCCTGCCGCCGGGCGTGCTGAACATCGTCTGGGGCGTTCCGGCCGAGGTCTCGACCTACCTGATCGAATCGCCGATCGTGCGCAAGATCTCGTTCACCGGCTCGGTGCCGGTGGGCAAGCAGCTGGCGGCGCTGGCCGGCGCGCACATGAAGCGCGTGACCATGGAGCTGGGCGGGCATTCGCCGGTGCTGGTGTTCGACGATGCCGATATCGACCCGGCCGCCGAGATGCTGGCGCGCTTCAAGCTGCGCAACGCCGGCCAGGTGTGCGTGTCGCCCACGCGCTTCTACGTCCAGGAGAAAGCGTATGACCGCTTCCTGGCGCGCTTCACCGAGGTGATCGGCTCGATCAAGGTCGGCAACGGCCTGGAAGACGGCACCCAGATGGGCCCGCTCGCGCACGAGCGCCGCGTGCTCTCGATGGAACAGTTCCTGGACGATGCCAGCCAGCGCGGCGGCAAGGTGGTCGCGGGCGGCTCGCGACTGGGCGACAAGGGCTACTTCTTCGCCCCGACCGTGGTCACCGACCTGCCCGACGACGCGCGCCTGATGACCGACGAGCCGTTCGGCCCGGTGGCGCCGGTAACGCGCTTCAAGGACACCGCCGAGGTGCTGCGCCGCGCCAACAGCCTGCCCTTCGGGCTGGCGTCGTATGTCTTCACCAACTCGCTGAAGACCGCGACCGAAGTGTCCAACGGCCTCGAAGCCGGCATGGTCAACATCAACCACTTCGGCATGGCGCTGGCCGAGACCCCGTTCGGCGGCATCAAGGACTCGGGCATCGGCAGCGAAGGCGGCCAGGAGACCTTCGACGGCTACCTGGTCACCAAGTTCATCACCCAGGCCTGAGCGGCCCGGCACGCGGGCGCACGCCAGCACGGCGTGCCGCCCCGTCAGCGGAAGAAGATGCCGCGCGTCAGGAACGTGTGATTCGCTTCTTCCGCCATCAGCCACACCAGCACCAGCAGGCATAGCGGCGGGATCAGGATGGCGCAGATCAGCGCCATGCGCTCCCATGCCATGTGCATGAACACCGCGACGATCAGCCCGGCCTTCAGCCCCATGAACAGCAGGATCAGGGTCCAGCGCAGGTAGCCGCTGACATGGAAGTAATCGACCATGTAGGACAGCGCGGACAGCACGAACAGCAGCAGCCAGATCTTCAGGTAGAGCCCGATCGGGTGCTGCTGGCCGGAATGCGCGCCGTGCCCGGCGTCATGGCCGGAGCCGTGCTGTGCCGGCGTTGCCGGCGCCGCGGGAGTTGCCGCGGGTGTTGCCGGGTTAGATGCCATGGCCACCCTCACCAGAGATAGAACAGCGCAAAGATGAATACCCACACCAGGTCGACGAAGTGCCAGTACAGCCCGGCGATCTCGACGATCTGGTAGTTGCCCGCGGCTTCGTAGCGCCCGCGCAGCACGCGCGTGGCCACCACCAGCAGGTAGATCACGCCGCATGACACGTGCAGGCCGTGGAAGCCCGTGATCATGAAGAAGGTCGAGCCGAACTGCGCCGCCCCCATCGGGTTGCCCCAGGGCCGCACGCCCTCGTCGACGATCAGCTTGGTCCATTCGAAGGCCTGCATGCCGACGAACAGCACGCCGAACGTCGCGGTGGCGAACATCAGCAGCGCGCATTCGCGGCGCGCGCGCCGGTAGGCAAAGTTGACCGCCATCGCCATGGTGCCGCTGCTGGTAATCAGCACGAAGGTCATGATCGCGATCAGCAGCAGCGGGATGTCGGCGCCGCCCACGTGCAGCGCGAACACCTCGCTCGGGTTGGGCCACGGCACCGTGGTCGACATGCGCACGGTCATGTAGCCGGTCAGGAAGCAGCTGAAGACGAAGGTGTCGGACAGCAGGAAGATCCACATCATCGCCTTGCCCCACGACACCTTGAAGGCCTGCTGGTCCGACGACCAGTCGGCCAGCATGCCGCGCACGCCGCCGACCGCTGGCGCAGGCGCAGCAGGTGCCACCGCCGGGGTGGCCGATGGTGAAGACAGTTGCGTGGACATGCCGCTCCTCCTTGCCGCCGCCGCTAGGCCGTGCCGCAGATGTATCGCACCAGCTCGGGCGTGAGCCAGCCCAGCGCCGCCAGCAGCACCGCCCAGACCGCCAGCAGGAAATGCCAGTAGCGCGCACACAGCCGCAGGCGCAGCACCGCGGCCTCGCCGCTGCCGCGCGCCGTCATGGCAACGCCCCAGCCGGCCAGTCCGCCCAGCACGTGCAGGCCGTGCATCGCCGTCAGCAGGTAGAAGAAGCTGCCGGCGGGGTTGCCGGCCGGCATCACCTGCATCGCGCCCAGCGCCTGCCACGCCCACAGCTGCGAGGCGACAAAGCCGGCCGCGCCCAGCCCGCCCAGGCGCAGCGCGCGCCTTGCTGCGGCCATCTCGCCCCGGGCCGCGGCGCGCGCGGCCGCCGCCATCGCCACGCTGCCCGCGGCCAGCAGCGCGGTCGACAGCCATACCTGCCACGGCAGCGCGATGCGGTGCCAGTCCGGGCTGTCCATGCGCAGCGCATAGGCGGTCAGGAACAGCGCGAACAGCGACGTGACCACGCCCATAAACACCCACAGCCCGATGCTCGCCGGCGCGCGGCGCTGCGGGTGGCGGTTGGCGGCGTTCTCGCCGGAAGGGTTGCCGCCGAAGTCGTCGCGGCTGACCTTGTAGACGGCGTCGGCGTTCATGCTACGGCTCCGCGGCTGGCGTGCGGTTCAGGCTCGGCACCGCCCTCTTCCGGCGGCGCGTTCTGCGCGATAAAGTCCTCGCGCGCGCCCGGCACGCTGTAGGCGTAGGCCCAGCGGTACACCACCGGCAGGTGCGGGCCCCAGTTGCCGTGCGCCGGCGGCGTCTGCGGCGTCTGCCATTCCAGCGAGGCCGCGCGCCAGGGGTTGCCGTCGGCCTTTTGCCCGTGCCGCAGGCTCCAGAACAGGTTGAAGACGAAGAGCAGCTGCGCCGTGGCAACGACGAACGCGGCCACCGAGATATACATGTTCATCACATGCGCCGACTCCGGGATAAAGGCGTAGTTCTCGTAGGCGTAGTAGCGCCGCGGCATGCCCAGCACGCCCAGGTAATGCATCGGGAAGAAGATGGCATAGGTGCCGACGAAGGTCACCCAGAAATGGATGCGGCCCATGCTGTCGTTCAGCATCCGCCCGGTGACCTTGGGATACCAGTGGTAGAGGCCGCCGAACACCACCAGGATCGGCGACACGCCCATCACCATGTGGAAGTGCGCCACCACGAAGTACGTGTTCGACAGCGGGATATCGACGCTGACGTTGCCCAGGAACAGCCCGGTCAGCCCGCCGATGATGAAGGTGCTGATAAAGGCGATGGCGAACAGCATCGGCACGGTGAAGTGGATATCGCCGCGCCACAGCGTGATGACCCAGTTGTAGACCTTGATCGCGGTCGGGATCGCGATGATCAGCGTGGTGGTGGCGAAGAAGAAGCCGAAGTACGGGTTCATGCCGCTGACGAACATATGGTGCGCCCACACCACCACCGACAGCACGCCGATCGCCAGGATCGCCCAGACCATGGTGCGGTACCCGAAGATGCTCTTGCGCGAATGCACGCTGACCAGGTCCGAGACGATGCCGAACGCCGGCAGCGCGACGATATACACCTCCGGGTGGCCGAAGAACCAGAACAGATGCTGGAACAGCAGCGGGCTGCCGCCCTTGTACTGCAGCTGCTGGCCCATCGACACCATCGCCGGCATGAAGAAGCTGGTGCCCATGGTCTTGTCGAGCAGCATCATCACCGCCGACACGAACAGCGCCGGAAACGCCAGCAGCGCCAGGATGGTGGCCATGAAGATGCCCCACACCGACAGCGGCATGCGCAGCAGCGTCATGCCCTCGGTGCGCGCCTGCAGCACCGTGGTGACGTAGTTGAGCCCGCCCATGGTCGCCGCGACGATAAAGATCGCCAGCGACACCAGCATCAGGATGATGCCCCAGTCGTGCCCGGGCGTGCCGGGCAGGATGGCCTGCGGCGGATACAGCGTCCAGCCCGCGCCGGTGGGCCCGCCCGGCACGAAGAAGCTGGCCAGCAGCACGATCACCGACAGCAGGTAGACCCAGAAGCTGAGCATGTTGAGGTAGGGGAACACCATGTCGCGCGCGCCCACCATCAGCGGGATCAGGTAGTTGCCGAAGCCGCCCAGGAACAGCGCGGTCAGCAGGTAGATCACCATGATCATGCCGTGCATGGTGACGAACTGGTAGTAGCGGTTGGCGTCGATGAACTCGAAGCGGCCGGGGAAGCCCAGCTGCATGCGCATCAGGTTGGACAGCGCCACTCCCACCAGCCCCACCACGATCGCCACGATGGTGTACTGCACGGCGATGACCTTGTGGTCCTGGCTCCAGACATAGCGCGTCCAGAAGCTCTGCGGCGCATGATGGGCGGCGTCATCGGCGTAGGCCATGCAGGTCTCCTCACTGGCGCGGCGGCGCGGGCGCGGCCGTGGGCGGCACCGCGACGGCCGTCGAAGTGGTATAGGTGCCGGACGCGGCGCCGGCGGTGGCCGCGGGCGCTGCCGAACCGGCGGCCGCCGTGGTCGCGGCGCTGGTGGTGGCGGCGGCTCCGGCGGGCACGTCCGCCGGAGCGACCGGCGCCACCATGCCGGCCTCTGGCGCACCGCTGCCCACGGATCTGATATACGCGGTCAGCGCCGCGACCTCGTCGTCGCTGATCGGCACCTTCGGCATCACCGGACCGTAGCCCTTGACCAGCCGCGCATGCGGATCGGCGATCTCCTTGTGCAGGAAGGCATCGTCGACCTTTGCGCTGCTGCCGTCGGCAAAGGTCTCGGTCTTGCCGTACAGGCCCTTCCAGGTCGGTCCCACGCCCGGATTGCCGTCGATGCTGTGGCAGCCGACGCAGCCCTTGCTCTGCGCCAGTGCGCGGCCCTTCTCGATGGTGCCGGCCGCGCCCGCCGCGCCGGGGGCGGCCGCGGCCATCGCCGCCGGCGGCGCCGCGGCCTTCGCCAGCGTCATGGCAAAGGTCTGCTGCTTGGCCAGCCAGGCTTCGTAGGCGGCGGGCTCTTCCACCACCACCGTGCCGCGCATGTTGTAGTGGCCCACGCCGCACAGCTGCGCGCACAGGATGTCGAAGCGGCCCGGCTGCGTCGGCGTGAACCAGAACGACGTCACCATGCCCGGCACCATGTTCATGCGCGCGCGAAACGGCGGCACGTAGAAGTCATGCAGCACGTCCTTGGAGCGCAGCAGCACCTTGACCGGCTTGTTCAGCGGCAGGTGCACCTCGGGGCCGACGATGATGATGTTGTCGAGCCCGCGCGGGTCGTCCGGGTCCAGCCCGAGCGGATTCGCGCCGGTGACGAAGCGCGCGTCGGAGGCGCCCAGCTGCCCGCTCTTGCCGGGAAAGCGGAAGGCCCACGACCACTGCTGCCCGACCACTTCCATCACCATCGCCTCGCGCGGCGGGCGCACGTAGTCGGCGTAGACGAACAGGCCCGGTGCCAGCAGCAGGATTACGCCCAGCGTGGTGCCGCCGATCAGCCAGAGTTCAAGCTTGCCGTTCTCGGGGTGGTAGGACGCGCGGTGCCCGCTGCCGCCGTTGGGATGCGGCGCATCATGGCGGAAGCGCCAGACGATGTAGCCGACGAACAGGTTGATGCCGATGAAGAAGATGCCGGTGATGACGAGGGTAATGGTCAGCGTGTCGTCCATCTGTTTCCAGTTGGACGCCAGCGGCGTTGCCCACCACGGGCTCAGGAAATGGAAGAGCACCGAAGCGGCAACCATGACGACGAGTGCGATGGCCATCGCCATATCCACCCTCCTCCTCGCACGCGGCGAGGGATGCGCAAGTCACGCAGGTAGAGATAAGACTAGTGCATGCCGTCAGGTCACTGCAAGGCGACACGCCGGGGCATCGGTGTCGCACTGCACAAGCGTGCGGCACAAGAAAAAGCGGCGGCGGGAACCCGTAGTCCCCGCCGCCGCGGCGCGATTGTGCAGGCTCCCGCTGCCGGCTCAGTGCGACACGTCCTTGCTTTCCAGCTTCCAGTAGCACGCCGCCGCCGCGATGCCAAAGATCAGGTGCCCGACGAAGGTATGCCAGCCACGCACCTCGACAAACCACGGGAACGCCCGCGTCATCACATAGAAGTTGAAGACATAGACCAGCACGCCGAACACCGCGCCCGCCAGCATGGCCAGGCCCAGGCTCGAATCCAGCGTGAACGGCGCCAGGATCGCCGCCAGGATCATGCCCAGCACGGCGCCCAGCACGAAGTGGATCACCAGTGCCGCGGCCACGGTGCCGACGCTGAACAGCGAGGTCTGCAGCACGTCAGGCCCCATCACGATCGCCGCGATCATGCGCGTGGCCACCCAGGGGTTCACGCCCGACACCATCGACGACCAGAACAGTTCCAGCACCAGCAGCAACGCGCCCGCCGCCAGCCCCGACACCGCTGCCGCGGTCCAGTCCGGCAGTCGCCGCACGTAGTGGTGCGATTGCATGTGAAGTTCCATAGCCACCTCCGTCTCTCGTCGGCGGGGCATCGCACGAAAGGGGAAACACGCCCCGCGTCTTTGCTCAGCATAGGACACCGGTTTCGCGGTTCGGGCCGGCACGCCGAAAAAAGGCTCGCAATGCGTACGTGGCACAACGCCCGGGCACGGGCAAGTGCGTGCTTCGATACCTGCCCGTGCGAGCGCAAGCGCCGCATCCGGGACAATCCCGATGCGCACACCGTGCATCCGGCACACACTGCCTATACTGGAATCACAAAAGAGAGAGACAGGAGACCGCCATGCACTTCACCGCGCATGATCTTGTATTCCTGATTCCGATGGCGCTGGTAGGCGTGATCGCCATGGGTTCGATCCCGGTGACCGCCAAGTTCCTGCGCATCAGTTGCCGCACCATGGGCGCGCTGATCGGCGCGCTGGTCGCAGTGCTGGTGCTGGAGGCATTACCGCTGCTGATCTGACCCCGCCCGGAGTCCGGTCCACGCAGCATCCGGGGAGGAGGCCGCCATGTCGATCGGCCTGCTTGCCGCCATCATGGCGGCATTGCTGTGCATTACCGTATTGCGGGCGCTGTGGCGCTGCAGCCATCCGTACCGGATGCGGTATCGGCGCTGCGCTGCGCAGCGTCAGCGCGCGGGGCTGTGCCGGCATACGCAGCGCAGGCACGGCTGAACGCCGCCTAAACCGTCGGCGTGCGCAGCGCGGCCAGGGGCGCGTTCACGGCGTCCCCCAGGCGCTCCATCAACGAGTAGCGGGCCACATAGTGGCGGAAGTGCGCGATGAACGCCGCCTCGGCCGGCGTCTGGCGGCGCTCAGCGTTCCACAGCAGGTACAGGTCGATATCGGCCACGCCCTCTTCCGGCGGCAGGCGCCACAGCCGTTGCTGCGCCACGTCGTCTGCCACGATATGTTCGGGCAGGCAGCCAATGCCATAGCCCGCGAACACCAGCCGCCGGATTTCATCGAGACTGGACGACGTCGCCACGATGCGCCCCGAGAAGCCGTGCTGGTCGCGGAATACCGCCAATGGCGCGAGCACGTCGCCAAGCTGGTCGCTGCTGAATGACACGAAGTGCTCGGCCAGAAGGTCGGAAATGCCAAGCCCGGTGCGGCCAAAGAGCCGGTGATGACGCCCGCAGAAGATGGCGTAGCGCTGGCGCAGGAACAGCATGTGAGCGAGCCTGTCGCCCGCCTGCCGATACAGGCTCAGGCCCACGCCGCCCGCCTTCTGCGCCAGCGCGTCCACGATTTCGCTGCTGCGCAACACGTCCACCTGCAGCGTGACGCGCGGATGCTGGCGATGGAACGCGGCCAGGCATTCGTCATAGACGCCGGAGTGGATGCGGCTGACTGTCAGCAGCCGCAGCAGCCCACTCACCTCGTCCTGCTGCCCCGTCAGTTCCGCTCCCAGGCGCGCAATGCTGCCATAGACCTCGGTGGCAATGCGCAGCACCTCTTCCCCGGGCCGGGTCAGCCGGAAAGCGCTGCCGCGCCGTTCGATCAGCGTGTGCCCCAGGTGTTCCTCGAGACGGCGCAGTGCCAGGCTCACGGCAGGCTGGGTGATATGCAGCCGCACCGCGGCACGGCTAAGGCTGCGCTCATGGACGATGGTCAGGAAGGTGCGCAGCAGGTTCCAGTCGAGCCGGTCGGTGAGCAAGGCCCGGTCCAGCGCAGAACGCTCCATGACCTCACCTATAAGTTGAAGTTATGTAAAATATAAATACTAGAAATTTGACTGATGCCTGTCAACGGGCGCTAACTACTCCCACAGCTGCCCCGATGCAGCGACACGCAAATCGTGAGGAGACCGTCCATGCCCGTATCCCCAGCCGGCAAGCGCCAGCCCGTGCGCGCTGCCACCGCCGCCTTTGTCGGCACCATGATCGAGTGGTACGACTTCTACATCTACGCCACCGCGGCCGCGCTGGTGTTCGGCCCGCTGTTCTTCCCCGGTGGCGATCCCTTCCTGAGCACGCTGGCGTCGTTCGGCACCTTCGCGGTCGGCTTCTTCGCGCGCCCGCTCGGTGGCATCGTGTTCGGCCACTGGGGCGACCGCATCGGCCGCAAGCAGGCGCTGATGGTCACGCTGATGATGATGGGCGTGGCCACCATCGGCATCGGCCTGCTGCCGACCTACGCCACCGCCGGCGCGATCGCGCCGGTACTGCTGGTGCTGCTGCGCGTGGTGCAGGGCATCGCCGTCGGCGGCGAATGGGGCGGCGCGGTGCTGATGGCGGGCGAGCACGCGCCGCGCGGCCGCCGCACCTTCTTCGCCTCGTTCGCGCAGCTCGGCAGCCCCGCCGGCCTGATCCTGTCGCTGCTGGCCTTCCGCGCGGTGACGTCGATGGAGCGCGACGCGTTCATGGACTGGGGCTGGCGCCTGCCGTTCCTGGCCAGCGCGGCGCTGCTGCTGGTGGGCGTGGCGATCCGCCTGGGCGTGAATGAATCGCCCGAATTCGCGCAGGTGCAGGCGCAGCGCAAGACCGCCAGGCTGCCGCTTGCCGAAGTCTGGCGCACCGCGCGCGTGCCGGTGCTGCTGTGCATCGGCGCCAATACCATCGGCATCGCCGGGGTGTACTTCACCAACACCTTCATGATCGCCTACACCACGCAATACCTGTCGCTGTCGCGGACCCTGATCCTCGACTGCCTGTTTGCCGTCGCCATCATCCAGTTCCTGTCGCAGCCGCTGGCCGCCTGGCTCGCGGAAAAGCTTGGCGGGGCGCGCTTCCTCAAGCTGGCCGCGCTGCTGGCCATGGCTTCGCCCTACCCGATGTTCCTGCTGGTGCAGACCCGCGAGGCGCCCGCGATCGTGCTGGGCATCGCGCTGGCAGTGGTGTGCATGGCGAGCTTCTATTCGGTGATCGCGGGTTTTGTCAGCGGGGTCTTCGAGACCCGCGTGCGCTACTCGGCGATCTCGCTGTCCTACCAGGTCTGCGGCGCGATCGCGGGCGGGCTGACGCCGCTGGTCGGGACCATCCTGGCGCAGCGCTTCCAGGGCCAATGGTGGCCGCTGGCCGTGTTCTACACCTTGCTGGCCGGCGTATCGCTGCTGTGCATCGTTTGCGTCGATGCGCGCCAGCGCCAGCAGCACCCCACCGCGCAAGCGGCGCAGGCCTGAGCGCCGGCAACCCGAGACTGCAAGCCCATGCTGACGTTTTTCCATCCCGAGCAACTGCTGCACCATCCACAGAGCTACTTCTCGCGCGGCCGCATGCGCGCGCCGCAGGAGCTGCCCGCGCGCGCGCAGCGGCTGGTGCAGGCGGTCCAGGCGCTGGGCTTTGCGCTGCACGCTCCCGCCGACCATGGCCTGGCGCCGCTGGCCGCGGTGCACGACCAACGCTACCTGCAGTTCCTGCAACACGCGCATGGCCGCTGGCGCGAACTGCCGGAAGACTGGGGCGACGAAGTCATGTCGAACATCTTCGTGCGCGAGCCCAACGCCCTGCGCGGCGTGCTGGCGCAAGCCGCGCGCTACCTTGCCGACGGCAGCTGCCCGGTGGGCCCGCACACCTGGCGCTCGGCCTACTGGTCGGCGCAGAGCGCGGTGGCCGGCGCGCGGGCGTTGCTGGACGGCGAGCGCCGCGCCTATGCCCTGTGCCGTCCGCCCGGCCATCACGCGCGGCGCGACGCGGCGGGCGGCTTCTGCTACCTGAACAATGCCGCCATCGCCGCGCAGGCGCTGCGCGCGCGCTTTGGCCGCGTGGCCATCCTCGATACCGACATGCACCACGGCCAGGGCATCCAGGAGATCTTCTACGAGCGGGCCGACGTGCTGTACGTGTCGATCCACGGCGACCCGACCAACTTCTATCCGGCGGTCGCGGGCTTCGACGATGAGCGCGGCAGCGGCGCGGGCGCCGGGCACAACCTCAACCTGCCGATGCCGCACCGTTCTGCCGAGCCGGTCTTCTTCGACAAGCTGGACGCCGCGCGCGGCGCGATCGAACGCTTTGCGCCCGAGGTGCTGGTGCTGTCGCTCGGCTTCGACATCTACCGCGAAGATCCGCAATCACAGGTGGACGTGTCCACCGCGGGCTTTGGCCGCCTCGGCCGCGCCGTTGCCGCACTGGGCCTGCCCACGCTGGTGGTGCAGGAAGGCGGTTACCACCTCGACTCGCTCGCCGCCAATGCCAGCGCCTTCTTCGGCGGCATCGGCGCAAGCGTCGCCGGCTAGCGCGCCCGTTTACAGATCCACGCCGGCGCCAGCGCGGTGCCGGCAAGACCTACCCATCGGAGCCATCATGAAAAATGCCGACCTGGCGCAGCGCAAGGACGCCGCCATTCCCCGCGGCGTCGGGGTCATGTGCAACTTCTACGCGGAGCGCGCCGAGAACGCTGAGCTCTGGGACATCGAGGGCCGCCGCTATATCGACTTCGCCGCGGGCATTGCCGTGCTGAACACCGGGCACCGGCATCCGCGCCTGATGCAGGCGGTGCAGGAGCAGTTGCAGCGCTTTACCCATACCGCTTACCAGGTCGTTCCCTACGCCGGCTATATCCAGCTGGCGGAGCAGATCAACCAGCGCGTCCCTGGCGCCTGGACCAAGAAGACCGCGCTCTTCACCACCGGCGCCGAGGCGGTCGAGAACGCAGTCAAGATCGCCCGCGCCGCCACCGGCCGCGCCGGCGTGATCGCGTTCTCCGGCGGCTTCCATGGCCGCACCATGATGGGCATGGCGCTGACGGGCAAGGTCGAGCCGTACAAGCTCGGCTTCGGCCCCTTCCCCGCCGAGGTCTTCCATGTGCCGTACCCGCAAGCCCTGCACGGCATCAGCGTCGAGGACAGCATCGGCGCGCTGCGCCAGCTGTTCAAGGCGGATGTCGATCCCCGGCGCGTGGCCGCGATCATCTTCGAGCCGGTGCAGGGCGAAGGCGGCTTCAATATTGCCCCGCCGGCGTTCGTGCGCGCGCTGCGCGCAATTTGCGACGAGCACGGCATCGTGTTGATTGCAGATGAAGTCCAGACCGGCTTCGGCCGCACCGGCAAGCTCTTCGCCATGGAGCACTACGACGTGGCCGCCGACCTGACCACCATGGCCAAGAGCCTCGCCGGCGGCTTCCCGCTGTCGGCGGTGTGCGGCCGGGCCGAGCTAATGGACGCACCCGCGCCCGGCGGCCTGGGCGGCACCTATGCCGGCAACCCGCTTGCCGTCGCCGCGGCGCTGGCGGTGATCGACGTGCTGGAAAGCGAAGGTTTGCCCGAGCGCGGCATCGCGCTTGGCCGCCGCCTGCAGGAGCGGCTCGAAGGCCTGAAAACAAGCGTGCCCGAGATTGCCGAGGTGCGCGGCGTGGGCGCGATGGTGGCGGTCGAATTCCGCGGCCGCGATGGCAGCCCCGATCCCGGGTTCACCAGGCAGGTACAGCGCCGCGCGCTGGACCAGGGCCTGCTGTTGCTGACCTGCGGCGTGCACGGCAACGTGATCCGCTTCTTGTTCCCGCTCACCATCCCCGATGCGGTAATGGACGAAGGGCTGGACATGCTGGCGCGCGCCCTGACTGCGGCCTGAGTGCGGCCTGAGTGCGGCCTGAGTCCAAGTCATGGCGGCAAGCATCTGGAAGACGCGCCGCGAAGTGCCTGCGCCGTTACAGCTCGATCATCGCGAATTCGCCCTTGCCGACGTCGCATTCCGGGCAGCGCCAGTCATCGGGGATGTCTTCCCAGCGCGTGCCGGGGGCGATGCCGTCTTCCGGCCAGCCCTGCTCTTCGTCGTACACCCAGCCGCAGATCACGCACACCCACGTCTTGTAGGCGACGGCGGCTTCGATTGGCTCCTGCTGCAAAACTCACTCCTGATTCGGCGATGGAACGGATTGTCCGGGCCGAATCATACCGGTTTTCGCAGCCAGGCCCGTGTCGGCGCCGCGCGCTGCGGCACCGACACCCGGGTTAGCTGCGAATGGAGAAGTCCACGCGGTTGGGCGCGCCCTTGTCCTTGACGCCGTCGGCGCTGAGCTTGGGCGCGGTCAGGAACAGCCGGCTCTCGGGCACCTTGCCTTCGCGCTCGAGCGCCTGCTTGACCACCAGCGCGCGCTGTTCCGCCAGGCGCTTGAGGTCGGCCTCGGTGACGGTGGCGTTGGCCATCAGCAGCTTTTCCATCTCCTCGGGCGGCAGGGTCTTGGCAAAGCCGACGAAGTTGCGCGGCTTTTTCATCGAGGTGCGCTTGTAGACGTGCTCCAGGTACTTCGGGTACTCCGCCTTCGAGACCTTGACCTCGGCGCCCTGCTCGCCGGCCTCGTCGTCGCCGGCTTCGGCGCCGGCCTGCGCGTTGTCGCGCAGGTCGCGCCGCTTCTGCTCGGCGACGCGAGCATCCAGCCAGGCGCGGCGCGCGCCGGCCTCGTCGGTGGCGGGATCGATGCGGCCGCTGATTTCCAGCCGCAGCGAGGGCCGGTCATTGAGCGCCTGGCCGAGCTTCGCGATCTTGTCTTTCGCCGCCGGCGTCAGCGTGGCGGTGCCGGGCGCGAACTCGACGTAGCCCAGCTCCTCGCCGCTGCCGCCGAAGGCCGAGGCGATCAGCGAGAACGGCGACGTGATCGCCTTGGTCAGCAGGTTGACGATCACGCGCACGATCACGCCGCCAATGCTGAATTCCGGGTCCGATAGCGAGCCCGACACCGGCAGGTTCACGTCGATCACGCCATTGCGGTCCTTGAGCAGCGACACCGCCAGCAGCACCGGCAGCTTGGTCGCATCGGGGCTGTCGACGCGCTCGCCGAAGGTCAGCTGGTCCAGGAACAGGTGGTTGCGCGCATCGAGCTTGCCGTTTTCGATCTTGTAGGCCACGTCGACGGTCAGCTTGCCCTTGGTGATGGGGTAGCCCGCGTACTTGGCGGCGTAGGGCGTGAGCCGCGTCAGCTCGACGCCCGAGGCCTTCGCCGCAATATCGAGGAACAGCTGCTCGCCCAGCGGATTGAGCTTGCCGCTGATATTGACCGGCGCGTCGTCGTCGATGCGGCCGTCCAGCACCAGGTCGGCCGGCGTGGGATCGCCCGACGACACCTTGGACACCGAGCCCTTCATGCCGGTCAGGTTGGCGGTGTAGTTGGGCTTGACGAAGAAGTCCGAGAAATTGATGTTGCCGCGGTCGACCGAGACCCCGCCGATGCGGATCTGCGGCTTGGGCCCGCCCGGTTTCTGCTCGACCTGGGCCGTGCGCGTGTCGCCGGCCTGCACCGGTGCCGCGGCCGGGGCCGACGCGGGATTGGCCTGCGTCAGGCTGGTGGCCGGCGCCGCCTCGCCCTTCTCCGCGCCGCCGGCCAGCACGTCCTGCAGGTTCAGGCGGCCGTTGGCGTTCAGGATCACGCGGGCGTAGAAGTCGGACAGCGCGATATTGCCCAGGCTCACGCGCATCGGCCCCTTGCTCTCGTCCATCGCAAAGTCGATGCCGGAGACCGCCAGCGCGCGCCAGCGCAGGAAGTCGTCGCCGCTGACGCGGTCCACCGTGCGCACATTGCCGGTCTGCACATTGCCGCTGAAATGCGCGGCGAGCGGCTTGCCGGTGGGCGCATCGACATTGAGCCTGCCCTTGACCGAGAGCGTGCCGCTGCGCAGCGCCGCGTTGAAGCGGTCAGCCAGGTAGGGCTGCAACGGGCTTACGTCGACCTGGCGCAGGTCCAGCTGCAGCCGGCTGGCCGGGACGGCAGGCAACACCGTGCCATCGATGCCGATCACGCCGCGGCGGCCCGATTCGGCATGCAGCTTGATCGGCACCGCCGCCGGCGTCAGCGGCCAGGCCACCGCGCCGGTGGTCAGGCCGATATTGCGGAACTGGTGGATCACCGGGCGGCCTCGGTTGGCCTGCGCCGGCTGGTAGTCCGCCAGGCGCGCGTTGCCGCGCTCCACTACCACCTTGCCGATATTGGCCTTCCAGCCACCGCCCGCGGCAGCGCCGTTGGCGCTGGCCGGCGCCGCGCGTCGCGGCGTGCCGCGCGCCTGCTGCGCGGATTCGCTCGCCCACAGCCGCGCCATCTCGATCAGCTCGCCGCGATGATCGCGCGTGGCGGCGATCTGCGGCTGCGCCAGCGTGACCTGGCTGGTGGCAAAGGTCTGTTTGGCGAGGTCGAACTGGATATCGTCCAGCACCAGCTTCTGCGCCTGCAGCAGCGGCAGTGCGGCACCTTCACGGTCGCCTGCGCGGTCGCGCATGCGTCGGCCGGCGCGCCCGGCCCGGTCCGCGGCGGGCGCATTGGCTGCATCGCCGCGCGGTGCGGCGGCCGGCATCACCACCGGGTCGCGCGTGGCGACGTACAGCGGCGCCAGCTCCAGCCGCGATTTTTCCAGCACGAACTGGAACTGCGGCGTGCCCCATGCCATGCGGTAATGCAGCTCCGCGTTGACTGCGGTGGTGCCGAACTGGCTGCGCAGCTCGCGCGGCCACCAGGCCGCAAACCCCTGCGGCCGCAAGCCGGTAGTTTCCAGCGTGCCGGCCATCGAGCCGTCGCGCAGCAGCAGGTCGCCGCTGTGGTGCAGGGTCTGGCCATCGGCCACGGTCAGCGTGGCCTCGACGCGCACGGGCTTGTCGCCGTCGGTGCCGGCAAAGCCCTTGACCTCGGCATCGAGCGGCCCGAGCGCAAGCTTGCCCGGGCCCGAGGGCGCCAGCGCGTCTTCGAATCCCACCCGGGCCTGCCTGATTGCGATGCGGTCGACCGCATAGCGCCACGGCACTTCCTTGGGCGCGGCCGTCGCCGGGGCGGCCGATGCAGCCGACGCAGCCGACGCAGCAGCAGGCGCCGAGGCCGGCGCCGGTGCCGCCGCCACGCCATCGGTCGATCGGCTCACCGCCTGCGGCAGGAACGCCGTGGCCAGGTTCAGCGAGCCATCCGCGCGCCGCGCCGCCTCCACCGCCAGCCCGTCGATCTCGACGCTGCGCAGCTGCGCGCGGTGCGCCAGCGGCTCCAGCCTGGCGATATCGACCGCCAGCTTGCCGCTGCGGACGAGCGGCTGGCCGGCGCGCGTGCGCACGTCGGCATCGCGCAGCGCGGCGGTGCCCATCACCACCATCTCCTGCGTGTCCTGCTGCTGGCGGAAGGCCACCGTCAGGCGCGTATCGAGCTTGCCGGCCTTGACCTCGGCATCGCGCAACGGCGGCGCGAACGCCATCATCCGCGCCACCTCGAGCCCGTCCAGGTTGATATTGAGCCGGGTCTGGCGCGAATCGGCGAAAGGCAGCACCTCGCCGTCCAGCGCCAGCGGCGTGCCGTTGACCTGCGCGCTCAGCGTGGGCCGGGTCACGATCTCGACATCGTGCGGCAGGTTGGACAGGAACGGCAGTGTCAGCGTCAGGTTGTCGACGCGCAGCGTGGTATCGAGCAGCTTGTCGTCGTAGCGCAGGCTGCTGCCGGTCAACGCGATGTTGTTCACCGAGAAGCGTGCCGGCTTGGCATCGGCCGGCTTGGGCGGCAGCGCCGCAAACTTCTCCTGCACATCGGCGAAGCTCATGCGGCCATCGGCGCCGCGCACCACGTGCACGGCCAGGCGATCGACATGCAGGTTGTCCACCACCGGCGCCAGGTGCCACAGCGAGGCCAGCGAGGTATTGGCCTGCGCTTCGCCCAGCGTCAGCGCCGGCGTCTTGCCGTCACGCTCGTAGATGGTCAGGTCGGTCAGCGTGGCCGCCAGTTCGAACGGACGCACATGCGCCTGCCCCAGTGTGACCTTGCGCCCGAGCGCCTCGGTCGCGTTCTTTTCGACCAGGTACTTGATCAGCGGCGGCCCGCCGAAATACCCCGCCAGCCCGAACACCGCCAGCGCCGCCGCCACGCCGCCCGCAATGCGCACGGCCAGCCGGCCGCGCGGCGTGGCAGCCACCGTGGCGGCCGCCTGGATGGATTGCTTGAATGCCATGACGTTCCAGAAATTCTGACCCCGCGCACCGGCGTTGCACGATTCTTTGTGCCCCGGATTTCACATTTTTCGACATTATGGCAACGCTTCCGGACAAAGCAAAGATATCGATTCCGGCCCCGGTTTTGACGGCTCAACGGCCGGTGGGCCGATCTGGTATCTTTACGGCCTTTGCGAAGCGTTCCGTCGCAAGCCTGTGGCTTACCCGCCGCGTCGTGCCTGCCTCTCCTGCGCTGTACCCTCCGGCCACACCCATCACGTTATTCCGTGCTGCGCGCTTCGCATGCGTTCCTCTTCCATGCGAGTCCATTCCATGTCTACCACCAGCAGTACCGCCGCGGGTGCCGGCACGCCGCGCGCCGGCGCGCGCGCGCTCACCGGCCAGGATTACAAGACCCTTTCCCTTGCCGCACTGGGCGGCGCGCTCGAATTCTACGACTTCATCATCTTCGTGTTCTTCGCGACGGTGATCGGCCAGCTGTTCTTCCCGCCGTCTGTGCCCGACTGGCTGCGCCAGCTGCAGACCTTCGGCATTTTCGCGGCCGGCTACCTGGCGCGGCCGCTGGGCGGCATCATCATGGCGCACTTCGGCGACCTGCTCGGCCGCAAGAAGATGTTCACGCTGTCGATCCTGCTGATGTCCGTGCCCACGCTGCTGATGGGCCTGATGCCGACCTACCAGTCGATCGGGCTGGCCGCGCCGGTGCTGCTGCTGGTGCTGCGCATCTTGCAAGGCGCGGCCGTGGGCGGCGAAGTGCCGGGCGCCTGGGTCTTCGTCTCCGAGCACGTGCCGGCGCGCCATGTCGGCTATGCCTGCGGCACGCTGACCGCGGGGCTGACCGCAGGCATCCTGCTCGGCTCGCTGGTGGCCACCGGCATCAACACGGTCTTCACCCCGGCCGAGCTGGCCGACTACGGCTGGCGCGTGCCCTTCCTGATCGGCGGCGTGTTCGGCATTGCCTCGATGTACCTGCGGCGCTGGCTGCATGAAACCCCGGTCTTTGCCGAACTGCAGCAGCGCAAGGCGCTGGCCGCGGAAATGCCGCTGAAGTCGGTGATGCGCGACCACGGCGGCAGCGTCGCGGTATCGATGCTGCTGACCTGGATGCTGTCGGCCGGCATCGTGGTGGTGATCCTGATGACCCCCACTTTCCTGCAGAAACTGTATGGCTTCGACGCACGCACCGCACTGGTCGCCAACAGCGTCGCCACGCTGTGCCTGACCGTCGGCTGCATCGTCTCGGGCGCGCTCGCCGACCGCATCGGCGCGCGCCGCACGCTGTTCTTCGGCGGCCTGCTGCTGGCGCTCTGCGCCTACGCGTTCTACACCACCATCTTCACCCGCCCCGACCTGCTGCTGCCGCTGTACGCGCTGGCGGGCTTCCTGGTCGGCACCATCGGCGCGGTGCCGTTCGTGCTGGTCAATGCGTTCCCGGCGCAGGTGCGGTTCTCGGGGCTATCGTTCTCGTACAACGTGTCCTATGCGATCTTCGGCGGATTGACGCCGATGGTGGTGACGCTGATGCTGAAGAACGATCCGCTGGCGCCGGCGCATTACGTGGTGGCGCTGTGTGTGGTGGGGATGGGGACGGCGTTGTTTGTTAAGGATCGGACGAGGGGGTGAGGGGGCTGTCGCGGCAGGCGGAGAGAGGGCTGGGGCGCCTCTTTCGCGTATCTGCCGGCCAGAAGAAGATGCCGGCGACACCGCCTGTCGTGAACGGGGTCGTGCGGCTGATTGCGTAAATCGGCTGAGCGGCCCGGCGCAACAGATTCCCAACTGGCCCAACTGGCCCAACGGGCTATCCCTCAACGCCACGCCTGCGTGAACTCGCTGATCACCCTCTCCAGGTGGTTACGCATTGCCGCCCGCGCCGCTGTCGCGTCGCGCGCCATCACCGCCGCGAAGATTCGCTGATGGTCTTCCTGCGATGCCTCGCGCAGCGCCGTGGTATGGAAGTGTTCCTCAATCTTGCCCCATAGCGGATCGCTGCGCCCGCTGTCCCACAGTGCGGTGACCATATGCAGCAGAACCCTGTTGCCGGTCGATTCGGCCAGGCACAGGTGGAACTGCCGGTCCGCCGCCTCGTTGGCCTGCTTGTCGTCCATGTGCTCGCGCATCAGGCTCAGGGCCGCGAACATGCGGTCGAGGTCGCCGTCCTTGCGCTCGCTGGCCGCCAGGCCGGCGATTTCTGATTCGATCAGCGCCCGGGCGCGCAGCGATTCTATCGGCCCCGGCCGCCAGGGCATCTCAAACGGCTCGCGACCGGGCGCGGGCGCCTCTGCGCAGACGTAGATCCCGGAGCCGCCGCGCACTTCGACCAGCCCCTGCACCTCCAGCGCGATGATGGCCTCGCGCACCAGGGTACGACTGACGCTGAACCGCTCGGCCAGCGTGCGTTCGGACGGCAGCCGCATGCCTGCAGAGAACTCTCCGGATGCGATCAATCCCTGCACCTGGCTGGCCAGGCTCAGGTACGAACGGTCGCTGGCCGCTGGCGGGTTATCGACTGACGGACGGGTTGCAAGATTGCTGGTGGAATGTGGCATCGCAGGTAAGGCGGCGGCTGACCCATGTGATCACCGGTTGATCACTCGCCACGAGAAGACATGGCCGGGCAGTGCCTGATGCACACCATGGTAAACCATGAC
Organism: Cupriavidus taiwanensis; assembly: GCF_900249755.1. Taxonomy (NCBI): domain Bacteria; kingdom Pseudomonadati; phylum Pseudomonadota; class Betaproteobacteria; order Burkholderiales; family Burkholderiaceae; genus Cupriavidus; species Cupriavidus taiwanensis. The sequence goes on from NZ_LT976854.1 coordinate 1,639,422, forward strand.
GGCAAAATTGGGCAACCTGTTCATAATTGGTGAACCAGATAGTCCGATCCGGTACACCAATGCCGCGTGGACTCCCGGCCAAAACGCGGCGGTCCGGGACGGATTATTTTTCCGCCCTCTTCTGCCGCATCAGAGTCGCCCCAAGGAAGCCCCACCCATGAAGATGTCGTTCCGCTGGTTTGGCCCGACCGACCCCATCCCCCTCGAATACATCCGGCAGATCCCGGGCATGACCCATATCGTCTCGGCCATCTACGACGAACCGGTCGGAGAGGTATGGCCGCTGGAAAAGATCCTGGCGCTCAAGTCCACCATCGAGGCGGCGGGGCTGCAGTTCAAGGTGGTGGAGTCGGTTCCGGTCCATGAGGACATCAAGCTCGGCAAGCCGACGCGCGAGCGGCTGATCGCGAACTACCAGCAGAACATCAGGAATCTGGCCGCCGCGGGCATCGAGGTCATCTGCTACAACTTCATGCCGGTGTTCGACTGGACCCGTACGGAACTGGCAAAAAAGCTCGATGACGGCTCGACCTGCCTTGCCTTCAGCACCCGCGAGGTCGAACGGGTCGACGTCAGCCAGGGTATCGCCCTGCCCGGCTGGGATTCGAGCTACGCGCCAGCAGAACTGCAGTCGCTGCTGGCCGAATACCGTGGCATCGACGAAGGCAGGCTCTGGGAGCACCTGGAGCATTTCCTGCGCGCGATCATTCCGGTGGCCCAGGCGTGCGGCATCAAGATGGCCATTCATCCGGACGATCCGCCGCGCCCCATCTTCGGACTGCCGCGCATCGTCAAGAACCGCGACGACCTGGCGCGCATCCTGGGGATCGTCGACACGCCGGCAAACGGCCTGACGCTGTGCTCCGGCTCGCTTGGCGCCGGCCCGCAGAACAACGTCGAGGCACTGGTGCGCGAGTTCGGCGGCATGGGACGCATCCATTTCGCCCATATCCGCAACGTCAAGATCACGCCGGAAGGCGATTTCGAGGAAACCGCCCACCTGTCGAGTTGCGGATCACTGGATATTGCCGCGATCGTCAAGGCGTACCACGACGTCGGCTTCCAGGGCTATTACCGCCCCGACCACGGCCGCATGATCTGGGGCGAGACGGGCAAGCCGGGATACGGCCTCTATGACCGGGCCCTCGGCGCGGTCTATATCAACGGGATGTGGGAAGCGATGGAAAAGACGGCCTGAAGCGCCTTGGGCTGCGGTCCATTCAAAACATAATCGGAGACCTGTCATGACAATCACCAAGAAATCGCCCGTCAATTCGCGCCGTTCCGCATTGATCCTGAGCGTCGCCGCGCTCGGCCTTGGCGCGCTGGCGACGACGGCCGCGTGGGCGCAGACCACCTGGCCAACCAAGCCGGTGACACTGCTGGTCGGCTTTCCGCCCGGTGGCCAGACCGACTTCGCGGGACGTGCGCTGCTTAACGGCTTGCAGAGTTCGCTCGGCCAGTCGTTTGTCATCGACAACAAGGCCGGCGTGAACGGCAATATCGCCTCCATTGAGGTCATGCGCGCGGCGCCCGACGGGAACAAGCTGCTGGTAGGCAACGGCTCGATGACGATCATGCCGCATGTCTACACCAAGCTTGGCATCGTCGATCCGCAGAAGCTGACGCCCATAGGCGTGATGCTGCAGTCGCCGCTGGTCCTGGTCGTGCCCGCCAGTTCGCCCATCAAGACTTACGCGCAGTTCGTCGAAGAGGTCAAGGCGCGCGACAAGTCGGGCAAGACCGTCGACTATGGCTCGGGCGGTACCGGCGCATTGCCGCATGTCACGATGGAACTGCTGCGCGAGCGCATGGGCGGCCCCAGGATGAACCATGTGCCCTACAAAGGCAGCAGCCCGGCTATGGTCGACCTGATGGCCGGACGCCTGGATGCGATGTTCGATGCCACGTCGGTCGTCGCGCCGTTCATCAAGTCGGGCCAGTTGCGGCCGCTGATGGTCACGGGACCCAAGCGCGTGGCAATGATCCCGGACGTGCCAACCGCCACCGAGAGCGGCATCAAGGACTTCACCATCATCTCGTTCATCGGCCTGTACGGACCGCCGGGCCTGGGCCCTGAAATCGTCAGGAAAGCCAACGGTGCATTGAATACGGCGCTGAAGGACCCGGCCGTCGTCAAGAGCATCGTCGACCGCGGCGACGAGCCCGGCGGCGGCACGCCCGAGCAGCTCGCAACGCTGACCCGCACCCATTACAAGATGTGGGGCGAGGTGGTGAAGGCGAACAACATCACGGCTGATTGAGGTCGCGCAGGCCGGTTAATGCCGGCCTGTCGCCAGGCCAAGTTCGGAAACGGCAAGCTGGCAAATCGCATGGCGTTGTTCGTCAAGAAGCGGTCGCGTGGCAAATGCCGCCTCCGATGCAAGCAGACAGCCAAAGAGAGGGCTGGCGCCCTCCCTTCTTGTTTATGCGCAGGCGCTCTGGCGCCGCTCAGCGCCGGTACTGCCGAAAGAACCCCCACATCATCGCGCTCGCATCCGGCCCGATATCGCTGTGATAACTGTAGCGGTCATCGCCACCACTCCACGCGTGCCCCAGGCCTTCCACCTCGACCAACGTCACCAGGTCTCGATGCCAGCGGCCGAAGCGGTATTCATGCGACCGCCCCGAGAGATCGCCTTCGGCCTCGAAGCGCGGGGGGTGGCCGGCGAGGCGGTCTTCCAGGCCGTTGTAGGCCAGGAACTGCCGCGCCAGCAGGCGGCCGTTGACCGGATGGACCGCGTCGTCGGCCAGGCCATGGATCACCAGCGCGGGCATCTCGGGGCCGCCCGGCGTGACGCCGGCGGCGTCGAGCAGCCAGGCGGGTTCGGCCTCTGAGCCTTCCTGCATGGCGCGCAGGCCGGCGCGAGGGTTGCCGGCGGCGCCGATGACCACGCCGGAATGAAGCGCTACGGCGGCTACCTTGTCGGGATAGCGCAGCGCCACCACCGCGGCCATGGCGGCGCCGGCGGACATGCCAGCCAGGTAGATCTCGCGATCGCGCACGTCATGGCGCGCCGCCAGGGCGTCGATCAGCATGGCGATTGCCTGCGCCTCGCGTCCGCCGTCGGCTGCGCCAAGGTCGAACCACTGCCAGCAACGCTGCACCTGGCGGCGCAAGGGCTGTTGCGGGTAGGCGACGATAAAGCCCTCGCGTTCGGCGAGCGCATTCAGGCGCGTGCCGGCGGCAAGGTCATCCGGGGTCTGGCGGCAGCCGTGCAGCACCACCACGACCGGCAGCGGGCCACGATGGGCCTTTGACGGCACGTAGAGGTGATAAGACAGTTGCGGCACCAGTTCGCCCGGCATGGGCGCCAGGCGCAGCCGGTGTGCCTGCCAGGTGCCGCGCAGGCGGGCGGGTTCGGCGGCCGGCCGTAAGGGTCTGGGGGCGTCGGGCTGGCGCGTGGGGGTGAGCGGATTCAGCGAATCCATGCGCTCGAGCCAGGACTTTACCTGGGCTTCCGTGCGGGCCTGCGCACGGCTCAAACGCCGCATGCGGGCATGCCAGTCGGCGGCAAGGCTCTTGGTCATGAGGACTCCTGTATGACGGAATCTCCTCCTATGCCTTATTGTTGCGTTGCAGCATACCACAGCCATGAGAAGCCCACCCGCCATTGGCGGCCACGTGTGGTCAGGTGGGGAAAGACGCGGCGTGCCTAGCCGCCGGCCGCAGAAGGCCGGAAAAATCAGCGATCGGCCACCCGCTGCCAGCCGTCGGGCGAGAACCTGCGCATGGCTTTGGCGCGCGCTGCCGTACCGGGCCCGAGGTCGCGTTCATAGAAGACGCGGTCGCTGCCGAGCATGAAGGTATGGACGCCGGTATCGCCGTAGCGGGCCGGCCACGCGATCAGGCCGTATGCGGCGTCGCCGCCCCTGGCCGGGGGCAGGATGCGGTAGTGATAGCCGTAGAACGCGTCGGCGGCGGGCGTTTCAGGGCCCATCGCCAGCGCGTCGGGGCCGACGGGGCTGGCGTCCTGCTCGCTGGCGGCGGGCCAGTAGAGTCCGTCGGTCTTGCCCGGCGTGCTGACCAGCCGCCTGGCGTAGCGGCCCTGGCCTACCTGATCGGCATAGCGCTGCTGGGCGTCGGCCAGCTGCAGCAGGGTTTCCATGGTGACCAGTTCATTGCGCCCGAGGCGGCGGCGGCGCACTTCCTGCTGGCCGGCGCGCAGGTCGAACTGCCAGCCGTCCTTGTGCCGGGCCAGCGGCACGGGGAAGGTCCATCCGCTCTCCCCCACCGCGATGCGCGCGCGGTTGTCGCCTTCGGGCTGCACGGCGTGGTGGCGCGCCCATGCGCCCAGGAAGTCATAGACGTCGTCCTGGTTGATCGAGCCTTGTGGCACCAGTGACTGGTATTGCCGGCCCAGCACGCGTTGCAGCGCGTCGCCGTCGCTGCGCGCGATGGCATCGCCGAGCGCTTCGGCCGCCGCTTCCGGGCTCGGGTAGACCTGCTGGGCCGCGGCAGGCATGGCGAGCGACAGGGCTACGGTAGCGGCCAGCAGCGGCAGCAAACGGGCGCCGCGGGCGAACGAGACGGCGGAAATCAGGTTACCGGTCTTGCGCATCATGCTTTACCTCCGGCCATGGCCAAAGTGTTCACCGCCGCGCGGCCGGCCGCCGCCGCCCAGCCCGCCGCCGTGGCGCATGCCGCCCTGGTTGAGGCCGGCCGGGCGCACCGGCGCCGCCTCGCGGTGCGCCATGCCGGCGCGCTGCGTCTGCTGGCGCAGGCGGTCGCCATTGCCGGCATCGCGCAGCGCGCTGTCCCGATTGGCATGGCGCGCGCGGTCGCGCGCCGCGGCCTGGTCCGCGCGCTGGTGCTCGGCCCCCGCGGGGCGCGGATTGCGCGCGCCGGCGCCGCCCGCGCCGGGGCGCGCGCCCTCGGTGCGGCCGGCCACGCCGCCGGCATGGCCGGGAATCGCCTGGCCGGTACGGCCTTCGAACGAGCGCGCGGCGCGATCGCGGGCCTGGTCGCGCGCCGACGGCTCGCGCTGCACGGCCCCGGCGCCGCCGATGCGCTGGCCCGGCTGCGCGCCTGCCTGGCGATTGGCCAGGCCGGCCTGGCGCTGCTGGTCAAAGCGCCCGCGCACCGCGGCGTTGTTGTAGGGCACATTGCCGCGCCGGGCCGGGTTGTGCTGCCAGTTCACGTTGGCGCGATTCACGTCCAGGCGCTGGTTGACATTGATGTTGTTGTAGCGGTTCACGTTGATGTTGACATCGTGGTCGTGCCAGTCGAATCCGCCCCACATCGCATCGACCGCGGCCACGCCCAGCCCGAAGCCGATGCCGGACACCAGCGCCGTGGCGAACACCGAGCCCGGCGGCGGCGGGTAATACGCCGGCGGATAGGCCGGATACGGCCAGGTGCCGTAGACCGTGGTCGGGTTATAGGTGGGCACGTAGACCACTTGCGGATTGGCAGGCTCGATCTGCACGATGGTGGTGCCGCCGGAGCTTTGTGTCACCACCTTCTGCTGCTCGGTGGTCTTGAGCGTGCCCGCGTTCTGCGCTTGCACGCGCAGCCGCTGCACCGAGTCCATGACGTCGTTGGGCTGCGCCAGGAATGCATCGCCGATCGACTGAACCCACTGCGGCTGGCGTCCCATCATGTCGAGCACCGAGGGGAAGGCGGCCAGCGACTGCACGCTGGGATCCCAGTTCTGGCTGGCCACCGCCTTGGTCGCGGCGTCGCCGGACAGGCTGGGATTGGCCTTGGACCATTGCGCCGCCGCGGCCACGTCGGCCGGATAGGTGGCGGCCATCAGCACCTGCGACAGCAGCGCATCCGGATACAGCGCAACCGGCGCGGTCAGCTGGTCCAGCTGCGCCTGGCTCAGCGTGGTTTGCGCCAGTGCGGGCTGCAGGGGCGCCATCAGCATCAGTGCCAGGCACCATGCGAAGAATTGTTGAAGACGATGCATGTTGACGCTCCACAAGTCCGCAAGTGACAGCCGGCCGTCCGGGGAGAACCGCTCAGCGGCGCTCCTGCGCGCACTGCTGGCGATACGCTTCTTCCAGGCGCTTGCGATCCGCCTGGCGTTCCAGGGTCGGGTAGGTGCGCCCGTCGGCCGTGGTGACCGAGCCTTTGCCGCTGGACCACTGCGGCCCGCCGGGCAATGCATTGATCTGGTCGAGCAAACCCTGGCAGTGCTGCCGCTGCGACGCCGAGAGCGTACCGCCAGGCCCTTCCACCACTGCCGTGGCCTCATCCAGCATCCGCGGCGGCGGCGGCGCCACCATCGGCGCGCCGGCCGCCGCGGCCGATGCCGCTGTGACATTGCCAGCGGCCCACAACGGGGCAGCCGCCATGGCGGTGCAGGCCAGCATGCCCGCCTTGATCCAAAACTTCGTCAAACCCATACTCCAGAGCCGTCCACGGCAAATCCGCGCCTGCCGTGGGCGTGTTGCGGGAACCGTCCGCCGCTAGCGATCCTTGCCGCTGCCGCCGCGGCGGCCGGTACGGTTGCGCATCAACTCAAGCTTGAGCAGCGCATCCGCAAGCATACTCTTCAGCCGGGCATTCTCTTCCTGCAGTTCGCGCAGCTTGCGCCCGTCGCGCGCCTCGCCGTTGGCTGGCTGGCCGTAGCGGCTGCGCCATCCGTAGAACGACGCGTCGCTGAAACCATAGCGCGCGCACAACTCGCGCACCGGCACGCCGCTGGCCGCTTCGGCGAGATAACCGCGGATCTGCTCTTCCGAATACCGTCTGTTCACGAATCTCTCCGCTTCGCAACGGCGGGGCCCAGGCGTCGCACAGCCGCGACGCCAACCGTGCCGACTCTCGCCGTAAGTTAGCCCAGGGCCGCCGCAAAAGGCAATTCAGTGTCTTCGCAGTGCGAGTTAAGAAAATTATCGCCAGCGGCGATCGCACGCACCCGGCATGCATTACCAAATTTCGTTATTCCAATTTGGAAAGCGCGTGGACTGACTGCCACCGAAAGTCCCGAAATGTCACCCACGCGGGGGATGCGCCGCCGGTTCAAACAGCGGTATTTGACGCCAGACCCGCCCGGAAACGCTGATTTCAAGCCATGTATCAGGCGTGATACAAAAGCGCCGAAAAAGAATTGACAAGTCAGTCATCAATTCAAGTTTCTATGACTTTTTCTAAGCATGTATTAAGATTCCTCGGCACAACTAAATTTCAGACGCCTTCGCACGGCGCCCTTGCGGCACCGGCCGAAGCGCGGCCCGGCAACGCGCAGCAACGAAAAGCCGCGCAGTACACCGGTGCCCATCGCGGCCGCCGGCATTACGCCGGCCTTGATGGACAAAGCGTCGCTACGCAGTGGCTCGAAGCCAGGCGGACACCAGCGTGTCACACGGGTAATGAAGCATCCTGCCGAAGCCTTTGCATGCAGGACTTCGTACTGGTCCACTTGACTCGACTCGCATCGCGTGGCGCCAATAGTGAGCCACCGCGGCCAAAAGCGCCGCGGGGTGTCCTGGTTTCATGCGCCCCATGACTGGCGCATCGCTGTTCGCGCCGGGCCGAAAAAAAAGAAAGCAAAGTCCTGTATCGGGAGAAGTCGGAATGCGTCATGTCAGCACGAAGTTGTTGCATGTCTTTGTTCTGGTCATGGAGTACCGTGACCTGAGCGCGGTTGCCGCCTGTACCCAGGGACGCGTGCCTACCGTTGCCTACAGCCTGGCGCGCTTGCGCGAGATCACCGGCGACCCCTTGTTCGTCAAGCGCAACGGCATGCTCGAGCCCACGCCGCACGCGCTGCGCCTGGAGCAGACCGCGCGCCAGATCCTGGCCAAGTGGAATCACCTGGTGCGGCCCGGCGAACCCGGCCTGAGCAAACGGCGCGACGGCGGCAGGCGTGTCTCCATCGGCTTTTCCTCATCGATCGGCGATCCCGTCATCACCGAAATCCTGACCGCGCTGTGCGAGCAGTTTCCACAAGACAGCTTTGTCACGCGTCCGGTGATAGCGGACGCCGCCCTTGCCGGCCAACTGGGCGACGGCGAACTCGACTGCGCCTTCGTCGTCGACAGCGGGCATGACCCGGAACGCGTGCGCCAGCACAACATCATGGCCACGCCGCGCCGGCTGGTCAGCGCCACGCGCGGCGGCAGCCAGGATGAAAGCGAGAGCGCCTGGATCCTGTTGCAGGAAGACAGCGAGGCCGGCAGCCCGCTGCGTGCCTTCCTGAGCCGGCAGGCCAGCACGCCTGGCCATCGCGAGACCGTGGTGCCGTCCTGGCATACGCAGATCACGCTGCTGCATTCCGCCGGCGGGATCTGCCCGGTGCTGGATTTCAACGTGCCGCTGGTGACGCGCGAGCGCAAGACCCGGCTGCTGGCACCGCCCAGCAGCTTCCCGGAATGGGCCGCCCTGCATTTCTGGGGCCCGGAGCGCAGCCGCGACCAGGGCGTGCTGCACGATGTCATGGAGGTCGGCAGCGCGGTGCTGCGCGACCCGCTCAGGGCCATCGACGGGCGCCGCAACGGCCGCCCTGCAGTCGAGGCCGAGACCGCGACCACCTGAGGCTAAGGCATGATCGAGGCGCTGTCCGCCGTAAGGCGCCAGCGCTCATCGTGTCACCGATCGGCGACGACACGTCATTCATCTCGTTCCCTGAGACAGCTTTTCCGGCCACAGGCGCACGCTAGCCTCGCGCATTAACCGGCGCAGGCATCGTCTCGTGCAGTGATTTACGAATCCTCCTAGTTCCGCCGTACTGACGCGCCGCTATGCTGCCATGGCATTGCCGCAGTCCGGCCGTCTCCCGTTTGGCCCGGACCGGCGGCAATGCGAGCAGTTGTCCGGCGCCTCCCTGTCTGGCGTCATTTTGCGCCGCACGTCCCCTTGGCGTGCGGCGTTTTCTTGACGTTCGCCGAAGGCTGCGCCGCCTGAACCAGAATCGAGGACCAACCCGATGGCACTGAGGATCCTGCTTGCCGACGACCACCCGCTGGTCTCGGCGGCCGTCGCCGACCGCCTGCACACCCAGACCGGCTGGGAAGTCTGCGGCAGCGTGACCAGCGCGACAGCGCTGCTCAACAGCATCGACAGCCTGCGCCCCGATGTCGTCATCACCGACTACCACATGCCCGCGCAGGGCGAGCGCAACTGCGACGGACTGCGGCTGCTCGCCAGCCTGCGGCGGCGGCATCCGTCGATGGCGGTGATCGTGCTGACCATGATCACCAACCCGCTGGTGCTGCGCTCCATCCTCGACACCCAGGTGCATGGGCTGGTGCTGAAAGACGCCCCACTGACCGAACTGGTCACGGTGGTGTACCGCATCCAGCGCGGTTTTCACTACATCGGCAAGTCGGCCATGGAAGTCCTGTCGCAGGCCGACCCGGGCAGCACACTGGGTGCGGGCCTGGCCGGCGCGGAACGCCTGTCGCGGCGTGAGATGGAGGTCTTGCGGCTATACCTGACCGGGCGCTCGGTCAGCGAGATCGCGATCCAGATATGCCGCAGCGTCAAGACCATCAGCCGGCAAAAGAACTGCGCCATGCAGAAGCTCGGCGTCAGCAACGACCGCGAGCTGTTCGAGTTTGCGGCGCTCAACGGGTTGCTGCTGAGCGGGTGAGCGCAGCGCGCGGCCTGTGCGGCCTGTGCGGCCTGTGCGGCCACGGTATCAGGCCGCGTCGGCCTGCTCCGTCGCGCGGGCCTGCGCGTGGGCGATGCCCGCCTCCAGGCGCGCCAGGCCGCGCGACAGTTCGCGCATGGTCGTGGGCGAGACTTCGGACAGCACGTCCTCGAGAAACGCCGAGCGCAGCGGCATGGCGCGCGCCACCACCTCGCGCCCGGCCGCAGACAGCGTGACATGGGTCACGCGATTGTCGCGCTCGGACGTGGTGCGCTCGACCCAGCCCAGTTCCTGCATGGCCTTGAGCTGGCGTGTCAGCGCGCCGGGATCCATCACGACGAGGTCGGCCAGTGCCTTCTGGCCGATGGCGCCCTCCTGGTGATGCAGCGCATGCAGGATGCGCCAGCGCGGCAAGGGCAGTCCCATGCGCTGCTCGAACGCCCCCGCATAGGCGCGGTAGGTCCGGCCGAACTGCTGCAATACGGCCACGCTTTGTCGCTCCAGTTCCATCCGTTCTCCTCAGGGTAAGTTGGCGGCGGGCTTCAGTCGGCCGCCATCGCCGGCGCAGCGCCGCGGGTCAGCTTGATCGACGGCACCTGGCGCGCGCACCACACGCCCAGCGCGGCCGCCGCCCCCGCCACCACCAGGCCGAGGTGGATCGACCCCACCAGCGACACCCGCGCCTGCTCCAGCAGCAATGCGCCATTGTGCCCGGCCTGGTCCAGCTGGCCGAGCAGCGCCAGCTGCGACGCCTTGTCGATCAGCACCTGCGGGTCGGCCATGCGCGACGCCCACTGGCTGGCATTGGCGCCGGACAGCGCCTGCTCGACGCCACCAGTGTAGGTGCGCGTCACCAGCGTGCCCACGATCGCCGTGCCGACCATGCCGCCGACCATGCGCAAAGACTGCAGCATGGCCGTGGCGATGCCAAGGTGCTCGCGTCCCGCGGTCTGCTGCGCGAACACTGTCAGGTTGGGCATGATAAAGCCCAGGCCCAGCCCGCCGACCAGCATGATCGCCATCAACACGCCGTGCGGCATGCCGCGCGTGGCCTGCGACAGGCCCAGGCACGCCAGCGCCAGCATGCCGAAGCCGGCATAGAGCATGGTGTTCGGCCGGCGGATGCGGGTCACGATGCGGCCGTTCAGGATGCTGCCGATGGTGATGCAAACCACCAGCGGCGTGATCAATAGGCCCGCCTCTTTCGGCGAGTAGCCGAAGCCGCCCTGGAACAGCAGCGGTGCGTACAGCAGCAGCGCAAACATGGTGAAGCCGGCGAACACCGACAGCTTGAACAACGGCGCCAGACCCGGATCGCGGAACATTTCGACCGGCAGGATCGGATTGGCGCAGCGCCGCTCCCATTGCCACAGCGCCACCAGCGCCACCGCTGCCAGCACGAGCAGCCCCGCGGTGTAGGCATCGAGGCCGCGCGCCGGCAGCAATTCCACGCTCATCTGCAAGCTGCCGAGGCCCGCCGCAATCAGCAGCGCCCCCAGCCAGTCCACGCGGATCGGCCCGCGGTGCGACTGCTGGCGCAGATGCGGCAGGTAACGCCAGGCGAACCACAGCCCCAGCACGCCCACCGGCAGGTTGACGTAGAACACCGCGCGCCAGCCATACCACTCGGTCAGCAGGCCGCCCAGCGACGGCCCCACCGCATTGGCAATGCCGAACGCCGCGCTCAGCATCACCTGCCAGCGCAGCCGCACATGCGAATCCGGAAACAGATCGGCAATGCAGGCAAAGGCGGTACCGACCAGCATGCCGCCGCCGATGCCCTGCAGCGCGCGCGCCACTACCAGGAACGGCATGCTCGGCGCCATGCCGCACAGCGCGGACGCCACCGAGAACACCACAATCGACGCCAGCACGAACGGCTTGCGCCCGTAATAGTCCCCCAGGCGGCCGAACACCGGCACGGTGATCACCGAGGTCAGCAGGTAGGCGGTGGCAACCCACGCGTAGTACTCGAACCCCTGCAACTCCGCCACCACCGTGGGCAGCGCGGTGCCGACCACGGTCTGGTCCAGCGCCACCAGCATCACCACGAAGGCCACGCCCAGCATGGCCATCAGCGATTCGCGAAAAGGCAGGACCTGGCCGGCGGGCGGGACGCTGTGTGGCTCGGGATTCATTTTATTGCTCGGTCAATCGTTGCATTGTCAAGAATTATAGGGCAAGTCCGGATGCATTGCCGGAGGGAAAAGCGAAGCTTGGCGCGACACAACGCGGGGACCATCAACGCGGACCGGCTCGCGTTCGTGCGACGGTGACTGCAGGCGCACCGGCGAAGCCGGCATCAGGCGGTAACGTCTTCTCCGGCCATGGGAGACGCCAGCGGCGCTGCAATCCTGGGGGAGTCGCCGTCGCCGGCCAGCAGCCATTGCAGGCCGGCAGGGTCGATGATGCGCACGAACCGTTGCTGCACCTGGATCAGTCCCGCGCCGGCGAAGCGCGTCACCAGCCGCGACACCGTCTCCAGCGTCACGCCGATATAGCTGGCGATATCGGTCCGGGACAGGGGCAGCGTGATCGGCGCGGGCAGTCCGCGCCGGGCATGCTCGGCCTGCAGGTCCAGCAGCAAGGTGGCGAGGCGCTGCGGACCGCTCAGCGAACCCAGCGACACCAGCTGCGTGCGCCGCCGCTGGTCGGCGCGCTGGACCGCGGCGCGCATGGCGGCGTGCACGGCGCCGTGGGCCAGCGCGCTGCGCAACGCTTCGACCGGCACCTCGCACACCACGCTCGGCTGCAAGGCCGTTGCACTCTCCGCGTACTGGGCGCTGTCCGGGCAAAGCCCGATACCCAGCACGTCCCCGGCCAACGCATAGTCGATAACCTGGTCGCGGCCCGAGGCTGCCCGGTACACCAGCTTGGCAGCGCCGGCACGCAGCGCGAACGCGGCCAGTGCAGGCCGCTCCTGGCGGTACAGCGGGTCGCCGGCGCGCAGATTGCGCTGTCGCGGCTGAATCGGGGCGGCGGCCCGGCCTGCGCGCGCAGCGCAGACCGGGTCGAGCATGCACAGGTGGCAAGCCGGTTCGGACAGCGGAGCAGACATTGGGAAGGCCGTGTGAAGACTGCAAGCGGGCTGCAAGCGAATCTGGCAGCGCCAACCGGCGGGCCCTCCATCACGTTTCCCCGATGCCCGCACGCCCGCCTGCTAGATGGGCCCCATCTTAAGGATCCGCACACAAGCTCGGAAGTGAATGTTTTTTTCAATCGGTTGAACGAAATCGGCATTCACCGTGGCCAGGCCGCTGTCGATGCCGGTCGTCGACCCAACACCCGTTCGGCCGGAAGCCTGCCGATCATCCTCACGGCGCTGAGCAGAGACATCGCCATAACCGGCGCAGGCGCCCGACTCATTCCGGTTGAATACCCGCCTGCTTCACCAGGCCGCCCCATCGCTCCACCTCCGTGCGCAGCCGGTCACCGAGTTGCGCGGGCGTCGACGCCTTGAGTTCGATGCCCTGCGTGTCGAGCCGGGCCTTGGTCTGCGGATTGGCCAACGCCGAGCGGACTTCATCGGCAAGCCTCGTCACCACCGCCGTCGGTGTCCGCGCGGGCGCCACCAGGGCCCACCACTGGCTGACCTGCAGGTCTGGCAGCCTGGCTTCGGCTGCGGTCGGCACGCCGGGAAGCGCGGGCACGCGCGCCGGGCCCGTCACCATCAACGCCGAGATCTTGTTGCCGCCTAGCAAGCTGCTGCCGCTTGCCAGCGTGGCGAAATGCCCCTTGACCAATTGCGCCGAGACATCGGTCAGCGCCGGCGCCGAGCCCCGGTACGGGACGGGGTCGACCGGGATGCCGGCCTGGCTTTCCAGCATCTTGGCGGCCAGGTGGCTGATCGAGCCATTGCCGCTGGTGGCAAGCTGCAGCGGCTTTCCGGCCTTGCGCGCGTCCGCCAGGAAACGCTGGATCTCTCCGGCGCGGTATTGCGCGCTGTCGGCGAACAGGACCAGCGGCGCCTCGCCCAGCAGCGAAACCGGCGTGAAGTCGCGCAGCACATCGTAGGGCATCTGGCGGAACACCGACGGCGCCACGGTGTGCGCCAGTTCGATGACGCCGAGCGTATAGCCGTCTGGCGCGGACTTGGCCAGCATGTCGGCGCCGATGCGGCCGGAGGCGCCCGCGCGGTTGTCGACCACCACGGGCTGGCCCATCGATTCGCTCATGCGCTGCGCAACCGCGCGGGCCAGCGCATCGGTGCTGCCGCCGGCGGCCCAGGGCACGATCAGCCGGATCGATTTTTCCGGATAGCCGGCCTGCGCCGAAGGCGCGTGGGCGGCCAGGCTGCAGACGATGGCAGTCAACAGGTAACGCAGCTTCATCAGTGTCTCCCCAAGGTGTTTGAAGTTCAGGCTTGTCCCGGATCGCGGTCGCCGCGCGCGGTCAGCATCAGCATCACGGCATCCGTCCTGCCGATGCGCCCGTCGGCGCGCAGTGCCTGCGTCGCGGCAAATCCCGCGCCGGCGCACAGTTCGGCCCAGAATCCCGCGGCAGCGAGATGGCGGGTGCCGTCGCGTGCCGCCGCGTCGCCGACGACCACCGCGCCGCCGCCCGAGCGCCTGACGGCAAGCACCTGTTGCGCGGTCACGGTCGAGCCGGCCGTGGAGAATTGCCGGGTCGTGCCAGCGAAGTCAGCCTGCTGCGATGCGCCCGCCAGCACCCGCGAAAGCCGCGGAAACGGCTCGACGGCCCAGAGTCGCGGCATGCCCGGCAGGTGCCCCAGCGCGACGAGATCCCGTAGCGCGCTGTAGATGCCCCACAACAGGTCGCCGCGCGCGGTCGGCACGATGACATGGTCGGGCCGGCATCCTTGCGCCACCCACTCCAGTGCCACGGCCCGGTACCCTTCCACCCCGAATACAGGGCTGCCCACCGCGGGCACGCTGTAGTTGGTCAGCGCGAAGGCGCCCTCGTGCTCCACGCGCCGGCGCACATGCGCCCAGCGCGCGTGGCCGTCGTCGCAGACGACACGCCGCGCGCCGTAATAGCGCAACGCCGTGTCGAATACGGCGGGTAGCGCCTGGTAAGTCGCGACCTCGCAGTCCAGCCCCGCGGCGGCGCAATAGGCCGCGGCCGAGACGGCGGCGTTGCCGCTCGACGCCAGCACCACCTCGCGCGCGCCGATATCGAGGGCCCGGCTGATGGCCTGCGCCGACATGCGGTCCTTGTGCGAGCCGGTCGGGTTGGCGCCTTCATTCTTGATCCAGACGGACGCCACGTCGGCCAGCGAAGCCAGCGCAGGCACCGGCACGCATGGCGTGGCGCCCTCGCCCAGGGACATGCCGTCCAGGTATGGCTGCCAGTGGCCCCACATATAACTTCCGCTTTTCGGTGCAAAATCCAGTGCCCGGGCTTCGTAGACCGCTTCAAGGCTGCTCGGCTGACCTGCGGCGGCGCAGGCCGGGCAGCCTTCCGGCATGTCTTCGAGCGGATAGCGGGCCTCGCAGGTGATGCATCGCAGCCCCTGCATCGCCGGATTGATGAGCGGTTTGATCGGGGACGGAGTGCGGCTGGCGTGCATGGCAAAGGCCGGAGTGAAAGTGGCTTGAGTCTATGCCAGGCCACGGCCCCGTTGCGCAGGCGGGTAGATGATCAACTTAAGCAAAACTTATAGGGTAGAGATGGAAACTGCCGCAGACACAGGCATCAGCGCCCGCCAGATCGAGGTGTTCCGCATGGTCATGCGCCTGGGATCGGCGCGACGCGCCGCCGAGGCGCTGCATATCAGCCAGCCCGCCGTGACACAGATCGTGCTGCAACTGGAAAAGGCGGCGCGGCTGCGGCTGTTCGATCGCAGCAAGGGGCGCATGGTGCCGACGCCCGAGGCGGCGTCGCTGATGGACGAAGTCGAACGCGTCTATGTCGGCCTCGACGCCGTGCAGCGCAGGATCGATCAATTGCGCACCCATGAGGATACGGTGCTGCGCGTGGGAGTGCTGCACGCCATGGCGTCCAGCGTGATGCCGGCGGCGGTGGCGGACTTCGTCCACCACTATCCGCGCGTTCGCTGCCAGCTCGAGGTGGACAGTTCCCGCGGCCTGCGCGAGCGCCTGCTGCAGCGCGAACTCGATATCGCATTCATGGGCGACGAAGCGGACACCAGCGGCCTGACCGCTTCCGAATTCTATGCGGTGCAGGCAGTTTGCGTCGCGCCGGCAACGCATCCGTTCGCGGCCCGCGCAAAAATCGGTATCGAGGACCTGGTCGACGTACCGCTGATCGGACTGGATGCCGCGGACCCCGCGCAACGCCGGCTGCAGGCCTGCTTTGCCGAACTCGGCATCGCGCCGCGTTTCGTCGCGACGACGCCGTACAGCCATACGCAGTGCTCGCTGGCGCTGGCCGGTGCCGGGCTGGCCATCACCAATCCCCTGGTTGCCCGCACCTATGTCGCGCTCGGGCTGCGCAGCGTACCGCTGACCGCGCCGGTCCGGTTCCGCGCCATCCTGGCCTTCCATCCGGGCCTGGGCCAATCCACCGCGGCCCAGCAGTTCGTGAGCCTGTGCCGCCAGCGGCTCGCCGATCTGCAGTAATGCACGCGCGACCGCGGCGCCGGCATCAGGCGGCGTGGCTGCCGCACTGCGCTTCCAGCCGCTCCGCCAGTTGCTCCAGTTCGGCATGGATGGCTTGCCAGTCGGCACCGATCGCGCCCAGCCCGGCGCGCCGCACGGTCTGCTCCAGCCAGCGGCAGGCCTGGCTCTGCACCGAATGGCCCATTACCGCCAGCGCGCCGGCCAGCCCGTGCAGGCGCTGGGCGAAGGTCTCGGCATCGCCGGCGAGCAGCGCCTCGGCCAGGGCGCGCTGGTCGCTGCGCAGCGCCTCGGCATGCAGCACGGCGCCGCCGCCGGCATGCCGCTCGGGCACGGCGCGTGCGCCCACGCGCGTGCCGGAGAACTCCTCGAGCAGCTCGCGCAGCGTGGCCAGGCCGACCGGCTTGGTCAGGCAGCGGTCGATGCCGGCCTGCCGGCAGCGCTCGGACACATCGGGCCCCACGCTCGCGGTAATGGCGACGATGGGCATGGCATGTCCCGCCTCGCGCAGGCGCCGCGCCAGCGTGAAGCCGTCCATGCCCGGCATCTGCAGGTCGGTCAGGATCAGGTCGTAGTGCCGCCCCGACGCCAGCGACAGGGCCTCGGGGCCGTCGCTGGCCAGGTCGACCGATTGCCCCAGGCTTTCCAGCTGCTCGCGCATGACGACCTGGTTGATGGGGTGGTCTTCCACCAGCAGCAAGGCCAGTTGCGCGGCGGGCGCCTCGGCGCGGGCCGGCGCCACGGTGGGCACCGCCGCCACTTCCGCGCCCGCCGCGGCCGCGATCGCGGCGACCAGGCCTTGCCAGGCGTACGGCGAGGCCACCACCGGGCTCTGGGTCAGGTCCGGAGTGATCGGCGCCAGCGCGGAAATCACCACATCGGCGTCGGGGCAGGCCGACAGCGCCTCGGCGTCGCAGACCAGCACGTCGACCGGTGTCACCGGGGGCGCGCCGGGATCGTACCGGACCGCGCGCGCGCCGTAGAACCGCAGCAGTTGCTCGATGCCCTGATAAAGCTCGTGCAGGGTGACGTTCAGGCCGACGGTCAGCCCGCGCAGCGCAGCCTGCGGCCATGCCTCCGCGGGCGCGGCGATGCCGGCACCGGCCAGCGGCAGGCTGACGATAAAGCAACTGCCCAGCCCCGGTTCGCTGACCACGCGGATCTCGCCGTGCATCAGCTCGACCAGCCGCCGGCAGATCGACAAGCCCAGCCCCGTGCCGCCATAGTGGCGCGTATCCGGCTGCTCGGCCTGCACGAACGGCTCGAACAGGCGGCGCTGGTCGTGCGCCGCGATGCCGATGCCGGTATCGACCACGCGGATCTCGACACCTTCGCCGCCACCCTGCGCCGGCCGCATGCGCCTGGCCACGATGATTACCTTGCCCTGTTCGGTGAACTTGACCGCGTTGCTGACCAGGTTGTTCAGGATCTGCTCCAGCTTGACCACGTCGGCCATCACCGGTTCGGACAGCGCCGGATCGTTGATGCACAGCAGGCGCAGGTGCTTGCGCGCGGCTTCGGCGGCAAAGCCCCGCGTCACTTCCTCGACCACCTCATCGAGGCGGCACGGCCGCGGCTGCAGCGACATCTGCCCGGCCTCGATCTTGCTGAAGTCGAGCACGTCGTTGATGATGTCGATCAGCGATTGCGAGGCGTGCTGCATCACGGCCAGCTGGTCGCGCTGGCGCGGGTCGAGCCGGGTCATGCTCAGCAGCTCGATGCTGCCCAGCATGCCGTTCAGCGGGGTGCGGATTTCATGGCTCATGGTGGCCAGGAACGAAGACTTGGCCCGGTTGGCGGCATCCGCGGCGCGGATGGCCTCGCGCAGGCGCGCCTCGCCGCGCCGCGCCTCGGTGACATCGTTGAGCGCGCACAGCAGCGCCGCGCGGACCTCGTAGGTGATCTGCACCAGGCGGACTTCCAGGTAGCGCGTCTCGCCGTTGCTGCAGGCCATGTCGACGTCGAAGCAGGGCAGCACCTGCGGCGGTCCCTCGGCGCTGGCATCGCAACTCGCCAGTCGCGTTTCGCAAGCGTCCTGCAATTGCGCCAGCGCGGCGGGCGTGGCCTGGCCGATCAGCGACTGCGCCGCGGCATTGGCCAGCAGCACCTGGCGCGTATTGCGCTCGACGATCATCAGGCCCACCCCCGCCACTTCGATCACGAAGCGCCCCAGCGCGTCGCTTTCCTGCAGGCGCCGGGACTGGCGCTGCGCCGGGCGCATGATGCGCCGGTCGATCAGCCGGATCCAGCCGAAGATCAGCAGCGACAGCGAACCGGTCAGCCCCAGCATCCACAAGGTGTTCTCCCGGAACTGCCGCCACACGCGGCCGACCTCGACCACGGCCACGGTGCGCCAGCCCCAGGCGTCGAGCGGGTACTCCAGCACCACCTCATGCTGCAGCAGCCCGTGCCGCACCAGCGCGGAACGCACCGTACCCGGCTGCGCGCCGTCGGACGCCAGCGCCGCGGCGACGGGCGCATCGAGCGGGCCGGCCGGCATGCCG
Source organism: Cupriavidus taiwanensis (assembly GCF_900249755.1). Lineage (NCBI taxonomy): Bacteria > Pseudomonadati > Pseudomonadota > Betaproteobacteria > Burkholderiales > Burkholderiaceae > Cupriavidus > Cupriavidus taiwanensis. The sequence goes on from NZ_LT976854.1 coordinate 1,658,010, forward strand.
TCGGCGCCCAGCACCATGCCGGCGTCGGTCAGCAGCATGAAGTCGCCCTCCATGGCCTGCCCGTCGGGCAGCATCGGCGACAGCGGGAATTCCATCGCCAGCACCGCGTCAGCCTCGCCGCCGTCCTGCACCAGCGTGGCAAAGGTGACGGTGCGGATGCCGCTGATCCAGTCCTGTCCCGGCGGCAGCATCACCGCCTGGCCCGGATGTGCGCGCAGGCGCGCCACCAGCGCGTCGTTGCGCAGCCGCTGCAGGGTGTCGCTCAGGAAGGTCTGGCGCGCGTCTTCGCGCTGCAACAGCGCGCGCGCCGGATTGAGCCGGCGCGGGATCACGTACAGCTGGTCGGCCTGCAGGTCGATCAGGTAAGCGTTCTGCACGTCGCGGTACTGCAGGTTGTTGACGCGAAAGGTGAACATCATCACTTCGGCCAGGTCCCTGAGCCGCTTGCGCGGCACGCTGGGGGGCGCTGGCGGGACCGGCAAGGCGATATACGGCCGGTCGCCGCGGCGCTGCAGGCGGTCGGTCCATTGCGCGTCGCGGACAGCCGCGACTTCGTCGGCAAGGCCGATATCGGACAGCCGCGTCAGCGATCCCTGCGCGCGCACGGTCAGCGCTTCGGCCCGGTGCAGCGTCGCCTGCAGCTGTTCGGACTGCACGCGCAGCACCATGCCCTGCCGGTCGATCGCCTCGCGCAGGCGGTAATGCAGCAGCACGCCCCAGGACAACACGGTCAGGCCCACCACGCAGGCCGAGAACAGATAAACCAGATAACGGATCTGGCGAATGCTCAGCGGCAATGCGGCGCTGTTGTCGGCCGGCATCAGCCTTTTCATGACATACCTCGTATAGAAATCGCGACCGGCCGGAGCGTCCGGCCGGTTGAAAATGGTTGTGACGAGAAACGGGCGCGCGCAGCGCCGGCCCTTCACAACATGCCGCGCTGGATGGCGAAGGCGGCGAGCTCGACGTCGTTGTCGGCGCCGACCTTGCGCATGACGCTCTGCTTTTGCGTGCTGATCGTCTTGACGGTGCGCCCGGTACGCACGGCGATCTCGGTCACGGACAAGCCGGACAGATAGAGCCGCAGGACTTCGCTTTCGCGGGTGGTGAGCAGCTCGGCCCAGTCGTCGCAGTCGCCCAGGCTGCGGCAGCGCCGCCCCCAGATCAGGTCACAGGCAATTTCCGAGACCGAGGCCAGTTCCAGGTGCGCCAGCCGGACCGCCTTGACGACCTCGTCGGCGTGGTCGCGGGCGGTGACGACATTGCGGCAGCCGTCCTTGATCAGCTGCAGCACGCCGGCGCGATCCGCGATGTTGGCGATGGCGACCACGCGCTGGCGGCCCAGCGCGGCCAGCCGCTCGCCCAGGTGGGCGTAGCCGGCCGCGCCGCGGCCGTTGCCGTTGCAGAGCGGGAAGCGCAGCGCCACCACATCGCAGGCGCCCTGCCCCAGCGCCTGCATCAGGCCACGTTCATCGGCCACCAGGCCGGCGAGTTCGATGCAGGCACTGGCCGCGAGTCGCCGGCCCAACAGCCGCCGCATCACAGGTTGCGAGTCCGCGACGATCACCCGGATTTTTTCCATGGCCGCCTTACGCTCCAGCGTTGTCCCGGCTTCAGGATGAGCCAAGCGACGCGCTTTCGGAATCAGCCAAGCCTGAAATGTTCGCGGTATTTTCTGATCAGCACTTGCCGAGGCCACGCGGGCGCGAACGCAAACCGGCAATTCGCAACGGGCCGGCGCCCGCACGGAAATCGGCAGTGAAAACGAGAGGGGGAATGAGAAGCGGAAAGGGGACGCTTACGCAAGTGCGGCCGCGCGGCGGCCGCGATTATCACGCACCGCCAAGCAGGCCGTTGGTGCGGGCATATTCGTAAAGCTCATAATCGTTTGCCAGGCCCAGCTTTTTCATGGCAATGCTCTTTTGTGCGCTGATGGTCTTGCTGCTGCGATTGGCCTGGCGCGCAATCTCGATGACCGGCACGCCGGCCGCGCACTGCCGGATCACTTCGAGTTCCCGCCGCGTCAGGATCGGCCGACGCGACAGCTCATCGAGACCGCCAGAGGCGAGGATGGCGCGCACCGACGCCGGCTGGTAGCTCAGGCCGCTGAACGCGGCGCGCACCGCGGGAATCAGTTCCTGCACCGGATCGGTCTTGTTAAGGATTACCGAGATGCCGACCTTCTGGATATTGCGGATCAGCGCCGGATTATCCAGCATGGTCATCACCACGATGCGCGTGGTGGGATAGCGGCGCCGCAGCATCTGCAGCATCGGCAGACCGTCGCCAAACTGCCCGCCGGGCATGGAATAATCGGTCACGATGACGTCGCAATCGGTGCTTTCGAGCAACGCGACCAGTTGCGTCGAATTGGTGGCGCTGCCCACGACCTGCATGCCCACTTCAAGCGCCAGCACGCGGCTCATTCCGTCCAGGACGACGGGGTGGTCATCGGCGATGATTATCTTGATCATGCTTACCCCCTGATTTTTTTGGTTCCACGGCCACGCACCGGTGTGCCGGGGAACTGAGCCGGTATTCGATACCGGTCATCTTCGCTGCCTTGAATATTAGGAGTCTTCCGAAAAACCTGAATTAAGGTATTCCTTAAATACTACTCCGCCGATCGCCGGCGTGGCCGTTCCCGCTGCCATGCTGGCTGTTTGCCGGATCGTCGGGCCCGTCAAAGTACGCGGCAAGATACAAAGCCAGGTTATCGACATGGGCCTGCACCGCCTCCTGCGCCTGGGTCACATCCAGTTCCAGGTCCCGGCACAACGCGACGATTTCGTCGCCGTCTTCGGCGAGCGACATGGCGCCGCGCATGCGATGGGCGTGGTGGCGGATCGTCTTCAGTTCGCCGCTGCGCGCGGCAGCAGACAGCGCCGCGAAATCTTCGCGCATGGTGTGCGCCAGCAGCGCCTGGCTGACGATGCTGTCGTTCAGCCGCGGCAATTCCGCTGCCTCGACCGCCGGCTGCGCCGCAGCGGCGGCACGCGCCGGCAGCACGGCGCGCAGGCAATCGGCAAGGGGGCCCAGCAGCACCGGCTTGGACAGGTAGCGGTCCATGCCGGCTTCCATGCAGCGCTCGGCCTCGCCCTGCGCGATGCTCGCGGTCAGGCCCACGATGGGTACGGTGGCGCCTTGCGCGCGCAGCCTGCGGCTCAGTTCATTGCCGTCCATGCCGGGCATGTGGACGTCGGTCAGCACCAGGTCGAACTTGCGCTGCTGCCACAGCGCCAGCGCTTCTTCGCCACCGGCCGCCAGCGTGGCGCGGCAGCCCAGGCGGTCGAGTTGCTGCTGCATCAGCAGGCGGTTGTAGGGATGGTCGTCGACCACCAGGATTTCCAGGCCCAGCTGCGGCACCGGATCGGCGGCCGCGGCCACTGGCGGCGCGCTCGCCGGCGTCATGCCGGCGGCCAGGCACAGCGCGCGCAGGATGCCGGCCTGGTGGTAGGCGTTGACCACCCAGCTGCCGCCGACCACCTGCGGTTCAGTGGGGCCATCGGCGCGTCCGAACACCACGCCGGCATAGCCCTCCGGAATGGCCGTGATACGGCGGGTGCCGACGAACAGCACCATGCCCGCCTCCGGCGCCGACCCGCTGCAGGCGATCGCCTTGCCGCCCAGCGCGCGCAGCGTGTCGATGGCATGCTGGCGGATGTCGCCGTCATCGGCCAGCACGGCCACCGGCGGCAGCACCGGCTCCAGCGCCGTGCGCGGGCCCGCCTGCGGCAACCTCAGCAAGACGCGGAACACGCTGCCCTTACCCGGCTCGCTGTGCACGGAAACGCTGCCATCCATCAGCGCGGCCAGGCGCCGGCAGATCGACAAGCCCAGGCCGGTCCCGCCATACCGCCTGGCGGTGGAGGGGTCAGCCTGCACGAACGGCTCGAACAGCTTTTCCTGTATCTCGGGCGCGATGCCGGGCCCGGTATCCGCGACCTCGAGCTGAATCGTGAGCCGGCCTGCGGCGTGGGCCGCCTCGCTACCCTGCGCGCGCCCCAGGCGCACGATGACATGGCCCGTGGCGGTGAACTTCAGCGCATTGCCGAGCAGGTTGCCGATGATCTGGCGCACCCGCACCGGGTCGCCGGCCAGGCAGGGCAGGCCAGGCTCCGGATAGCACGACAGCGCCAGGCCCTTTTGCAGCGCAATCGGCGCCTGCGCGCGCACCGTCGACTCGAGCAGGTCGACCGGATCGAACGGCACGCTGTCCAGTTGCATCTGGCCCGCTTCCGCGCGCGAGTAATCGAGCAGGTCGTCCAGGATCTGCAGCAGGACCTGCGACGAGGACCGGATGGTCGACAGCATCTCGCGCTGGCTGTGCGCCAGGCTGGTCAGCGACAGCAGTTCCAGCGTGCCCAGCATGCCGTACAACGGCGTGCGGATCTCATGGCTCATGGTGGCCAGGAAGCGCAGCTTGGCGGCGCTGGCCTCGTCGGCAAGCTGGCGGGCGCGTGCCAGCTTGCGGTGCGCCTCGCGTTCGTCGGTGACGTCATGGATCGCGCACAGCAACACGTCCTCGCCTTCGAAGCGGGTACGGCAGCCGATCACCAGCACGTCGCGCGCGGCACCGGTGCCTGCCGGCACGCGCACTTCCAGCCGCACCGGCGCATCGCCGCGCAGCGCGAGGATGGCGTCCAGCCATGGCCGGCCCTGGGTGCGTGCATCGAGCGGCAGCCATTGCGCGGCCAGCGCGTTCTCGGCGCGCACGTGCGCATCGGCGGTGCGCACCACGCGCAGGCCCACCGGCGCGGCCTGCATCACGGTGCGGTTGAAGCGCTCGCTGTCCTCGATGCGTTCGGCGTTGCGCTGCATCGGCACCAGGACCCGGCGCCGGACCATGCGCGCGCCTTGCAGCACCGCGGCGATGCCCAGCCCATAGAGCAGCAGCGCCGCCGCCAGCGCCAGTCCGTGGTCGGCCAGCGCTTGCGACAGCGGATAAGCATAGGCCGCGCGCCAGCCGTGGTCGCGCCCCATGCTGCCGATCATCAGGCTGCCTTGTTCGAACCAGTAGGCCACGCCCTGCTCGCTGGCGGCCAGCTCGCGCGCGACCCGCTCGTTGAGGGCGTGTGGACGCAACCAGCCGGCATCGCGGCCCTGGAACAGCAGCTTGCCGCGTTCATCGAAGAAGACGGCGCGCTTGCCGGATACCGGCTGGCCCACCTGCCCCACCTGGCCCGCCGGCATGCTGACATCGCCCATCAGCGCGCGCACGGGAATGGCGGTCGCGGCATAGCCCAGCAGCGTGCCCGCGGCATCGTGAACCGGCAGGAAGCAGCTCAGCATCGTTTCCTGCCCGATCACGCCAGGGTAGGGCCCGGCCCACAGCGGCGTGCCTGCCGGCGTCGACGCGCGCGCCTCGTGCGAGCGGCGCGCCAGCGCCTTGGCCCAGTTGCTGACCGCATCGGCAACCAGCGGCCCGCTCAGCGGCAGCGCCGCCGGCACCGCGGGCGTCACCAGCGCCTCGCTGCCGTCGGCCAGCAGAAATACCGAGCGCACGCCCTGCGGCGCCGTGCCCCAATACGCGCGCTCGAAGATGGCAAAGCGGATGATGTGCGACACCGCCACGGAGCGGTCCGCGCCGGGCACCGGCGCGCCCCGCATCAGGGTCGCGGGATTGATCAGTCCGGGCAACGCGACGGCACGCGCGCTGCCGGCCGGCACGGCCCTCAGCAAAGCGTCGAGCTGGGTCGCGGGCCGGTCGTTGCGCACCAGCCGGTACTCCGGCCCGGTGATCTCGGCCATGCGCCGGATAAAGTACTCATGGGTGGCCTTGGCCGCCAGCACGGCGCCGAAGTGCTGGCGCGCGGCCCACGCCTGCTCCCATACGACGCGCTGGAACCGGCTATGCAGAAACAAGGCGAGACAGCCGCTGATCACCACGATCAGCAGGGCAACGACGACGGCGAGAAGGCGACCGGAAAACTGCTTGTTTGCGCGAGACAGCCAATTGGTCATTGGCGAAGCTCCTTCTCAGCAACCTGCCGGATGCCGCCCGGGGCCCGGTTCGCCCGGCGCCCGGTGGCTAGGGAATTGCCTATGGATTATGCATCAACATCCCGCCTCATCCGGGCTCATCCCGGCTCACCCCGCCAGACAGCCGCGTCGCCTGGGCCGGCGGATGGCCACGGGCAATGTCATGCCCCAGGTTACCGCGCCGCCGATGCCACGCACGCCGCGTCGAGCACCGTAAACGGGTTGGCCTTGCTCGCGGCTTCGGGCGGCAGCGCATAGTGCAGCGCGCATGAGGATTTTGCATCGCTACCCCATTTCACCAGCAGCTCGCCGCTGTCCTGCTTCAGCCCGCGCACGATGATGCGCCCGCCCTGCCCCACGGTGCCGGCCGCCTGGCCCTGCGCGTCGGTGACCTCCGCCCCGAACGGCACCGGCGTGCCATCCGGCCCCATGACCCGCAGGATCGCGGCACGCCCGGGGTTCTCGGTCTCGAACTTCATTTTCACGATGGCGCCGGCGGTGGGTGCCGTGTTCTGCTGCGTGGTCTTCAGCGCCACGCTGATCGGCAGCCCCTTGGGGTCGATCTCGACCTGGTTGGTCGAGAACGGCGTCAGGCTTGGCACGATGGCGTGGCCCCACGGGTCCACGCGCAGGCCGCTGCCGTTGGTCAGGCGCGCGCCGGCTGCGTCCGCGGCCTCGACGATGGCCATGGTGTCGCCAGGCATCGGCGTGAACGCCACGCCGCCGGCATAGGCGACGATGCCGCCGCTGATGCCGAAGCCGGCCTGCGAGTAGTTGCGCCCCTTGCTCGCGCTGGCGGTAAGGGCGGCGAAGGGCGACAGATAGCCGACATTGGCACCGACGGTGGCGGTGTCGGTACTGTTGCCGCCGCCGGTGTAGCCGGCGTTGACCCCGTAGGTGAACGCATTGTCGAGGCCCAGCGTGCCGGTCACCGCCTCCTGCAGCGACGTGCCGCCATTGGAGTCGTGCGACACGCTGGTCATCGAGTAAGGGGCATGCTGGCCGGTGCCGAGCGGGATGCCCACCGTCAGCATCACCCGGTTATCCCACTTGCCGGCGTTGACGTTGAACTGGCGCGATGCCGAGACGCCGTAGTTGATGCGCTTGTAGCTGTTGTTGTAGCCCGCCTGGAACTGGGTGTCGCTGCCGCTGCGGTTCCAGTAGTTCTGCGTGGACCCGGTCAGGTAGAACGAGCCGTAGCCCTGCGGCAGCATCTGGTTGATGGTCATCTGCAGCCGCCCGCGCTGGATTCCGCCCATGAACATGCCCGCGGCCATGCCGCGCTGTTCCAGATCGCGCAGCGCCATGGCATCGGCCATGCTGAGGTAGCCGCTGCTGGAGTAGCGGTAGGCGGCCAGCGTCAGGTTGGTGTTGGTCGGCGCCACCAGCTTGCTGTACGACAGCCGCACGCTCTGGCCGCTGCGCCCGCCCGCCTCCAGGGTGGTCCAGGCTTGCGTGATGTCGGCACCGAACGCACCCAGGTCGGTGTTCAGCGCCCCGCCGCCCATCACCGCGGTGTAGTCCTGCGCCGCGATAAAGCCGCCGTAGCCGGTCACCATATTGTTGATGCCGTGCTGGACCGTTGCCTGCATCATCATCGGCCGGCTTTGCAGCGAGACATTGCGGTACTGCCCCACGGTAATGCTGTAGCGCGTGATGCCCGGGCGCAGCGCATTGACGGCCGCGGCAAAGGGCAGGCGCGAGGTGCGCACGCTGCCGTCGGCTTCCGTGATCACCAGTTCCAGGTCGCCGCCATAGCCGGTCGGGTACAGGTCGGTGATTTCGAACGCGCCGGGAGCGACCGTGGTTTCGTAGATGATGTTGCCGCTCTGGCGCACCTGCACGCGGGCATTGCTGTTGGCAATGCCGCGCACCACCGGTGCGTAGCCGCGTTGCGATTCCGGATACATGCGGTCGTCGCTGGCGACCTGCACGCCGCGAAAGCCGAAGCTGTCGAACAGCGCCCCGTCGGTATAGGCCTCTCCTATCACCAGCTGGCTGCGGATCGGCGCCAGCGAGCGCTGCAGGCTGGTCTGCACGCTCTGGTAGCGGGTGCCTTCGAAATCGCCATGGGTCAGGTTGCCGACATGACGGAAGCGCCAGCCGCCAAAGTTGAAGCCGGCGTTCAGGCCGACGTAGCTCTGCGTGGTCGACAGCCCGCTTGCATCCGAGTGGTAGACGTTGGCGTTGTACTGCAGCCGCGCCGCGGTGACGCCGTCGTCCCAGTACTTGGGGTCGACATAGCCCCGCGCCGTGCGCGACATGGCAATCTGCGGCACGGTCAGGTCCAGCCGTTGCTCGCCATTGTCGAAGCTGGCGGTGGCGTCGGGCACCAGCTCGGGCAACGCCACGCAGCCTGCCACCAGCTTTGCCGTGGCCTCGGGCGAGAGCTTCGCCAGGTCGATCCCCGTGCGCTCGACCGCGGCGCGGTCAAAGCACGGCTGCACATTGCGGGTGTCGTCGCCCACCTGGCGCAGCGTCGCCTCGGTCCGGCCCAGCCAGATGCCGTTCACGTAGAGCTCGGCGCGATAGTTGCCGGGCAAGGCCACGTTGCCCTTGTTGAAGCGGCTGATGTCGATGCGGACCCCGCCGGGCTGTTGCAGGAAGGTGTCGTTGAACTCGACTTCGGCGACCAGCGCCGAACCGCTGGAACTGCCGGGCGCTCCCCACGCACTCACGCTGGCAAACAAGGACAACACCACCGCGCTGGCCGGACGCAGCCGCGACGGGAACGACGAGGTCTTCTTGAATTTCATGATATATGCCGGATTTCTGGCACTGCGCGGGCAAGACTTGCCCCTGCCGCCTGCGCGGCATCGTCAATCGAAGGAATCAGCCTGGAAGATCGCCGGGCGCCGCCCGGCGCAAGGTCAGCGTGAAACTGCCTGGGTGGCGCCGCCGTCAAGCGCGGCTTCACCGTGCGCGGCGCCGCCGTAATCGTTGATGGTGTTGAAGCGGATTTTGGTGTCCGGGCCCTGCGCCACCTCGCCGGTCAGCGGGAAGCTCCGGGTTTCGCCCGGCGCGATCATGCCGCCCTCTTCAAAGCGCGCGGTCTTGCCGCCTCCGACCACTTCGATCCTGGAAAAAGAGACGTGATACTCGCTGGGATTGCTGCCTTCCAGCGCAGGCTTGCCGCCCGCCTGGACGATGCGCCAGCGGATCGTGCGCGGCGCCTCTTCCGCCGTGCCCTGCAGGCCCGCAGGTCGAAAGAACAGCTTGATGCGCGAGCGAAACGCCAGTTGCAGCTTGTTGGTCTCGGCCTCTTCCGCCGATGGCTTGGGCGGGATTTCGAGCACGTTGAGCCAGAACACGGATTCCCGGTCCTGCGCCAGCGGCTCGCCGGTGTAGAGGATGCGCAGCGTCTGCCCCTTGCCCGGGTCGATGCGCGACACGGGCGGGGTCACGGTAAATGGGACTTCGATGGCGGCCGGCGCCGCCTTGGGATCGCCCTTGTCGATCCACGTTTGCGTCAACGCAGGCGCCTTGCCTTCGTTGGTCAGCTTGATGGTGACCTCGGTCTCCTGGGCGCGATAGATGACCCGCGTACCGGCGATGACCACGGAGGCCTGCGCTTGCACTGCACTCAAGAGTCCCAGCGCAACAACGCCGGCGGAAATCAGGGACTTGATCGTCATGTTCATGATGGCAGCGGGTGCATGGTTCCGAGGAACCGGCAACCTGATGGACCGCCAGATTGATTTACCGGCGCGACGTCGGGTAGTGCAAGGCGCGGAGCGCGCCGGTAACACGCTCCGCACCCTGGGGCCCCAGGCTTACTCGTAGGAGATGGAATACATCACGCTGGAGTTCGCCGGACCGACAGTTGCCACGCCGGTGGCGTAGTACTGCGCGTAGTACCACATCGTGGCCGCGCCGCCGAGGATGGAAACGGAGTTCGAATTCTGCGCCGCATCGGTGAAGCCGGCCTTGATCGGGGTGTTGGCGGTGCCGCCGTTCAGCAGGCGGATCTGCACGTTCTGGGCGCCGCCCGCATCCAGGATCAGGTTGCCGGTGGTGGCGTCGGTGGTCGGGCCTGCCTCGAAGAAGGTATGCACGTTGCCGCTGTCCGGCGTGCAGTTGGTCAGCGCGATGTTGAAGGGCGTCTGTCCGGCAACGTTGCCGGGCTGGTTCAGGGTCGAGGTCGAGACCGTCGGCAACTGCACGGTAAAGCTGGCAATGCCGGGGCCATTACCGTTGCCGTTGATAGTGCAGGTCTGGCCCACGATCTTGCCATTGAACGTGATGGTGCCATCGGTGGCATGGGCAAACTGCGCGCCCATGGCGGTACCGGCGACGATCAGTGCGGCGAGAAGCTTGTTATTGGTCATGATGGGTGATTCGAAGGTTGGTAGGTCAATGGCATGCGGATCCGGCGGATCCCGCCCTGCCCCGTGCCGCGTGCAATTGCCGATGAGGGTGCGCAGTTGCCGGCCGCCCCGGGGACATGTGGAATATAGGGATGGGGCTTAATGCCACCAATCAGGCAAGCCTTAGATCTGGTTCGGAATTTTCCCTTTGACACGCCAATGCAATCTCATCATGCGTAGACGTCACCCGAGGCGGGGCAGGGTTGCCGGTCACCGGCTGGATCCGGCGCCGGACAAGGCCGGCGCGGCAAATGCGATGTGCCGCCAAGGGCACGGCCGGCGCCGCTTGCAGGGCGCCTTGCAGGGCGCCCTATTGCAGGGTCGCCAGTCCGTAGGTCATGCCGCGCGCGGCAGGCAAACCGACACCGCCAGCCCGCGCGGCGCGGCATTGCGCGCGCACACCGTGCCGCCATGCGCGGCGATGCCCGCCTGCGCGATGCTGAGCCCCAGTCCCGCGCCGGCCGGCTGGCCCGGCCCGCTGCGCACGCGATAGAACGGTTCGAACAGGCTGGCCAGCGCTTCGGCCGGCACGCCCGGGCCGCCGTCGACGATGTCGAGCCGGATCGCTTGCGCGTCGGCCCGCAACGTCACGCTCACCGGCGCGGCCGGGTCGGTGTAGCGGATGGCATTGCGCAGGATGTTCTCGATGGCGCTGCCCAGCGCCGCGGCATCGGCGTCGAAGCGCAGTTCGTCGGGCGCGGTCCAGCGGATCGCCACGCCGCGGGCCGCGGCCTCGAAGCGGGCATCGGCCACGATCACGTCGACCAGTCCGGCGAGGTCGATGGCGCTGCGCACCGGCGCCATCGCGTGCAGCCGCGCCAGCTGCAGCGTGCGCTCGACCAGGGCATCGAGCCGCTCCGTCTCGCGCTCGATGCGCTCGAACTGCAGTTCGAGCGTGGCGTCGCGGCGGCGCGCCAGTTCCAGCGACAGGCGCAGCCGCCCCAGCGGCGAGCGCAGTTCATGCGCGATATTGCGCAGCAGCTGCTCGCGCCAGTCGACCAGGCGCTGCAGCCGGTCCGCCATGGCATCGAAATCGCGAGCGAGCTGGCCCAGCTCGTCGGCGCGGCGCGCCAGCACCGGCGGCGTGCGCGTGGCCAGTTCGCCGTCGGCAAGGGCCTGCGTGGCTTCGCGCAGGCGGCGCACCGGGCCGCTCACGTGCCGCGTCAGGGCCCAGCACAGCGGCGCCGAGACCGCCAGCGCGAACAGGCCGAGCGCCAGCGCCACCGGCGACAGGTGCAAAACCTCCCAGCGCGACGAGTCGAACGGCAGGAACAGCATCAGCACTTCGCTGCCGTCCGGCAGCGTGATCGGTTGCGGATCCCACCAGGACACACGCGCGCCGGGCCGCGGCACCTGCGCGACCGCCTGGCCGATCATGCCCGCGCCCCACATCGGCACGATGCGGTCGGCGAGATGGTTGCGCAGCCGCGCCGGCAGCTGGCGGCCCAGCATGTCGTGCAGCGCGTGGTCGACGATATAGACGTCCAGCGCCGACGCATGCGAGTCCATCGCCCGCAGCCAGCGCCGCAGTCCGGGACGGCCGTGGGTGCGCGCCACCTCGACCGCGTCCGCGGTCAGCGCGGCGGGGCTCAGGCCGTCGAGCGCCTCGAAGCGGTACCACGCCACCGCGGCCGTCAGCGCCATGCCGATGCCGACGATCGCGGCCATGCCCAGCCAGAACGCCAGGAAGTTGCGCCAGAACAGCGACAGCGGAAACAGCGCGCGCACGCGACGCCAGCCGTTCACGGCGCCTGCACCAGCAGGTAGCCCTGGCCGCGCAGGTTGCGGATGCGCAGCGGCGCGGCGGTGCCGTCGAGCGCGAGCTTGCGGCGCAGCGCGCTGACATGCGTGTCGAGGCTGCGGTCGTAGCGCTCCGGGGCGCGTCCCAGCGCGAAGCGCCCGATCTCCTCGCGCGTCACCACCCGGCCCGCCGAACGCATCAGGATTTCCAGCACGCGCTGCTCGGCGCCGGTCAGCACGGCCCGCGCCGGGCCGTGCATGGCTTCGCCGGAAGCCAGGTTCAGGCGCAGCGCGCCGGTCTCCAGCCACGGGCTGGCACCGGTGGCCGGCAGCGCGCAGCGGAACCGGCGCAGCACCGCATGCATGCGCGCGCGCAGTTCGCGCGGGCTGAAGGGCTTGCTCAGGTAGTCGTCGGCACCCAGTTCCAGCCCGAGCACGCGGTCGGTCTCGTCGCCATGCGCGGTAAACATGATCACCGGGCGCTGCGAGCGCGCGCGATGCCGCCGCAGCAGCTCCAGCCCGTTGCCGTCGGGCAGCATCAGGTCCAGCAGCGCGACATCGTAGTCATCGCGGGCCAGCAGGGTCTCGCCCTGGGCGCGGGTATGCGCCAGCGTGACGGTGCAGTGGTCGGGCTCCAGGTACTCGCGCAGCATCTGCGCCAGTTCCAGGTCGTCGTCGATCAGCAGCACGCGCGCAGGCGGCGGGTCAGAACACATCAGCATGCAGCTTGCCGGGCCTGGCGGGCGAGGGACTGCCGCCGGCTCCCGGTTCCGTCAAGAAACGTCAAGAAAACAAAAGCTTTCCAAAGTGACTGGTAAGCAATTTGCGCCCCCAATTCTAATATGAGAATGATTGTTATTTGCATGAAGCGGGGAAAATAATGAAGGACAGGCAGGCAGCCGCAAGCGGGTTGGCATTGAAGGCGGCAGCACAAGCGGCGGGCATGCCGCGGGGGCCATGGGCCAAGGGGCTAGCCGCGATATGCGCGGCCTCGGGCATGGCGGGGGCCGGGGCGCAGCCGCAGGATTCCAGGACGGAAGCCACGCTCGCCACCGTGGTGGTGACCGCGGCGGGCAGCGCGCAGGACATCCGCGACGCGCCCGCTTCGATCAGCGTGGTCACGCGTTCGGAGCTGGAGAACAAGGCCTACCGCGACATCAACGACGCACTGGTGGAGGTGCCGGGCGTGATCGTCAGCGGCGGCGGCGACCGCACCGATATCAGCCTGCGCGGCATGGGCGCCAAGTACACCCAGGTGCTGATCGACGGCAAGCGCCAGAGTTCGCGCGAGACCCGCACCAACTCCGACTCGTCCGGCGTCGAGAGCAGCTGGACCCCGCCGCTGGCCGCGATCGAGCGGATCGAGGTGGTGCGCGGGCCGATGTCGTCGCTGTATGGCTCCGATGCCATGGGCGGCGTGGTCAACATCATCACGCGCAAGGTGCCGAAGCAATGGACCGGCGAGCTGCGCGGCGATGCCACGCTGCAGCAGCACAGCGACTCCGGCAACCAGTACCAGGGCAACTTCTACCTGGCCGGCCCGCTCAAGAGCGACCTGCTGGGGCTGCAGCTGTACGGCCAGAGCACCCACCGCGTCGAGGACGAGATCGACTACGGCTTCCGCGGCCGCCGCGCCGAAAGCCTGACCGCCAAGCTGGCGCTGACGCCCACGCGCCAGCACGACATCGTGTTCGAGGCCACCGGCATGCGCCAGCAGCGCAGCGAGACCGTGGGCAAGACCTTGCCGCCGCTGCCGCCCGGCACGCCGTGCCCGCGCACCGGCTGCCCCACGTCGTCCGAGACCGATTACCGCAGCGAGAAATACGCGCTGTCGCACACCGGCCGCTGGGGCTTCGGCGTCTCCGACAGCTATATCCAGCAGGAGGAATTCGACAACCGCAGCCGCCGGATGAAGATCAAGAACCTGGATGCGCGCACCAGCTGGGCCATGCCGCTGGGCAACCACATGCTGTCGGTCGGCGCCGAATACCTGAACCAGCGCCTGAACGACCAGACCGGCAACCAGATCGCCGGCGGCCCCAGCCAGGTCGAGCGCTACCAGTGGGCCCTGTTCGCCGAGGACGAATGGCGCCTGGCGCAGAGCTTTGCGCTGACCGGCGGCGTGCGCATGGACCATGACCAGAACTTCGGCCAGCACTACAGCCCGCGCCTGTACGGCGTGTGGCACGCGGCCGAGCGGTGGACCGTCAAGGGCGGCGTGTCCACCGGCTTCCGTGCGCCGGACCTGCGCCAGACCGTGGCCGGCTGGGGCCAGACCAGCCGCGGCGGCAATATGTACGGCAACCCGGACCTGAAGCCCGAGACCATGGTGTCGCAGGAACTGGGTCTGCTCTACGACAAGGGCAACGGCCTGCAGGCCGGCGTGACGCTGTTCAACAATGACTTCAAGGACAAGATCACGCGCGTGGCCTGCCCGCTCACGCAATGCACCGACGGCCCCAACCAGTTCGGCGCCGCCCCGACCACCTACATGAACGTGGACCGCGCCTACTCGCGCGGCGTGGAAGCCAGCCTGCGCTGGCCCATCGCGCAGGCGTGGTCGCTGACCGGCAGCTATACCTATACCCGCTCGGAACAGAAGACCGGGCAGTACCAGGGGCAGCCGCTGAACCAGCTGCCGATGCACCTGCTGGTGGCCACGCTGAACTGGCGGCCGAGCGAGAAGGTCAACGCGTGGGCGCGCGTCAACTACCGCGGCAAGGAGAGCCAGCCGATCACCGGGCCGTCGTCGAGCACCGTGGTGGCGCCGTCTTACACCTTCGTCGACCTCGGCGCGACCTACGCGCTGACCAAGAACGTGTCGGTGTTCGCCGGCATCTACAACCTGTTCGACAAGCAGGTGAACTACACCGACTACGGCTATGTCGAGGACGGCCGGCGCTACTGGATGAGCGTGGCGGTCAAGTTCTGAGCCCCTGTTGGCGTGCTCCCGCTCGCCCCGTGCGGGCCGGGCGGCGCCTTGATCTCAAAGAGGAATTCCATGACGAAGCACCAATCCACCCGGCGGCGCCTGCTGGCCGCCTGCGCGGCGGCCTTGCTGGCGCCCGCCCTGCCCGCCCGCGCGCTGCAGGTCAGGCATGCACAAGGCCTCGCCGAGGTGCCCGACCATCCCGCCAGCATCGCGGTGTTCGACCTGGCCACGCTCGACACGCTGCGCGTGCTGGACGCCCCGGTGGCCGGCGTGCCCGACGGCAAGCTGCCGGGCAGGCTGGGCGTCTACGAGGACGCGCGCTACACCCGCATCGGGTCCGCGGGCGAGCCCGACATGGACGCGCTGCGCGCGCTGGCGCCACAGCTGATCGTGGTCGGCGGGCGCTCGGCATCGAAGTATGAAGCGCTGGCGAAGCTGGCCCCCACGCTGGACCTGAGCCCGTCCCGCGACGACCTGGTAGGCAGCGTCGCCGCGCAGGCGGCGCTGCTGGGCCAGCTGACCGGCCGCCAGGCACGGGCCGCGCAGCAGGTGGCGGCGCTGCGCGCGGCGGTGGCGCGCCTGCAGGCGCAGGCAGCGGGCGCCGGTACCGCGCTGGTGCTGCTGACCACCGGCGGCAAGATCAGCGCGCAGCCGCCAGGCACGCGCTTTGGCGTCATCCATGCGGCCTTCGGCCTGCGCCCGGCGCTGGCCGCCGCTCCCGAAGCCGGCGCGCGCGGCATGCCGGTGACGCCGGCGGATATCCGCCAGGCCGATCCGGACTGGCTGCTGGTGATCGACCGCGATGCCGCCATCGGCCGCGCCGGCCCGTCGGCAAAAGAACTGCTCGACGTGGCGCCGCTGCATGGCGGGCGTGCCTGGCAGCGCGGACAGGTGGTGTATCTCGATCCGGCCAGCTGGTACCTGCTCGGCGGCGCCGGGCTGGGCGCCATGCAGGACAATGTGAAGCAGATCGCCGACGCGCTCGCGCGGCAATGCTGAGCCCAGCGCATCCGCGGCTCAGGCGGCCACGTCATCCGCGCGGCACGTTGCCGGCACCTCGCCGTAGCGTGCCATCAGCGCGCCGGCAATCGCATTGGTCCAGCCAAAGCCGTCCTGCAGCGGATACTCGCCACCGCCCCCACCCTGGGCGGCGCCTTCGATACGCCGGATGCGGTATTTCTCGACCAGCTTGCATTCGTGGGTGTACAGGCTGGCCACGGTAGCCAGCCAGCGCCGCGCAATCTCGCCTGCGAGGGCCTTATGGCCATAGCGCTCCAGGCCGCATACCGCCAGCCATTGCAGCGGGGCCCAGCCGTTGGGATGGTCCCATTGCTGGCCCGAGGTGCACTCCGTGGTGGCCAGCCCGCCGTCGACCAGCAGCCGGTCCTGCAGCGCCTGCGCCACCGCCTGCGCCTGCGCCGGACTGGCCAGGCCGAGATAGAGCGGCATCACGGTGGCCGCGGTGAGATGCCGGCGCGGCGCGCCGCGGCACCAGTCGTAATCGACAAAGACACCCGCCGCGCCGTGCCACAGGTATTGCCGGATGGCCGCCTTGCGCCGTTGCGCCGCGGCGCGGTAAGTTGCTGCCGCGGCGGCGTCGGCGGCCTGATCGCACAGCGCGGCAAGGCGCGTTTCCAGGTGCCACAGCAGCGCATTGAGATCGACCGGCAGCAGCGCCGTGGTGCGGATGGTGGCAAGGTCAGCGGGCTGGCCGTCGGGCAAGTCAGGCGCATCGAGCCAGCGCGAGCTGAAGTCCCAGCCCGACTCCGCCGCGGCGCGCAGGTCGCGGAACACCATATGGTGCGGCCGGCCGCTGCGCAGCGCGGTCTCCATATCTTCCAGGAACGCCTCCTCGCGCGGCCAGGCGCGGTCGTCCCAGTAGCGGTTGAGCAACGCGCCGTCGGGCAGGCAGACCACGCGGCGGTGCGCGTGGCCGGGACCCAGGCCGTCGGCGCCGTCCATCCAGAAGGCGTATTCGCGGCGCAGCTGCGGCAGGAAGTCGAGCGCGCGGGCCAACTGCTCGCGTTCGAGCAGGTCCACCATCAGCGCAAACACCGGCGGCTGCGAGCGGCTCAGGTAGTAGTTGCGGGTACCGTTCGGCACCAGCCCGTAGGTGTCGATCAGGTAGGCGAAATTGCGCGTCATCTCCACCATCAGGTCGTCGTGCCCGCTGCCGGCCAACCCCTCCATGGTGAAGTAGGAATCCCAGTAATAGAGTTCCCCGAAGCGGCCGCCCGGCACCACGTAGCGGTGCGGCAGCGGCAACAGCGACGACAGCGGCGGATGGGCCACGGGCGCGCGCGTCAGCACCGGCCACAGGCTGTCGATATGCTCGCGCAGGGTGCTGGCGGGATCGGACACGTAGTGGCTGTCCGGCACGGTGGCCCGGGTGAAATACGACTCCACGAAATCCGCCAGCGAGAAGCCGGGGGTGCCGCGCAGCTCGCGATAGCGCGCCACGATCAGGTCCGGGTCGCAGTTGGGAATGCAGTCAGGGAAGGTCTTGCTGTCGGCGAACAGGCCGCTGTGCTGGACGTCGACGAACAGCTCGCCATAGCGCGCCGCGGGCGACAGCATGTCGGCGCAGGCACAGCCCGGCAGCGTGTGCGGCGGCGGGCAGTCGCGGTGTGTGATCAATCGCGGGCGCGCCGCCGCGTGGATCTTGCCGGGCGCCGCCGCGGGCCCGGCCACGGCGCCGGCGCCGTCCGGCGTGGCCGGGGCGCTGCGCGGCACCGTGCTGCCGCTGGCGCTGGCGGCGGCGCCGGGTGATGACACCGCGGGTTCGGAGTCGGGCTTGCCGGTCGGCCGCATGGGCGCCTCCTGGTACCGGCCGCGGCCGGCTTCAACGGGATAGAAATAGGAGCCGCGCAGCGCACGGTAAGTTCCGGGCGCTACACCTCCTTCTCGCCATGCTGCACCGGCAGCGCCGGCGCGGCCTCGCGCACGCCCAGCTGCATGAAGATCCAGGCCGACGCGCAGGTGATCAGCCCCATGCAGATAAAGGTGGCATGGAAGGCCGGCAGCACCGCGGCGGGATCGCCGCCAAAGCGGTGCTGGAAGGTTGCCAGCAACGCGCCGGCCGCGGTCACGGCCAGGCTCATCGACAGCATCTGCACCATCGACAGCATGCTGTTGCCGCTGCTGGCGCCGGCGCCGCTGAGGTCCTTCAGCGTGACCGTGTTCATCGCCGTAAACTGGATCGAATTGACCATGCCGAACACGGCCAGCAGCGGCACCAGCAGCCATAGCGGCAGCTGCGGCGTGATCAGCGCAAATCCCGCCATCACCACCCCTACCACGAACGTATTCGACACCAGCACGCGCCGATACCCATGGCGCTGGATCAGTCGCGTGGCGAGCCGCTTGGACGCCATGCCGGCGGCGGTGACCGGCAGCATCATCAGGCCGGCATCGAGCGGCGCATAGCCCAGGCTGACCTGCAGCGTCAGCGGGATCAGGAACGGCATCGAGCCGTTGCCGATGCGCGCGAACAGGTTGCCCAGCAGCCCGACGCTGAAGCTGTGGATGCGGAACAGCCGCAACGGGAACAGCGGCTGCTTGCTGCGGTTGGCGTGCAGCCCGTAGGCGGTCAGCGCGGCCATGCTGCCGATCAGCAGCATCAGCACGGTGGCGTGCTGGAAGCCCAGCCCGGCGAGCCCGTCGAGCGAGAACGACAGCGCCAGCATGGCGGTGGCCAGCAACAGGTAGCCCGCAAGGTCGAAGCGGCCGACGCCGGCCAGCCGCGCGTTGGGCATGTAGCGCACGGTGGCCAGCGCGCCCAGCACGCCCACCGGCACGTTGATCAGGAAGATCCAGTGCCAGGACAGCGCCTGGGTCAGCCAGCCGCCCAGCGTGGGGCCGATCAGCGGGCCGATCATGCCGGGAATGGCGACGAAGCTGAGCGCCTGCAGGTATTGCTCGCGCGGAAAGGTGCGCAGCACCGAGAGCCGCCCCACCGGCAGCAGCATCGCGCCGCCCACGCCCTGCACCACGCGCGCGCCGATCAGAAAGTTCAGCGTCGGCGCGTAGGCGCACAGCAGCGAGCCGGCGACGAACAGCGCGATCGCGGTCTGGAAGATGGTGCGGGTGCCGAAGCGGTCGGCCAGCCAGCCCGAGGCCGGGATGATCACCGCCATCGTCAGCGAGTAGGCAATCACCACCGACTGCATCCGCAGCGGGCTCTCGCCCAGGCTGTGCGCCATCGACGGCAGCGCGGTGTTGACGATGGTCGAGTCCAGCGTCTGCATGAAGAAACCGACCGCCACCACCCACAGCATGATGCGGCGGGTGCGGTCGTCGGGCGCGGGCGAGGTCATGGTGCGGCTCCGGGTCCGGCCTGCGCTGTCCAACCCGGTGGGGGCGCCGGCCAAAGCCAACACCTTAAAGGGCAACGACAGCCGAGGCAATCGGCGCGAGGCTTACAGCGCTGCGCGCAGCCCGATGAAGAAGCGCCGGCCCGGTGCCGGCTCGAAGTAGCGCCCGTTGGCCTCGTTGACGATCACCGAGCCGATGTAGCGCCGGTCGGCCAGGTTGTCGATGCGCCCGAACAGGTAAAAGTGCGTCGGGCCGATGCGGAAGGCATAGCCGGCGCGCAGGTTGATCACGGCATAGCCCGGCGCGGCCTGGGTGTTGAGGTCGTCGGCATAGACCCGGCTGTCGACGCGCAGCTCGGCCCCCAGCGTCAGCGGCGCGAGCGGCCGCCACGACAGGTCGGCGGCAAGGCTGTGGCGCGCGGTGCCGGGCAGCCGGTTGCCGGCCGCCACCGCCTGGCCCTGCGCGTTGGTAAAGCCGTCGCCAAAGTAGGCGTCGAGCCAGGTATAGGCCAGCCCGGCCTCGATCCGGCTGCCGCCGCCCTGGCCCGGCGTGCCGACCTGATCGAGAAAGCCGCCGCGCCAGCCCAGCTCCAGCCCGCGCCGGCGCACGCCGCTGACGTTCTGGTAGACGGTGCGCCCGGCATTGTTGGCCAGCGGCACCACCTCGTCATGACTGTCGGCATCGAACAGCGCCGCTTCCAGCCGCTGGCCCGCCGCCTGCCACTTGATGCCGATCTCGCCCTGGCGGCTGGTCGAGGCCTGCAGGCCCAGGTTGCTGCCGACGCCGCCGGGCCCGTAGGCCACCTCGGTCAGCGTCGGGGTCTCGAAGCCGCGGCCGAGGTTGGCGTAGACGTTGAGGGAATCCAGCGCATGCCAGACCAGGCCCAGCACCGGGCTGACGTTGCTGTAGCTGGCATGGCCGCTGTCATCGGGGCTGGCCGCGGTGATGAAATGGTCGTCGATGCCCAGCCGCACCCGGCTGGCGCGCGCCCCGCCCACCAGTTGCCAGGCCGGATGGAAAGTCCAGTCGAACTGAGCGAAGGCGCCGAGGTCGGTCGCGGTATTGGTTTCATCGCGGCGCAGCGCGCCCTGCGTGCCGTTCTGGTTGACGTAGCCGTTGCGGCCATCGCGCATGCCGTTGGCTTCAAGCCCGGCGCTCCACAGCAAGGGCAAACCCGCGGCCGTGGTGGTGCGCCGGCTCCAGGACAGCGCGGCGCCGCCGTAAGTGCGGTCGAGGTCGACGATGCCGCCGGACGACGTGAGCGCGGCGCCGCTGAAGCCCAGCCGCTGGTACAGGTTGCGGGTGCCGCCGTACAGGCGTGCCGACAGGCTGTCGGTCTCGCTGAGCTGGTGGTCCACCGCCACCCCGGCCTGGGCCTGCTCGACACTCTTGCCGGTATCGAACTGCGTCGCCGCGGCCACGGCCTGGCGCGGATCGGCATCGGCCTGCGCCCGGGTGAGGCCGAGCGGGTCCTGCGCCAGCGGCTGGTTGAAGTAGTTGAACTGGCCGGTCACGCGCGTGCCGCTGGCCGGCTGCGCCACCACTCTGGCATTGAGCTGGTAGCGGCGCGCCGCGCTGTGCTCGCGGTAGCCGTCGGTCTGGTAGGTCCATGCATCGAGCGACGCGCCGAGCCGGTCATTGCCGCCGGCCAGCGCCACGCCGGCCTGCCACTGGCCGTCGGCACCGAAGCCGGTCGATACGCGCCCGGTGAAGCCGTCCTTCGGCGGATCCGGCGTGAACACCTGCACCACCCCGCCCGAGGCATTGCCATACAGCTGCGCGAACGGGCCGCGCAGCACCTCGACACGGCTGGCATTGGCCAGGTCGGCGGTGGACGCCTGCCCCTGCCCGTCCGGCATGGTGGCGGGAATGCCGTCAACATAAAGCCGCACACCGCGCACGCCGAAGGTCGAGCGCGTGCCGAAGCCGCGCACCGCCAGCTGCAGGTCCTGCGAATAGTTCTGGCGGTCGCGCACCGCCACGCCCGGTACGCCGGCCAGCACTTCCGACAGGTTCACCAGCGGCGTGGCGCTGCGCAGGGGATCGACCGGCACGCTGTCGATCGCGGCGGGCGCATCGAAGCGGCGCTGCTCGCTGCGGGTGGCGCTGACCACCACGTCGGGCAGGGTCTCGCCGGTGGCCGCGGCCACGGCCGTGTCGGGCGCATCCGCCGCGCGCGCGGCGGCGCTGGCCAGCAGCAGCGCCGCGCACGCCAGCGCAGAAAGTGCCGGGAAACGATAAGGGAAGCGGCGCTGCTGCCGCATCGCCGGAATCTGCCTGCCGCCTGGGTTCATGGGAATCGAAAGCGGTTGGGGGCGCGAAGTCGGGCAGCGCCGGGGCGTGGGTGGATATGGCGCAACTTTATCCCGGCCGTGGCCCGATGGCTACGCGCCGAGGCGCGGGGAAAACCCGTGGACCGGCGCCGGAGGCTCGTCGAAACCAACGTTCAGAGAATTTCAACAACTTATTGCGCAGCGCCCCCTGCCGGCCCCGCTTCGCGCCCCTACACTTTCTTCACCAGCCGCTGCAGCCCGCAAACTTCTACCCAGGCAATGCAGCATAACGATATTCAGATTTTCGAAATCAAAAGGATCGAAATCATGACCACCGCCCCCACCCGCGTTGCCATCGTCTACCACAGCGGCTACGGCCACACCGCCAGGCAGGCCCAGGCCGTCGCGCGCGGCGCCGGCAGTGTCGCGGGCGCCGAGAGCCTGCTGATCCCGGTCGAGGACATCGACCAGCACTGGGACACGCTGGAACAGGTCGACGCCATCGTCTTCGGCGCGCCGACCTACATGGGCAGCGCCTCGGCCCAGTTCAAGGGCTTCATGGACGCGACCTCGCGCAACGTGTTCGCCAAGGGCGGCAAGTGGGCCAACAAGGTCGCCGCCGGCTTTACCAACGCCGCCTCGCGCTCCGGCGACAAGCTCGCCACGCTGCAGCAGATCGCCATCTTCGCGGCGCAGCACGGCATGCACTGGGTCAACCTGGGCCTGACTTCGGGCCACAACAACTCCAGGTCGACCGAGGACACGCTGAACCGCCATGGCTTCTTCCTGGGCGCGGCCGCGCAATCGGATGCGGATGTCAGCGCCGAAGTCGCGCCGCCGCCGGCCGACCTGCGTACCGCTGAACACCTGGGCGCCCGCGTGGCCGAAGTGGCGCAGCAGCTGGTCGCGGGCCGGCAGGCGCTGGCAGCGCTGAAGGAAGCCGCCTGAGCGCAGCGCGTCAGGGCCGGGCCAGCCGGGCCCGGCACCGCCACAGCAGGCCCAGCAGCGCAGCGGCCAATGCCAGTTGCTGCAGCCCGCCACGCCACACTGCGCGCCATGAGGGATTGTCCGCCCAGGCGAAGCGCGGCGCGTTGGCGTAGTCGTGCGGCAACACGCCGCGATAGCTCATGATGCGCGGCACGAAGAAGTCCCGCCACTGCGTTTCGAAGCGGTTCACCTGCTCCATGTAGCGGGCGTAGCGCGGGGCATCGTGCCCCGCCAGCCGTTCCGCCGCGAGCAGCAGTGACAGCGGCGGCGACAGCCACGCCAAGTTTTCCGCGTACTCGAACCGCTGCGCGCGCGTGCGGTCGAACGCGGCCGCGACCGGTTCGATGCGCGCGGCCTGCTCGAGATAGCGCGGCATGAATGAAACTGGCCAGCTGTGCTGGCGCGGCGCGGCCGGCGCCCATTGCGGATTGGCGCGATACCATGCCCGCACCAGGTCCGCCGCGGCGGCTTCGGCGTCCTGCTGGGCGGCGCGCATCTGCACGATCGCGGCCAGCCGCGACGGCATCGGCGCGCTGCGGTCCGCCGCCGCCGCGATCACCGCCGGAGCGCCGAAGGTAACGGCGGCCCACAGGCCCAGGCCGGCCAGCACCGCCGTGGCGGCGGAACCCGGCAGCAGGTTCAGCCATGCGCTGGCTGCGCTCCAGAACACGACGAACACGCTGATGCAGAACACCCACGCCCCGAAGGCGCGCAGCGTCGCCGCCGGGTCCAGCATGAACGCCAGCAGCGAAGCCAGCATCGCCACCCCCCACACCGCGCCCGCCCGCACCGCCATCGCGCCAAGCAGCAGCCGCCAGCCGGCTGCGCCCTGCGCCAGCGACATCCGCCACGTACCGCGCTCGCGCTCGCCCTGGACCACGCCCGCGCCCAGGCACACCAGCAGCAGCGGCACCAGCAACGCAAGCGCTGTCGCCAGGTCCACCATGCCATAGCGCTGCAGCAGCGGGTTGCCCAGCTTTTCCTCGTTGCGCGCGTCGGTATAACGGCTTTCCACGGTGACGCGGATGGCTGGCGGCAGCAGCTCGAGCATGCCGCTGGTCAGCGCCCGGCCGCCCGCGGCGGGCAGCAGCGCCGCCGGCGCATGCGCCCGGGCAAAACGGAACGCCGCCATGGCGGCTTCATCCGGCGCCGCTGGCAACGCCCGCGACCCGGCCTGATGCAAGGCGGCTTGTGCGCCGGCGTCCAGTTGCTGGAACCTGGCCTGCCACGCACGCGCATTCAGCCCCGACACCACCGCGCAGGCGCACAGCGCAACAGCGCACAGCAACAGCGCCCACCGTGCACCACGCGCGGCCCACAGCGCGCGCCACTGGGCGGACAGGAGTCGCCCGGTCTGTTTGGTGACATTCATGGCTTAAGCCTCCGCAGGGAACCGTATAGCCCGGCCACGGCCAGCCCGCACCACCACAGCAGGCATGCGATCTCGGGCCACGCCGCGCGCAGCGCGAACTGCGCCGGCGGCATGGTGTAGGCAAAGGGCCGGATCGCGCGCCACAGCGATGCGCCGGCATATTTCTCGTCGAACGAGGTCAGGCCGCGGGTATGGCTTGCGTCCCAGGTGTCGATGGCCGTATTGACGGTTTGCCGGTAGCGCTCCGCTGCGGTCTCGAAGTGGCGCTGGTGCGCGAGGTCCGTGCCGGCCATCCTCATGGCGAAGTTGCGGATCGCCAGCGTCGGGCTGAGCAGCGCGGCCGCACGCATCACGTTCTCCTGCGCCGCGTAGCGCTGCCACAGCGCATCGAAATGCAGCGCGTGGACGCGGTCGGCGTAGGCGTCGCGCTCCAGCCTGCGCAGCGGCGCCGCGCCCACCGGCAGGTCGGCCAGGCGCGTCACGCCGTAGCGCGCCAGCAGCGCCGCGTCATGGCGCGCGGTGCGCGCGGCCAGGTTGCCGTCGCCCGGCAGCCCTTGCTGGTAGTCGTGCTGGATCCCGGCCCAGAAGGCTTGCGCCGATGGCAGCGGCACGGCATGCCGCGCTACGGCCGCGCCGGCGCCCGGAATGACGAAGACAAAGGCCAGCCACAATCCCGCCAGCGCCAGCAACGCGCTCCTGCCGTCGGCCATCCACGTCGAGACCGCCAGCCCCACGCCCACCAGGATGGCGATGTAGAGCAGGTAGCCGGCGCCCAGGCCCGCGGCGCGCCACCACACCCCGGCATCGAGCGCGCCCTGCGCATAGCTCGCCGCCACCGGCGCCGCCGCCAGCGCGAGCGCAAAGCCGGCAAAGACCGCGGCCAGCGCCAGGAACTTGCCGGCCAGCAGGCTGGGCGGGGCCATGCCGGCGCCGTGCAGCATCCGCAGCGTGCCGCGCTGGCGCTCGCCGCTGACGGCATCGAAGCTGACGGCAAGCACCAGCAGCGGCAACAGCGCCGCGAACACGAAGCCGGCGCTCAGGTCGCCAAGGCGCGCGGATGGCAGCGCGTCCTGCGCGGGCTCGAAGCGCGCGACATTGCGCCGGTGCGGCTCCAGCCACAGCGCCTGGCCGAAGTAATCGCCCAGCCCCGGCTCGATCGCCGTCAGCGGCGACGCCGGCCGGAACACATAGAGGCCGAAGTGCGCGGCGCGATGCGGGTGCTTGTCGCCCTGGTCGTCCCACTGCTGCCGGGTCGATGCGGCGACCTGCGCCACCTCGCCGGCACGCGTGGCATGGCGCTGCAGCGACATCAGCATGGCGATCGCCAGCACCACCGCGCCCACGCCCAGCAGTACGGCGATGCGCCCCTCCCTGGCCATCGCCCTGAGTTCCTTGCGCAACACGGCCCCGATCATGATGCCGCCTCCGTTGCGCGCGCATGCGCCAGGTAGGCGGCGGTCAGCGCCTGGTGGTCGAGCGTGGCCGCGTCGAGCTCGGCCACCAGCACGCCGGCGCGCAGGATGCCGATGCGGTCGGCAAGCTGCCTGGCGTTGTAGAGGTCATGCGTGGCCATCAGCACCGCCATGCCGGCATCGGCGGCCTCGCGCACGCGGCGCGCCATGTCGTCGGCCGCGGCCGGGTCCAGTCCCGAGGTCGGCTCATCGAGCAGCAGCAGCGACGCCGCCCTGGCCTGGGCAATCGCCAGCCCGACCTTCTGGCGCATGCCCTTCGAGTAGGCACCGACGCGCCGGCCCTGCGCCTCGCGCGCCAGCCCGGCGCGGTCCAGCAGCGCGGCGGCCTCGGCGCGCGACAGCGCAATCCCCGCCATCGCGCAGAAGTAGTCCAGGTTTTCCACGCCAGACAGGTAGGGATACAGCGCGACGTTTTCCGGCAGGTAGGCCACGCGCCGCCGCACTGCCACGGGGTCGGCCACGGGCGATAAACCGTCCACGCGCACGATGCCGCCCGCCGGCGGGACAAAGCCCAGGATCGCGTCGATGGTCGTGGTCTTGCCGGCGCCATTGCCGCCCAGCAAGGCATAGACACAGCCTGCGGGTACGCAAAGATCCAGGCGGTCGACCGCGCGACGCCCGTCGCGCAGCACCACCAGGTCACGGATTTCAAGCATGTCGGGTCTCCGTCGGACAGGTCAGAAAAAGTAGCGTGCCGCCATGCCAAATTGCCATTTCGGCTGCGGCGATACCAGCAGCCCGGCCGCCGCGCCATAGGCCGCCTCGGTCGAGAACCGGTGCGGCTGCAGCACCGCGAACAGCGACAGCTGGTATTGCTTCCAGTCCAGCACCCCGCGCAGGTCGAAGCGCGTGTAGGCCGGCATAAAGCGCAGCTGGGTCTGCGGCGTTCCCATGTAATACGGGATGCCGGTGGTCAGGTAGGCATCGGCATTGACGGTCAGCTGCGCGCCGTGCAGCCGCTGCCGGTACTCCGCCCCGATCTTGAGCTGGTGGCGCGGCACCGACAGCCTGGCGCCCGTGTTGGGCAGCGGGTTGTTGGCCTCGGCCTGGATGATGTGTCCGTAGCTGGCGTAGAGCGACACCGGCCGCAGCGGCCGCCAGCGCGCCTCCACCTCATAGCCCTTGCGGGTCGTGTCCCCCACCGAGCGGAACGATCCGTCGGGCTGGCCCACGATCTCGTCCTGGTTCAGCGTGTAGTAGGCCGCGGCGGTGAGCGTCAGGTTGCGGGCCGGGCTTGCGGTAAAGCCCACGTCGTAGGACTTCACCTTCGACGGCGATACGTCATGGACCGTGCCGCCAGGCGCGCCCAGCGGCCCGGGCGCGCCGCTGCTGCTGATCTGCTCCGCCGCAGGCGAACGGAAGCCCTGCGCGACATTGGCGAACAGGTCCAGCCCCGGCAGCACGGTCCACGCCGCGCCGATCTTCGGCGTGGTGACCCCTTTGAAATAGTCCGTGCTCGCGGCCGGCAGCTTGCGGTTGACGATGTCGTAGTCGAACCAGTCGCGCCGCAGGCCGGCGCTCAGCTTGACCGAATCGACCGGCTTGATCTGCCCCTGCACGAACAGCCCGTAGGTCAGCAGGCTGAGCCGCTGGGCGTTGACATAGTTGGCCGTCGGCGCGCCCCGCAGCCAGATCTGGCGCTGCGCGTCGCCGTGGTCGCGGCGCACTTCCAGCCCGGCCATCAGCGCGGCCCGGTCGGTGAAGGTGAGGTTGGCGGCGAGCCGGCCGCCGAAGATATTCCGGTCGTCCGACCCGACCGTATGCTGCACGCTGCTGGTGGCGATGCCGCGCTCGCGCTCGAAGGCTTCGCCGTACAAGGTCGCGTACCAGCCTTCTTCGCCATGCGCCGGCGCGCGGTTCAGCGCGAACATCGAGCGCTTGCCGCTGCCGAAGCCGGGCAGGCCGTACTGCGTCGAGCGCGGGTCCACCTTGCCGGATTGCAGGTCGCTCAGCAGCAGGTAGCCGGCCGCCGTCGATTCGGCGCGATAGTGATTCAGGCGCAGGCTGTACAGGCCGTCGCCGATCCGGGTCGACAGCTTCCAGAACAGGTTGTCGCGCTCGGTGCTGCCGTCGTAGCGGTAGCTGTGCGTGCGGTACAGGTCCGCCACGAACAGCGACTGGATCGGTTCCGACTCGGGCCGCAGCGCGTGGCGGCCCGACAGCACAAGCGTGGCGCGCTTGCCGTCGTAGCGCTCCAGCCCGATGCCGAAGCTCGACGGCACGTCGCCGGACTGGGTCTGGATCGGCACCGCGCCCGCGCGGTTCTGGTCGCCGTACAACGCCGATACCGGTCCCTTGATCACGTCGATCTGGCCGATCATGTCCGGCGTCAGCCATTCCAGGAACGCCGGTCCATGCCCGGCCCCGGCCTGGCTGGACGGCATGTTCTGCGGCACCCCGTCGACATAGACCGCGGTGTCGGCCCCGTGCGTGCCCTGCGTGGCAAAGCCGCGCATGCGAAAGCCATTGCCGGTATCGCCCTGGTCGATGTTATTGGCCACCACGCCGGGCACGCGGCGGAACATGTTGGAGATGTCGCGGCCGATATTGATCGTGGCCAGCTCGTCGGCGGTGACCACCGACACCGCTGCGGGCAGCCCCGCGCTGTCGGTCGTGACGACATTGCGCTGGTCATGCGGGCGCTCGTCCTGCGTCGCCACCACGCTGACTTGCGGCAGTTCCACATGCCCGGCCTGGGCCGATGCGGCCTGGCTAAGCACGCCAGAGGCCAGCGGCAACAGCGCGCAAGCGAGGGCGCGCGCGGTACCCGTGTATTCGTTGTTGTTCATGAACCCTTGCGGCAGCGCGGGCGGTAGCCGCTACGGGCACCGGGCTGGCCGTACCAAATCCAGACGTGAGCAAGCCGCGCGCCGGCATGGCGCGGGCGCGGAATCAGACGTAAAGGGAGGGGGCGCCGCGGCGGTCAGCCGGCGGCGCGGGGCAGCGCCGGCGGCGCGCGCAAGGTGGGTGGAGACAGGAAGCGGGTGCGCCAGGGCGGCGCGGCGACATCGACCGGCGGCATGCGCGACCGCAAGCGCCGGATCACGCCCAGCAGCGACGCCGCGAGCGCGATGCACAGGAACAGGTGCAGCCTGGGCGAGCACCACAGGCAATCGCACTCCGTCTCGCCTTCGGCCGGCGCGCGGTCGGCGTCGATGTTCCCGGCGTCTTCGTACCGGTCGGCGGCTACGGCCAGGCTCGCGCTCTGCGCCCGCGTCTCCGGCGTTGCATGCACGTGCATCACCGACGCCCACGCCTGCACGAGAACGAGCAGGAGCACGGCCCAGGCGAGACGCACGAGGTTGGCATGCAGACGCATTGAGATGGCGCTGGCGAGATCGACGGGCGCCATCATAACGCAACTCAATTGCAAATGTAAGCGAAGGCCGCGCGCTAAAGCCTTTGCCCTTCCCCGCCGTTAAGCAATGGGGTCGGATCAGGACAAGACGGGACGGAGACGGGAGCGAAGATGCAGAACCTGGGGATACGCATACGCCTGGGCGCGGCGTTTGGCGCCATGTGGTCGCTGATGGCGATCGGGACCGCGGTGGCCGTGCCGCGCCTGCAGGACGCCGCCGACGCGCGGCGCCTGCTGATCGCGCTGGCCGGGGCCGGGCTATGCCTGGCCGTGGGCGCGGTATGGGGGCTTGCGCGCAGCATCGAGGCGCCGCTGTCCGAAGCCGTCCACATCGCCGAGACCGTGGCCGCCGGCGACCTCAGCCAGGAGTTCAACACCGAGCGCGGCGGCGAGTTCGGCCGGCTGCTGGGCGGCCTGGGCGAGATGGAGGACATGCTGACCGACCTGGTCACGCGCATCCGCACCGCCACTGATTCCATTACCGATGCGTCGCACCAGATTGCCGCAGGCAATACCGACCTGTCGCAGCGCACCGAGGAACAGGCCGCGGCGCTGCAGCAAACCGCGTCGAGCATGGGCGAGCTGACCGCCATGGTGCAGCAGAACACCGAACGCGCCCGTGCAGCCAACGGCATGGCAGCCAGCGCGTCGGGCATCGCCGCGCGCGGCGGCGAAGTGGTCGGCAACGTGGTGCAGACCATGTCGGCGATCAGCGCCAGCTCGCGCAAGGTCACCGACATCATCGAAGTGATCGAGGGCATCGCCTTCCAGACCAATATCCTGGCGCTGAACGCCGCGGTGGAAGCCGCGCGCGCGGGCGAACAGGGCCGCGGCTTCGCCGTGGTCGCCGGCGAGGTGCGCACGCTGGCGCAACGCAGCGCCGCCGCGGCGCGCGAGATCAAGCAGCTGATCGATGCTTCGGTGCAGCAGGTCGACAGCGGCTCGGCGCTGGTGGGCCAGGCCGGCGCCACCATGCAGGAGATCGTGCAGGCAGTGGCCAGCGTCACCGGTCTGCTGGGCGAGATCACCACGGCATCGGAACAGCAAAGCGCCGGCATCGCGCAGGTCAACGAGGCCGTGGCGCAGATGGACACGGTGACGCAGCAGAACGCGGCGCTGGTGGAACAGGCGGCCAGCGCCTCGCAGGCGCTGGCGGGGCAGGCCACGGAATTGCAGCAGGTGGTGGGGGAGTTCAGGTTGTAGGGTTGAGGGCGATGCAGGTATTGCGACCGATTGTGTGCTTGCTCTCCTGCGTGCGGGCGAGGGGAGCAAACCCGAAGCAGCAACGTCACCGCGAGCCTTCCAAATCCCCGCTTGTGTACTCCCTCTCCGGCTTGCGGGAGAGGGTTGGGGTGAGGGCGGGAGCTTCCACGAAGTGAAAGCTGTCGCTATTGCCAGCGCCGGCCCTCACCCCCGGCCCCTCTCCCGCAAGCGGGAGAGGGGAGCAAACCGGCAGCGGCTTCAATTGGCCTCGGCCTTCCAAACTCCAGATTGCGTGCTCCCCTCTCCCGCAAAGCGGGAGAGGGGAGCAAACCGGCAGCAAGCGGTGCTTTTCAGTCGTTCAGACCGTGACGTTCGCCGGCAACACCGTCTGCACCGCCGCCGCAAAGCGCTCCACAATCCGGTCGATATCCCCCGCCGTGCAAATAAACGGCGGCGCGAACAACACGTGGTCGCCATGCACGCCATCGACCGTGCCGCCCATCGGATAGACCAGCAAACCATTCTGCATCGCCGCCGATTTCAGCCGCGCATGCGTCTTCAGCGCGGGATCGAGCGTGGCCTTGCTGTCGCGGTCGGCGACGAACTCCACGCCGACGAACAGGCCGCGTCCGCGCACATCGCCCAGGTTTGGGTGCTCGCCCAGCGCCTCGCTCAGGCGGCTGCGCAGTTGCTCGCCGCGGGCCAGCACGTTGGCCAGCAGCCCTTCCTCGACAATGGTGCGCTGTACCGCCAGCGCCGCGGCGCAGGCGGTGGCATGGCCGATATAAGTGTGGCCGTGCTGGAAGAAGCCGCTGCCGCCGACGATGGCGTCATAGATCCGGCGCGTCGACAGCATCGCGCCGATGGGCTGGTAGCCCGCGCCCAGGCCCTTGGCGATGGTGACGATGTCCGGCACCACGCCATCCTCTTCGCAAGCGAACAGGTAGCCGGTGCGTCCCATGCCTGACATCACTTCATCGAGGATCAGCAGCACGCCGTACTTGTCGCACACCGCGCGGATGCGCTTCAGGTAGTCCCCCACCGGCGGCACCGCGCCGGCGGTGGCGCCGACCACGGTCTCCGCAACGAACGCCGCAACGGTTTCAGGGCCCAGGTCCAGGATCTTGGCTTCGAGTTCGTCGGCCAGGCGCTGCGCGTACTGTGCATCGCTCTCGCCCGCGTGCCGGTCACGGTAGGCGTAGCACGGCGACACGTGGTGCGCCGGCACCAGCAGCGGCAGGAAGGGCTCGCGCCGCCAGGCGTTGCCGCCGATGGCGAGCGCGCCGAGCGTGTTGCCGTGATAGCTCTGGCGGCGCGCGATGAAGTGGCGGCGAGCGGGCTGCCCCACTTCGACAAAGTATTGGCGCGCCAGCTTCAGCGCCGCTTCCACCGCCTCGGAGCCGCCCGAGACGAAGTACACATGGTCGAGATCGCCCGGCGCGGCCTGTGCCAGCGTATTCGCCAGCGTCTCCGACACCTCGGTGGTGAAGAACGAGGTGTGCGCGTAAGCGATGGTGTCCAGCTGCGCCTTGATCGCCTCGATCACGCACGGATGGCCGTGCCCCAGGCACGACACGGCGGCACCGCCGGAGGCGTCGAGATAGCGCCGGCCCTCGCTGTCGATCAGTTCGATGCCCTGCCCGGCAACGGCAACGGGCAGCTTCTGGCGCGGATTGCGATGGAATACGTGGGTCATGATGGTGTGGTGGTGGTGCCGCGCGTCAGCGGCGCAGAGCAGAATTGGTGTCGGTGGGGCGGCGCTCCAGCACGCGGCCGGAAAAGGCGGGCAGTGCGCTGCCTTCGCTGTGCGCCTGCGTGGACTGTTCCCAGACCCTGGCGCCGTTGACCCAGACGCCGTGGATGCCGGTGCTCAGTTGCAGCGGGTCTTCAAAGGTGGCATGGTCCTGCACCCGGTCCGCATCGAACAGCACCAGGTCGGCAAACGCGCCCGGCGCGATCCGGCCGCGGTCTGCCAGCCCGTATTGCTGCGCGGCCAGCCCGGACATCTTGTGGATTGCGGTTTCCAGCGTCATCAGCCGGTCTTCGCGCACCATGCGCGCGAGGATGCGCGGGAAGGTGCCCCACTGCCGCGGATGCGGGCGCGGATCGAACGGCAGGCCGTCGGAGCCGAAGATGGTCAGCGGAAACTGCGCAATGCGCTCGACGTCGCGCTCATCCATGATGAAGTAGATCGCCGCGGCGGGGCGCAGCTTTGCCAGCAGCGCGTCTTCGTCCAGGCCAAGCACCTGCATCAGTTCGTGGAAGTCGCGGCCGCCCGCGGCCGGGTAGCCGGTGGACCAGGTGATCATGGTGCGCGTGGACTGGCGCACGCGGTCCAGCCGCAGCATGGTCGAGGTCGCGGGATAGGGATGGCAGTCCAGGCACAGCGGCTGCAGGCGTGCGGCTTCAGCCAGCAGACCGAGGGTTTCGACCGAACGCCCGTGGTTGCGCTTGCCCGCGACCTTGTGGTGGGAGAACACCACCGGGCAGTCGAGTGCGCGGCCAATGCGCAGCGCTTCTTCGATCGACGGCACGATGTCGTCGGTCTCGTCGCGCAGGTGGGTGGAATAGATGCCGCTGTGGCTGCGGACGGGCTCGCACACGGCGATGATCTCGGCTTCGGTGGCGGCTGCGGCGGGCGGATAGAACGTGCCGGTCGAGACACCGAAGGCGCCCGCCTCCATCGCCAGCCTGACCTCATCGCGCATCGCGGCGATTTCCGCTGCATTGGCGGCCCGGTTCAGCTCCGGCATCGCGCGCACGCGCAACGTCGAATGCCCGAGCAGCGGCACCACGTTGACATTGGCCGGCGTCGCGCGCAGCGCGTCGAGCCACTGCGCGAAGGTATCGAAGCGGAACAGCGCGGGCGGCCCCAGCAGGTCCAGCGGCTGCGGCGGCGCGCTGCTGATCAGCGGCGCCACGCTGATGCCGCAGTTGCCGGTCACCACCGTGGTGATGCCCTGCGACACCTTGGGGGTCATGTCCCGATGCACCAGCAGGTAGCCATCGTCGTGCGTGTGGGCATCGATAAAGCCCGGCGCCAGCACGCGGCCGGCTGCGTCCACGGTATGTTCCGCGGTCATGTCAGCGCAGCCGCCCACGGCGACGATGCGGTCGCCCGCGACTGCCACATCGGCCACGCGGCGGGTTGCGCCCGTGCCGTCCACCACCGTGGCGTTGCGGAAGATCAGGTCGGCGCGCCTGGGCGCGGCTGGTTGCGATGCCATCGTCAATCCTTGTCTCGTCGGCGGGCCTTACTGCGGCGTGATGCCGGCCTGCCTGACCACGGCCGCCCATTTGTCGGTTTCACGCGCGGCATAGCTGGCCAGTGCCTGCGGCGTGCCGCCGACCGTCTCGGCGCCCAGCGCGGCGAACTTGTCCTTGATGGCCGGATCCGCCAGCGCGCGGTTGAAGGCGCCGTTGAGCTTGCCCACCACCCCGGCGGGCGTGCCTTGCGGCGCGACCAGGCCGCCCCAGGCCACCCCTTCGAAACCCGGCACGCCGGACTCCGCGATGGTGGGCAGCGCCGGCAGCAGCGGCGAGCGCGCCAGGCTGGTCACTGCCAGCGGCTTGAGCTTGCCGGCCTTGATCAGCGGCAGGATGGTCGGCATGTTGTCGATCAGCACATTGACCTGGCCGCCCATCACATCGGTGGCGGCCTGCGGGCTGCCCTTGTAGCCGACGTGCGTCCAGGCCAGCCCCGCCTTGTCCGCGAGCAGCTGGCCGGTCAGGTGGCCGGACGTGCCTTGCCCCGGCGAGGCATAGGTGACCTTGTCCGGGTTGGCCTTGACGTAGGCCACCAGCTCGGCAAAGGTCTTCACCGGCATCTCCGGCTTGACCGCGATCACATTCGGCACCTTGAACAGCAGCACCACCGGCACGAAGGCATCGGGCCGGTACGGCAGCTTGCGGAAGGTGCTCTTGTTGATCGACAGCGTCACGTTGTTGGCATAGCCGAGCGTGTAGCCGTCAGGCGCGGCGCGTTCCAGTTCGGAGATGCCGATCACGCCCGAAGCGCCGGGCTTGTTGTCGATCACGAACGACTGGCCCAGCGACTTGCCGACTTCGGCGCCCAGTGCGCGCATCAGCACGTCGGGACTGCCGCCGGCGGCTGACGGCACCACCAGGCGGATCGGGCGCGACGGATAGCTGTCGGCCATTGCCGGGCCAGCCAAGCCCGCGGCGCCCAGCCACAACAGGGTGGCCATGAACCGTCGCTTTTGCTGCTGCCTTTGCTCTTGCATCTCGTTATCCCGTTCAGTACCTGGGTTGGACCCGGCTACGCGTTTGCAGTATAGGGGCACGGCCCAAGGCAATGCAACATTTGTTTCTCTCCCCGGTTAGAAGGAAACAAAATAAGATGCGGGTTCCAACAAAAGTGATACCGCAATGCACGCTTATCAATGCAACAATCGTTACATCGTTACATCGTTGCAGCCTTGCAGCTCGATAAACGTGCCGCCCGCCAGCGCCGGACTTTCCGTCGCGACGCCGTCATTGAGACAAAGCAAAAAAAAGGGGCGGCATGTCTGCCGCCCCGTAATCGCCTGTCACGGCTGCCGGCCAGCGTTTGCACCCCGTCAGGGGCTGACGTCCTGCGACGCGCCGGTCATGGATGCGCCAGCGGGAATGACGCCGCTCACGCCGGCAACCCCACCCTCCGGCCAGCCAGCGCGTCGCACGCGGCGCGCGCATCGGCCACCAGCCGCGCCACGATCCGGCCGGCGGGTTCGATCGCATCGGCGAAACCGCCCGCCGGACCGAGCGAGACGATGCCCGCCTCGACCTCGCCGCGCTGATAGACGCGCTGCCGGGTGCGCGACGACAGGATCAGGTCGCCGAAGGCCGCATGATCGCTCGCCCCTTGCGCCTCCAGGCGCTGCACTGCACGCGCGCTGTCGTTGGCGAGCACGCGCCAGGTATCGCCCAGGCTGCCGAGGATGGTGGTCGAGCAATGCTCGTCCGACGCGACGATGCGGTGCTTGAGCGCATCGTGCGCGGCGATTTCGCTGGCCACCATGAAGCGGCTGCCCATCACCACGCCGTCGGCGCCCAAGGCCAGCGCGGCCGCGATCTGCCGGCCGCTGCCGATGCCGCCGCCGATCACGAGCGGCAGGTCCAGCCGCTCCAGCGCAAAGGCGCCATTGACGAAGGCCGACAACTGGTTGGCGCCAGGGTGGCCGCCCTCCTCCAGCCCCACCAGCGCCACCGCGTCGACGCCCAGCCGCTGCGCGGTCACCGCGTGGCGCACGCTCGGACATTTGTGGACGAGAATGCCGCCGCCGTCGTGGATGGGGCCGACCAGCGCTTCGGGCGAACTGCCGGCGCTTTCGAACAGGCGCACACCCTCCTCGAAGGCAATGCGGATCCAGTCCGGCACCAGCCGGTTGTAGTCCTCGCGCCGGGACATCGTCAGGTTGACGCCGAACGGCAGCCCGCCGGTCAGCGTGCGGCAGCGGCGCAGGTCGGCGCGGTAGTCGTCCAGCGATTCGAACGAACGCGCCGTGATGAAGCCCATGGCGCCGGCGTTGACGACCGCGGCGACCACGCCGGATGTGCCGAGGTGATGCATGCCGCCGAGCAGGATGGGGTGGCGGATGCCCAGCAGCGCGGTCAGGCGGGTCTGCAGTACGGAGTCCGGCGTCGGGCCGGTGGCGCGTGCGTCCATGGCGTCAGGCCGCGGCCAGCAGGCCGGTGGTGTCGTGCTGCGCAGCCTTGTACTGGGACAGCAGCTCCTCCACCAGCCCGGCCACGTCCCGCACCGCGTCGACCCCCGACACCGAATGGCCCGCGCTCCAGATATCGACCCAGCGGCGCGGCGCGCGCCCGCCGTTGTGGTGCTCGCTGTACAGCTCGGCGGCCCGCTGCGGCGTGATGGGGCCTGCCAGCGCCTTGGGATCGAGGCCGGCGGCGACCACCGACGGGCGCAGCATATTGGTGTCCAGCCCAGTGAAAGCCTGCGTCAGCATGACATCGTCGAGCGAACTGTCGACCAGCATCTGGCGGTACGCGTCGCTGGCCATGCTCTCGGGCGTGGCGATAAAGCGCGTCCCCATGCAGCCGAGGTCGCAGCCCAGCACGCGCGCCGCCCACAGCGCGGCGCCGTCGGAAATGCCGCCCGACAGCACCAGCGGGCCATCGAACATCTGGCGCACCGCGCGTACGAAAGCGAAGGTATTGAGCCAGCCGGTCTGGCCGCCGGCGCCGGCGGTCAGCAGCACCAGCCCGTCGGCGCCCGCTTGCAGCGCCTTCTCGGCATGGCGCAGCGTGGCCACGTCGGCCAGCACCATGCAGCCGACGTCGTGCAGCGGCTTGACCACCGCCGCCGGCGAACCGACGCTGGCGATCACCATCTCGACCTTGTGCCTGACCAGGATCGCCACGTCTTCGGCCAGCATCTCCGGCTTGCGGCGCATGATCAGGTTGGGGCAGGCCGGGGCGGTCGGGGCTTCGGCTTCGGCGCAGTCCGCGGCCACCCGCGTGAGCCACGCATCCAGTTCTTCGGCCGAGCGTGCGTTGACGGTAGGAAACGATCCGATCACGCCGCTGCGGCACGCGGCCGAGACCAGCTCGGGGCCGGAAACGCGCAGCATCGGCGCGGCGATCAGGGGCAGCCGCAGGCGGCCGGAGAGCGAGGCGGGCAAGGTCATGGCGATGGATTCCTGGGGATTCAGTCGGGAGGCAGCGGCGCCGGCGCGGCAGCGTCCGGGGCCTCCGGGGCCGCCGCGTCGGGGCTGGCAGGCGCCGCCGGCGCGACGATGCCCTGCCGGAAGATGCGGATCAGCATTTCGCCCAGCGCGGGAAGGTCCACGTGCTCGGGATCGATCAGCGATTGCGCGGTCACGCCGCGCAGCGTGCCCAGCAGGATCAGGCCGAACATCTCCGGGTCGACGTCGCTGGCGATCTCGCCGCGCGCAATGCCGATGCGCACCTGCGCGGCGAACGCCGCGACGCTCTCGGCATTGATGGGCCGCGCCATTTGCTGCAGCTCGGGCATCGACGAAAACGACTCGCCCCACAGGATGTGCAGCGCGCGCGACGGCACCGGGTCCGCACCGGCCATGCCGACATAGGCGCGCACCGTGGCTTCGAGGTTGGTCAGCCCCGGCCGCACGCGCACCGGGCTGTGCTCGCGCGACCACTGCGCAAAGCGGCGCCGGAAACGGTCGACGATGTACTGGTAGACCTGCAGCAGCAGCCGCGTCTTGCTCTTGAAGTAATAGTTGGGCAGCGAATGGCTGTAGCCGGCCTCGCGCCCCACGTCGACCAGCGACAGCCGGGACGCGCCATTCCTGGCGATCAGCTGGATCGCGACGTGGATCATGCGGCTGATGGCGGCCTCGCGCAGCTCGGCGTTGGTCTTGCTTTCAGCATCGGCCGCGGGGGCCGCGGAGGCCGGGTGCTGGGCGCGGGCGTCGGAATCGGACTGCAAACTCATGGCGACTCTCTGAATGTCTGGCAGCGCTGTCCATGGTCATGACAGCGGCAGCGGGTGATGACAGGCAACGGCGTGCCCGGGCGCGTCCGCGCACGCCTGCAGCGCGGGAGCTTCCTGCGCGCAGCGCGCGCTGGCGCTGGCGCAGCGCGTGCGGAAGCGGCAGCCGGATGGCACGTCCAGCGGCGACGGCGTCTCGCCGTGCGCCAGCACCGGCCGCAGCAGGCGCCGCGCAGGGTCCGGCGACGGCACCGAGGCCAGCAGCGTGGCAGTGTACGGATGGCGCGGCGCGCGGTAAAGCGAGCCCGCCGGCGCCAGTTCGCACACCTTGCCAAGATACATCACCATGACCCGGTCGCTGATGCTGCGCACCACGCCCAGGTCGTGCGAGATAAACAGCAGGGTCAGGCCATGGGCCGCCTTGGCGTCTTCGAGCAGGTTGAGCACCTGCGCCTGCACCGAGACATCGAGCGCCGAGACCGGTTCATCGCACACCAGCAGCTGCGGGCGCAGCACCAGCGCGCGGGCGATGCTGACGCGCTGGCACTGGCCGCCGGACAGCTCCCACGGCCGGCGGGCGCCGACCACGCCGGCATCGAGCCCCACGTCCGCCAGCGCCTGCGCGGCGCGGGCGCGGCGCTCGGCGGCGCTGCCCTCGCCCGCCACCACCAGCGGCATCTGCACGATGTCGAGGATGCGCTGGCCCGGGTTGAGCGATGACAGCGGGTCCTGGAACACCATCTGCATGCGCCGGCGCAGGCTGCGCAAGGCGGCGCCGCGGGCCTGGGCCAGCGGCACGCCGTCGAAATCGACCGAGCCGGACTGCGGCGCCGGCAATGCCATCAGCGCGCGCGCCAGGGTCGATTTGCCCGAGCCGGACTCGCCCACCACGCCGAGCGTTTCGCCGCGGCGCAGGTCGAAGGAGACGTCCGAGAGCGCCTGCACGCGCCGGCCGCCCTTGGCATGGTAGGTCTGCACCAGGTTGCGGGCGCGCACCAGCGTGACGGTGTCTTGCACCGGGGTAGGAAGTCGGGCGGTCACGTCAGGTCTCCTGCACAGGGTGCCAACAGGCGTAGAAATGGCCGCCGCCGGCGGGCCGGGTATCCGGGGCGGCGCTGTCGCATTGCCCGCCCCGTGCCGCGCAGCGCGGGGCGAAGCGGCAGCCGGCGGGCGGCGCGGTCAGGTCGGGGGGCTGGCCCGGGATGGCGGGCAGGCGGGCATGCGGTTCGGCATCCGCGCGCGGCACCGACTGCAGCAGCGCGTGCGTATAGCGCATGCGCGGGCGCTGCAGCACGTCGGCGACGCTGCCTTGCTCCACCATGCGGCCGGCGTACATCACGGCGACGTCGTCGCACATTTCGGCGACCACGCCAAAGTTGTGGGTGATCAGCAGCATCGCCATGGCGTGGCGCTGCTGCAGGCGGCGCAGCAGGTCCAGGATCTGCGCCTGCACGGTGACGTCGAGCGCGGTGGTGGGCTCGTCGGCGATCAGCAGGCGCGGCGCGCAGGCCAGCGCGATGGCGATCACCACGCGCTGGCGCATGCCGCCCGACAGCCGGTGGGCGTACTCGCGGGCACGCTGGCGCGGATCGGCGATGCCGACGTCGTCCAGCAGCTCCACCGCCCGCTCGCGCGCGGCGCGCGCCGGCAGGTCGGTATGCTGGCGCAGCACCTGCTCGAGCTGTCGGCCGATGGTCAGCACCGGGTTCAGCGAGGTCAGCGGGTCCTGGAAGATCATGGCGATCTCCTTGCCGCGCACGGCGCGCATGTCGCGCTCGCCAAGCTGGCGCAGGTCGCGCCCGTTGAAATCGATGCGCCCGCCCGGGGTGCGGGCAACGCCCGCCGGCAGCAGGCCGATCAGGCTGCGCGCCAGCACCGACTTGCCCGAGCCCGATTCGCCCACCACGCCGAGCGTCTTGCCGGCTTCGAGCGTGAACGACACGCCGTCGACGGCGCGCAGCACGCCTTGCGGCAGCACGAATTCGGTCTGCAGGTCGGCGACTTCCAGCAGCGGCCTGCTTGCGGATGCGGAATTGGTTGTGATCATGCGGCCCTCGCCCTGCCGTCGAGACGGCGCTGCAGTTCTTCGCCCACCTGGTTGAGCGCGAATATGGTCAGGAACAGCATGCCGGCGGGAAAGAACACCGCATGCGGCCCCTCCACCACGCGCGACTGCTCGCTCGCCATCATCGAGCCCAGCGACGGCGCCGGCGGCGGCACCCCGAGCCCGAGAAAGCTCAGCGCGGCCTCGGCAAGGGCGCCGATGGCAAGCAGCAGCAGGCTGTAGGCCAGCAGCGCCGGCACCAGGTTGGGCAGCAGTTCGCGCACGATCAGCCGGGCATGGCCCATGCCGGCCGCCCGCGCGGCGGTGACGAACTGCTGCTCACCCAGCCGCAGCGTGTTGGCGCGGGCGATACGGATCACCGCCGGCACGAACACGATGCCGAGCGCCACCACCACCTTTACCAGCGGCGGCCCGGGATAGGCCACCATGGCGATCACCAGCACCAGCGGCGGAAACGCCAGCATCACGTTCGACAGCATCAGGATGGCGCGCTCGACCCAGCCGCGGAAGTATCCCGCGCACACGCCCAGCGTGCCGCCGATCAGCAGCGCCAGCGCCACCGAGCCCAGGCTGACCACGGCGGTGATGCGAAAGCCGTACAGCGTGCGGGCCAGCACGTCGCGGCCGAGCGAATCGGCGCCGAACCAGCGGCTGGCGCCGGGCGGCGCCAGCATGTCGGCCAGGTGCAGGCGCATGGGGTCGCGCAGCGGCAGCCAGTCGGCCAGCAGCGTGGCGCCGGCCACCAGCACCAGCCAGGCCACCGAGAACAGGTAGAGCTTCGAGGATCGGCGCATGGTCAGCCTTCGGCATCGCGGAGCAGACGGGGGTCGACCAGCGCGTAGGCCAGGTCCGTCAGCAGGTTGACGAGAATGAACAGGA
Organism: Cupriavidus taiwanensis; assembly: GCF_900249755.1. NCBI lineage: Bacteria > Pseudomonadati > Pseudomonadota > Betaproteobacteria > Burkholderiales > Burkholderiaceae > Cupriavidus > Cupriavidus taiwanensis. The sequence continues at coordinate 1,698,389 of NZ_LT976854.1, forward strand.
TGGCGACGAAGAGCACGATGCCCTGCGTCATCAGGTACTCCTGCTGGTAGATCGACTCGACCAGCAACTGCCCCACGCCGGGCAGCGCGAACAGCGTCTCGATGACGATGGCGCCGCCCATCAGCCGGCCCATGTTGACGCCGACCACGGTGATCAGGTTGAGCGAAGACGGCCGCAGCGCGTTCTCGAACAGGATGCGCCACGTCGGCAGGCCCATGCCGCGCGCCAGCGCGATGTAGTTCTGCTGCAGCGTGCCGACCATCTCGCTGCGCAGCAGGCGCAGGTAGACCGGCACTTCGATCAGCGCCAGCGACAGCACCGGCATCACCATGCTCTCCAGGTTGCCGGAGAGACTTTCCGACAGGCTGACGTAGCCGGTGGCCGGCAGCCACTGCAGCCTGAGCGCCAGCACGTAGACCAGCCCCAGCGCCAGCACGAAGGCGGGCGTGGACAGCAGCGCCAGGCAGCCGGCCAGCACGCCGTGGTCCAGCTTGCTGCCGCGCCGGTAGGCGCTGAGGATGCCGAGCGGCACCGCCAGCCCGAGCGCGACGACCTGCGTCAGCAGCACCAGTTCGACCGTCACCGGCAGGCGCGACAGGATCACGTCCAGCGTGGCCTCGCCGGAATGGATGGCGTGACCGAGGTCGCCCTGCAGCACGTTCCACAGCCAGCTCAGGTAGCGCAGCGGCAGCGGCTGGTCCAGCCCGAGATCGTGGCGCAGCGCGGCAACGCGCTCGGGCGTGGCGGCGTCGCCCAGGATGATCAGGGCGATATCGCCGGGCAGCAGCGCCACCAGCAGGAAGCTCACCATGGAGACCGCAACCAGGGTGGCGGCCACGGTCAGCAAGCCGGTCAGCAAGCGTTTGAGTTTCATCGCGCATGGCCTCCTGTTTCGCGCCAGATGCCGCCGAAGCGGACCAGGCCATCCGGCACCACGGTAATGCCGCGCACGGTCTTGCGCGCGGCGATGGTGTCGCCCACGTTGTAGAGAAAGGCGTAGGGCATGACCTCGGTCACCAGCACGCGGGCGAAGTCGCTGTAGATCGCGGCGCGGCGCGCGGGGTCGCTGGTGCGCATGCCGTCCTCCAGCAGGCGGTCGGCGCGGGCGTTGCGGTAGCCGCCGTAGTTGCTGCTCGGCTTGACCGGCGCGAAGCGCGAGTGGAAGAAGATAAACGCGTTGGAATGCGGGTCGGCCCGGCCGGTGAAGCGGTAAATGCTGGCCTCGAACTGGTGCGAGCTCATGTTCTGCACCAGCCGGTTCTGGTCGAACGGCACCAGCTCGACCTTGATGCCGGCCTCTTCCCACATCTGCTGCAGCGCCTGCGCCAGGTTGCGGGTGTCGGGGCTGTTGTTGTATTGCAGCGTGAACGACACGGGCTTGCCGTAGTCGGCCAGCAGTGCCCTGGCGCGGGCCAGGTCGTAGGCCGGATAGACATCGGTGGGCTGGGTGATGCCGGCCACGCCTTTGCCGAACGGGCTGTAGGCCAGGGTCGGCACGCCGAAGCCCAGCGTGCGCGCCAGCAGCGGGCGGTCGATGGCGTGGGCCACGGCCTTGCGCACGCGCAGGTCATCCAGCGGCGGCTGGTTGAAATTGAAGTAGACGCCCTCGGTGCCGAAGCCGTCCGGGTAGTACAGCGCCACGCGCTTGTCGGTGCGGATGGTGTAGACGAAGCGCGCGGTGGGCTGCAGGATCATGTCGGTCTGGCCTGACAGGAACGCCGATTCCCGGGTCTCGGGGTTCTGCATGCCGCGGAACACCACGCGGTCGAGGTAAGGCTCGCCGGGGCGCCAGTAGTCCGGATTGCGGGCCACCACGAAGCGGCTGTTGCGCACCCATTCGACGAAGCGGAACGGGCCGGTGCCGACCGGGCGCGTGCCGATGCCGGCCGGGTCGGCCTTGAAGGCCGTGGGCGAGACCATGATGCCCGCGGCATCGGCAAGCACCGTCGGCAGCGCGGCATTGGGCTCGTTCAGCACGAATTCCACGGTGGACGCATCGAGCGCGCGCACCTCGCGGATTTCGCGCATGCTGCTCAGGCAGCGGCAGCGGTTGGCCGGGTTGCGCGTGCGCTGCAGGTTGGCCACCACCGCCTCGGCGTCGAACGGGGTGCCGTCGTGGAAACGGATGCCCTGGCGCAGGCGGATGCGGTAGCGCAGCCCGTCTTCGGACACGGTGTAGCTTTGCGCCAGCCACGGCACCGCCCGGCCACGGGTGTCGATGTCGAACAGCGATTCATAGACCGGCGTCGACAATTGCCGCTCGGTGAAGGTGCCGGTACGGATCGGGTCGACCACGGCCGGGTCCTGCGCCAGCCCGACCGTCAGCGTGCCGCCGCGGCGCGGGGCGGGGTCTTCGGCGGCCGAAGCTGCCGCCGCGCCGGCAAGCGCCGCCATCAGCGCGATACCGGCGCGCGCCAGCGGATGGCGCGTGCGTCTTGTCCAACCCATGTTGTCTCCTTTGGTGATGCCCGGCCGGTCTGGCGCCTGCCGGTGCTCCTGCTGCCGCGTCTGTGCGCGGATTCCTTCCCCGATGCCAGGCCGGCGCGCCGCTGGCCGCGCGCCGTCGCGGCTCAATCGCGCTGCAGCGTATGCACGTAGCACACCGCGCCCACGCCCACCATGTGCGCCAGGCCCACGCGCGCGCCGGCGTGCTGGCGCTCACCGGCGTCGCCGCGCAACTGCAGCGCGATTTCGCCGATCTGGCCGATACCGGTCGGGCCGATCGGGTGGCCCATGGCGATCAGCCCGCCCGACGGATTCACGGCGCAGCGCCCGCCGATGTCCCACGCGCCCTCCTTGAGCAGCGGCACGGCGCGACCGGCGCCGCACAGGCCCATGGCCTCGACATACTCGACTTCTTCCACGGTGAACGCGTCGTGCAGTTCGAGCACGTCGATCTGCTCCGGACGCAGGCCGGCCTGCTGCAGCGCAAGGCGCGTGGTTTCCTCGGTCAGGTTGGCGTCGAAGCGGGTGGCGTCTTCATACAGCCGCTGGCTGCGCGCAGCGGAGGCCGTCACGCGCACCGGCTTGCCGCCGCCCACGCCGAGGCGGCGGATGGCGTCTTCGGACGCGACGATCACCGCCGCCGCGCCCTCGCCCACCGGGCAGCACTGCAGCGTGGTCAGGCTGCCGGACACCGGGCGGCCACCGAGCACCTCGTCCAGCGTGCGGGCCTGCTGCCGGTGGGCGTGAGGGTTGCGCGCGCCGTTGCCGTGGTTCTTCACGGCCACGCGGGCAAAGTCTTCCTGGTCCACGCCGTGGCGCTGGGCGTACTGGTCGGCCAGCAGGGCGAAGTGCGTGAACGGGACGATGGCGTCCTCGGCCAGTTGCGCAATGCCCATCGCGGCCTCGGCCCGCGTTACCGGCGCGGGCTTGTCGACCCCCACCGCGAGCGCCACGTCGCACATGCCGCTGGCCACCTCCATGCACGCCTGGCGAAACGCCGCCGAGCCCGACGCCGAGGCGTTTTCCACGTGCATCACCGGAATCCCGGTGGCGCCGAGGTGGCGCAGCATCGGCCGGCCAGGCGCCATCGGCAGCAGCGCCTTGGCGAAGTAGGCGGATTCCACCGCCGGCCATTCGATGCCGGCGTCAGCCAGTGCGCCGCGCACGGCGGCCAGGCCAAGCGTGGCGTAAGTGTCTTCGCTGAGCGGCTGGTAACGGTGCCAGCCGGCGCCGATCACGTAGACCGGGCGCATGTCCTTGAGGGTGCGTTGCATGGGCCTTTGGGTATTCGGGAATTGGGAACTCGGGAATTCGGATCGGCGGAACTCAGGGCGTCGGCGTGAAGCGCAGGTCGAGTGCGGGACCGTCGGGGCCATTGACCTCGGCCAGCGTGGCGTAGAGCGGCTGGCCTGCGCGTAGCGGCGCCTCGGGATTGCCATCGAGCAAGGTGCGCAGCACCGGACCGTCGTCGAGCTTGACGGTAACGACCGTGAACGGCGGCTCGCGGTCCTTGCGCGCATGCAGCATGACCCGCGCCGAGGCGACCAGCCGGCCTCGCCCCGCCAGCGGCACCGGGGTCAGCGCCTCGCCGGTCGCGCCACAGGCTTCGCAGCCGTAGGCCTGCATGGGAAAGAACACATGGCCGCAGCAGCAACGGCCACCGCGCAGCACCGGCCGGCCGTCGGCGGGCAGGGCATAGAGCTGGGGTTTCAGGAAGTCGGGCATGGGACGGTATCCGGAACGTTGGGTGCGTTCCGTTTAGTCTCTTAACTTATTAGATTCACTGCAAGTATCCAATCGAGGAAACACATCGATTCGCGGGTATTTCCCTACTTCGGCCGATTTTCGTCGTGGCCGCTAGGGTTTATCCCGAGGTTTACATAATTTCCTAGTCCACTATCTAATAAATTAGCGCGCTGGGATATCAGCACGCCGTCCAACAAGGAGCGAACCACGATGTATGCATTCAGCGAGGAGACGCGCGCCATCCGGGAGCTGGTCCGGCGGCTGGTCGACGATTTCCAGATGCCACTAGAGGCGCGTGTTCTCCGGGGAGACAAACTCAGCCGCGCCGATTACGCGCCGGGACGCCGCGCGGCCAAGGAGGCTGGCCTGTGGCGGCTGGGGGTGCCGCAAGACCTGGGTGGCGCCGGGTTACCGCTGGTCACGCTGCTGGCCATCACCGAAGAGAATTTCCGCTGCCTGACGCCGCTGCGCTTCGGCGGCCGGGCCCTGGCCAACCTGTACGGCCTGCAGGGCGAACAGCGCGAACGCTACCTGGAGCCCTTCCTCAACGACACCAAGGCCCTGGCCTTTGCCCAGACCGAGCCGGGCGGCGGCGCCGACCCGGCCGGCGCCATCCAGACCTTTGCCCGCCGCGAGGGTGACGGCTGGGCACTCAACGGCACCAAGGTGTTCATCAGCAATGTGGCCGACGCCGATCTGGTCTTCGTGGTGGCGCGCACCGACAAGGCAAAGCGCGCCGGCGGCATCTCCATGTTCGCGGTGGAGGCCGACAACCCCGGCATGATCCGGCGCGAGATCCCGATGCTCGGCGGCTTCGTCACGCATGAGCTGATCTTCGACGACTGCCGGGTGCCGGCGCATGCGCTGGTCAGCAGCGAGGGCGGCGGCTTCCGCCAGGCGCAGCAGGCGCTGTCGGCGGCGCGCTTCGACGTGGCCGCGCGCGCGCTCGGCATCGCGCAGCGCTGCCTCGACATGATGATTGCCTATAGCAAGGAGCGGAAAGTCTTCGGCGAACCGCTTGCGACGCTGCAGGCGACGCAGTCGGCCATCGTCGACTCCTGGGTGGAAATCCAGCAGAACCGCCTGCTGGTCTACCGCAGCGCCGAGCGCCACGACGCCGGCGAAGACACGCGCATCGAAGCCGGCATGGTCAAGATGACCTGCACCGAGATGGTCGACCGCGTGATCGATCGCGCCATCCAGCTCTACGGCGCCGCCGGCTGCGCGCTCGATAACCCGCTGGCGCACTGGTACAACCACCAGCGCCTCGCGCGCATCTACGAAGGTCCGACCGAGCTGCACAAGTACCGCGTGCTGGCCCGCCACCTGCTGTCGTGACCATCCGGGATCCAAGGAGACAACATGCAAGTTTCTGCAGAGGCTGCGCGCACGCCGCAGCCCGGCACCGTCGAGCACTGGGCGCGCGAGCGGCCCGACGCGCTCGCCGCCATCGAGGGCGACCGCGCGCTGACGTGGGCCGCGCTGAACGACCAGGCCAACCGGCTCGCGCATGGCCTCGCCGCGCGTGGGCTGGGCCCGGGCGACATCGTCGTGGTCCGTACCCAGATCCGGCTGGAGTGGATGGCCATCGCCGCGGCCTGCGGCAAGCTCGGCTGCTCGCTGCTGGGCATGAACTGGCGGCTGACGCCGGCCGAGGTGCGCTACGTGCTCAACAACAGCCGCGCCAACGCCATCCTGTGCGACGACGCCGACCCGGCCGCGCTGCTGCCGGCCTTTGACGGCCAGCCGCTGAAGGCCGCGGTGTCGCTGGACGTGGCCGCCGCCGGCTTCGATCGCTACACCGATCTCGTCGCCGCCCCCGGCCCGGCACGGTTTTCCGCCGGCCAGCCGGGCCTGATCATCTACACCTCCGGCACCACCGGCCTGCCCAAGGGCGTGCTGCTGCGCGGCAGCGCCGACATGTCCGATCCCATCGTGGCCGAGTACCTGGCCGATGTCGGCGCGCACCGCACCACCTCGGCAGATGCCCGCTTCCTGCTAACCATGCCGGTGCACCACGGCTCGGGTCCGTCGCAGGTCTGGGCGGCGCAGAAGGCCGGCGCGCTCACGGTGATGATCCGGCGCTACGACCCGCTTGCGGTGCTCGACGCCATCCAGCGCTACCGCGTGAGCCACTGGACCGGCGTGCCGACCATGTTCAAGCGGCTGGCCGCGCTGCCGCCCGGCACGGTGGCACAGCACGACCTGTCGTCGCTGCAGTCGATCACGGTGGGCGCGGCGCCGGTGTCGGACGCGCTCAAGCAATGGATCATCACGCATCTTGGCGACTGCCTCTACGAAGGCTACGGCTCGACCGAGACCGGCATGGTCAGCCGCATGATGGCCGGCGACCAGGGGCGCAAGCCCGGCTCCAGCGGCCGGCCATACCGCCACGTGCGCATCGAGATCCGCGACGCCGCCGGCCAGGTACTACCTGTCGGCGAGACGGGCGAGATCTGGGCGTGGACGCCGGTGGTCATCCGCAACTACCTGAACGCCGCGGCGCTCGGCACCGACACGCGCGACCCACGCGGCTTCTTCCGCACCGGCGATGTGGGGCGGCTGGACGAAGAGGGCTATCTCTACATCAGCGACCGCGCCAAGGACATGATCATTTCCGGCGGCGTGAACATCTACCCGGCCGAGATCGAGGCGGCGCTGCAAACCCACCCTGCCGTTGCCGACGCCGCGGTCATCGGCATTCCCGATGAAGAGTTCGGCGAGAGCGTGATGGCGTTCTGCGAGATCAAGCCCGGCCTGAGCGTCGATGAACGCGCGCTGCTGGAGCACTGCGTCGGCCAGCTCGCCTCGTACAAGCGCCCCCGCAACATCCGCATCGTCGACGAACTGCCGCGCAACACCGTCGGCAAGCTGCTCAAGCGCGACCTGCGCGCCCCCTTCTGGAAAGACAAGGAGAAAAACGTATGAACAACCTGCTCAGCCTCAGCGAACGCGTGATGCTGGTGACCGGTGCCGGGCAAGGCGTCGGCCGCCAGATCGCGCTGCACGCCGCCGCCCAGGATGCCGAAGGCGTGGTGGTCAACGACTACTTCCTCGACCGCGCCGAAGCGGTGGCCGAGGAAATCCGCGCCGCCGGTGGACGCGCCATCGCCGTGCAGGCGGACGTGACCAGCCACGAAAGCGTGCAGGCGATGTTTGCCAGGGCCCGCGAGGCCTATGGCCGCGTCGACGTGCTGGTGAACAACGCCGGCAACGCCGGCGCCACGCCCAACGCCGATGCACGCAAGCCGTTCTGGGAAACCGGCCCCGATGCCTGGAACAGCTTCATCGGCGTCAACTTCTACGGCGTGATCCATTGCACCGCAGCCGCCATACCGGACATGATCGCGCGCCAGTCGGGCCGCATCATCACCATCATCTCCGACGCCGGCCGCATGGGCGAAGCGAACCTGGAGGTGTATTCGGGCGCCAAGGCCGGCGCGGCCGGCTTCATGCGCGGCGTGGCGCGCGCCATGGGCCGCTACCACGTCACCGCGAACTGCGTCGCGATCTCCGCCACCATGACCCCGGCCATCGAGGAACGGCTGAAGGCCGACCCCGAGCGCACCAAGAAAATCATGGAGAAATACGTGATCCGGCGCCCGGGCCGGCCCAACGACGTCGCCAATATGGTGACCTTCCTCGCCTCGGACGCCAGCAGCTGGATCACCGGCCAGACTTATCCGGTCAATGGCGGCTTCTCGTTCGCCCTGTAAAGGAGACGGCATGTCAGACACCAATGCAGACACCGCTATGCCGCGCGTGCTGACCGAGCGCCACGGCCATGTGCTGGTCATCACCATCAACCGGCCGGAAGTGAAGAACGCCTGCGACGGCAAGACCGCGCTGGAGATGAACGCGGCCATGGACCAGCTCGACCACGACCCCAGCCTGTTCGTCGGCATCGTCACCGGCGCCGGCGGCGACTTCTCCGCCGGCGCCGACCTGAAAGCGGCTGCGCGCGGCGAGCTGCGCGAAAGTCCGCCGCGCGGCGGCTTCGGCGTATTCAAACGACCCGCGCGCAAGCCCTTGATCGCGGCGGTCGAAGGCGTGGCGGTCGGCGGCGGGCTGGAGCTGTGCCTGTCGTGCGACCTGATCGTCGCCGCGAAGAACGCCCGCATGGGCCTGCCGGAAGTCCGCCACAACCTGGCCGCCATCGGCGGCGGGCTGTTCCGGCTGCCGCGGCGCATCCCCTACCACATCGCCATGGAACTGGCGCTGACCGGCGACCTGAAGGATCCCGCCTTCTTCGCGGCGGTGGGCCTGGTCAACCGGGTGGTCGAGCCTGGCCAGGCGCTGAGCGAAGCGCTGGCCCTGGCCGAACGCCTGATGGCCAACGGCCCGACCGGCCTCGCCGCCGCCAAGGAAATCATCTTCCAGTCCGCCAACTGGACCGACGAAGAGGGCTGGGACAGGCAGATGCCGATCGCCGCCGTGGCGATCGAATCCGAGGACCGCAAGGAAGGACTGAAGGCGTTCGTGGAGAAGCGCAAGCCGGTCTGGCGCGGGATGTAGCGGGCAGGACGGAAGGCATCGGTTGCGGTAACCGATCGCGTCGCCTAATATGCAACCACTTAGTTGCACATCGATCCACCCCAGGAGACCGCCCATGCCTTCCGACACCGACCGCATCGAACGCAGCATCCTGATCGAAGCCCCCGTGGCGCGCGTCTGGCACGCACTGACCGATGCCGATACCTTCGGCAGCTGGTTCGGCGTCCGCTTTGACGGCGCCACCTTCGCCCCCGGCGCGCATGTGGTGGGCAGCATCACCTATCCGGGTTACGAGTACCTGAAGTTCGACGTGCAGGTGGACCGCATGGAGCCGCAACGGCTGCTGTCGTGGCGCTGGCATCCGGCTCCGCTGGAACGCGGACGCGTCTACTCGGACGAGCCGGCGACGCTGGTGGAATTTACGCTGCGCGAGGTGGAAGGCGGCACCATGCTGACGGTGGTCGAGTCCGGCTTTGACCGGATTGCGCCGGAACGCCGCCAGGAAGCGTTCCGCATCAACAGCGGCGGCTGGGATGCGCAGGTCGACAATATCCGCAAGCATGTCGCCGGCGCTGCCTGACGCGCCCGAACTGCGGCAATCCGCCGCCGTCTTTGCCGCGCTCGGCGATGAAACCCGGCTGCGGCTGGTGGCGGCGCTGTGCGCCGGCGGCGCGATGTCGATCGCGCAGCTGACCGCGGGCAGCGCCATGACGCGGCAGGCGGTGACCAAGCACCTGCAGGTGCTGGCTCAGGCCGGGCTGGTGCATGACAGCCGCGCCGGACGCGAGCGCCTGTGGCAGTTCGAGCCGGGCCAGCTCGAGGCCGCGCGCCGGTCGCTGGAAGCGATCGGGCGGCAGTGGGAGTTTGCGCTGGGCAAGCTGAAGGTGGCGGTGGAGGGAAAGCACTAGCTGCCTTGCTCCCTCGCCCGCTTGCGGGAGAGAGGCCGAGGGAGAGGGCCGGCGCTGGCATACCAATCGCCTTTACCTCGTGGACGCTCCCGCCCTCACCCCAACCCTCTCCCGCAAGCGGGAGAGAGAGCAAACAAGCGGTCGTTGGCTGGCGCGCAGGTCGCGAAGTCCCTCCTTATCACCGCTATACTGACAGCCCCGCCCATCCCAGCGAGAGGAAGCGCGCAGTGGCTGACCACGACCTGTCCAGGCTCAAGATCGACCGCAATCCCGCCGCGGCCGGCGTCCGCACCCGCCCCCGTCGAAAATGGCTGCGCTACGCGGCCATCGCGCTGGTGCTGCTGGTCCTGGCCGGCATTGCCATCCGGCTGGCCGGGCCGCGGCCGGTGCAGACCGCCACGGTCACCTCCGCCTACCCCACGCAGAACTTCACGCTGCTGAACGCCACCGGCTATGTCGTGCCGCAGCGCAAGGCGGCGGTCGCGTCGAAGGCGCAGGGCCGGCTGGAATGGCTGGGCGTGCTCGAAGGCTCGCGCGTGAAGAAGGACGAGATCATCGCGCGGCTGGAAAGCAAGGACGTGGCCGCCTCGTTCGCGCAGGCGCAGGCGCAGGTCCAGGTGGCGCAGGCCAACCTGGCGCTGCAGCAGGCCGAGCTGAAGGACGCGGAGGTGAACCTGCATCGCTCCAAGTTGCTGATCGTGCCGAACGCCATATCGCGCACCCAGTACGACGCCGACGTGGCGCGCTATGACAAGGCGCGGGCTTCGGTGAACAGCTCGCGCGCCTCGATCGCCTCGGCGCGGGCCAATGCGCGCGCGGCCGAGGTGGCGGTGGAACAGACCGTGGTGCGCGCGCCGTTCGACGGCGTGGTGCTGGTCAAGCATGCCAACGTGGGCGACAACATCACGCCGTTCTCCGCCGCCGCCGACACCAAGGGGGCGATCGTCACCATCGCCGACATGGAGACGCTGGAAGTCGAGGCCGATGTCGCCGAATCCAATATCGCCAGGATCCGCCCCGACCAGCCCTGCGAGCTGCTGCTCGACGCGCTGCCCGGCCTGCGGCTGGCCGGGCAGGTCTCGCGCATCGTGCCGACGGTGGACCGCTCCAAGGCTACCGTGCTGGTCAAGGTGCGCTTTGTCGACCGCGATGCGCGCGTGCTGCCGGACATGAGCGCCAAGATCGCCTTCCTGTCGCGTGCCGCCACCGCGCAGGACCGCGAGCCGGTGGTCGCGGTGCAGCCGGCGGCGGTGGCCACGCGCGACGGCCGCCAGGTGGTCTACGTGGTCCGCGACGGCAAGGCGCACGAGATGACGGTCAAGACCGGCGACAAGCTGGGCGAACTGGTGGCCGTGCAGGGCGTCAAGCCGGGCGACGTGGTGGTGCTGTCGCCGAGCGAGCAGATCGGCGACGGCAGCCGCGTCAGCACGGCCAAGCCATGAGGAGGCCCGCATGAGCGCCGCGCCGCTGGTGCAGATCGACCACGTCGCCAAGTCCTACCGGCGCGGCGTGCAGACCGTGCCGGTGCTGACCGATATCTCGCTGGAGATCGGCGAAGGCGATTTCGTCGCGCTGATGGGGCCGTCCGGCTCGGGCAAGAGCACGCTGCTGAACCTGATTGCCGGCATCGACCGGCCTGACAGCGGCACGCTGCGCGTCGCGGGACTGGACATCACGCAGTTGCCCGAAGCAGCACTGGCCGACTGGCGTGCCGCCAACGTCGGCTTTATCTTCCAGTTCTACAACCTGATGCCGGTGCTGACCGCGTTCGAAAATGTCGAGCTGCCGCTGATGCTGACCCGCCTGCCGCGCGCGGAGCGGCGCGCGCGCGTGGAACTGGTGCTCGACATGGTCAACCTGGCCGACCGCATGAGCCACTACCCGTCGGAGCTGTCGGGCGGGCAGCAGCAGCGCGTGGCGATCGCGCGCGCGCTGATCACCGACCCCACGCTGATCGTCGCCGACGAGCCCACCGGCGACCTCGACCGCACCTCCGCCGCCGAGATCCTGGCGATGATGCAGCGGCTCAATGCCGATGCCGGCAAGACCATCATCATGGTCACGCACGACGCGCACGCCGCCGCCGCGGCCGGCTCGCTGGTGCATCTGGAAAAGGGGGAACTGATCCGTGGCGAACCGGCGTAGCCTCCAGTCACCATGTACGCGCTCAAGCTGATTGCCCGCAATGCGCTGCGGCACAAGCTGCGCACCACGCTGACGGTGTTCGGGCTGGTGATCGCGGTGCTGGCGTTCGGGCTGCTGCAGACCGTGATCGATGCCTGGTATGCGGGCGCTTCGGCCGCGTCGAGCGCGCGGCTGGTCACGCGCAATGCCATCTCGCTGGTGTTCCCGCTGCCGCTCAGCTACGAGAACCGCATCAAGGGCATCGACGGCGTGACGCTGGTGGCGCGCTCCAACTGGTTCGGCGGGGTCTATCGCGACCCCAAGAACTTCTTCGCGCAGTTCGCGGTCTCGGACAACTACCTCGACCTGTACCCCGAATTCATCGTGCCTGAGGCGCAGCGCGCCGACTACCAGCGCGACCGCAAGGGCGCGCTGGTAGGACGCCAGCTGGCCGACCAGTTCGGCTTCAAGGTCGGCGACGTGATCCCGATCAAGGGCACCATCTACCCCGGCACCTGGGAATTCGTGGTGCGCGGCATCATGGACGGGCGCGACGAAAGCACCATCACGCGCCAGATGGTGTTCCACTGGGAATACCTGAACGAGACCGTGCGCAAGCGCACCCCGCGCCAGGCCGACCAGGTCGGCGTCTACGTGCTGGGCGTCGACAACCCCGACAACACCGCGGCGATCTCGCGCCAGGTCGACGGCGTATTCCGCAATTCGCTGGCCGAAACCCTGACCGAAACCGAGCAGGCCTTCCAGCTGGGCTTTGTCGCGATGTCGAACCAGATCATCGCGGCGATCCGCGTGGTGTCCTACGTGGTGATCGTGATCATCATGGCGGTGATGGCCAACGCGATGGCGATGAGCGCGCGCGAGCGCACCGTCGAATACGCCACGCTCAAGGCACTGGGCTTCGGCCCCGGCTTCCTGGCGCTGCTGGTGTTCGGCGAATCGCTGGCGCTGTGCGTGGCCGGCGGCGCGCTCGGCATGCTGGCCACGCCGCCGGTGGCCACTGCCTTCAAGCAGGCGGTGGGCGGCGTGTTCCCGGTGTTCACGGTATCGCCGCAGACCATGCAGCTGCAGGCGGCATGCGCGCTGGCGGTGGGCGTCTTCGCCGGCATCGTGCCGGCGGTGCAGGCGGCGCGCGTGCGCATCGTCGAAGGCCTGCGGGCCATCGGCTAGCGCGGGGAAGACTGCCGTGGCCATCCCGCTGACCTATATTGCGCGCAACCTGTGGGCCAGGCGCCTGACCACCGCGCTGACCGCGGCGGGGCTGGCGCTGGTGGTGTTCGTCTTCGCCACCATGCTGATGCTCGACGCCGGCCTGAAGAAAACCCTGGTCACCACCGGCGAGCACGACAACGTGGTCGTGATCCGCAAGGGCGCCGAGACCGAGATCCAGAGCGCGGTCAACCGCGACCAGGCCAGCATCATCGAGATGCACCCGGCGGTGGCCATCAGCGGCGCCGGCCGGCCGCTGGCGTCGCGCGAGGCCGTGGTGCTGATCTCGCTGACCAAGGCCAGCACCGGCCAGCCGTCCAACGTGGTGATCCGCGGCATCTTGCCGCCGGGCATGGACCTGCGCCCGCAGGTGCGGCTGGTGGCGGGGCGCATGTTCCGGCCGGGCTCGTCCGAGATCATCGTCGGCAGCAGCATTGCCGGCGGCTTTGCCGGGGTGCAGATCGGCGAGCACCTGCGCTTTGCGCAGCGCGACTGGACCGTGGTGGGCCACTTCGACGCCGGCGGCAGCGGCTTCGATTCCGAGATCTGGGGCGACGTCGACCAGTTGATGCAATCGTTCCGGCGCAACGCGTACTCGTCGATGGTGGTCAGGCTGGCTGATTCGGCGCTGTTCGAACGCTTTCGCGCCGATCTCGACGTCGACCCGCGCCTGGCCGACGAGGCCAAGCGCGAGCAGGCGTTCTACAGCGACCAGTCCAAGGCCCTGTCCGGCTTTATCAATATCCTGGGCTTCACGCTGTCGACCATCTTCTCGATCGCGGCGATGATCGGCGCCATGATCACCATGTACGCGTCGGTGGCGAACCGCGTGGCGGAGATCGGCACGCTGCGCGCGCTGGGCTTCCAGCGCGCCAGCGTGCTGGCCGCGTTCCTGGCCGAAGCGGCGCTGCTGGGGCTGGTCGGCGGCGCCGCGGGGCTGGCCTGCGCGGCGCTGATGCAGTTCGCCTCGTTCTCGACCACCAACTTCCAGACCTTCGCCGACCTGTCGTTCCGCTTTATCCTGACGCCGGCGATTGCGCTGCAGACGCTGGCGTTCTCGATGGCGATGGGGCTGGTGGGGGGCTTCCTGCCGGCGGTGCGGGCGGCGCGGATGAATATCGTGGAGGCGTTGCGGGCGCGTTGAGTTATGCACGCCGCTGCCGGTTTGCTTCCCTCTCCCGCAAGCGGGAGAGGGAGCAGGACTTCGGCATCTCAGAACGCCGCAGCCCTGCCCAGCCCCATCCTTTCCTTGCCTTCTCCCCAACGTCCGACTAAAACCCGTAGTGATGCATGCTACGCGTCAGGACGCCCCCGATGAACCTTGACCTGCTGGCCTCATTGCTGACCGCCGTGGTGGTGCTGCTGATCGGTACGCTGGTCAACCGCAGCGTCGGCGTGCTGTCGCGCTACAACATTCCCGATCCCGTCACCGGCGGCCTGCTGTTCGCGATCGTCGCGTCGACGGCGCTGGCGACGGTGAACTTCCGCGTGGTGATCGATCCCGGCATGAAGCCGGTGCTGCTGCTGATGTTCTTCGGCGGCGTCGGCCTCTGCGCCGACCTGCGCATGCTCAGGCGCGGCGGCAAGGCGCTGGTGATCTTCCTGGCCATCCTGCTGCCCTATATCGTGGTGCAGAACGTGGTGGGCGTGGCCATGGCGCGGGTGCTGGACCTGCACCCGATCTTTGGCCTGGTGAGCGGCTCCATCACGCTGGTGGGCGGGCACGGCACCGGCGCCGCCTATGCCGAGCGCTTTGCCGAGGTCAACAACCTGCAGGCGGTGATGGACCTGTCGATGACGGTGGCCACGGTCGGCCTGGTCGTCGGCGGCATCATCGGCGGGCCGGTGGCGCAGTACCTGATCTCGCGCTACCAGCTGCGCTCGACCGCGCGCGAGGCCGGCGACACCGAGGAAGAAGCAGCGGCGCTGTCGCCCATCACCACCGTGGGCGCGCTGGCGTCGCTGGCCGGCATCCTCGCCGCGGTGATCGGCGGGCGCTGGATTGCCGCGCAGATGCCGACCGGGGCCATCACCATCCCGGGCTTCCTGTGGTGCATGATGCTCGGCATCGCGCTGCGCAACCTGCTGCCCTTTGCCGGCATGCGCTTCGACGACCGCGCCACCGACCTGATCACCAATGTCTGCCTGTCGCTGTTCCTGGTGATGACGATGATGGCGCTGGACCTGGCCGACGTGGCGCTTTCCGCGGGTCCGTTCCTGCTGATCATCGCGATGCAGGTGGTGTTCATCATCCTCTACGTGGTGCTGGTGTGCTTCCGCTTCATGGGGCGCGACTACGAGGCCGCGGTCAGCTCGGCCGCGTTCATCGGCTTCAACATGGGCTCGACCGCCACCGCCATGGCCAATATGCGCGCCATCACCGCGCGCTACGGACCGGCGCCCACCAGCTACCTGATCACGCCGCTGGCCGGCGCGTTCTTCGTCGACCTGATGAATGCGTTCGTGCTGACCATGATGCTGGCGCTGCCGCTGATCGGGGGCTGAGATGGGGCCTGACATGCGCCGCGCCCTGCTGACCCTGCTGTTCGCCGTGCTGGCCAGCGCCTGGCTGGCCGCATGCGGCGGCGGCCCGCCCGCCGACGGCATTCGCAGCGGCGTGGAGGAGCGGCTGGCGCTGGCGCTGCCGCCGGGCACGGTCCAGGTGGTGGAGCTGGAGCGCCGCGGCTCGCAGGCCGATACCAAGGCGCCGGCCGGTGAAACGCGCCGCATCGTCTATTTCGACGCCGAGCTGAAGCTGCTGCGCGACTATGACTTCGGCGCCTGGGATTCGCCCGGCGTGGCCGGGCTGGTATCGGCGCTGGGCGCGGGCCCGCGCGGCATCACCGGCATCACCAGCGGCGGCAACAAGGCCGGCGACATCATCCGCGCCCACGGCACCGCGCTGTACCGTCGCGACGGCGAACGCTGGGTCGGCGTGCTGCCGGCCGGCTACCGCCCGGCCGAGGCGCCGTCCGTCGCCACCAATACGCCGACCGGCCCGGCGGCGATCCTGGACGCGATGCGCAAGGTGATCGATTCCGTGCAGAAGGATGCCTCGCCGGCGCAGCGCGCGGTGATCGAGCAGGAGCTGACCACCGCGCACGCCAATATCCGCGCGCGGCTGGCGCGGGTCAATGAAGGCTATGCCATCGCCGCGGGCGCCGAGCACGGCCAGTACTTGCGCTTTGCGCAGGCGCTGGTGGCCGGCACGCGCGTGCGCGCGATCCCGCTGGTTACCCACGGCGGCGACGAGAACCTGCGCCTGCTGCGTGCGGGCAAGGTCTCGGTGGCGCTGGCGCAGGGCGATGCCGCGCTGGATGCGTACGAGGGCAAGGACGCCTTCGCCGGAGACGGCCCGCAGGCGTCGCTGCGCGCCATCGGCAGCCTCTATCCGGAGCCCGTGCATGTGCTGGTGCGCGACGGCGATACCGCGCGCTCGGTGTCGGACCTGCGCGGCAAGCGCATCGCGGTGGGCGAGCGCGGCTCGGCCTCGCGCGGCACCGCGCTGCGCGTGCTGGCCGCGCATGGCCTGGCGGACAAGGACTTCAAGGCCGAGGAAGTGGGGCTGGGCACCGGACTGGTCGCGCTGCGCCAGAACCAGGTCGACGCCGTGATCCAGGTGATCGGCGTGCCCGCCGACAGCATCCGCGATGCACTGGCGGAAATGCCGCTGCGGCTGCTGCCGCTGGACGAAAAGGCCATCGCCGCGCTGGTTGGCCGCCAGGCCGCTTATTTCCGCGCAGTGATAGCGCCGGGCACCTATCCCGGCCTGAGCGCGCCGGTGCGCACCATCGCCACCGCGGCCGTGCTGGTGACCGGACCAGACCTGTCCGATGCCGAAGTGGCCGACCTGACGCGGCTGGTCTACCGCAATGGGCGGGACCTGGTCGCGCGCGGCAGCGCCCAGGGCGGTCAGATCGCCGTGGCGACGGCGCGCCAGGGCCTGATGATTCCGCAACATCTGGCCGCGGCCAAGGCACTGGACGCCATGGGCCAGTCTGGCAGCACGCCGGCTCCCGCACGGCCCGCCAGGCCGCCTGCCGCGTCCGGGACGCAGGTCAGATAAGAGATGCGCCGGGGGATGCGCCGGCCGGCTTCAACGCCGGCAAGAGACGCCGTAGAACGTTCCTGCGCGTGGATTAGACACCACATAAGCGTGGCGCTGCGCCCAGAACTGTGCGGTACGGAAGGCTTCGGCCTCGCGCTCGCTCCACTCCGTTGCCAGCAACGGCAGGGCCTCGGCATCGGTGGTCAGGTAGACGCGCGCCTGGTAGCGCGCGGATTGCATGGTGCCGGTACGGATGGTGCGGATCGTGACGTGGAGGGTCATAGGCAGCTTCTCGACAGGGCAACTACCAGATCATAACCACTTCCATGTGTTGGATTGGTGAAACCGTTGCGAATGTGCAAAGGCCGCCAGATTGCCAGGGCGCTGTCAGGTTCCGCCACCGGCGCCGACATACCGGCATCTTCCTGCCCTCTGGAGCCACACATGCCAGCCCGGCCCGCCATCCTCGTCCTGTCCCACCTCGCCATGCTGGCCGCCGGCTTCGCCGCGGGCATCTACGTGCTGCCGATCCTGACGGCGCAGCCCGGCGCCAGTGCCGGGCAGGTGCAGGCGGTATCGCAACAGGCGCGCTATTCCGGCACCTTCCGCAAGGACCTGCCAGGCAGCGACGCGCTGCACTGGGCCAGCGGGCGGCTCCATGTCTCGGCCAATGCGCTCGCCTTTGAAGGCAGCGTGGCACCGGGGCCGGATTACCGGATCTACCTGGCGCCGACGTTTGTCGACAACAAGGCGGCCTTCTTGCAGATCAAGAACCGGTCGCTGCAGGTGGGTGAACTCAAGACCTTCGGCAATTTCACCGTGGCGTTGCCGGCGGGGGTGGACCCGGCGCAGTATGCGGCGGTGGTGATCTGGTGCGAGAGGTTCGGGCAGTTTATTGGGGCGGCCGGGTATCGGTAGGAACCGCGGGCAGGAACCGCGGGTAGGAACTGCGGGTAGGACTGCGGATAGCAGATTGCCCCGCCGGCAGCGCGAAGCCCCGGCTCAAAGGAAAAAAGGGCCGATCAACGCAACCGGCCCAACGAACCCCGCAAGACAGCCGCAGGTGTCGATATGAGCGTCAAGCACCCGCCCGTGCAGGCCATGGAGCCTGCCGGGCGGTTATCAGGCGGTGAGACTCAGAAGCGGTGACGCAGGCCGATGGTGGCGCCGGTCTGGTTCTCGCCGGCAACCACGGTGCCCACGCCGTTCAGGCCCAGCGCCGAGCCGGACTTGTTCTTCGAGTAGCCCACGTTCAGGTACACGTCGGTGCGCTTGGACAGCGAGTAGTCCGCCGACAGCACGAACATCCACGGATCCGCGTCGCTGTTGCGGGTGTCGTTGTAGTACGCCGCGCCGGTCAGCAGGAACGCCGGCGTGAAGCGGTACTGTGCGCCGGCCCAGTAGACATTGCTGCGGGTCGCGGCCGCGGTGGCGCTGGACACGCCGTCGTCGCGCAGCCAGCGGTAGCCGGCGAACACCTTGGCGCCGCCGAAGGCGTAGGCCGCGCCCACGGCCGCGCGCTTGGCGGCGCGGTCCTGCAGCGCCACCGTGCCGCCCTGGAACTGGTCGTAGGCGGCGCCGACCGACAAGCCGCCCGCCGCATACGACAGGCCGCCGCCGAAGTTGCGCCCGACCTTGGTCTCGCCCGGGATTTCGGTGTTGTCGCGGCCGAAGCTGTAGAAGCCGGTGGCGGTCAGGCCGCCGAACTTGCCGGTGTACTTGACGGCGTTGTCGGCGCGGCCGTTGAAGGCCGAGTCCACGCTGTTCAGCGAGTAGCGCGGGCCCACGCCCATCGGGTCGAAGGCGCCGAACAGGTCGTATAGCGCGTTCTGCTGGCGGCCCAGCGTGAGCGCGCCCCAGCCGCCCTGCAGGCCGACGTAGGCCTGGCGCCCGAACAGGCGGTTGCCCTGGCCCGAGGTGCCGGTGTCGACGTCGAAGCCGCTTTCCAGCACGAAGATGCCCTTCAGGCCGCCGCCGAGGTCTTCGGTGCCGCGCAGGCCCCAGCGCGAACCCGACAGGTTGCCCGAGTTCAGGCGCACGGCCGTGCCTTCGGCGCCGCCGCTGCCCGGCACGTTGCTGATCACTTCGACGCCGGCATCGACGATGCCGTAGAGCGTCACGTTGGACGTGGTCTGGGCCGACGCCACCCCGGATGCGGCCGACGCGGCCGCTGCTGCCGTCATTGCAAGGAGAGCTTTCTTCACTGTAGTTTCTCTGTGTTCTGTTTGAGGCACGACACCGCACCGGACCCATGGCCGCGACCGCCCATGAACGTCATGGTGATCCGGCCCAGCCGGGCAACCCGGCAACGGTGCATCGTCCGCACGAGTGGCGGCCCCGGCATTGTGGCGGCGCAATATGAAAGCTTTGTGACCTATGCTTGGCAGCAGGAAGTGGCGCATCGCGCCCCGATGGGGGTTTTCCCTGTAACCGGCGGGAACGTTTTGGTAGGATGCAGGCTTTTCCGACGACGGTAATGCCAGTGTCCCGTGCCGCCCCGCGCCTGTGCCTCGACCGCTTCGCCTCATGAGGCTGGCTGAGATCAAGACCCGGCTTGCCCCGCTGCTTGCCTCGTTCCAGGCTTCATTGCCTGCCCCCCTGCAACAAGGCCTGTCCCGACTGGCGGCGCGCACCGCGCGCGCGGGCCTGACCCGGCCCGGCACCCTGCGCCCCACCCGGCGCGGCCTGCTGGCCGGCCTGGCTGCAATCCCGGCGGCCTTGCTGCTCTATGTGCTGGCGCTGATCCCGTTCACGCCGGGCATCAGCGATATCCGCAAGGCCAAGTCCGAGCAGCCGGCCCAGGTGCTGTCCGCCGACGGCAAGGAGCTGGCGGTGTTCAAGTGGGCCAACCGCGACTGGGTGCCACTGAAGCAGATCTCGCCCAACGTGGTGGCGGCGCTGATCTCGACCGAGGACCATCGCTTTTACCAGCACCACGGGCTGGACTGGCGCCGCATCGCCTCGGCCGCGCTGCATACCTTTTCCGGCGACCGCCAGGGCGGCTCGACCATCACCCAGCAGCTGGCGCGCAACCTCTATCCCGACGAGATCGGCCGTGCCCCCACGCTGACGCGCAAGCTCAAGGAAGCGATCACCGCGCTGAAGATCGAGGCGCTCTACACCAAGGACGAGATCCTCGAGACCTATCTCAACACGGTGCCGTTCCTGTACAACGCCTTCGGCATCGAGATGGCGGCGCGCACCTACTTCGACCGCCCCGCCCGGACGCTCGACGTGCTGCAGAGCGCCACGCTGATCGGCATGCTCAAGGGCAACAGCTACTACAACCCGGTACTCAACCCGGAGCGCGCGCTGGACCGGCGCAATACCGTGCTGGGGCAGATGGTCAAGCGCGGCAAGCTCGACGCAGCGCGCTACGAGCAGCTGAAAAAGCGCCCGCTGCGCATCGATTTCGAACGGCAGACCGAGCCGCCCGGCCCCGCGCCGCACTTTGCGCAGCAACTGCGCAAATGGCTGATCGGCTGGGCCGACCGCAACGGCTACGACATCTACGCCGACGGCCTGGTGGTCCACACCACCATCGACGCGCGCCTGCAGGCCATGGCCACGCAGGCCGTGGTGCAGCAGGGCAACCGGCTGCAGGCGGTCGCCAACGCCGCCTGGGCGCCGCGCGCGGGCTGGGCCGCCAACAAGCCGCTGGTGCAGGCCTTCGTGCGCGAGACGCCGGAATACCGCGCCGCCGTCGCCGCCGGCACCGCGCCGGACGAGGCGCTGCGCCAACTGATGTCAGACAGCGCCTTCCTGCGCGCGCTGCACCAGAGCAAGACCCGCATCCAGGCCGGCTTCCTGGCCATCGACCCGCGCAACGGCGAGATCCGCGCCTGGGTCGGCAGCCGCGACTACACCCAGGACGCGTTCGACCACGTGCAGCAGGCGCGCCGCCAGCCGGGCTCGACCTTCAAGCCCTTTGTCTACGGCGCTGCCTTCGACGAGGGCAAGACGCCCGACGACACGCTGGTGGACCAGCCGGTGGAAATCGAGCTGGCCGGCGGCGAGGTCTGGCGTCCCACCGATGAAGGCCGCCCCACCGGCCGCGCCATGACGCTGCGCGAGGGCCTGGTCTATTCGCGCAACACCATCACCGCGCAGCTGATGCAGGAAGTGGGCCCCGCGCGCGTGGCGCGGCTGGCGCGCGACATGGGCGTGCGCGACAGCCAGCTCGACGTGGTGCCGTCGCTGGCGCTGGGCACCAGCCCGGTCACGCTCAAGGAGATGGTGGCCGCCTACGGCACCATCGCCAATGCCGGCGACTACATCGCGCCGACCATGGTGACGCGCATCGAAGACCGCCAGGGCAATGTGCTGCAGGTATTCCGCCCGGCGCGCGCCGAGCACGCGCTGCCCGCCGCCGCCACGCAAACCCTGCTCGACGTGATGCGCGACGTGATCGACCGCGGCACCGGCGCCGGCATCCGCTCGCGCTTCGGCATCCGCGCCGACGTCGCCGGCAAGACCGGCACCACCCAGGACAATGCCGACGGCTGGTTCATCCTGATGCATCCGGAACTGGTGGCGGGCGCCTGGGTCGGCTTCAACGACAGCCGCATCACGCTGCGCAGCGACTACTGGGGCCAGGGCGCGCACAGCGCGCTGCCGATGGTGGGCGACTTCTACCAGCGCGCGCTGCGCGCCCGCATCATCGACGGCCGGGCGCGCTTTGCCGAGCATGAGGAGACCCACTTGTTCGCCTCGCTGGGCACGCAGCTGCGCGGCTGGTTCAGCCAGCTGTTCACGCGCGACAAGGCCAGCGAGAACCCGGCCCCGCGGCCGGCGCCGCGCCGTCCGGCGTTGCCGGCGCAGGAAGCCGAACTGCCGCCGCCCGCGGGCGCGGCCTCGGCTGTGGCGGCTGACGCCGATCACGATGAATCCAGCCTGGCGCTGGACCGGGGGGAGACGGTGGTGGCGGTGCCGCCGGGTTTCACTGCGGACGCCTCGGCGGCAAGTGGTGCGGAGACGCCGGCCGCTTCGGCAGCGGTGCCGCCCGGGGCTGCAGGTTCGGCCTCGTATCCGGGTATCTCCGCCCATCCCGCAGCCCCTGTCCCGCCAGCGGTGCCTGTGCCTGCTGCGCCGCGGAACAGCGCCCCGCCGACAGATCCGTCACCGACGACTGCGCCCGCGCCGGCAAGCGCCCCCCTGCCAGGCGCCGCACCGGCCTGATGCGAACATCGTGCCGCTTCGTGGCGGACGAAAAACTGCGCGCCGGTTTCTAGGTCGGTTTCAGCCAGTTTTCACAGCGCAATCCCTTCACGCGCGCAAATTCTCCAATATTGTCGGTGACCAGCACGGCATTTAGCGAGAGCGCGTGCGCGGCTATCAGCATGTCATTGGCGCCAATCACCTGACCGGTGCGTTCCAGGGCAGCACGCAAGTCGCCGTAGCGAATATCGGCACCTTCGTCCAGCGGTAATACCCGTAAACCCGCCAAGGCATGGCTGACACGCTCGCTCAGCGCTGCGGAACCCTTCTTGGCTGCGCCGAAGCGGAGTTCGGCTGCGACAATGATAGAGGTGCACAGGCTGTCAGGCTCAAGCGAAGCAATCCGCCCGGCACAGGGTCCGCGCGTATTGCGAATGGCGTCGGAAATAACGTTGGTATCGAGCAGAAATAAGTCCATCAGAGATCGACATCCTCGGCAGGCAGGTTATCGATCGCTGGCCACTCCACGTCGATAGGCTCCCATTGCGCCAGCAGGGCTCGCAACGGCATCGCCGCAACGGGCTCGATGATGAGGTGGTTCCCTTCACGGCGCAGGATGGCTTCCTGTCCCGGCAACTCGAACTCCCGCGGGATGCGGATCGCCTGGTTGCGGCCATTGCGAAACAGTCTTACATGGCGGATTTCGTCTATCCGGGTCATCAGCAACTCCTAAGCATATGCCAAAGCATATGCCAATTATCCTGCGAAGGCAATGAGCCGACGGGCCCTTATCGCCTCACTTTTCCCTCAAAGTCCCGAAACGCGAATGTTGGCCAGTTGCCCGTCTGGTCACACCAACCCAATCTCCCGCCCCGCCGCCACCCCCGGAAACACCTGCGCCAGCCGCCCCGTATCCAGCCCGTACAACCTGCGGAACAGCCCGCCCAGCAGCGCCCGGTACTCGTTGCGCACCGGCCAGTCCCGATTCTGGTTGAGCGTGGCCGCTTCCACCGCCACCTGCTCGCCAGCGATGCGGCCGCCGCGCACGGTGCCGCCCAGCACCCAGTAGACCGTGCCGTGGCCGTGGTCGGTGCCGCGCGTGCCGTTCTCGCGGAAGGTGCGGCCGAACTCGGACAGCACCACCACGGTGGTCTGGTTCCATGCGGGGCCCATCTCCGCGGCAAAGGCCGACAGGCCGCGGCCCAGGTTGTCGAGCAGCCCGGCCAGCTGGCCCTGCGCGCCGCCCTGGTTGACGTGGGTGTCCCAGCCGCCCACGTCGATAAAGCCCAGGTTGAAGCGCTCGCGCATCAGCCCCGCCATGCGCCGCGCCTCGACTTCGAAGCCGCGGGCGCTGAGCGCGCGGCGGCTGGCGGCCTGCATCTCCTGCTGGCGCGATGCCGTCGTGGCCTGGCCGACGCCGGCCATGCCGCCGCCCTGCACCTCGGCCTGCGCCTGGCGCGCGACCGTCTCGCGCAGCTCGAAGCCCTCGTCGATCAATGACTCGAAGCGCGTGCCGCGGTACATCTGCGCCAGCAAGCTGGCCTGGCGCGCGTCGAACGGGGCGCGGCCGGTGCCCTTCAGCGAGACATTGGGCACGTCGCGCGGGCCGGCCAGCACCAGCGGCAGCCCGTCGGTGAACGCCACCGGTGCGCCCTGTCCGCCCATGGCCTGCGCCAGCCGGTTGAGGAAGCCGCTGCCGCGCAGCGCGGCCAGTGCCTGGCGGTCGGTGCCGTCGCCGGGCAGGCCGGCCTCGATGCCGTCCTGGGTCTCGAAGTGGCTGCGCGACAGGTCCTGCGTGCCGGCGAACGGCACGAAGGCCAGCTGGCCCTGCTGCCACAACGGCAGCAGGCTCGGCGCCAGCGCCGGATGCAGGGCCCAGTCGCCGATGGCACGCGCGGCGCTGTCTGCGCTAAAGGCCGAAGCCAGCGCCACCGCCGCATTGGGATCGGCGTCCGCACCCGGCGCGGGCGGGCGGCGGATGGCGATATTGGGCCGCGCCGCATAGTAGAAATCGCTGCCGGCCGGCACCAGCACGCTGGCGGCGTCATAGCCGCCGCGCAGGAATACCAGCAGGAAGCGCGCCCCCGCCTGCGCCGGCAGCGCGTAGACGCGCGAGGCGATGGCGGGCAGCGCCAGCCCCAGCGCGGCGCTTCCCATCGTCTTGAGCCATTGTCGGCGTTGCATGCGTGCTCTCCTTTGGCTTCAGCGCTGCATCCATTCGGGCGAACTCAGCAGCAAGGTGTTCCATTCGGCCTGCGATGGCGCCTGCGCCAGCGCGGCGCGCGTGGCGGGGCCCAGGGTGGCTTCGATGGCCTCGTAGTACAGCTTGTTGCCGATCATCGGGAAGCGCGCGCCGCGCGGCGTAGTGCTATCGCCGGCGAACAACCCGGCCGGCCCGGAGCCGATCCCGCGCGCGATCTCGAAGCGCCGCACCATCTGCCCCGAACTGGCCCACGCGCTTTCCGCCGACGGGTAGCCGTCGGGCGTGACGTGGCCGTACAGCGGCTCGCCCAGCTGGTTCAGCCAGTTCATCACCGGGCGCAGGTTGGCCACCGGGCGGCCCTCATACGCCAGCCGCAGCGACGACACCACATAGACCATCGGATCCTTGAACTTGCGCGCGGCCGCGCCCCCCTGCCGCTCCAGTTCGGGCGCCAGCAGCATGGTGCGCAGCACCGCGGCGATATCGCCGTCGGTGCGCGTGAAGGTCTGCGCCATGCGCTCGACCAGCGCGGGCGGCGGGTCGTCGGCGATGAAGTACGCAGCCAGCCTGGCACTGACATGGCGCGCCGTAGCCGGCTCACTTGCCAGGATCGACACCGCGCGCACCACTTCGTCGAAGCCCGACGGCTCGATGCGCTGCCCCAGCAGCGTCTTGGCGCCGAAGTCATGGCGTGCCGGGTTGAACTCGAACAGACCGTCACTGCGGTACAGTCCCGCGCGCGCCGGCGGCAGCTTCGGCGGCGGCGTGCCGCGCAGGTTCACGCCGACACCGGTCAGCACCCGCGCCAGCTCCTGCACGTCCTGCTGCGTATAGCGCGAGCCGCTGGGCCCGCCGGACACGCCCAGCGTGTGCAGCTCCATCAGTTCGCGCGCGTAGTTTTCATTGACGCGGTTGGCGCTGCTCTGGGCATTGTCGAGATAGACCAGCATCGCCGGCGCGGTCACCGTGGCCATCAGCAGGTCGCGGAACCGGCCCAGCGCGTGCGGGCGGATCGCGCGCTCTTCGTAGTCGGCCAGCAGCAGCCGGACCTGGCCCTTGCCCGAGTAGACGTTGAAATGGTTCATCCAGAACCACGTCATCTGCTCGCGCAGCTGCGCCGGCGAATACAACGCGCGCAGCAGGTGGCGCCGGCTGGCATCGGCGACGAGCTCGCGGCCCTGCGCGTTCAGCGCCTGGCGTGCCTGCTGCTTGCTGGCCTCGTCAGGCAGGGTGTCGATGCGCTGGCGCGCCTCGCGCGCGGCCTGGACTTGTGCGTCGGCGCCGTCGCGCAGGCTGGGCAAGGCGGCGATGGCGGCGGCCAGCTCGGGCGGATCGGCCAGCGGCATCGCCAGTTGCTGCGCGAGGTAGCCCTTGCGGCCCAGCCGGCGCAGCGCGTCCAGCGAAGCCTGGTCGGCGCCGTAGCTGACGGTATTGAGCCAGCGCAGGTCGGCGGCGGCCGTGGCGCCTTTATCGTCGGCGTTTCCCGTCCCGGCCGGCAACTGGGCACAGCCTGCCAGGCACGCGGCCAGCGCCAGCGCCGCGGCGGCGCGCCACGCGGGCAGGCGCCCGCGGCCGGGCAGTCTCTGGTGCTGCGTTGGATCCATGTGATTCACCTCGTCCGGTTCGGTCGCCATCTCCATGTTACGTGGCAAGCCCGGACCGGTTGACGCGGCGCCGCCCCGCGAGTGTTACCAATGCTTTCAGCGCGATTGCCGGATTTGCCAAGACAGCGGCGCCGGGCCTCGCTAGCCTTGCGCTTTGCCCTGTCCTGTCCGCCCCCCCGGGCGGAAACGCCTGCTTTCATGTCGCGCCCCCTTGCCCTCGCCGCCTGGCTGCCCACGGCAGCCTTTGTCCTGATCTGGTCCACCGGCTTTATCGTCGGCAAGGCCATCGTGCCGCTGGCCGACACCAGCCTGTTCCTGCTGGGCCGCTTTGCCGTGGCCGGGCTGATGTTCGTGGCGTGGTCGCTGGCCGCGCGCGCGGCATGGCCGCCGCTGCGCGAGGCGCCGCGCCACTTGCTGGCCGGGGCGCTGATGCAGGGCATCTACCTGTGCGCCGGCTACGGCGCCGTGGCCCAGGGCCTGCCGCCGGCGATCATGGCCCTGCTGGGCGCGCTGCAGCCGCTGCTGACCGCGCTGCTTGCCATCCCCCTGCTGAAAGAGCTACCTTCCAGGCGGACCTGGCAAGGGCTGGCGCTGGGTGCGCTGGGCGTCGCGCTGGTGGTCGCGCCCGCGATGCAGGCCGGCCTGCACGGCGCTGCTGCAGCGGTATCGCCGTGGATCGTGCTGCTGGGCGTGCTGGCCATTGTCTCCATCACCATGGGAACCCTGTTGCAGAAAACCGCCATCGCCACCTGTGACCTGCGCGCCAGCGCCGCCTGGCAAAGCCTGGGCGCGATGCTGGTCGCCGCCGCGCTGGCGGCGATCCACGCCGCCAGCGCGCCGCTGCACTGGCACGGCGGGCCGGCGCTGTGGGCCGGCCTGGCCTGGGCGGCCATCGGCCTGTCCGGCGCCGGCACCTGGCTGCTGGTCAGCCTGGTGCGGCGCGGTCAGGCCGCCAATGCCGCGGCGCTGATGTTCCTGGCGCCGCCGCTGGCGGCGCTGCAGGCCTGGCTGTTGTTCGGCGAACGACTGGGCGGGGTGCAGGCGCTGGGCATGGCGGTGGCCGGGGCCGGCGTCTGGCTGTGCCAGACCCCGGGCAGGATGCGACATGCCGAAGCCCGTTGAAGCCCGCGCCGCGCCGCTGGTCGAGCACCGGCGCTACCAGCCGCAGCCCGACGGCCACCAGCACGGCTACCACCAGCTGCTGTTCGGCCTGGCCGGCGCCACCGAGCTGGAGCTCGACGGCCACGTCTACCGCGTCGACGACCGCACCGGCCTGATCGTGCCGGCCGGCAGCCACCATGACTACATGGGCCACGACGGCAACCTGCAACTGGTGGCGGACTTCCCGGCGCATTCGGTAGCGCTGCCCGCGCGGTTGCTGGCGCGCCCGCGAACCTTCGCGCTCGACGGCGCCTTCGGCAGCCGCGTACGCGCGCTGGCGGCGTGGCGCGCAAAAGCCGCGGCACACGGGCCGCAGCGCGACTGGCAAGTCGCCGCCACCCTGGCCGCGGCGCTGGCCGACCGCCTTGGCATGCCCGCCGACCGCGAAGTGTTCCCGCTGATGGCCGTCGATGCCTACCTGCGCGCCAACCTGGCCGCGCCGCTGCGCGTGCCGGAACTGGCCGGGCATTTCGGCTGGAGCGTGCGACGCTTCCAGACCCTGTTCGCCGAAGCCTTCGGCGATACCCCGCACCGCTACCAGACCCGCCTGCGGCTGGACCGCGCGCTGCAGTGGCTGTCGAACTCAACGTTGCCGCTGGCCGAGATCGCGCTGATGTCCGGCTACCCGGACCAGACCACGTTCACGCGCAGCTTCACGCGGCGCTTCGGGCTGCCGCCGGGGGCGTGGCGGGCGGCGGTGCGGGGGTGAGACCGGAGGAGCGGACCGCCTTGCGCAACTGGGTCACCGCGACACAATGTCCTTGCGCATCGGCCCGAGAATGCCCAGCAACTCCTTCTGTTCCCGCTCCGGCACCTTGAACTTGTTGAGGGATTTGACCAGGTCGTCAACGAGCGCGTCGAACTCGGCATTGGTGATGGCCATGCCGGCATGGGCAGTTTTCATATCGAGCCCGCCATACGTGCAAGGCCCGCCCGAGCCCGCACAGATCTGTTCGACCAGCCGCGTCTTCAGCCGCGGGATATTGGCATTGGCGAACCTGGCGTTGATGCGCGTGTCGGTCGCCACGTTGCCGACAAAATCGTCGACCACCGCGGTAATGGCCGGCATGCCGCCAAGCCGGTTGTATAGCGATGTCGTGGCTGGCTGAGCACGATCCGGGGATGCGCAACCGGCAAGCCCGAGCAGCGCCGTCAGAAGAAATCCGCAAAGAACAGCAGGGATACGCATGGCCGCCTCCTTCCGTTACCCGGTAGCTTCCGGATTGGAGCCAGTGCCGCGCGGCGCAATTTGCATTGACGCCCTGCGGGATTGCGCCGACAGCGCCGGCTTCGGCTTTTCCAGCATAGCAGGTTGGTACCGCCTTGCTTTCCAGGCCGGGCCGCGGCATGGCGTTTTCGATACCGAACGGCTAGAGTCGGAGACGACAACACACGGATGCGGCCGATGCCGAAGCCTCAGATCCTTACCTATGTCGACGCCGGCGCTTCAGACTGGACCGCATGCCTGATGCGAACCATCGGCCATCAGCTTCCCGCCGGGGCTTATGAACTGCGCGCGGTGATGGCCAGCGAGATCCGGCACGACGCCACGCTGTTCGACGATGCGGTGATGTTCGTCATGCCGGGCGGCGCCGACCTGCCCTATTGCGCCCTGCTGAACGGCGCCCCGAACACGCGCATCCGGCAGTTTGTCGAGCAGGGCGGCGTCTACCTCGGCATCTGCGCTGGCGCTTACTACGCCTGTCGCGAACTGGCCTTTCATGCCGGCACCCGGGGCGCAATCTGCGGCCCACGCGAACTGCGGCTGGTCGATGCGGTGGCAGTCGGCTCGCTGCCCGAACTGACCGGCGGCCAGCTCTATGACGGCACGCCGCGCACCACGGCCGCGGTGGAACTGCGGACCACGGACAAGCTGACCGAGGTCCCGATGTCGCTCTACACGCATTATCACGGCGGCTGCCGTTTCGACTTCGCCGATGCGCCCGGCCCCGGCACCGAAATCCTGGCCGTCTATGCAGGCGTTGCCGGCACGCCGCCCGCCATCGTCAGCGCACAGGTGGGCAAGGGACGCGCGCTGCTGACCGGCGTCCACCTGGAAATCTCCGAGCGGGAGTGCAAGGACGCCCTGCGCGGACACAGCGACATGTCCCGATACCTCCATGTGTGCGACCGGCTGGCGGACACCGGCGCTGCACGCCTGGCAGTGTTTCGGCAATTGCTGGCGCGGGGCGGGCTTGCGCTGGATTGAGTGGCGCGACCTTGCCGTCATGCCGCTGCGGAACCGCACTACACGGCCTGGCTCTGAGAAGCCGCACGCTGCAGCGCGGCCAACTCGGCCTTGCAAAGCGCCACTTCATCGGCGACGCGGCTTTCATTCCA
This sequence comes from Cupriavidus taiwanensis, assembly GCF_900249755.1. NCBI lineage: Bacteria > Pseudomonadati > Pseudomonadota > Betaproteobacteria > Burkholderiales > Burkholderiaceae > Cupriavidus > Cupriavidus taiwanensis. Next base: position 1,727,846 of record NZ_LT976854.1, read on the forward strand.
GCCTAGCAAGCTGCCAAGGTTTCGGCCAATCCCGTCGCATTCGGCTTCCTCCAGCTTCCTGAACCATGGCAGGCCGCTACGCCGCAGCAGCGCATCGGAGAGATGGACGATCATTTCCTCTTTCGCCATCGTCTTCAGCCACTGCGGTGCCGGGACTGCGCCAGTCAGCGCCGCATGGATGTCGTCGGGCGACAGCGTCGGGAACGCGGACGCGAAGCGTGGCGTGCCGGCGGGACCAGAGGGGTCCGATAATCGAGCGCAGACCGCGTCAGCGATTTCGACGCCGGCCGAGCGATGCGTCATGAGCGGGCCGCCAGTCATCGCAAAGACACCTTCCAGGCCGTCGCCCGACAGGTCATGGAGCACCCGGTTGCGGTTTCCGCCAGGAAGATTCGGGTCCCATGTCAGAGGCCGCACGCCGGACCATGTAAAAATCACGTCCCTGGCGGACAGATTGAATGTCGGGAAAAGCTGGTTCGCTTCCGCAAGCAGCCAGTCCCTTTCCGCTTCGGCGGTACGGATGTCGTCGAGGCTATCCCGGTAGACCACCTCGGTCGGCCCGATGTAGTGATGCTCGCCCCACGGCAGGCAATAAAAGGGCTCGTTCTTCGAGTTGATGGTCGCCACGCCAACGCCACGGCAATCGTCCGGCAGGCGCACAACGATATGAGAGCCCTTGGTGCCGAGTATCTTGGGCGGCTTGCCCGAGCGGTGCTGCGCCAGCACCTGATCGATCCAGATTCCCGCCGTATTGACCACGCACGTGGCAGTCACCGTGACCTGGTCCGTTCCGGCCATGTCCTTGAGCCGTATGGTCCAGCCGGCGGCATGCCGTTCCAGCAAGTCCGCCCTGGTGTAATTGAGCGTTGTCGCGCCCATGCGCTGCGCATCGATGGCAATGTCGGCCGTCACGCGCTCCGGCCAGGAAATCTGATACTCGTCGTAGCAAGCAACGCTGTCCAGCAAATTGAAGTCGCCCAACCTGTTCACCAGCGGAATCGCAGCCGCGCTGCGGCCCGTGATGCGGCGGTAATTGAGCGGTGTCTTGCCCCGGTTGAAGTACTCCAGCACTTTGAAGGCAGCGTCAACCTGCCAGCCCGAGTACGCGCCGCCTTTGAAAATCGGGAAATACAGTTTCGCCAGCTGGACCCGCGTTGGCGTGGTCGCAATGAACTCGTCGCGCGCGTCGATGGCCATGCGCGCCATCTTCACGCCGGTGACCAGCCGCGACGGCTTGATCGCGAACTCCCAGGGGGAACGGCCTGGCGCAAGGTATCGCAATCCGCAGTGCAGCAGGCGGCTGGAGCGGCTGCTGGAGCCCGAGCCGAAGTCGCCCTTTTCAACCAGCAGGACGCTATGTCCACGGGCGGCGAGCTGCTGTGCACCCGCCGCGCCGTTGATACCGCCACCGATGATGACGACGTCAAACTGGCACCCGTCCAGGTCCTTGCTAGCAATTCGGCCCATCATCTTGCACTCACTCCAGGGGTTGCTTGTTCACCGCCGAGTGAGACGTCGCGCGTTTCGGGCGCCATGCGGACCGACAACAGCAGCCCGACCAGGCTGATGCCGCCTGCAATCATCAGCCCGGTAGCGCTGCCAAAGCGGGTCAGCACGGTAGGCAGCAGAAAGGTGCCGGCTGCCGCGCCAATACGGCTTGCGGACATGGCAAGCCCCATTCCGGTCGCGCGCAGGTCGGTCGGGAAAATCTCGTTGGGATAGATGAACTGCAGGCCGGAGCCGGCCGCTTCAGCCATCGTGAACAGAATAAAGAGCCCGATCGCAACGGCCGCGATGCCGGACATCGGCGTACCCAGCAGGAAGAGCGCAAGCGTTGCCAGGACGAAAGACGCCAGGCAAAGCGTGCGCCGCCCAACCCGGTTGACAATGAACATGCCGATGGCGGTACCGACGATGGCGAATGAAATGATCACGAGCGAGCCGGCCAGAGGCTGCGTGACACCGAGCGACTTCAGCAACATCGGCTGGAACGTCTTGATGGCGAACGAAGGCGCGATCTGGCACATCCAGAAGATCGAGCAGAACACCAGCATGCGTCCGTAGCCGCGCGCAAGGAGTTCGCGAATGCTCGACAGTCCCAGACCCCGCCTTGACGTGCTGACGCGGGTTTCGGCAACGAGCGCTGCGAAATCCACCTGCTTGCCAAGATGTTCGGCCACGACCCGGCGCGCGTCCTCGGTGCGTCCCGCCGAGATCAGCCAGCGCGGAGATTCCGGAACGTTCAGGCGCAGCAGCAGGAAGATCATGGAAGGGATCGCGGCGCTTGCCAGGATGTAGCGCCAGACGCTGCTCGGGCTGTCGCTGACGAGCAAACCCGTGGCGAGGCTCAGCGTGTAGCCCACCCACAGCAGCAGCACCAGGCTGGCGAGCACCGGGCCGCGCAGCTTCCGGGGCAGGAACTCGGCGGCGAGAGCGGTCGCAATCGGATAATCCGCGCCGAGGGCGATGCCCATGACGAAGCGCAGCACAAACAATGCCGTGACATCCTCCACCACCAGGTGCGCAAGCGAGCAGATCACGAAGACCGCCAGATTCAGCACGTACATCTTCTGGCGACCGAAGCGGTCCGTCATCGGCCCGAACACGACCCCGCCGACGAACATGCCGACCAGGCTGGCTGCGCCGACCAGGCCGATCTGCAGCGCGTTCAATGCCAGGTCCTGGGCAATGAACGGCAATGCCACCACGATGATGCCGAGCAGGTAGCCGTCGCAGAACGGGCCGCCTGCCGCCACCAGGGCGATCCTTTTATGAAAGCGGCTGGTAGGAAGATCCTCGATGCCGATGAGTGTGTTTGCCATATGTCCCTCCTGGGTCAGACCGACCCTTATCGAATGTTTTTGTGCAACGGTTGGGCGAGTCTAGGGACAGGCAAAATATCGGTCAATGTAGAATTTTATGCACCATATATCGAAGGATTAGATATGTTATTCAGCGATGAGATAACGACGTTCCTGGCGGTGGTCCAGTCGGGCAGCCTGCTCCAGGCCGCCGAGATCGTTTCGACAACGCAGTCCACCGTGTCCTATCGCATCCAGTCGCTCGAACGCCGGATCGGACATCCGTTGCTGCTGCGTTCCCGTGGCACGCGCAACGTTTCGCTGACGTTGGCAGGCGAGCGCTTTCTGGACATTGCCGAGCGCTGGAGAATGCTGGAACTGGAAGCGGAACAGCTGCAGGCCAATCAGGAGCGGCACCTTGCGCTCGGCTCGGTGGACGCGGTGGCGATCAATGTGCTGCCGCCGTTCGTCGCCGCGCTTTGCGACGCGCAGCCGCCGGTGCGCCTGCATATGGAAAGCGCCGTCTATTTCCAGCTCGCCAACCGCGTCGCATCCGGCCATCTCGACGTCGCCTTCACGCTGTCCCCGGCCGAGCATGTGGACCTGGTTTCGAGGAGGATTCGCGACTACCCCATGCTGGTAGCCTGCGCGTCGTCCGGCACCAGCCCGTTACCCGAAGCGCTGGAAATCCAGGACCTGGAGCCGTCGAGGGAAATCTATCTGCCGTGGTCGGCGCAGTTCGACCTCTGGCGCAACCGGCGCGGATTGTCGCGGCACGTGAACTGGGTGGAAAAAGCCCACATGCTTGCGCCGATGCTCAGGAACGGCGCCTGGGCAATCGTGCCGAGCTTCCTGGCCACGCCATTGGCGCAGCAGGCGGGATGCACGATCCATCGGGTCGCGTCAGATCCTCCCGATCCGCTTTCCCTTTACATGATCATGCGAAAGCACGGCAGCGGCGACGGCGGCGCTCGCCAGCAGCAGCTGATCGAGATGGCACTCGGCGCCCTGGAAGCATCGGGCCAGGCATGAGCGGCACGGTGTGCTCAACCTCCGAGGCGTTCGGAATAACGGGTCGGCCTTGGAACGCCTAGCGCGCCAACTTCGCTTCCGCATCCTCGGTAAAGTAATAAAGGTGCGTATTGTCCGGCGCCTCGCTGATGCCCTCGCCGCTCGGACGGAATTCGATATGGCGCCGGAATTTTTCGCTGTCGGCCCGCGCGTCGCGCTCGGCGGCCTGCAGCGCGACGGCGTAGGGCATGGGGTCCTTCGATCTTTCGATCTCGAGCAGCAAGATCTGTTCGTTGACCCGCACGCTGTATTTGCCGAGGTTGAACAGCAGGTACATCGCCAGCAGGTTGTCATAGTCCTGGTAAGCCCCGGCTTCGCGGCGGAAGTCCAGCGACAGCACCGAGGGAAAGCGGTCGGGCAGGTCCCTGAACGCGACCTGCTCTTCCTCTTGCGGATCGACATAGGTCGAGCCGCGGTACTTCTTGTACAGCACCACGTCCATGCCGTAGTTGCGCCGGCCCCATTCGCTCACCAGCTTCATCGCCATCTCGGTCGGGATATTGGCAGTCGCTGCCGCAACCACGCGCGTTCCTGACAACACCCCGGCGCTGGTCACCGCGAGGTCGCGGTAGCCTGCGCCGAACTTGAAGGCGGCGCCGATGGTCTTGGCGCAGTTCAGGCGCAGGTAGTCATACCGGATCGGGCCCGAGTGATATTCCGTGTTGCTGCGTTGCTGGTGATAGTCGTCGTTGATGCGGCGAAAATAGGTGGCCAGCGCCGCCTTGTCCGCCGCCGGCACGCCGTAGACCCGCACCCCGATGACCGAGCGCTTGTAGATTTCGCCGAAGTCGAGCCCGAACGATGCGGTTTCGGCGACCGTGGAAACGGTCTTGAACAGATACTCCTGCTTGGGTATGGCGACCATCAGGTCCGCGGTGTAGCGGCCGCTTGCGTGCGCGGGATCCCGGTCCGCATAGAAATTGGCCGAATACACCACCTCGTCGCCAGCCGCGTCGTCACGCAACGCCAGCGCGATATGGCCGGCCGACCCGCCCTTGGACGTGCCGAAGCTGATCAGCAGCTCCAGGTCATAAGGGTCTTCGCGCAGCCGCGCCGCGATCTGTTCGATATTGGCAGGCTCCGGCCCGCCCTTGCTGCCGAATCCGTCGGCCGCGGCCAGCCGCGGCAAGAGCACCGCCAGCGCGACGAACCAGAGCACCAGCCTCATTCTCATTCTTTCCCCCGACTTGCGGATGTCCCAGGGCATGACCACGACATTGCCGACGATACCACGCTGCACATCGCCCGACGCACGGCGGCCCGCGCAATCCGGTAAAATCCCCGCTTTCGAGGACGACCTCGCCCGCACCGGGTATGAATGTCCGGGACGGCCCGGCTCTTGATCAAGGAGCCGTCATGGCTTGGATATTTCTCGTCATCGCCGGAGTGCTCGAAGTGCTTTGGGCCTACTCCATGAAGCTGTCCGAAGGCTTCACCCGCCCCGGCTACTCGGCCATCACCATCGTGGCCATGATTGCCAGCTTCGCCCTGCTCTCGCTGTCAATGAAAAGCCTGCCGCTCGGCACGGCCTACACCATCTGGACCGGCATCGGCGCCGTTGGCGCGTTCCTGGTGGGATTGTTCGTGCTGGGCGAACCGGCCAGCGCGGCCAGGATCCTGGCGGCGGCGCTGATTGTCAGCGGGTTGGTGATGATGAAGATGGCGTCCTGAAGGCCGGGGCATGGGCGGCTTGCGCCGGGCTGCGGACGCCGGCGCCGCGCCCTGCAGCGCCCCGCGTCCGGGAGTAAAATCTGCGCCTCACACCGAAGAGGGCCCGCTGCTCCGCGTGTCAGCTGAATAGCGGGCCTTCTGTCGTTTCGGAGGTCCCCTTGCTGCGCGCGTTCGAACGTCTGCTTGATCCATTCCCCCCCGACGAGGCGCCGCTGCCGCCCAAGGGCCTGGCGGCCTTCCTGTGGGCCTGCACCCGCGGGACACGCCGCTATTTCGTCGCGCTGGCGGTGCTCAGTGCCAGCGTGTCGATCTACGAAGCGTGGCTGTTCTCGTTCCTCGGGCAAGTGGTCGATTTGCTGTCGGCCTGGCAGGCCGGCCGGCAGGCTTCGGCCGAGGAACAGCGCGTGCTGTGGGGCATCGGCATCGTGCTGGTGGCCAGCATCGGACTGGTGGCGCTGCGCACCATGGTGCAGCACCAGGTGCTGGCGATCAACCTGCCGCTGCGGCTGCGCTGGGAATTCCATCGCCTCATGCTCAGGCAGAGCCTGTCCTTCTTTGCCGATGAATTCGCCGGGCGGGTCACCACCAAGGTCATGCAGACGGCGCTGGCGGTGCGCGAGGTGCTGTTCACCTTCATCGAGATCGTGCTCGCCATCGGCGTGTACTTCATCACCATCATCGCGCTGGCCGGCGGCTTCGATATCCGGCTGATGCTGCCGTTCATCGGCTGGATCGTGCTGTTCGGCCTTGCCATGCTGTATTTCGTGCCGCGGCTGGGCAAGGTCGGGCAGGAGCAGGCCCATGCCCGCTCGTCGATGACCGGGCGCGTCACTGACGCCTACACCAACATCACCACCGTCAAGCTGTTCTCGCACACCCGGCGCGAGGCCCACTTCGCGCGGGCGGCGATGGAGGATTTCAAGGAGACGGGGTTCCGGCAGATGCGTCTCGTCAGCCAGTTCGAGATCGTCAACCAGGCGCTGGTGGTGGGATTGATCCTGGCGGCGGGCGGCTATGCGCTGTGGCTGTGGCACGGGGGCGAGATCGGCACCGGCGCGGTCGCCGCGGTCACCGCCATGGCCCTGCGCATCAACGGCATGTCGCACTGGATCATGTGGCAGATGGCTTCGCTGTTCGAGAACATCGGCACGGTGCAGGACGGCATTGCCACGCTGACGCACGTGGCCAAGGTGCAGGATGCGCCCGGCGCGCCCGCGCTGCAGATCCAGCGCGGCGAAGTGGAGTTCGACCAGGTCAGCTTCAACTACAACGGCGAGCGCCAGGTGCTCGACGGCCTCAGCCTGACGGTGCGTCCCGGCGAGAAGATCGGACTGGTGGGTCGCTCCGGCGCGGGCAAATCTACCCTCATCAACCTGCTGCTGCGCTTCTACGACGTGGACAGCGGCCGCATCCGCATCGACGGGCAGGACATCGCCAAGGTCACGCAGGACAGCCTGCGCAGCGCCATCGGCATGGTCACCCAGGACACCTCGCTGCTGCATCGCTCGATCCGCGACAACATCGCCTACGGCCGCCCCAACGCCACCGATGCGGAGATTCGCCACGCCGCCGTGCACGCGCAGGCCGATGACTTCATCCGCCAGCTGAGCGACCAGCATGGCCACACCGGCTACGACACGCTGGTCGGCGAACGCGGCGTCAAGCTCTCGGGCGGCCAGCGCCAGCGCATCGCGATTGCGCGCGTGCTGCTCAAGAACGCGCCCATCCTGCTGCTCGACGAAGCCACCAGCGCGCTGGACTCCGAAGTGGAGGCCGCCATCCAGGAAAGCCTGGACGAGATCATGGAGGGCAAGACCGTGATCGCGATCGCCCACCGCCTTTCCACCATCGCCGCCATGGACCGCCTGATCGTGATGGACCAGGGGCGCATCATCGAGCAGGGAACCCACGCGGAGTTGCTGGCAAGGAACGGCACCTATGCGCGGCTGTGGCGGCACCAGAGCGGTGGCTTCCTGGGTGAAGAGCAGGACGAGACGGCGGACTCGGTGCAATAGCGCGGCGGGTGACAGTCCGGAACGCTGCGGCTAGGCCGCCATCGCGCGGCGCTCCTCTTCGTCCAGCACGGGGCCATCGAGCGTCACGCGCGAGTGGTCGGTGCGGAATTTCCGGATGATCGGCTTCAGCTCTTCCTTGACGTGCGCTTCGCTGTATCCGTTGAACAGGTGCCCGAACAGGCCGCGGCGCAGGTCGGAGGTCCCCATGATGTAGTCGGCGATCGGGAACGTGAGGTTCATGTTGTACTTCATCATGATGCCCATGTTGTGGTGCGCGGTGTGGTGGCGCCGGATCGTGTTGATGAACGGCATGTTGCGCACGAACCAGTTGTCGTGCACGTGGCAGCAATAGTGGAAGGTCTCGTAGACCAGGTACTGCGCCACCATCGTGATGAAGACGAAGTAGCCGGCGTTGGCATTGAAGATCAGCGATGCCAGGTAGCCCAGCCCGCCGCCGCCCACGCCGAGCGTTGCCAGCACGCGCCACGGGAAGAACACGATGCGGAATTCGCGCGTGGTGTCGATGGTGGGCTCCTGGTCGGTGAAGTACTGGTGGTGCTGGCGCGTGTGGCGCTCATAGATGGCGCGCAGCGCAAAGACGTTGATCCGGCGGTGCATGACATAGCTGTGCAGGAACCACTCCACGAAGTTGCCGGCAAGGAATACCGGCAGGATCAGCGCCCACTCCCAGGTCACGTCGTGCAGCCGCTGGATGGCCCACCACAGCGCGCCGGCGCCGACGCCATAGATCACGGCGATATGCAGCAACCCGTTGTAAAGGGGGCTGATGTCCGCCTTGTATTGCTCCCTGAATTTGCGTTGACGTTCGGTCATCATGATTGCGTCTCCGGTACACTGCGCCGCACTAACATATCAGTTGGATATAAAAATGCGGCGACTCAAAAAATGCCCCTGGTGGCCAGGGGCGCCAGGGCGGGGCGCGGACTGCGCGCCGCGCCGCGAGCCGTTACTGCGACACCTCTTCCAGCGCCTTGCCGCGGGTTTCGACGCCGAGCAGCAGCACCACCGCCGCCGCCACCGCGAAGGACAAGGCGCCGAGCGTGAACACCCCGCCCTGCCCTGCCACCGGCAACAGCACGCCGACCAGGTATGGCCCGGCCAGCGAGCCAATGCGGCCGATCGATGAAGCGAAGCCCGAGCCGGTGGCGCGCGAGCGCGTGGGGTACAGTTCGGGCGTGTAGGCATACAGCACCGACCACATGCCGAACAGGAAGAACTGCATGCACAAGCCGGCGGCGATCAACTGCTCCACCGGCAGCCTGTGCACGGCCGCCTGGCCATAGGCATACGCGGCCACGGCGCTGCCGATCAGCATGAGCGCGCAGGTGGGCTTGCGGCCCCATTTTTCCAGCAGCCACGCCGAGAAGATGAATCCGGGAATGCCGGCCAGCGAGATATAGACGGTGTAGAGCACGGACTTGGTCACGGCATAACCGGCCTGCTGCAGCAGCGCGCCGAGCCAGGTGGTCAGGCCGTAGTAGCCCAGCAGCGCAAAGAACCAGACCGACCACAGCATGATGGTGCGGCGCGCATAGGGGCCGCTCCACAGTTCCATGAAGCGGGCCTTGCGGCTCGGTGCGTGCGTGCCGCCGAAGGTGGCGGAAACCGCCGGCAGCGGACGGCCCGATGCGCGTTCCACGCGCTGTTCGATGCCGGCCATCACGGTGTCGGCCTCGGCCTTGCGCCCGACATCCTCGAGCCAGCGCGGCGACTCGGGCACCATGCGCCGCACCACGAACACGAACACCGCCGGCACCGCCAGCGCGATAAAGATGCCGCGCCAGCCAATCACGGGCAGCAGCAGGTAGGTCAGCACCCCGGCCGCGATAAAGCCGATCGGCCAGAAGCCCTCGAGGATCGCGACATACTTGCCGCGGCTCTTCGCGGGCACGATCTCCGATACCATCGACAGGCCGATCGGAAACTCCATGCCCATGCCGAATCCGAGCAGCACGCGATAGATCATCAGCGACGTCACACTGTCAGCCAGCCCGCACATCAGGCTGCCCACGCCCCAGAAGATCATGCTGACCTGGAACACCGGCTTGCGGCCGAAGCGGTCCGCCAGCAGGCCGGCGATCGCCGCGCCGAGGAACATGCCCAGGAAGCTGGAACTCGCAAGCAGGCCGGCCTGCGCGGCGCTCAGGCCGAATTCCGCCTTGATCGAGCCCAGCACGAAGGTCATCAGGCCCAGATCCATCGAATCGAAAAACCACGCGGTGGCGATGATGCCGAACAGCGAGCGCTGGTAGCCGGTCATCGGCAATCGTTCCAGCCGCGCCGCGATACCCGCTTCCAGCTTGAGGGCGCCTGCAGACATATCCATGGTTGTCTCCTGTGTCAGTGAGACGCGCTCTGTGGCGGCGCGCTTCGTAATATATTAGTTGCACATCTGTAGTGTTCAAGTAATGGTTTACCGCCACCCGAATCTGCGGCCGGGGCGAGCGCACAGGGAATGCCCGCGGAAAAGGGGGAAGAAGCGTCGAAAAAGCGCTCTGCCGGCGCTACGCTGCCCGCCGCCGTTGCACGGAGGCGCCCGCCTCAGCGGTCAGCGTGCCCGCCCACGCCTTGCGGACCATGGCGTCGTAGCGCGCGGAAACGTCGGGCACGGGAAAGGCCTTGGCCAGCCGGGCCACATCCAGTGCATCGCGCACCAGCGCGTCGACATCGCGCTGTTCGATGCCGCAATCCCGGAGAGTGGTCGGCAGGCCAACGGCCGCCACCAGCTCGCGCACCACGCCGGGCACGCGTGCCGCCGCGATATCCGGATCGGTTTCGGCGATGTCCAGCAGCCGGGCAATGGCCAGCATCTCCTCGCGGCGCACGTCGCCCAGCGCATCCAGCACGTACGGCAGCATCACCGCGTTGGTGGTGCCATGCGACAGGTGCGTCTGCCCCGCGACGGCGTAGGCAATGCCATGCACGGCGTTGAGTCCCGCACTGCCGTATGACAGCGCCGCATAGACGCTGGCATAGCTCATGCCGATGCGCGCTTCGCGGTCGCCGCCGTCCTGAACGCTGCGCAACAGGTATCGGCCGCACAAGCGGATCGATTCATGCGCGAACAGCATCGTCAGCGCGTTGCGGCCGCTGTAGCCCGGGTCCGCTTCGCCGCCGCGGTCAAAGATGGCGGAATCAAGCGTCAGGTAGGACTCGATCGCATGGGTCAGCGCATCGATGCCCGCATCCGCGGTGACGCGTGGCGGGCAGGTGTAGGTGAATTCAGGATCGACCAGCGCCACGGCCGGACGCAGCCGGTTGTCCATGACTGCCACCTTGGTTGCGTTGTCGGGATCGACCAGGATCGCGCCGGGCGTCGCCTCCGAGCCCGTGCCGGCCGTGGTGGGCATGGCAACCAGCGGCAGGATGGGGGTGCCGGCATCGATTTTGCCAAGGAACGCGCGCACGGCGCTGCCGCCGGGCAGGGTCAGGCACAACGCCTTGGCCAGGTCGATATTGCTGCCGCCGCCCAGCGCGATGACATGGTCGACCGGCACGCCGGCCAGCCGTTCGCGCACTGCCGCCGTGGCCGCGTCGCACAGCGTGGTGGTGGGATCGGGCATGCCGCCGTCATAGACCAGCAGTTCCACGCCCTGCGCGCGGGCCCCCGCGACGAGTTCGTCGACCCACGGCGTGGCGCCGGAGAAGAACGTGTCCGTCACCAGCAGGCCGCGGCGATAGCCGAGCCGGCGCAGCAGCGCGGGCAACTGGGCGCGGCATCCGGCGCCCATGACGAGCCGCGCCGGGGCGCAGAAATATACGAGGTCTTCCACTCTCATGCTGTCTCCTGTGGGGTGAGATCGGCCTGTCTGCATGGCGGGATGGCGGATGCCGGCGCCGCTATGCCGGCTGCGCGGGCCAGCGCGCCCGCAGGTGGCGCGCGATCTGCTGCGTGCGTTGCGTCAGCACGCCGTGCCCGGCGCCGTCGAGCACGAGCAATTGCGCGTCGGCAATGCCATTTGCCAGCATCGCGCCGTGGGCGAGCGGACAGTCTTCGTCTTCGCTGCCGTGGATGACCAGCGTGCGGCAACGCACCTGCGCGAGCGTGCCGCGCTGGTCGGTGTGGCGAATCGATTCCCACGTCCATGCCACGGTGCGGTGGTCCGCTGCCTCGCGCAGCCCCAGCCGCCGTTCGCGCATGGCAATGGCTTCCAGCAACGCCCCGGGCGGCGCGGGCTCGAACCACTGCACCGCATTCAGCTGCGGCGTACCGGAGACCAGCAGCAGCTCTGCAGGCACCGGCTGGCCGGGGTTCTTGCCGGCACCGGCAAGATAGGCCAGCGCCACCGAAACACCCATGCTCCATCCGGCCAGCACGAAGGTGCCGCGCACGTGGCTGCGAAGCGTGCGGCGCAAGACTTCGGCGCAGGCATCGAGCGAGCACGCCTGCGCACAGCCCGGCGCCGATGCCCCGCCGCGCCCGGGCAGGTTGGGCAGGACGAAGGTGCACCGATCGGCCAGCTGCTCCGCCAGCGGCAGCCATGCGGCGCGCGTGCCCTGGATGCCGTGCAAGGCGACCACCGTCACCGCGCCCTGCCCTACGACCAATACGTCGTCCTCCGCCATGCCGTCTCCGCACACATCTAATATATTAGTAGGATAGTAGCAGAAAACAGCGTGTGCGCAAGCTTCGGGTGCGCTGTGTACAAAAGCTGCGTACGGCTCATATACAATGGGCTTTCCTTGCTCCCAGACCCTTGGCCATGAACGCAAGAACTGCCACCCGCCCGCGCGCAGCGGCCACACCAGAGCCTGAAGAAACCGCCAGCCAGCGCGGCAAGCTGACCGACCTGGCCTATGAGCAGATCGAGGAAGCCATCGTGACGCTGCAGCTGGCGCCGGGCAGTTCGGTATCCGAGCTCCAGCTGAGCGAAATGACGGGCATCGGCCGCACGCCCATTCGCGAAGCCATCCAGCGGCTGGCGCGGGAGCACCTGATCATGGTGCTGCCGCAGCGCGGCTTGCTGATCGCGCCGATCGACGTCGGCAAGCAACTGCGCCTGCTCGAGACCCGCCGCGAAGTGGAACGCCTGATCTGCCGCTGCGCCGCCCGGCGCGCGACGCCCGAGCAGCGCGATCACTTCAAGCGGCTGGCAAAGGAATTCGAACAGTCATCGCGCCATGGCGACGATGTCGCGTTCGTCCGTGCCGATCGGGAATTCAACGAACTTTGCCTGGTGGCGGCGCGCAATGAATTCGCCGAAGGCGCCATGCGGCTGATGCACGGCCTGTCGCGCCGGTTCTGGTACCTGCACTACAAGGAAGCCGCGGACCTGCCTACCATGTCGAAGCTGCACGCCGCCGTGGCCTCGGCGATTGCGCGCGGCGAAGTCGACGGCGCCGGCGCTGCGCTCGACGCGCTGCTGGACAATATTGAGGAATTCACGCGGGCCACAGTGCTGGGCGACTATCGTTAGCCCGTGGTCCATGCACCGTGGCCGGATTGCGCCACGCCATGTCGTGCGCAAGCCTTATCCGGGCCGTGATACACGCCGGTGCGGAGGTGGTCCCCTGTTCTACAATCTCGCCGGCCGAGCCCGAAACCCCGCGATACCCACGGCACTTCCGGGCGGCCGGCCACCATGGCCGACGCCGGCGGTGCAACATCGACTGTTGCAAGGCCCGAAACCTGCTTCGTCCAGACCAACCACATCTAGGAGCATGACCGAATGACAAATTCGCTGCATGCGCGGCAGCGTTGCCGCGCGCGGAGGTCCTGACATGGCCGGTTCCAGCTTGCTGGTATTGATCGACGACATCGCCACCATCCTGGACGATGTCGCGGTGATGAGCAAAATGGCGGCCAAGAAGACCGCGGGCGTGCTGGGCGATGACCTGGCGCTGAATGCGCAGCAGGTCAGCGGCGTCAGGGCGGAGCGCGAGCTGCCGGTGGTATGGGCGGTCGCGCTGGGGTCGATCCACAACAAGGTGATCCTGGTGCCGGCGGCGCTGGCGATCAGCGCCTGGGCCCCGTGGGCCGTGGTGCCGTTGCTGATGGTGGGTGGCGCGTTCCTTTGCTACGAAGGCTTTGAAAAACTGGCACACCGGTTCTTGCACAGCAAGGCCGAGGACGCCGCCCACCATGCCCGTAAAGTCCAGGCCGTGGCGGACCCGGCCGTCGACATGGTGGCCTTCGAGAAAGAGAAGATCAAAGGCGCGGTCCGCACCGACTTCATCCTGTCGGCGGAGATCATCGTGATCTCGCTGGGCACGGTCGCCAACGCTCCTTTCGGACAGCGGCTCGCGGTCTTGTGCGCGATCGCGGTGATCATGACGGTCGGCGTCTATGGCCTGGTGGCGGGAATCGTCAAGCTCGATGACGCGGGCCTGTACCTGAGCAAGCAGGCATCGGCGGCACTGCGCTGGCTGGGGCAAGGCCTGCTGCGGCTGGCGCCGCTGCTGATGAAGACCTTGTCGTTCGCCGGGACGGCGGCGATGTTCCTGGTCGGCGGCGGCATCCTGATGCACGGCATCCCGGCCATGCACCACGTGACCGAAGCCGTGGCCCTGGCTGCGGCTGGGGTGCCGGCAGTCGGCGGCGTGCTGGCGGTGCTGGCGCCGGTGCTGCTCGACGGCATTGCCGGCATCGTCGCCGGGGGGCTGGTGCTGGCGGTAGTGAGCGTGGTGAAGGCGGGAATGCGGGCAGTGCGCCCTTCGGCGGGCTAGTTGCTGGCAGTGGCGGCATCAGGACGCGCACTGGTGACCGCTTTGCACATCGTAACCACGGCGTCATGGCCTGGAGCATGACATTTGCCGTGGTGACGATGAAATTTGCGCATATAGCGCGAATGCCCGCCAACCTGCACGGCACCGGATTGCGCGATACCTCGAACGCCCCGCGCTTTCCCTGGCATCCGCCCGTTCCTTCCGGCAATTTCTGTTCGCATAACCGGCGATATTCGGCGCCGGCTCAAAGTCCCGGCTAACCGATCGGTGCCCCGATGCAGGGGGTTAACCCGGGTTCTGGCCGTCGTTGTCCCGCACCTACCATCCGTTCCTGTTGGGAGCCATCGTTCGCGATTAGAACAACGGTTCGCCGCTCACGCGCAGCCGTTCCCACGGCCCCATTCCAACGGAGACAAAGGTGCCCCACTCCAACCCGACAAGCGGTAACGTCACGGACGTCCAGGCCTTGATCGACGAACGGCCGTTCACCGGCTACCAATGGCTGATCCTGATCCTGTGTTTCCTGATCGTCGCGGTCGACGGCTTCGACACCGCCGCCATCGGCTATATCGCGCCGGCGCTGGTGCAGGACTGGGACATCCAGAAATCGTCGCTGGGCCCGGTGATGAGTGCCGCGCTGTTCGGGCTGGCCTTTGGCGCGCTCTTTGCCGGGCCGCTCGCTGATCGCATCGGCCGCAAGCGGGTGCTGGTGGTTTCGGTTTTCTTCTTCGGGCTCTGCAGCCTGGCCACCGCCTATGCGCCCAGCCTGGGCTGGCTGACGGCATGGCGTTTCCTGACCGGCCTGGGGCTGGGCGCCGCCATGCCGAACGCGGTGACGCTGACCGCCGAGTTCGCGCCGCAGCGCCGCCGCGCGGTGCTGGTGAACACCATGTTCTGCGGCTTTCCGCTTGGGTCCGCGCTGGGCGGCTTTATCGCGGCGGCGATGATTCCGCATTTCGGCTGGCACAGCGTGCTGCTGGTGGGCGGCGTGGTGCCGGTTGTGCTGGCCTGCGTGCTGGTCCTGCTGCTGCCGGAATCGGTGCGCTATATGGTGCTGCGCCGCTATCCGGCCGAACAGATCGGCAAGGTGCTGCAGCGCGTCACCGGTGTGCTGCCGGCGGCAACGACCAGCTATGTCATCGGAGAGCAGGCGCCTGCAGCACGGTCGGGCGTGGGGACGGTGCTGTCGCCGGGCTACCGTCTGGGATCGGCCATGCTGTGGGCCACGTATTTCATGGGCCTGCTGATCTTCTATCTGCTGACCAGCTGGATGCCCACGCTGATGAAGGACGCCGGCTTCTCGATCCAGCGCGCGTCGTTCCTGACCGCGCTGTTTCCGCTCGGCGGCGGCATCGGCACCATTGCCGCGGGCTGGCTGATGGACCGCTTCAACCCGAACAAGGTCATTGCGCTGGCCTACGCCATTACCGGCGCGCTGATCTGCGCCGTGGGCCAAGGCAGCGGCAACCAGTGGCTGCTGGGCGTGCTGATCTTCCTCGCCGGCACGGCGATGAACGGCGCGCAGTCGTCCATGCCCTCGCTGGCCGCGGCGTTCTATCCGACCCAGGGGCGCGCCACGGGCGTGGCGTGGATGCTTGGTATCGGCCGCTTCGGCGGCATTGCCGGCGCGCTGCTCGGCGCGGAACTGCTGCGGCTGCAACTGGGCTTCGACACCATCTTCACGCTGCTGTCCCTGCCTGCGCTGCTGGCCGCGGGCGCGCTGCTGGCGAAGCATGCCTGCACCCGCCCGGCGCCGGCTGGCGAGAGCGGTGGCCGGGCGGTCGCCTCGCACTGAGCTAAGGCGCGCCGCGCGCGCCGCGTGCGTTGTCCGGATGCGCGGCCGCGCGGATGCAATCGGCCAGCGCCTCTGCCATCGGGGTCAGGGTGCGGTCCTTGTGCCGCAGCAGGCCGACCGGCTCTTCCGTGCCCTGGATATCGATGGCGAGCGCGACCAGGCTGCCCTGATCCGTCGCGCGCCGGCCGGCCGACATCGGCGCGATCCACACGGCGTCGCTCTGCTCGGTCAGCAGCCGCCCCAGGTAGGCATCCGAGGTTTCCATGCAGTGGTCCGGCAGGCGCAGGCCATGGCGTGCCAGCAGGCTTTCGGTGTTGTGCCGCGGAATCGAGCCCGCGGCCGGAACGACCAGCGGCCACGCCAGGCAGTCCAGCAAGGTGGGGCGCGACGCCTGCGCCAGTGCATGGGCGGGACGGACCGCCGCCACCAGCGGGTCCGGACCCAGCGACTCGAACCACAGGCTTTCCATGACCACCGGGTCATCCATGCGGCCGATCGCGAGGTCCAGCACGTCGGCCTTGAGCTGGTCGATCAGGTTGCGGTTCATGCCGGCCTGGACGGCAAGGCCGACGTCGGGATGCGCGGCGCGGAAGCGCAGCAGCGCCTCGGTCAATACCGCGGGCACCACGCTGGGCAGCGCGCCCAGGCGGATACGTTCCAGCGGCCGCGCCTGCTCGCCGATGACGCTGCCGGCGGCGGCGTCGATGTCGGCCAGGATGCGCAGCGCGTGACGCAGGAAACGCGTGCCCGCCGTGGTCAGTTCGGTACCCGCCCGGCGCCGCAGCAGCAGCTGGCTGCCGGCCAGCTCTTCCAGTTCGCTCAGGGTCTTGGAGACCGCCGGCTGGGTCAGCCCGAGGCGGTCAGCGGCACGCCCCAGGTGCTGGGTCTGCGATACCGCCACGAAGCAGTACAGATGCCGCAGGCGCACGCGGTTGCGAAAGATGTCCTGTGCGGCCGGCCCCGGGGGCTTCGCGTCCTGCGATGGTTTCATATCGAAAATTCATCTAACTTGTCCAATATCTCAATTTACATGACTTTGCGTGTCTCCTAAAGTCATTCCACCCACCGACACGGAGACAACCGATGCCTCGCACGGCCCCCTACCGCCGTCCCTACTGGGACACCCAGCCCGCCTACCGCTTCGATCCCTATGCCTCGACCGCGCTGCGCTCGCCGTCCCAGCCGCTGGTCCGGATCGGGCAGTCGCTGTCCGAAGTGACCGGCCCGTGCTTCGGCGCCGAGTTCGTGCGCGCCGGCGACAACGACCTGACGATCGGCAACGGCGGCGAGCCGATCGGCGAGCGCATCCTGGTCACGGGCCGCGTGCTCGACGAGAACGGCCGCCCGGTGCCGAACGCGCTGATCGAGATCTGGCAGGCCAACGCCGCCGGCCGCTACGTGCACAAGCGCGACCAGCACGACGCCCCGCTCGATCCGCATTTCTCCGGCGAAGGGCGCGTGGTGACCGATGCCAGCGGCCGCTACCAGTTCAAGACCATCAAGCCCGGCGCCTATCCCTGGCGCAACCACCACAACGCCTGGCGGCCGCAGCATATCCACTTCTCGCTGTTCGGTAACGCGTACGCCACGCGGCTGGTGACGCAGATGTATTTCCCCGGCGACCCGCTGCTGCCGTTCGATCCGATCTTCAACTGCGTACCGGACGAGAAGGCGCGCGATCGGCTGATCGCCAGCCTCGACTGGGAGACCACGCAGCCGGAGTTCGCGCTGGGCTACCGTTTCGATATCGTGCTGCGTGGCCGCGATGCCACGCCGATGGAGTAAGACCATGCTGTATGCCACCGCTTCGCAGACCGTCGGCCCTTACCTGCATATCGGCCTGAGCGGCCTGAACTGCGCCGACCTGACCGCCGACGCCCCGGAACTCGCCGGCCAGCGCATCGTCATCGAAGGCCGCGTGACCGATGGCCTGGGCGCGCCGGTGCCCGACGGCATGGTCGAGATCTGGCAGGCCAACCCGGCCGGCCGCTACCGCCATCCCGAGGACACGCGCGAGCTGCCGCTGGTGCCGGGCTTCACCGGCTTCGGCCGCGTGCCCACCGCCGAGGACGGCTCGTTCCGCTTCGTCACCGTCAAGCCGGGCGCGGTGCCCGGCGAAGACGGCAAGCCGCAGGCGCCGCACATCGTGGTGTCGGTTTTTATGCGCGGGCTGCTCAGGCACGTGGCCACGCGCATGTACTTTCCTGACGAGGCGGCCGCCAATGCCGCCGACGGCGTGCTGGCACGCGTGCCGGCCGATCGGCGCGGCACGCTGATCGCCGCCGCGCAGGCCAACGGCACGCTGCGCTGGGACGTGGTGCTGCAGGGTCCCGGCGAGACGGTGTTCTTCGACATCTGACGTTCCCTGCAACCCGCTGCCGCCGCGCAACGACGCGGCGGCACACTTGTTCCGCGCCCCCACATGCCAGGTTCTTCCCGCCTCACCGATCCGATGTCAGGCACCCCGGCCACGCTGGAGATCTTCTCCGATAGCGGCATGGTGCAACGCATGCTGGCCGTCGAAGCCGCGCTGGCCCGGGCCGAAGCGCGCTGTGGCGTGATTCCCGCCGCGGCGGCATCGGTCATCACCGAAGTCTGCGCCGACCCTGCCGTAATCGACCTGGCAACGCTCGCACAGCACGCCGTCGCCGCCGGCAACCTGGCGATTCCCTTCGTCAGGCAGCTGACCGCCGCGGTGGCCGCGCGCGACGCCGACGCGGCGCGCTTCGTCCACTGGGGCGCGACCAGCCAGGACATCCTGGACACGGCGCTGGTGTTGCAGCTTGGCGATGCGCTGCCCGCGCTTCAGGCAGACCTGCTCGCGCTCGGGCACGCGTGCGCCGCGCTGGCGCAGGACCACCGCGACACGCCGATGGTCGCCCGCACCTGGCTGCAGCACGCCTTGCCCACCACCTTCGGCCTGAAGGCCGCCGGCTGGCTGGACGCGCTGCGCCGCGACCTGGCGCGACTGGACGCGGCGCAGCGCCACGCCGGCGCGCTGCAGTTCGGCGGCGCGGCGGGCACGCTGGCCAGCCTGGGCGCATCGGCGCCGGCGGTGGCGCGTGAGCTGGCCGCTGAACTCAGGCTAGACCTGCCCGCCCTGCCCTGGCACGCCCAGCGCGACCGCCTGGTCGAGGTGGCAACCAGCCTCGGCATGCTCACCGGCACTCTCGGCAAGATCGCGCGCGATCTGTCGCTGATGATGCAGACCGAAGTCGCCGAAGCGGCCGAACCTTCCGGCCCGGGGCGCGGCGGCTCCAGCACCATGCCGCACAAACGCAACCCGGTGGGCTGCGCCGCCGTGCTGAGCGCAGCCGTGCGGATGCCGCAGTTGGTCGCGACCATGCTGGCCGGCATGGTGCAGGAGCATGAGCGCGCGCTGGGCGGCTGGCAGGCGGAATGGGACACCTTGCCGCAGATCGTCACGCTGGCCGCCGGGGCGCTGCGCCAGATGGTCGAGGTGGCCGCCGGCCTGCAGGTGGATACCGCCCGCATGCGTGCCAACCTCGACCTGACGCACGGACTGATCCTTGGCGAGGCCGCGATGCTCGAACTCGGCAGCCGCATCGGCCGGCTCGAAGCGCATCACGTGGTCGAGCAGGCGTCGCGCCGCGCGGTCTCAAACCAGTCCACCCTGCGCGAGGCGCTGGCGCAGACGCTCGGCGACAACCCGGCCCACGCCGGGCTGCTCGACGATGCCGCACTCGACCGGCTGGCCGATCCCGCCAACTATGCCGGCCAGTCCGCCACCTTCGCGGACGCCGCGGTGCTGGCATGGCACGCGGCGCTGGCGCAGCGCGACGCCGACTGATCCAACAACTCGCCCCCGACCAGACTCCAGGAGACCGCCTTGCCCTTTCTCGACCACGCCGGTGCCCGGCTTTTCTACACCGTCGACGGCCCGGACCATGCGCCCGCCATCGTCTTCTCCAATTCGCTCGGCACCGACCACACCATGTGGCAGCCGCAGGCCGACGCGCTGGCCGGGCGCTTCCGCGTGGTGCGCTACGACACGCGCGGCCACGGACGCTCGAACGCGTCGGGCGACGCCTTCACCATCGATCAGCTGGGCGGCGACGTGCTGGCCATCCTCGATGCGCTGGGCATCGGACAGGCCGTCTTCTGCGGCGTGTCGCTGGGCGGGCTGACCGGCATGTGGCTGGGCGTGCATGCACCCCAGCGCTTCCGCAGGATCGTGCTGGCCAATACCGCGGCCAGGATCGGCGATGCCGACAGCTGGAACACCCGCATCGGGAACGTGCTGCGCGACGGCATGGCCATGATGGTGGAGCCGTCGATGCAGCGCTGGTTCACGCCGGACTTTGCCGCCAGCGCCAGCCGTGCGCTCGATCCGCTGCGCGCGACGCTGGCCGGGCTGGACCCGCGCGGCTATGCCGCCTGCTGCGCGGCGGTGCGCGATGCGGATTTCCGCGAGGCCGTGCGCACCATCACGGTTCCGGTGCTGGTGATCGCCGGCAGCGACGATCCGTCGACCACCGCGCAGCAAGGCCGCGAACTGGCCGCAGCGATTCCGGACGCGCGCTTCGTCGAACTGCCGGCCGCGCATATTTCGAATATCGAGCAAGCGGGCCGCTTCACCGCGGCGCTGCTCGACTTCATCCACGGCCGCCTGCCCGTTACCGACGACACCGCCCGCTACGAGTCCGGCCTGGCGGTGCGGCGCGAGGTGCTGGGCAACGCGCACGTCGACCGCTCGCTGGCGCAACTGTCGCCGCTCAACGAAGAATTCCAGCACCTGATCACGCGCTATGCCTGGGGCGAGATCTGGACCCGCGAAGGCTTGCCGCGGCACACGCGCAGCCTGCTGACCATTGCCATGATGGTGGCGCTGAACCGCCCGGACGAACTCAGGCTGCACCTGCGCGCCGCCGCCAACAACGGCGTGACCCGCCAGCAGATCAAGGAAGTGCTGCTGCAGACCGCCATCTACTGCGGCGTGCCGGCCGCCAATGCGGCTTTCCATCTGGCCGGGGAAGTGTTCGCGGCCATGGACGACGCGGCCGGCAAGCCACCGGCCTGAACGCACTGAGGCCAAGACCACAACGCCGGCTATGCCCGCCCCCCCGGCGAACGCAAGCGCGCGCGCCCAGCCATCAGAACCACGCATACGGAGACAAGCCATGCGTACCCAGGTTGCCATCATCGGCGCCGGCCCCGCCGGACTGCTGCTCGGGCAATTGCTCGGCAAGGCCGGCATCGACAACATCATCGTTGAGCAACGCAGTCCCGATTACGTGCTGGGGCGGATCCGCGCCGGCATCCTGGAATGCGGGACCGTGCAGGCGCTGGAGCGCGCCGGCGCCGCGGCGCGGCTGCATGACGAAGGCCTGCCGCACGAAGGCATCGAGCTGTCATGGCATGGCCGCCGCCATCGCATCGACCTGCACGCGCTCACCGGACGCAAGGTCACGGTGTACGGCCAGACCGAGGTCACCCGCGACCTGATGGCCGCGCGCGAGGCCCTGGGCGCGCGCACCATCTATGAGGCCGACGGCGTCAGCCTGCACGGTTTCGACGGCGAGCGCCCGCTGGTGCGCTATCGCAAGGATGGCAGCACGCACGAGATTGCATGCGACTACATTGCCGGCTGCGACGGCTTTCACGGTGTCAGCCGGCAAAGCGTGCCGCCGGCATCGATGCGCCAGTTCGAACGGGTCTACCCGTTCGGATGGCTCGGGGTCCTCTCCGATACGCCCCCGCTTGCGGACGAGCTGGTCTACGCCAGCCACGAGCGCGGTTTCGCGCTGTGCAGCATGCGTTCGCGCACGCGCAGCCGCTACTACGTGCAGGTGCCGTCGAGCGAGCGCGTGGAAGACTGGTCGGACGAGCGCTTCTGGAACGAATTGCGCAGCCGGCTCGATCCGCAAGCCGCCGCGTCGCTGCAGACCGGCCCCGCGCTCGAGAAAAGCATCGCCCCGTTGCGCAGCTTCGTGTGCGAGCCGCTGCGCTTCGGCCGGCTGTTCCTTGCCGGGGACGCCGCGCATATCGTGCCGCCCACCGGCGCCAAGGGCCTGAACCTTGCCGCGGGCGACGTGGCCAGTCTTTCCGATGCCCTCACGGCGCGCTACCGCGACAACGACCCGGCCGCGCTGGACACCTACTCCGAGACGCGCCTGCGCCGCATCTGGAAGGCCGAGCGTTTCTCGTGGTGGATGACTTCGCTGCTGCACCGGTTTGCCGATGCCGATGGTTTCTCGTCGCGCATCCAGCAGGCGGAACTGGAAGAGCTGGTGGGGTCCGAAGCCGCGTGCCGGGCGCTGGCGGAGAACTATGTCGGGCAACCGCTCTGAAGGGCAAAGGCATGTCCCGCGCCGACGGCTGAAGGGCCGGCCCGGTGCGGGGCGCGCACGCCTGGCAGGACATTGCGCGCCAGCCGCAGCATCTTGCAAGCTCAGCATTTTTTCCTGTCTTTGCGCTTCATTTCAGCAACAAATATCCCCGCGATCTGATTAACCTGCCGGCTCTTTTCCGTTTGCGCGCGCCGCAAGCGCGAAATTCCGCTGCCCGCGCCAGCCCCACAAGGGCCGCGCGGCCATTCAGATGACACGGAGACAACGACACATGAGTGCAAGCGCAGAGCATCTGCAACGCGGCCTGGGCGAACGCCATATCCGGCTGATGGCGCTGGGTTCGGCCATCGGCGTAGGCCTGTTCCTGGGCGCCGGCAATGCCATCAAGATGGCCGGACCCGCCATCATGCTGGCCTACCTGATCGGCGGCGCGGTGATCTTCCTGATCATGCGCGCGCTGGGCGAGATGGCCGTGCACAACCCGGTGGCGGGTTCGTTCTGCCGCTACGCGCAGGACCACATGGGCCCGCTGGCGGGCTACCTGACCGGCTGGAACTACTGGTTCCTGTGGCTGGTGACCTGTGTCGCCGAAATTACCGCCGTGGCCATCTACATGGGCATGTGGTTCCCCGACGTGCCGCGCTGGATCTGGGCGCTGGCGGCGCTGGCGGCGATGGGCTCGGTCAACCTGATGGCGGTCAAGGCCTACGGCGAGTTCGAGTTCTGGTTCGCCATGATCAAGATCGTCACCATCGTGCTGATGCTGATCGGCGGCGGCGCGATGATCGTGTTCGGCTTCGGCAACGGCGGCGTGGCCACCGGCATCTCCAACCTGTGGGCGCACGGCGGCTTTATGCCCAATGGCGCGTCGGGCGTGCTGATGTCGCTGCAGATGGTGATGTTCGCCTACCTCGGCGTCGAGATGATCGGCCTGACCGCCGGCGAGGCGCGCAATCCGAAGAAGTCGATCCCGGACGCGATCAACTCGGTGTTCTGGCGCATCCTGATTTTCTACGTCGGCGCGCTGTTCGTGATCCTCGCGCTGTACCCGTGGAACGAGATCGGCGCGCAGGGCAGCCCGTTCGTGCTGACCTTCGAGCGCCTGGGCATCAAGACCGCCGCCGGCATCATCAACTTCGTGGTGCTGACCGCGGCGCTGTCGTCGTGCAACGGCGGCATCTTCAGCACCGGGCGCATGCTGTACAACCTGGCGCAGCAGGGCCAGGCGCCGGCCGCGTTCGCCCGCGTCGACCGCAACGGCGTGCCGCGCCGCGCGCTGCTGGTGTCGATCGCCGCGCTGCTGGCGGGCGTGCTGCTCAACTACCTGGTGCCGGAGAAGGTCTTTGTCTGGGTGACCGCGATCTCCACCTTCGGCGCGGTCTGGACCTGGGCCATCATCCTGGTCACGCAGATCCAGTTCCGCCGCTCGCTGGCGCCGGCGGCACGCCAGGCGCTGGCGTTCCGCATGCCGTTCTGGCCGTATGGCTCGTATATCGCGCTGGCGTTCCTGGCGCTGGTGGTGGCGCTGATGGCCTACTTCCCCGATACGCGCGTGGCGCTGTACGTGGGGCCGGGCTGGCTGGTGCTGCTGACGGTGTGCTACTACGCGCTCGACATGCGCTCGCGCGGGCCGGTAAGCTACCGCGCCTGAGCCACCGGCGGGTCCGCGCCCCAACGGCGGGCCCGCGCCCGCCGGCTGGCCATCGCCTAAAATGGCCCCCGAACCATGCCACCGCAGGGGGCCGCATGACTGAGACCACCGTGCCCGGCGCCGCCATGGCGCTGTCGCTGCTGTCGCTCGCGATCTGGGCGGTGCTGCTGTTCGGGCGCGCCGGATTCTGGCGCGCGCGCAAGCCGCCGGCCGCGCCGGCGCCGGCGCACTGGCCGGAAGTGGTCGCCATCATTCCCGCGCGCGACGAGGCCGATGTCATCGGCAGCGCGGTCGCGGCGGTGCTGGGCCAGCGCTACCCGGGCCCACTCGCGCTGGTGGTGGTGGACGACCACAGTACCGACGGCACCGCCGATATCGCCCGCGCCGCCGCGGCGACCACCGCGCGCCCGCACGCGCTCACCGTCATCGGCGCGCGCGAGTTGCCCGCCGGCTGGAGCGGCAAGGTCTGGGCCCAGTCCGAAGGCCTGGCCGCCGCCGACCGGATCGCCCCACAGGCACGCTATGTCTGGCTGACCGATGCCGACATCCGCCACGGGCCGGGCGTGCTGGCCGCGCTGGTCGCGCGCGCCGAGTCCGAGCGGCGCGACCTGGTCTCGCTGATGGTGCGGCTGCGCTGCGTCTCGGCGTGGGAGCGGCTGGTGGTGCCGGCCTTTGTCTTTTTCTTCGCCAAGCTCTACCCGTTCGCCCGCGTGCGCGATCCGCGCAGCCGCGTTGCCGCCGCGGCGGGCGGCTGCATGCTGGCAAGCCGCGCGGCGCTGGCGCGCATCGGCGGCTTTGCCGCGATCCGCGGCGAGCTGATCGACGACTGCAGCCTGGCCGCGCGCATCAAGCCCGGCGGCGCGATCCGGCTCGACCTGGCCGACGACAGCGTGTCGCTGCGGCCCTATGACGGCTGGCGCAGCCTGTGGGACATGATCGCGCGCAGCGCCTACACGCAATTGCGCTATTCACCGCTGCGGCTGGCAGGCGCGGTCGCGGGCATGGCGCTGACCTACCTGGTGCCGCCGGTGCTGGCGCTGGGCTGGCGGCTGTGGCCGGCATGGCTGGCGTGGGCCGCGATGGCGCTGGCCTACCTGCCGATGCTGCGCGAGTACCGGCAGCCGTGGTGGCTGGCGCCGCTGCTGCCGGTCACGGCGCTGTTCTATCTGGGGGCGACCATCGACTCGGCGCGGCGCTACCGGCTGCGTCGCGGCGGGCAGTGGAAGGGCCGCAGCCAGGCGCCGCTGCGCCCGTAAGCGCGCAGCCGGATCACGGGTTGCCCAGGTATCCGTGCGCGCGGAACCACGCCAGCGCGTCGCGCAGCCCGTCCTGGTACGGGCGCGGCTGATATCCCAGCTCCTTGCGCGCCTTGTCCGAAGTAAAGAACATCCGGTAGCGGGACATATTGAGTCCATCGACAGTCAGGAACGGGGCCTTGCCCGTGAGCCGCGCCGCCGCTTCCGCGCCGTAGGCCAGCGGATACAGCGGCCAGCGCGGCAGCTGCAGCGTCGGCGGGCGCCGGCCGCACAGTTCGGCGATATCGCGCAGCATCTGCTGCAGCATCACGTCCTGCCCGCCCAGGATGTAGCGCTCGCCGGTGCGGCCGCGCTCCAGCGCCAGCAAATGCCCCTCGGCCACGTCGTCCACATGGGCCAGGTTCAGCCCGGTATCGACGAAGGCCGGGATCTTGCCGGTGGCGGCCTCGACGATGATGCGGCCGGTCGGCGTGGGCCGCACGTCGCGCGGGCCGATGGGCGTGGACGGGTTGACGATGACCGCCGGCAGGCCGTGTTCGGCGATCCGTTGCTCGACCACGCGCTCGGCCAGCACCTTGCTGCGCTTGTACGCGCCGATGGCCTCGTGCGGGCGCAGCGCCGCGGTCTCGTCCACCGGCGCCTGCGCGCCGGCGACGCGCAGCGTCGCCACGCTGCTGGTATAGACCACGCGCTCGACGCCGGCCCGCTGCGCGGCTTCCATCACCGCCAGGGTGCCGTCGACGTTGGTGCGCACGATGTCTTCCGGGTCGCGCGCCCACAGCCGGTAGTCGGCGGCAACATGGAACAGGTAGCGCACGCCCTGCAGCGCCGCGGCCACCGCCGCGGCATCGCGCATGTCGCCCTGAACCACGTTCACCGGCAGCCCGGCAAGATTGGTGCGGGGGCTGTGCGCGCGCACCAGCACGCGCACGCGCCAGCCGCGCGCCAGCGCCTGGCGCGCCACCGCCGATCCCAGGAAACCCGCTGCCCCTGTCACCAGCACGTCATCGATTTTGGTCATCAACCCGTTTCCCGTAAGACGGCATTGCCGGCACCGGCCCTGCGCCGATCATGGCGGCGCCAGACAAAGCCGGCGTGTCGGGTATATAGTAACCACCGTGCGAGGAAAATGTGATCCGCGGCGGATCTCCGGTGGGTCTGGCTTGATACCGGGCATCGCTGCCGGGCATCGCTTCGGGCATCGTCCGGGGCATCGTTTTCCGTTGCGCGATCCCAAACACTGAAACCCGTAGCAAAGGGTCGGGGGCCTACTCCATGCAGGTGATTCTTGCTCAGCCCCGGGGCTTCTGTGCCGGCGTGGTGCGCGCGATCGAGATCGTCGACCGCGCCCTCGTCAAGCACGGTGCGCCGGTGTTCGTGCGGCATGAGATCGTGCATAACAAGCACGTCGTACAGGGACTGAAAGACAAGGGCGCGCGTTTCGTCGAGGAACTGGACGAAGTGCCGGCCGGCGCGGTGACCATCTTCAGCGCGCACGGGGTGTCGCGCGCGGTGGTCGCCGATGCCAGCCAGCGCCAGCTGCATGCCATTGACGCCACCTGCCCGCTGGTGATCAAGGTCCACACCCAGGGCCGCCAGTACGCCGCCAGCGGCCGCACGGTAATCCTGATCGGCCATGCCGGCCACCCCGAGGTCGAAGGCACCATGGGCCAGATCCCGGGCAAGGTGATCCTGGTGCAGAACGAGGCCGACGTCGCCAGGCTCGACCTGCCCGACGACACCCCGGTTGCCTACGTCACCCAGACCACGCTGAGCGTGGACGACACCCGCAACATCATCTCTGCCCTCGCACGGCGCTTCAGCAACCTGGTCGGCCCCGATACGCGCGACATCTGCTACGCCACGCAGAACCGCCAGAGCGCGGTGCGCGACCTGTGCAAGCTGGCCGACGTGATCCTGGTGATCGGCGCGACCAACAGCTCCAACTCCAACCGCCTGCGCGAGATCGGCACCGAAAGCGGCGTGCCCAGCTACCTGATCGCCGATGGCAGCGAACTCGACCCGGCCTGGGTGCGCGACGCCAACGTGGTCGGCATCACCGCGGGCGCGTCGGCGCCCGAGGCCATGGTCGAAGACGTGATCGCGGCGCTGCGCCGGCTGGGCCCGGTCGAAGTGAGCACCATGGCCGGGCGCGAAGAGCATGCCGAATTCCGGCTGCCGCCCGAGCTGGCCGACGTGAAGCCGCCATCGGCATCCCTCCAGTCCGGCACCGATCCCGCGCCGGCCCCCGCCAACGAGAACATTGCAGGCTGAACCAACCAGAGGAAGCTGTCGTGGCCATTCCGCTCCTGCAGGTTGCCCGCGTGGGCGCCTATATCGTCGGCAAGCACCTGTCGCGGCAAAAGCGCTACCCGCTTGCGCTGATGCTGGAACCGCTGTTCCGCTGCAACCTGGCGTGCTCGGGCTGCGGCAAGATCGATTACCCGGATCCCATCCTGAACCAGCGCCTGTCGGTGCAGGAATGCCTGGAGGCGGTCGATGAGTGCGGGGCGCCGGTGGTTTCCATTGCCGGCGGCGAGCCGCTGCTGCACAAGGACATGCCGCAGATCGTGCAGGGCATCATCGCGCGGCGCAAGTTTGTCTACCTGTGCACCAATGCGCTGCTGATGGAAAAGAAGCTGGACCAGTACCAGCCCAGCCCGTATTTCATCTGGTCGGTGCACCTGGACGGCGACCGCGAGATGCACGACCGCTCGGTGTGCCAGGAAGGCGTGTACGACCGCTGCGTCGAGGCGATCCGCGCGGCCAAGGCCCGCGGCTTCCGCGTCAATATCAATTGCACGCTGTTCAACGACGCGCAGCCCGAGCGCGTGGCGAAGTTCTTCGACTCGGTCAAGGCGCTGGGCGTCGATGGCATCACCGTGTCGCCGGGCTATGCCTATGAACGCGCGCCGGACCAGCAGCACTTCCTGAACCGCGGCAAGACCCGCCAGCTGTTCCGCGACATCCTCAGCCGCGGCCGCGCGGGCAAGAACTGGGCGTTCAGCCAGTCGACGCTGTTCCTGGACTTCCTTGCCGGCAACCAGACCTACCACTGCACCCCGTGGGGCAACCCGGCACGCACGGTATTCGGCTGGCAGCGCCCGTGCTACCTGGTGGGCGAAGGCTATGCCGCGACCTTCCGCGAGCTGATGGAAGAGACCGACTGGGACGCCTACGGCACCGGCAACTACGAGAAATGCGCCGACTGCATGGTGCACAGCGGCTACGAAGCCACCGCCGTCGCCGACACCTTTGCCCATCCGCTCAAGGCGCTCGGCGTCAGCCTGCGCGGCGTGCGCACCAGCGGCCCGATGGCGCCGGACATTGCGCTGGACCGGCAGCGGCCGGCGGAATACGTGTTCTCGCGCCACGTCGAGATCAAGCTCGAGGAAATCCAGCGCAAGCGCCCGTCTTCCAACCGGCCGCGGGCGGCCGAGGCGCCGGCCGGGGCCGCCACGCACTGAAGCCATCGCGATGGCCGCCGCACTTGCCGCCATCCTGCCCGGCGCAGCGCTGGTCTGCGCGGCGGCCGGCTATGCGCTGGCCGCGGCCTGGCTGTCGCGCCGCGGGCCCGCGCCAAGCGCGGCCATGGCCGCCACGCCGGTCAGCGTGCTCAAGCCGCTGTGCGGCGCCGAACCCCGGCTCTACGCCAACCTGGCCACCTTCTGCCGGCAGCGGCATCCATGCTTCCAGCTGGTGTTCGGCGTGCGCGCCGCGGACGATCCCGCCATCGCCGTGGTCGAGCGGCTGCGGCGCGACTTCCCTGCCTGCGATATCGCGCTGGTGATCGATCCGCAGGTGCATGGCAGCAACCTCAAGGTCAGCAACCTGATCAACCTGTTCGGCGCGGCCCGGCACGATGCGCTGGTCATCGCCGACAGCGATGTCGCGGTCGCGCCGGATTACCTGGCGCGCGTGACGGCGCCACTGGCACAGGCCGGCGTCGGCGTGGTCACCTGCCTGTACCGCGGCCACGCCATCGGCGGCTTCTGGCCGGGCCTCGGCGCGCAGTTCATCGACGACTGGTTCGCGCCGGCGGTGCGCATCGCGCATGCGGGCGGCTCGCGGCGCTTTGCCTTTGGCGCGACCATTGCGCTGCGCCGCGACACGCTGGCCGCCATCGGCGGTTTCGACGCCTTGCGCGACCGGCTGGCGGATGATTTCTGGCTGGGCGAGCTGACGCGGCGGCAGGGCTTGCAAACGGTGCTGTCGGATGTGGTGGTGACGACCGACGTCACCGAAGACCGCTTTAGCGAGCTGTGGCGGCATGAGCTGCGCTGGCTGCGCACGATCCGGTCGCTGAACCCGGCTGGCTTTGCCTTTACCTTCGTCACGTTCACCTGGCCGGCGCTGGCGCTGGGGGTGTGGCTGGCACCGCTGCCGCCGGTGATGGCCGCGGCAGTCGTCGGTGTGGCGGCGCGCAGCGTGCTGGCGGGCAGCGCCGCGGCGGCATTGCGGGCGCCGTTGCGCGATGGCTTGCTGCTGGCGGGGTGGGTGTTTGCGATGGCTGGCAGGCGGGTGCGGTGGCGGGAGCAGGAGCTGTCCGTACTTGATTCGCAACACTCCGGTCGCGCGCCGGCCCTCTCCCCCGCCCCTCTCCCGCAAGCGGGAGAGGGGAGAAAACCAGCGCAGTCCTCCCCTGACACTTCACCGTTCACCGGCATCCATACCAAGAGGCCGTCATGAAAAAAACCCTGTTCCTGCAGGCCCCGTCCTTCGACGGCTTCGATGGCGGCGCCGGTTCGCGCTACCAGGCCAAGCGCGAGATCAAGTCGTTCTGGTACCCGACCTGGCTGGCGCAGCCCGCCGCGCTGGTGCCCGGCAGCCGCGTGCTCGATGCCCCGGCCGACGGCCTGACCGTGCAGCAGACGCTGGAGATCGCCGCAGGCTATGAACTGGTGATCATCCACACCAGCACGCCGTCGTTCCCCACCGACGCAAAATTTGCCGAGGAACTGAAGCAGCGCAACCCCGGGGTGATGATCGGCATGGTCGGCGCCAAGCCCGCGGTCGATCCCGGCGGCACGCTGGGCGCCAGCGACGCCATCGACTTCGTCTGCCGCGAGGAGTTCGACTACACCTGCCAGGACGTCGCCGCGGGCAAGCCGCTCCAGGACATCCTGGGGCTGAGCTATCGCCTGCCGGACGGCTCGCTCGAACACAACGGCCAGCGCCCCATGATCGAGGACATGGACGAGCTGCCGTTCGTCGCGCCGGTCTACCAGCGCGACCTCAAGATCGAGAACTACTTCATCGGCTACCTGAAGCATCCTTATGTATCGATCTACACCGGCCGCGGCTGCCGCTCGCGCTGCACCTTCTGCCTGTGGCCGCAGACCGTGGGCGGGCACCGCTACCGCACGCGCTCGGCCGCAAGCGTGATCGCCGAGGTGAAATGGATCAAGGAGAACATGCCCGAGGTCAAGGAGATCATGTTCGACGACGACACCTTCACCGACTTCAAGCCCCGCGTCGAAGAGATTGCGCGCGGGCTCGGCCAACTGGGCGTGACGTGGTCGTGCAACGCCAAGGCCAACGTGCCGTACAGCACGCTAAAG
The DNA here is from genome assembly GCF_900249755.1 of Cupriavidus taiwanensis. NCBI lineage: Bacteria > Pseudomonadati > Pseudomonadota > Betaproteobacteria > Burkholderiales > Burkholderiaceae > Cupriavidus > Cupriavidus taiwanensis. The sequence continues at coordinate 1,758,665 of NZ_LT976854.1, forward strand.
ATCATGAAGGAGAACGGGCTGCGCCTGCTGCTGGTGGGCTATGAATCCGGCGACGACCAGATCCTGCTGAACATCAAGAAGGGGCTGCGCACCGACATCGCGCGCCGCTTCACCGAAGACTGCCGCAAGCTCGGCATCCAGATCCACGGCACCTTCATCCTGGGCCTGCCGGGCGAGACCCGCGAGACCATCGAGAAGACCATCGAGTACGCCAAGGAAATCAACCCGCACACCATCCAGGTCTCGCTGGCGGCGCCCTACCCCGGCACCACGCTGTACCGCCAGGCGGTCGAGAACGGCTGGCTCGAGGAAAACAAGGTCATCAACCTGGTCAACGACCAGGGCGTGCAGCTGGCCGCGATCAGCTACCCGCACTTGTCGAAGGAGGACATCTACCACGGCGTGGAAACCTTCTATAAGCGCTTCTACTTCCGCCCCGGCAAGATCTGGGAAATCGTGCGCGAGATGCTGGGCAGCTGGGACATGATGAAGCGGCGCCTGCGCGAAGGCGTGGAGTTCTTCCGCTTCCTGCGCTCGCACGAGGCCTGATCCTGGCCCGGGCGCTTTACGCCGCGGCACCACGCGCGCTGATCGTCACCGCCGACGACTTCGGCCTGCACCCGGCCGTCAACGAAGCGGTGGAACTGGCCCACCGCGACGGCGTGCTCAACGCCGCCAGCCTGATGGTGGGCGCGCCCGCGGCGGCGGATGCGGTAGCGCGCGCGCGCCGGCTGCCCGCGTTGCGCGTGGGGCTGCACGTGGTGCTGGCCGATGGCGCGGCCACGTTGCCGCGCGCGCGCATTCCCGCGCTGGTCGATGCGCACGGCCGCTTCGGCTCGGCCATGGCGCTGGACGGCTGCCGCTTCTTTTTCCTGCCCGCGGTGCGCCGCCAGCTCGCCGCGGAAATCCGCGCGCAGTTCGACGCCTTCGCCGCCACCGGCCTGCCGCTCGACCACGTCAACACGCACAAGCATTTCCACCTGCATCCGACGGTGCTGTCGCTGATCCTGTCGATCGGGCGCGAGTACGGCCTGCGCGCGATGCGGCTGCCGCGCGAGGCCGGCGCGCCCTGGCCGCTGCGTCCGTGGCTGGCGCTGCTGCGCCGCAGGCTGGACCGCGCCGGCATTGCGCACAATGACTACGTGGTCGGCATCGCGCGCAGCGGCCAGATGGACGAGACCGCGCTGCTGCAGGCGCTGGCGCAGCTGCCCCCGGGCGTGGGCGAGATCTACCTGCATCCGGCGGTGGTCTCCGGCGCGGCCATCGCCCCGTCGATGCACGCCTACCGCCATGCCGACGAACTCGCCGCGCTGCTGTCGCCGCGCGTGCGCGCGGCGCTGGAGCGCGCGGCCGGCCGGCGCGGCGGTTTTGCCGATGTGCTCGGCGGCAGCACGTTGTCCTGACGCCTGCCGATGAAACGCCTGGCTTACCTGATGGGACTGCTCGGGCTGCTGGCGCTGACCGCGCTGGTGATCCACCAGGGCGCCGGCGATGTCGCCGCCGTGATGGCGCAGGGTGGCTGGCCGCTGTTGCTGCTGGTGCCGCTGCACGCGCTGCCGCTGCTGCTCGACGCGCAGGGCTGGCGCGTGCTGCTGACTTCCGCCGATCCCGATGAACAGGCCGGCATCGGCTTCCTGTGGTGGGTCGCCGCGGTGCGCGAGGCGGTGGGCCGCCTGCTGCCCACCGTGGGCGTGGGCGGCGAGTTGGTCGGCATTCGCCTGACGCGGCTGCGCATCCGCGACACCACCGCGGTCACCGCCAGCGTAGTGGTCGAAGTGATGCTGACCATGTTCTCGCAATACCTGTTCGCCGCCACCGGCGTGCTGATGCTGGTACTCGCGCTGCAGCAGCGCGCCAGCGCGTCGATCATCCTGGCCGGCTTGCTGCTGTCGCTGCCGGTGCCGGTACTGTTCGCGCTGTCGCTGCGCCACGCCGCGCTCTTCGAGAAACTGGAAGGCGCGGCGCGCCGGCTGTTCGGCGCCGACCACCGCATCGTCGCGATGATCGACGGCGCGCGCCTGGACGCGCAGATCCGCGCGCTCAACCAGCGCCACCGCGAGCTGGCGCAGGCCCTGGGCTGGCAACTGGCCGGACTGCTCAGCGGCACGCTGGAGATCTGGCTGGCGTTGTGGCTGCTGTGCCATCCGGTGCCGCTCTGGCAGGCGCTGGCGATCGAGTCGCTGACGCAGGCCGCGCGCCACGTGGCGTTTTTCGTGCCGGCCGGGCTGGGCGTGCAGGAAGCCGTGGTGGTGCTGCTGGGCCAGCTGCTGGGGATGGACACGCAGGTGGCGCTGGCACTGGCGCTGGTCAGGCGCGCGCGCGAGATCCTGTTCGGCGTGCCGGCGCTGCTGTCATGGCAGTGGGTGGAACTGCGCCGCTGGCGGCGCGCACGCCGCTAGTGCGGCCGCGGCAGGCGCCCGCTCAGATCTCCGACGCCTGGCGCGCGTTATGCGTGGTCAGGTACTTCACCAGCCCGTCGATGCCGTTGCGCGCGACGATGTCGGCAAACTGCTTGCGGTACACCTCGATCAGCCACGCGCCCATCATGTTGATGTCATAGATCTTCCACCCGGTCGCGGTGCGCTGCAGCCGGTAGTCGATCTGCATCTCGTCGGCATTGTTGATCACGCTCGTCTGCACCACCACATCGGTGGCGCCGCTGCCGGCCTTGGACGGCTGGTAGCGGAACCTGACGTTCTGCTCGCGCAGCTGCGCCAGCGAAACCGCATAGCTGCGCACCAGCAGCGTCTGGAACTGCTCGTACAGCTGTTGCTGCTGCTCCGGCGTGGCGGTGCGCCAGGCGCTGCCCAGCGCCAGCCGCGTGGTGCGCTGGAAATCGGTGTAGGGCAGGAACTGCTTCTGCACGACCGCGGTGATCTTGCCGAGGTCGCCGGCGCGCGTGTCGGGCTGCGACTGGATGGTGCCGATCACGCCCTCCACCGCGGCCTGCACCAGCCGCTCGGGGCTGGCGCGCAGGTCGCCGGGCTGGACTGCCTGGGCGTGCACGACGGATGCCATGGCCATCGCTGCCAGCGGCGCCACGGAAAGCAAACGGTGAATCGTCATGGATGCAAGAGCGGGAACCAACAGAGAACGGTGAGGCGGCGGCGCCGGACCAGCGCGCCGACACCCGGCCGACAGTGTATAGCGGATCCGCCCGCATCGCGGCAGCGCCGACGCCGCATGGCGCATGCCGCACGGCGCCAGCCGATATACTCGCGGTTCGTGCTCCTTCCGGATCCGTCCATGCTGACTTCGCTGCTGACACGCATCGTCCGGCTTGCCACCGCCTGGCCGTGGCGCGTCATCCTGCTGGCGGCATTGCTGACGGCGGCCAGCGGCGTCTACGTGGCCCGCAACTTTGCCATCAACACCGACATCGGCCGCCTGCTGGATTCCGACGCGCCGTGGGCGCTGCGCGACGAGGCCATCGGCAAGGCCTTCCCCCAGCGTGGCCAGATGATCCTGGCGGTGGTGCAGGCGCCCGCCGCGGAACTGGCCGATGCCGCCGCCGATGCGCTGGCCGAAGCCTTGCGCCAGCAGCCGGCGCGCTTCACCGCCGTCAGCCAGCCCGGCGGCGGCGCCTTCTTCGCACGCAACGGCCTGCTCTTCGCCGGCACCGATCAAGTCCGCCAGCTGACGCAGCAGCTCGTGCAGGCGCGCCCGCTGATCAACGCCCTCGCGCACGACCCGACGCTGCGCGGCCTGTCCGATGTGCTCGCCACCACGCTGGCGCTGCCGCTGCAGATGGGGCAGGTCAGGCTGGGCGACATGGCCGCGCTGCTGGGCAGCAGCGCGCGCACGCTGGACCAGGTGCTGGCCGGCCAGCCCGCCGCGCTGTCGTGGGCGGGACTGCTCGACGACAGCCTCAGGCCCGGCGCCGACGGCCAGGTCTACCGCTATGTCGCGCTCAGCCCGGTACTCGACTACAGCGACCTGAAAGCCGGCGCCGCCGCCGCGCGCGCGATCCGGCACGCCGCGGCCGAACTGCGGCTGGCGCAGCGCTACCAGGCCTCGGTGCGGCTGACCGGCCCGCAGGCGCTGGCCGACGACGAGTTCGCCTCGGTCAGCGACGGCGCCGTGCTCAACGGCGTGCTGACCGTGCTGGCGGTGGTGCTGATCCTGTGGCTCGCGCTGCGTTCGGCGCGGCTGATCGTCGCGGTGCTGGCGAGCCTGTTCGCCGGGCTGCTGGTCACCGCCGCGCTGGGGCTGGCCATGGTCGGCGCGCTCAACATGATCTCGGTGGCCTTCGCGGTGCTGTTCGTCGGGCTGGGCGTGGACTTCGGCATCCAGTTCGGCGTGCGCTACCGCGCCGAGCGCCATGACCGCGACCACATCGTCGATGCGCTGGGGCTGGCCGCGCGCGCGGTGGGCGCACCGCTGGCGCTGGCCGCCGCGGCCACCGCGGCGGCGTTCTTCTGCTTCCTGCCCACCGACTACCGCGGCGTCGCCGAACTGGGCCTGATCGCCGGCGTCGGCATGATGGTGGCGTTCATCACCACCTTCACGCTGCTGCCGGCGCTGATCGCGGTGCTGAAGCCCGGCGGCGAATCCGCGTCGCCGGGCTTTGCCTGGCTGGCGCCCGCGGACCGCTTCTTCGAACGCTACCGCAAGCCGGTGCTGGGGGTCACGCTGCTCGCCATCCTGGCGGGCGCGCCGCTGCTGCCGCACCTGCGCTTCGACTTCGACCCGCTGCACCTGAAGGATCCGCAGTCCGAATCGATGGCCACGCTGCTGGCGCTCAAGGACGCGCCGCAGGCCGGCACCGACGATGTCAGCGTGCTGGCACCGTCGCTGCCGGCCGCGCACGCGCTTGCGGGCCGGCTCGCGGCGCTGCCCGAAGTGGCGCGCGCGGTCACGCTGCAGAGCTTTATCCCGGACGACCAGCCGCCCAGGCTGCAGGCCATCGGCCAGGCCTCGGCCGCGCTGATGCCGGCGCTGACGCAGCCCGCCGCGGCGCCCGCGACCGACGGCGCGCGCGTCAATGCGCTGCGCAACGCCGCGCGGCAACTCGCCATCGCCGCCGACGAACATCCCGGCCCGGGCGCCGCCGAAGCGGCGCACCTGTCCGCCACGCTGAAAAAGCTGGCCGGCGCGGATGCGCCCACGCGCGACCGCGCCGAGCGCGCCATCGCGCTGCCGCTGCAACTGGCGCTGGCCAGGCTGAAGCTGGCGCTGAGCCCCCAACCCGTCAGCCTGCAGACCTTGCCGCCGGAACTGGTGCGCGACTGGATCACGCCGGACGGACGCGCGCTGGTCAGCGTCAGCCCCAGGCTGCCCGAGCAGGGCAGCGCGCAGCGCGAAGCCGCGCTGGCGCGCTTTATCGCCGCGGTGCAGCGCGTCGCGCCCGACGCCACCGGCGGGCCGATCTCGATCCGCGGCTCGGCCGATACCATCATGACCGCGTTCGCGCAGGCCGGCGCGTGGGCGGTGCTGTCGATCACCCTGCTGCTGTGGATCACGCTGCGCCGCTTCGGCGACGTGCTGCGCACGCTGGTCCCGCTGCTGGTGTCGGCCATCGTCACGCTGGAGCTGTGCGTGGTATTCGGCATTGCGCTGAACTTTGCCAACGTGATCGCGCTGCCGCTGCTGCTCGGCGTGGGCGTCGCCTTCAAGATCTACTACGTGATTGCCTGGCGGCACGGCAAGACCCGGCTGCTGCAGTCCAGCCTGACGCACGCGGTGCTGTACAGCGCCGCGACCACCGCCGTCGCCTTCGGCAGCCTGTGGCTGTCGCAGCATCCCGGCACCGCCAGCATGGGCAAGCTGCTGGCGCTGGCGCTGGCGTGCACGCTGGTCGGCGCGGTGTTCTTCCAGCCGATCCTGATGGGCCGCCCGCGCGAAGGCAGCCATCCAGGACCCGACCAGCCGGCCCTGCCCTGAACCTCGCTTCGCGCCTGACCGACCCTGTTTGCCTCGATGCCTGTTCCGCTTCGCTTTCCGACGCTTGCCACCCCCGTCATCGCCGCCGCCCTGCTCGCGGCCTGCGCCACCGGACCGCAAGCCAGCCCGGACGATCCGCTGGAGCCGATGAACCGCGCCATCTTCACCGTCAACGACAAGCTGGACCAGTATGTCGCGATGCCGGTGGCCAGGGGCTACCAGGCGGTCACGCCGCAACCGGTGCGCACGGCGGTCAGCAATTTCTATTCGAACCTCGCGGACATCGGCAACTTTGCCAACAACCTGCTGCAGGGCAAGGGCGTGGCGGCCGCGGAGAGCTTTATGCGGGTGGCGATGAATTCCGTGCTGGGACTGGGCGGACTGATCGACATCGCCACGCCGGCCGGGCTGCCGAAGCACTCGCAGGACTTCGGGCTGACGCTGGGCACGTGGGGCGTGCCGTCAGGGCCCTACCTGGTTCTGCCGGTGTTCGGGCCCAGCTCGATCCGCGACGGCGCGGGACTGTATGTGAATTTCTGGTTCGATCCCACCACTTATGCCGAGCCGGCGGTGCGCAACTCGCTGTACGGGATGAACGTGGTCGACGTGCGCACCAACCTGCTCGGCGCCACCGACCTGCTCAGGCTGGCGGCGCTGGACAGGTACGCCTTTGTGCGCGACGCGTACCTGCAGCGGCGGCGCTACCTGCTCGGCGAAAACACCGCGTTGCCGGACTACGGCGACGACGAGGACGCCGGCGCCGACCCCGCAGCGGCAGCATCCGCGGGCACGCCGGCGCCCGCGCAGCCGCAGTCGCCGCGCTGAAGGCGCTGGCGCTTAGCCGCCGACGCCCAGCAGCACCACCTCGAAGGTCAGCGTGGCATTCGGCGGGATCGTGCCCGGCACGCCGCGCGCGCCGTAGGCGGTGCCCGGGGGGCAGGTCAGGCGGGCCTTGCCGCCCACCTGCATGGCCTGCACGCCCTCGGTCCAGCACGGGATCACGCGGTTGAGCGGAAACGAGATCGGCTGGCCGCGCTTGTACGAGCTGTCGAACTCGGTGCCGTCGGCGAGCGTGCCGCGGTAGTGCACCTGTACCGTGTCGGTGGCCTTGGGCGAGGCGCCGTTGCCCTTGATCAGGTGCTGGATGGTCATGCCCGACGCCAGCGTCTGCGGCGCTGACGCGGCGGCAGGCGCCGAAGCGGCCGGCCCGGCGGCGCACGCGGCGCCGGCAAAGGTCAGGGTGCCAAGGAAAAGCGCGAGTGTTTTCATGGAAGGCCTGGTCTCGAGGTCTGATTGGGGATGCGGCAGTTTAACCGACGCACGCGAGCGGTATGGTCGCGGTATGACGGCGGCGGCATATCGCGCATTCCACGCGCGCCGCCGGCAGGCATGGTGCGCCGCACCGCGCCGCGCCCGTTACACCGGGCGTTTTGCCGTCTACGATGGTTCGTGACAGCCCGCCGCCGCGCGGGCGCACGGAGACGGTCATGGCACTGACGGATTCCCGGGACCTCGCGGTCTCGACCTTGAACACGCGCTCGGTGGCGCAGTACGAGACCGCCCTGCGCCTGCTGAACGGCTACTACGGCGACCCGCTCGCCGTGATCGACGCGGCGCTGGCCGACGACCCCGGCTTCGCCATGGGCCACGCCCTGCGCGCCGCGCTGATGCTGACTTCGGGCGACGGCACCGCCGAGCCCCTGCTGCGCCAGAGCGTCGAAGCCGGCGAAGCCCTGCACGCCCGCGCCAACGAGCGCGAGCGCCGCCATATCGCCGCGGCCCGCGCCTGGCTCGGCGGGGATTTCGAGCGCGCCGTGCGCGGCTATGGCGACATCGTGATCGATCATCCACGCGACCTGCTGGCGCTGCAGACCGCCCACCTGGGCGACTTCCTGCTGGGCCAGTCGACCATGCTGCGCGACCGCGTGGCGCAGGCCCTGCCGCACTGGGACGCCGCCATGCCCGGCTATGGCTATGTGCTTGGCATGCACGCGTTCGGCCTGGAAGAAACCCAGCTCTACGAGCGCGCCGAGGAAGCCGGCCGGCGCGCGCTGGAATGCCAGCCGCGCGACCCGTGGGCGGTGCACGCGGTGGCGCACGTGATGGAGATGCAGGGCCGGCGCGCCGATGGCATTGCCTGGCTCGAAGGCCGCCGCCAGGACTGGGCCGACGACAACATGCTGGCCGTGCATAACTGGTGGCACCTCGCGCTGTTTCTGCTGGAGGACGACCGGACCGACGAAGTGCTGGCGCTGTACGACCGCGCCATCAGCCGGCCCGCGCCGGCGATCGCGCTGGACCTGGTCGACGCCTCCGCGCTGCTGTGGCGGCTGCACCTGCGCGGCGTCGACGTGGGCCGGCGCTGGCAGGCCGTGGCCGATGACTGGCTCGGCCGCGGCGCGGCCGGCTATTACGCCTTCAACGACGTGCATGCGGTGATGGCAAGCGTGGGCGCGCAGCGCCCCGCGGCGGCCGACCAGGTGCGCGCCGCGCTGGAGCGTGCCGCGCTGGGCAACGGCACCAACGCGATGATGTCACGCGAGGTGGGGCTGCCGGTGGCCGATGCGCTGATCGCGTTCGGGCAGGGCGACTACGCCGCCGCCATCGAACTGCTGCTGCCGGTGCGCCTGCTCGCGCACCGCTTCGGCGGCAGCCACGCGCAGCGCGACGTGATCGGGCTGACACTGCTCGAAGCGGCGCTGCGCAGCAACCGCCGCAACCTGGCGCTCGCGCTGACGGCCGAGCGCGCCGCGCTCAAGCCCATGAGCCCGGGCCTGCGCCGGCTGGTGCAGCGCGCCGACACCTGCCGCGCGCAACCCTGACGGGCAGGGTGCGCTGCGGCAAGGTCAGGAATCGGCGCCTATACTGCACCTGTCCTGACCGGAGACCCGCCATGCCCAGCATTCGCGCCCTGTTCCGCCCCGCCCTGTTCCGTCGCGCCCTGAGCGCCGCCGCCCTGGCCGTGGCGGCCGTCCCCGCCATCGCCCACCACGGCTGGTCGACCTATGACGAGACCCGGCCGCTGACGCTGACCGGCAAGATCGTCGAAAGCCATTACGAGAACCCGCACGCGCACATCCGCATCGACGCTGGCGGCAAGCGCTGGCTGGCGGTGCTGGCACCGGTATCGCGCATGGAAGCGCGCGGTGCGACCTCGGACAAGGTCGCGGTGGGGCGCGAGGTCACGCTGGTCGGCTACGCCAGCAAGGAAAAACCGGACGAGCTGCGCGCCGAGCGCATCACGATGGACGGCAAGACAGTCGAGCTGCGCTGAGCCGCACGCCGCATGCCGGCGCTGTTCGCCGCCTGGACCGAATGGGCCAGCACGCTGGCGCGGCTGCCGTTCGCAACCGCGCTGCGCAGTTCGGCGTGGGCCTACCCCGCGGTGGAGATCGTCCACCTCGCCGGCATGGCGCTGCTGTTCGGCTCCATCTTCGTGGTCGACATGCGGCTGGCCGGGCTGGGCCGGCGGCTGCCGGTGAGCCTGCTGCTGCGCCATGCGCTGCCCTTCACCATCGGCGCCTTCATCGCCGTCGCGGCCAGCGGCGTGCTGCTGTTCGTGGCCCATGCCGACGAACTGGCCGCCAATCCCGCCTTCCTGGCCAAGCTGGGCCTGATCGCGCTGGCGCTTGCCAACGTGCTGTGGTTCCACGCGGGCCCGAGCCGCAGCCTGCACGACCGCGAGCACGGCTGGGACGCCGACGCCCCGCCGCCTGCCGGCGCCCGCCTGAATGCCATTTTGTCGATCGCCGTATGGTTGCTGGTGATCTGCGCCGGGCGGCTGATCGCTTACGTCTGAATCGGCGCGCCGGCACGGGCGCACGCCGCTCCCTGGTCCTCCGCATGCGCGTAAACGCCAATCCCCGCCATGAATCCGCGCACGCACAATCCATTCGCGAAATCCAATATTCGATTAAAGTGATACATATCGTCGTAAATGCAAATTTCGCTACCGGATATTATTTTTATTTAAATCTGGTTTGCAAATAAGAAGGACCGGCGGCGGTCCTGTCTGGCAGCACATTGGCTCCCGCGGATGCGGCCCGAAACCGGGGCGCGGCGAGCTTTGCAGGCAGCGCCGAACGTCGCGACGCATGGGGGACCCCTCTGCATGGCATAGGCCGGCAAGGGGCGGGTCATCATGAGGTCCGGTTTGCCATCACGGCGTTGCCGTGGTTTTCGTGGGGGAAAACCTGGCGGTGCATTCGCGCCGCCAGGCCGGCTTCGGCCTTACCCAGGAAACGCATCGGCACATGACCAAGGCCACGATCCAGACCGCGCGCATCGCGGGGAACAGCCCGGACCAGGTCCGCGCAGCGCTGTCGCAACTCTATCCCGGCGTTGCGGTACACACGGCGTCGCCAGCATTGGACTTCGAGCTGCAGCAACACCAGTTCGGCGAACTGGCGGTGATCCGGCTCTCGACCACCGCGGCAATTCAACTGGATCTGGCGCAGCGTGTCGACGGCTACTTGCTGCTGACCGCCGCGCAGGGCGCCGGCCTCGAGACCGGCAGGACCGCGTGCGCACCGCTGTCGCCAACGCCGGCATCGTTTGTGCTCGACATGCAGCAGGTGGGGGTCTGGCGCTGGCAGCCCGGCAGCTACGACATGGTCATGATCGACGGCGCACGCCTGCATAACCGGCTGCGGCACCTGCTGGAACGCCCACTGGTGCAGCGCGTGAAATTCCACCAGTCGATTCCGGCCGATGCCCCGGCGCTGCAGCTGGCACGCGCGCTGGCCGGCGCCGCGCCCGGCTTGCGGCGCGATGACGAACGCATGCGCGCCTGCGCGGCGGAGCTGGCGCTGAGCCTGGCCGACGCGCTGGTCTACGCCGTGCTGGACGATATCCCGCACAACTACTCGCTGCTGCTGGAGCAGCGCCACGCCGGACCGTCGCCGCGCCACGTCAAGCGCGCGATCGACTATATCCATGCCAATGCCCGCGCCGTGCTGGCGCTGGACGACATTGCCCGCGCGGCACGCGTCAGCGTGCGCACGCTGCAGGCCGGCTTCGCCCGCTTCCAGGGCTGCTCGCCGATGCAGTATGCCAAGCGCGTGCGGCTCGAAGGCGTCTATGGCGCCTTGCGCGGCGGCGAGCTCGAGCACTCGGTCGCGCAGATCGCGCGGCAATGGGGCTTCAGCCACCTCGGCCAGTTCGCCCATGACTACCGGATGGCCTTCGGCGAAACGCCATCCGAAACCCGGCGCACACGCCTGGGCGCGTCCAATGACGACGCCTTCGCCAGCCGCGGCGGCGTGCCCGGCTGAGCCGCGCGCACGCGGCACCGGCCCTGCCGCTATCGGGATTGCGCAGCGCCTATCAAACCGGCGCACTGTATCGAATCTGAAACAGATCTCGCATGGACGAATGTGTGTGCGCGCGAATACTGTGCATGCACTACCTACCGGTCACTCAGGATGAAGGAGACTCAGCATGGCTTCGTCAGGCGTTCTGCTCAACCACACGGATGTTCCTGTCGCCCCTGGCACCCGCAGCGTTGCCTCACCTGAGGGCCCGGCCAACTTCCTGATCGCCGCGCAGCGCGACAGCGTCGCCAACTACGCGCGCGAAGGCAACGACCTGCTGCTGACCATGCGCGATGGCAGCACGCTGCGCATCCAGGGCTTCTTCACCCACGGCGCACAGTTCAACAACCTGGTGTTCGTGCAGGAAGACGGCCAATGGCTGGCCGACTTCAGCCAGGCGCTCGGCGCGCAGGGCGATGGCGTGGCCGAGGCGGCGATGCTGTTCGAGCCGATCGGCGACAGCAGCTCCACGGCAGTGCTGCTCGGGGTGCTGGGCGCTGCGGCCGGTGCCGGCATCATCGCGGCCGCGGCCAGCAGCGGCGGTGGCGATGGTGGCGGCAGCGGCAGTAGCGGCGTCGGAGCAGGCGGGGGCGTCGCGCCGGCCACGCCCACGGTTGCGCCCACCAACGGCGCCACGCTGTCCGGCACCGCGCCGGCCGGCAGCACGGTCGGCATCGACTTCAGCGGCGACGGCAAGGCCGATGCAACGGTCACCGCCGATGCCGCGGGCAACTGGACCTACACGCCGCCGCAGCGGCTTGCCGACGGCACCGTGGTCAGCGTGACCGCCACCGATGGCTCCGGCAATACCAGCCCGCCGGCCACGGTGACCGTCGATGGCGCGGCGCCGGCAGCGCCCACCATCAACGCGGCCAGCAACGATGCCGGCACGGCGATCGTTGCCGGAGGCAGCACCAGCGACACAACGCCCACGCTGTCCGGCGACGCCGAAGCGGGCAGCACCATCAGCGTCTACCACGGCACCACCCTGCTCGGCACCACCACCGCCGACGCGGCCGGGCACTGGACCTTCACGCCGCCGTCGGGCCTGTCCGACGGCAACTATGCGCTGACGGTCACCGCCACCGATGCGGTCGGCAATACCGGCCCCGCCAGCGCACCGTTCCTGCTCACGGTCGATACGGCCGCGCCCACGGCGCCAACGATCACGCCGAGCAACGGCACCGTGATCGCTGGCACCGCCGAACCCGGCAGCACCGTCCATATCGACCTGAATGGCGACGGCACGCCCGACGCCACGGTCACCGCCAACGCCGGCGGCACCTGGACCTACACCCCATCGCCGGCACTGGGCGACGGCACCGTCGTCAGCGTCACCGCCACCGACGCCCCAGGCAATACCAGCACGCCGGCCACCGCCACGGTCGATGCCAGCGCGCCGGCCACGCCGGCGCTCGCCGGCGTCGTGGATGACGCTACGCCGTCGACCGGCCCGCTCGCAGACGGCGATGCCACCAACGACGGCACCCCGACCCTTTCCGGTACCGCCGAGGCCGGCAGCACCATCAGCGTCTACAACGGCACCACGCTGATCGGCACCACCACGGCAGACGCCACCACCGGCGCCTGGAGTTTCACGCCGACAACAGCGCTGCCCGATGGCGCCGTGAGCCTGACCGTCACCGCCACCGATGCCGCCGGCAATACCAGCGCGCCCAGCACTGCCTTCACCTTGACGCTGGATGCCACGCCGCCAGCGATTCCGGCCATCGCCAGCGTCACCGACGACAACCCGGTCGCCACCCCGCTTGCGTCGGGCGACAGCACCAACGACAGCACGCCGACGCTTTCCGGCACCGCCGATGCCGGCAGCACCATCAGCATCTACAGCGGCGCCACGCTGCTCGGCACCACCGTCGCGGATGCCACCACCGGCGCCTGGAGCTTCACGCCGGGCACGCCGCTGACCGATGGCCCCAATGCACTGACCGCTACCGCCACCGATGCAGCGGGCAACGTCAGCGCGCCGACCGCCGCCTTCAACCTGACGGTCGATACGGCGCCGCCGGCGGCTCCGAGCATCACCATTGCCAGCGGCACCACCATCTCGGGCACTGCCGATCCCGGCAGCGCGATCGATATCGACCTGGATGGCGACGGCACCCCGGACGCCACTGTCACCGCCGATGCCACCACCGGCGACTGGACCTATTCGCCCGCCACACCGCTGCCCGACGGCACCGCGATCAGCGTTACCGCCACCGACGCCGCCGGCAACGCCAGCGCACCGGCCACCGCCACGGTCGACGCGGCGCCGCCTGCGGTTCCGGCCATCACCAGCGTCACCGACGACAACCCGGTCAGCACCCCGCTGGCCTCCGGCGACAGCACCAACGACAGCACGCCGACGCTTAGCGGCACCGCCGATGCCGGCAGCACCATCAGCATCTACAACGGCGCCACGCTGCTCGGCACCGCCGTCGCCGATGCCACCACCGGCGCGTGGAGCTTCACGCCGACGACGGAGCTGGCCGACGGTCCCCATGCGCTGACCGCTACCGCCACCGATGCAGCCGGCAACGTCAGCGCGCCGACGGCCGCCTTCAACCTGACGGTCGATACAGCGCCTCCGGCGGCTCCGGGCATCACCATTGCCAACGGCACCACACTCGCCGGCACCGCCGAGGCTGGCAGCACGGTCAATATCGACCTGGATGGTGATGGCACCCCCGAAGGCACTGTCGCCGCCGATGCCACCACTGGCGACTGGACCTACTCGCCCGCTGGCGGGCTGCCCGATGGCGCGGTCGCCAGGATCACCGCCACCGATGCCGCAGGCAATACTAGCGGCGCCGCGACGGCGACCATCGATGCCCTGCCGCCCGCGGTCCCGCTCATCACCAGCGTTACCGACGACAATCCGGTCAGCACCCCACTGACCTCCGGCGACAGCACCAACGACAGCACGCCGACGCTTACCGGCACCGCCGATGCCGGCAGCACCATCAGCATCTACAACGGCGCCACGCTGCTCGGCACCGCCGTTGCCGATGCCACCACTGGCGCGTGGAGCTTCACGCCCACCACCGAGCTGACCGACGGCCCCTACGCGTTGACCGCTACCGCCACCGATGCAGCCGGTAACATCAGCGCGCCGACTGCCGCCTTCGACCTCACGGTCGATACGTCGCCGCCGGCTGACCCGAGCATCACCACTGCCAACGGCACCACGATCGCGGGCACAGCCGATCCCGGCAGCACCATCAACATCGACCTGGACGGCGATGGCACCCCCGAAGGCACCGTCACCGCCGATGCCACCACCGGCGACTGGTCCTATTCGCCCGCCGGCGGGCTGCCCGATGGCGCGGTCGCCAGCGTCACCGCCACCGATGCCGCGGGCAATACCAGCGGCCCTGCGACGGTGACCATCGATGCCCTGCCGCCCGCGATCCCGGCGATCACCAGCGTCACCGACGACAACCCGGTCGCCAGCCCGCTTGCGTCGGGCGACAGCACCAACGACAGCACGCCGACGCTTACCGGCACCGCCGATGCCGGCAGCACCATCAGCATCTACAACGGCGCCACGCTGCTCGGCACCGCCGTCGCCGATGCCACCACCGGCGCGTGGAGCTTCACGCCGACCACCGAGCTGGCCGACGGTCCCCATGCGCTGACTGCTACCGCCACCGATGCGGCGGGCAACGTCAGCAGCCCGACCGCCGCTTTCAACCTGACGGTCGATACGGCCGCGCCGACCGCCACCGCGACGGTCACCGCGCTCACCGACGATACCGGCACCGCCGGCGACTGGATCACCGCCGACACCACCCCCGTGGTCAGCGGCACGCTCAGCGCGGCGCTGGCCGCCAACGAGACGCTGCAGGTCAGCATCGACGGCGGCGCCACCTGGGCCGATGCCGTGATCACCGGCACCACGTGGCAATGGTTTCCCCCCGGCCAGCTCGCGGACGGCACCTATACGATCACCACGCACGTGACCGACAGCGCCGGCAACCTCGGCACGGTCACCACGCAGAGCTTCACCGTTGCGCAGCAGGCGGCGCCAGAGGCGGCCGTGAATGAAGCCGGCGGCTTGCTGGGCATTGCCGATGCCAACCTGCTGGGGCTGATCGACCTGAGCGCGCAGCAGTTCTTCACCGCCAGCGACTACAACGAGAACATCCAGAGCGTTGAGATCACGTACGGCGGCCTGCTGGGCGTTGGCATGCAGCGGCTCAATGCCAGCCAGGCGCTGGCTGCGGAACTGGGGCTGGCCTTCGCCGTGGACAACGACCCCGGCCTTCTCGGGGTCATCGGCCCGTCGTCCACGCTGACGGTCACGGCGCTGGACGGCGGCCCGATCGACAACCTGAGCCTGAACGAACTGCTCGGCTCGATCACGCTGGAAGGCGGCCTGCTCGGCGTCAGCGTAAGCCTGCTCGATGCGATGACGATCACCGCCACCGACACCACCGGGCTGACCACCACATCGACCGGCAGCCAGCTGGTCAGCGCCGGCGTGCTGACCGACCTGCTCGGCGCAAGCCAGCCATCGGCCATCATCGAAGGCGACGCCGCCGGCAATACGCTCACGGGCAGCGCTGGCAATGACCGGCTCTACGGCTACGGCGGCAATGACACCATCAACGCCGGCGACGGCAGCGACCTGGTGCGCGGCGGCGCGGGCGACGACACGCTGAATGGCGAGGCCGGCAACGACGTGCTGATCGGCGGCGCCGGCAACGACACCATGAGCGGTGGCGCCGGCACCGATGTGTTCCTGTGGGAAGACCGCGGCAACGACAACACCGGCGCCAACGGCAGCGACGTGATCACGGACTTCACCGTGGGCACCGCGCCCGGGCAAGCCGGCAACGACGTGCTCGATGTGTCCGCGCTGCTGGAAAACTACGCCGCCGACGCCAACGGCCCCGCCCACTACCAGAACGGCGTGGCCAGCATCGACGCGGGCGACAACATCGGCGACTACCTCAGCGCCACCCAGCAGGGTGCCGACACCGTGATCACCATCGACCGTGACGGCGCCGGCCTGGACTACAGCGCGCAAACGCTGGTGACGCTGGCCAACGTGAACACCAACCTGGAGACCTTGCTGGCCAACCAACAGATCCTGGTCTGACCCTGAGCCCCCGGCCCGGCGGCGTGCGCGAGCAGCCGGGCCGGCCGTGGCGCCGGCAGCCATGCGTGCATGCCTGCCGGCGCAATCGACACACCGGATGGCATCGCAATTTTGTTCCCAGTCAGACTGACCCTTGACACCGGCGCGAGCGCCGGCCCCGGCTTCGGCCACATGCTGTTTCCCAACCCCGCCGCCTCGCGCGCGGCAAGGACGTTTCCGGGCACACGGCTCGCCACACTGCTGGCCTCCCTGTCGGTGGCGTTGCCGGCCGCCGCCGCGCCGGTGCCCGGGCCGGCCGGCGTGCCGGCGCTGGCGGCAACGGCGACGCTGGCTGCCGCGCCGGCGCCGGCGCCGACTGCGGCCGCCTCGGCCGGCATGCCGGCAACCCTGCGCATCCCGCTGGCCGGCATGGCGCTGCACGAGGCCGTCGGCATCGCCATCTCGCGCCATCCGGATATCGGCCGCGCCAACGCGGTGGTGGCGCAGAGCGAGGCCGAGATCGCGGTGGCGCGGGCGGCGTGGTACCCGAAGCTCGAATACGGCGTGCGTCCCGGCTATGGCGGCAGCTTTGGCAGCGGCGGCAACGACATGGGCGCGCGCGCCTCGGTCGGCGTCAGCCAGCTGCTGTACGACTTCGGCCGCACCGCCAGCAAGGTCTCGGCCGCCGACGCCTCGCTGGTGCAGCGCCGCCATGAGCTGTCCGACACGGTCGAGCAGATCGCCTACAACACTGCCTCGATCTATATCGAACTGGTCGCAAGCCAGGCGGTGATGGCGGCCGCGCAGCGCCAGCTCGAAACGCTTGCGCTCACGCGCGACAAGATCGGCCAGCGCGTGCGCGCGGGGCTGTCGGTCAGCTCGGACGGCACCATGGCGGACGTGGCGATCCAGCGCGCCCGCACCGAGGTGCTGCGCGCGCGCACCCGTTTCGACGTGGCCGCGTCGCGCCTGGCCGAGCTGATCGGCGTGCGGCCCGAGCGCGTGGCCGAACTGGCGCGCACCGAAGACGAGGTCCGCGGCCTGGGCGACGAGGGCGACGACATCGAGCACACGCCCAAGGTGCTGGCCGCCGCGGCGGCGGCCGACGCCGCGCACGCCCGCGTGACGCTGGCCGAGGCCGAGCGCTTCCCGTCGGTCAGCGTGGGCGTCAGCCGCTCGGTGTCGACCGGGCGCGCCAACGCCAACGATGACACATGGATCGGGGTGGCGATCGCCGGCGACTTCTCGCTGGGCGGACTGAACCGGCACCGCATCGACGCCGCCCGCGCCGGCCAGCGCGCCGCGCAGCAGGCGCTGGACAATGAACGGCTGCTGGCCCGCACCACGCTGCATTCGGCCGCCACCGAGGCGGCCGGCGCCGCGGCGCGCACGCAAAGCTACGCGCAGATGATCGCGCTGCTGCGCGCCTCGCGCGACCTGTACTGGCAGGAATACATCCTCAACAAGCGGACCCTGACCGACGTGCTCAATCCCGAGCGCGAGATCTTCCTGGCCGAGCAGGAATGGATCGGCGCGGTCGCCGACGGCATGCTGGCGCGCATCAAGGCGCACGCCGCCACCGGCAGGTTCGTGGCCTTGCTGCGGGAGCACGACAGTGCAAGCCACCCTTGACGCACCGGATGCCGGCACCACGCCCGGCGCCGCCAAACCCGATGCCGGCGCACCCGCGCAGCCGGTGCAGCCGCCAGGCGCCTGGGCCGAGGCCCTGCTGCTGGCGGCACGCCATCTCGGGCTGTCGCCTTCACCGCAGCTGGTGCGCGGCGCGGCCGCGTGGGCCGATCGTGCCGACGCCGACCGCGCCGTGGTCGAGATGGCGGCTGCCGCCGGGTTGTCGGCCCAATTTGCCGACCTGCCAGCGGCCGCGCTGTCGCCGCTGCTGCTGCCCGCGCTGGTGGTGCTGGACGGCGCGCAGGTGGGCCTGCTGACGAGCATTGCCGACGGCAAGGCGGTGCTGCAGCTGCCCACCGAGGCCGGCACCATCGAGCGCACCCCCGCGCTGGCAGCGCTGGCGCGGCCGGCCGACGGCACCGTGCGCCTGCTGCTGGTGCGCGAACGGGTGGCGCCGCGCAGCGGCCGCCTCGACGCCTACCTGGCGGCGCGTCCGGAAGGCTGGCTCGGCAGCATCTTTACCGCCAACTGGCGCACGCTGGCGGAGCTTGGCGCGGGCTCGCTGTTCGGCAACCTGCTGGCGGTGGGCACCTCGCTGTTCGCGATGCAGGTATGGGACCGCGTGGTGCCGGCGCGCTCGCTGCATACGCTGTGGGTGCTGGCCAGCGGCGTGGCGCTGGCACTGGTGCTGGAACTGCTGATCCGCACGGTGCGCGTTTCCATTGCCGACCATTTCGGCAAGCAGGTCGACCAGCGGCTGTCGGCCATGTTCTTTGCACGCGTGCTGGATATCCGCAACGACGCGCGCCCGCGCTCGCCCGGCACGCTGGTGGCGCAGCTGCGCGACCTGGAGCAGCTGCGCGAGCTGCTGACCTCCAGCACGCTCGGGGTGCTGATCGACCTGCCCTTCGTGGCCGGCTTCCTGTTCATCATCTGGCTGCTGGGTGGCTGGCTGGTGCTGGTGCCGCTGGTGGCCATACCGCTGCTGGTGCTGCCCGGGCTTGTGGCGCAGATTCCGCTGGCGCGGCTGTCGAACCAGGGCATGAGCGAGGCCGCGCTGCGCAACGCGATCCTGATGGAATCGATCTACCGGGCCGAGGACATCAAGACCCTGCAGGCCGAGCCGCGCTTTCGCAAGCTGTGGGACCAGGTCAATGCAGTCAACGGCGAGATCGGCCTGAAGCAGCGCTTTATCGCCGGGCTGCTGCTGAACCTGTCGCAGACGGTGCAGCAACTGGCCTATGTCGGGGTGCTGGTGGCCGGCGTGCATGGCATTCTGGATGGCGGCCTGTCGTTCGGCGCGGTGCTGGCCTGCTCGATCCTGACCAGCCGCACCATCGCGCCGCTGTCGCAGATTCCCGCGGTGCTGGGACGCATCCAGAACGCGCGCGTCGGCAAGAAGGGGCTGGACGCGCTGCTGGGCCTGCCGCTGGACCACGACCCGGCGCGCGACGCGTACCACCGGCCCGCGCTGGTGGGGCGCTATCGCTTCGAGCAGGTGGTGTACGGCTTCGATCCGCAGGAAAAGCCGGTGCTGAACATCCCGCAACTGCAGATCGCGCCCGGCGAGCGCATTGCGGTGCTGGGCCGCGTGGGCGCCGGCAAGTCCACCCTGCTGCGGCTGCTGGGCGGGCTGGCGACGCCGGTGCAGGGCCGCATCCTGTTCAACGACACGCCGCTGCCGCTGATCGACCCGGCCGACGTGCGCCGCGACGTCGGCATGGTGATGCAGGAATCCAGCCTGTTCTACGGAACATTGCGCGACAACCTGCTGGTGGCCGACCCGCTCGCCACCGATGAAGCGATGCTGCAGGCGCTGCGGCTGGCGTGCGCCGACCGGCTGCTGCTCAACCAGGTGCACGGGCTGGACCTGGCCATCCGCGAGAACGGCGTGGGCCTGTCCGGCGGGCAGAAGCAGGCGCTGATCCTGGCGCGCACGCTGCTGCGCGCGCCCAACGTGCTGCTGCTGGACGAGCCCACCGCGTCGCTGGACGAGGCCACCGAGCAGGCCGTGATCGCGCGGCTGCGGCCCTGGCTGGGCCAGCGCACGCTGGTGGTGGCCACGCACCGCTACGCGGTGCTGGCGCTGGTCGAGCGCATTATCGTCGTCGACAACGGGCGCATCGTGCGCGACGGCCCCAGGGATGCGGTGCTGGCCGCGCTGCGCGGCAAGGGCGCGCAGGCCGGCGGCGCGCCGCAGCCGGCAGGAGACTGAACATGGGCATGGGAACCAAAGCGGCCGGGACCGCGGACTGGATGCGCACCGGCGGGGCGCCCGCGGGTCCGCGCTACCTGCTGTGGGTAATCGTGGGCGCGCTGACGCTGTTCCTGCTATGGGCGGCGCTGGCCGGGCTGGATGAAGTGGCGATCGGCGAAGGCCGCGTGACGCCCGCCTCCAAGGGCCAGATCATCCAGAGCCTGGAGGGCGGCATCCTGGCCGAGCTGGCGGTGCGCGAGGGCGACGTGGTCGAAGCCGGACAGCAGCTGGCCACGCTCGACCCGGTGCAGGCGCGCGCCTCGATGGAAGAGACGCTGGAGCGGATCGCCGCGCTGCAGGCGCGCGCGGCGCGGCTGCACGCGGAAATGAACGATGCCGCCAGCGTTGCCTTCCCGGCCGAGCTGGCCGGCAATGCCGCGGTGGTCGATCGCGAGCGCCAGCTCTTTACCGCCAACCGGCGCGCCTTCCGCGAGAATGTCGGCAACCTGCGCGAGCAGCTGCGGCTGGCCGAGAACGAGCTGCAGATCGCCATTCCGCTGCTGCGCACCGGCGCCACCAATGAAGTCGAGGTGCTGCGGCTGCGGCAGAAGGTGGCGGAATTCTCGACCCGGCTGGCCGCCACGCAAAGCGAATACTACGTCGCGCTGAAGGCCGACTATGCCACCACCATGGCCGACCTCGGTCCGCTGCTGAAGGTGCGCGAAGGCCGTGCCGACCAGCTGCGCCGCACCGCCATCAACTCGCCGGCGCGCGGCATCGTCAAGGACATCCGCGTTTCCACCATCGGCGGCGTGGTCAGCCCCGGCGGCGTGCTGATGGAAATCGTGCCGCTGGGCGACCAGTTGCTGATCGAGGCGCGGCTGAGCCCGCGCGACATCGCCTTCATCCATCCGGCGCAGCCGGCCACGGTCAAGATCACGGCCTTCGAGCCGTCGATCTACGGCACGCTGCCGGCGCGCGTCGACCGGATCTCGCCCGACACCATCGAAGACCAGGTCGACAAGCGCGTCTACTACTACCGCGTCTATGTGCTGACCGACCACGCCTACCTGGAAACCAGCGACGGCAAGCGCCACCCGATCCTGCCCGGCATGGTCGCCACCACCGAGATCCGCACCGGCCGCCGCACCGTGCTCGACTACCTGCTCAAGCCGCTGCGCCGCGCCGCCGAGGCCTTGCGCGAGCGCTAGCGCCGGTGCGCAAGCGCGGCCGTCACCCCGGCGCGGGCGACAGCATGCCCAGCACCGCCACCAGCGCCAGCACCAGCGCGGCAGCGCCGGCTTCCAGCAGCAGGCTGCGCCGCAGCGCCTGTATCGCGCGCAGCGCCGCTGGCGGGTCGCCCGCGCGCGCGGCCGCTGCCAGGCGCGGCGCCAGCGCAAACCGGTTCGCCGCCGCCAGCCCGAGCATGGCGGCAAACAGCACGAGCTTGGCGGCCAGCAGCCCGCCGTACGACATCGGCGCAAACTCCGGCATGACCGGCCCGGCGATCAGCCAGTAGTTGAGCGCGCCGGTGATCACCAGCAACGCGACGATGCCGGTGCCGATGCGCGCGAAGCCGTTGGCGCTGCGGCTCAGCAGCGCCAGGGCCTCGCCGTGCAGAGTCGACCTTGGCCACGCCAGCAGCAGGAACGCCGCCAGCGCTCCCACCCATGCGCCCGCGGCCAGCAGGTGGGTTACGTCAGACGCCAGGTGCAGGTAGCGCACTGCGCCGTCGTGCATCGCGCCATGACCGCTCCACGCCAGCGTGGCCAGCGCGACGCCGCCATACGCGGCCAGCACGGCGCAGGGCGCGCGCAATCGGTGCAGGCGGCGCAGGTTCATGCCGGCCAGCATGAACAGCAGCAGCGCCGCCACGCGCACGCACCAGGCCACGCCGAAATCCGTCCCGGTGACGATCATCGCCAGCACATGGCCCTGCAGGGCGGCATAGTCGGACGCACCCGTCATGGCGCGCGCCATCTCCACCAGCGCCGCCAGCGACAGCGCGATGCCCGCCGCGGCGCCGCCCAGCGACAGCGCGCGGCAACGCCGCGCGAAGCGGCCGGCGCGCTCGTCGCGGTGCAGCGCATAGAGGCAGAACAGCGGCAGCCCGAACACCAGGGCGAGGTCGAGATAAAGCGCCAGGCGCAGCCCGGCGGCCAGCCACTGCGGCTGCGGCAATTACTTCACCGTGAAGGTGACGTTGCCATTGACGGGATGGGTGTCGGACGAGACCGCGCGCCAGTCCACCCGGTAGCTGCCCGGCGGCAGCGGCTGGGTTGGCGTGATGACCATGGTCTTCGGGTCATCGCTGCCGGAGACCTTCGCGGCCATCTTCATCGGCGCATGGTTGGCCATGCCCGGCATGCCGGTCATCACCAGGTTGGCGCCGGAGAATTGCGTCACGAGGTTCTCGGAGAAACGCAGTTCGATCTTCTGCGGCGCCGCCACCTCGGCCTTGTCGGCGGGCGACGATGCTTCCAGCTTCGGGTGCGCAAGGGCGGCGCTGCTGGCCAGCGCGGCGGCGGCCGCGATCATGGCGTGGATCAGGGGGCGATGGGCATGCATGGGGGTCTCCGCTCAGGGACGTGGAAATCGAGTTGGTCAAGGTGGTCGAGGTGGTCGAGGCGGTCGAGGCGGTCGCGTCAGAACCAGACGCGGACGCCGGCGACGAAGCGGGTCTCGCCCGACTTGCCGCCCGCGGTCCGGATCATGTCGGCGGTATTGCCGAAGGTCTGGTAGCGCTCCACGCCGATATACGGTGCGAACTGCCGGCTGAATTCATAGCGCAGCCGCAGCCCGACGGTGCCGTTGGACAAGCCGCTGCCGATGCCCACTTCCGGATCGCTCTTGCCGTACAGGTTGGCTTCGAGGCGCGGCTGCAGGATCAGGCGCTGCGTCAGCAGCAGCTCATATTCCGCCGACAGCCGCAGCGCGGTGCGGCCGCTGGTGCCGACATAGGCGGTGGCGTCGACCTCGAACCAGTACGGCGCCAGCCCCTGCACGCCGAACGCCAGCCAGTTGCGCGCGGGGCGCCCGCTGCCGGCGTCGTTGCGCAGGCCCAGCTGGGTGTCCCAGTAGCTGGCCACGGCGTGGCCCCACAGCAGTTCGGTGCGGGCCTCGTGCAGCTTGCCCTTGGAAGCCTCGCCCTCGGCCTTGAGCACCAGCTTGTCGAAGCTGTTGCCGAACCACGCCTGCGCCTCGTAGGCGGCGGCGTTGTTGCCGTTGGCATGGGCCCATTCCAGGCGGTCGACCAGCACTGACGTGAACAGGTGCTCGTCGGCCATCGCCAGCTGGCGCTTGTCGCCCAGCGCGTACTGGCCGACGCCGAGCTGGTAGCCGCCGGAATAAGCGTGCGGGTCGCGCGCGTCGGGCGGCGCGCTGCCGCCCTGCATCTTCATGTCGCCATGGTCCATCGCCGGCGCGGCGTCTTGCGGCGGCGCGTTGGCGCCGTCCATGGTCTGGATTTCCGGCTGGTCCATGCCTTGCATCTGGCCGTGGTCCATGCCCTGCATCGTCGCAGGCGCGGCCTGCTGTTCGTGACCATGCGCATGTCCATGCGCGTGACCGGCGTGCGGGTCCTGCGCAAAGGCTGCGCCGATGGCGCCGAGTGCCAGCGCCGCGGCCAGCAAGGTCTTCTTGTGTCCGGGCATCGGGATCGATCGTTCGCGTTGCGTCATCACGCCACCACCACTTCGCGGAACATGCCCGCGTCCATATGCAGCATCAGGTGGCAATGCCAGGCCCAGCGGCCCAGGGCATCGGCGGTGACCAGGAAGCTGATGCGCTGCGCCGGCTGCACCGGGATGGTATGGCGCCGCGCCTGGAAGCTGCCGTCGGGCGCCTCCAGTTCGCTCCACATGCCGTGCAGGTGCATCGGGTGGGTCATCATGGTGTCGTTGTGCAGGATCACGCGCAGCCGCTCGCCATGCCTGAAGTAGACCGGTGTGGACTTGCCGAACTCGACGCCATCGAACGACCACGTATAGCGCTCCATATTGCCGGTCAGGTGCAGCTCCACCTCGCGTCCCGGGCCGCGCGCATCCATCGGTCCGCCGATGGTGTGCTGGTCGGCCAGCGTCAGCACGCGCCTGCCGTTGTTGCGCAGGCCGATGCCGGGGTCGTCCAGGTTGGTGCGGGCCATGTCGACGCGCATGTCGGTGCCGGCGCCGTATTCGGTGCGGGCATGGCGCGCGGTCTGGCTAGGCACCCGCAGCGCATCGGCGGGCGCCATCGCGTGCTGGCTGTGGTCCATGCCGGCGTGGTCCATGCCCGTCATCGGCATGGCCGCATGCGCGGCGTGGGCGCCATGTCCGCCATGTCCGCCATGTCCGCCGTGGCCCGTCATCGCGCCCATCATGTCGGTCATGGTCAGCCATTCGGCGCGGTCCAGCGCGGGCACCGGCGCCGACAGCCCTTGCCGCACCGCCAGCGTGCCGCGCGCATAGCCGGTGCGGTCCATCGACTGCGCGAACAGCGTGTAGGCATCGTCGCGCGGCGTCACGATGGCGTCGCAGGTCTCGCCCGGGCCGAAGCGGAATTCGTCGACGGTGACGGGCTCGATGTCCTGCCCGTCGACCTGCACCACGCGCAGCTTGAGCCCGGGGATGCGCACGTCGTAGAAGGTGTTGCCCGAGCCGTTGATAAAGCGCAGCCGCACGGTCTCGCCGCGCTGGAACAGGGCGGTCCAGTTGCCCGCCGGCGTGACGCCGTTGGCCAGGTGGGTCAGCGTGGCGCTGGACAGGTCGGCCAGGTCGGTCGGGCTCATCCGCATCTGGTTCCACATGCGGCGCTTGTCCAGCGCCTGCGTCAGCCCGTCGCGCGACACGTCGCGGAAGAAGTCGACCACCGTGGGCTGGTTGTAGTTGTAGTAGTCGCCCTGGATCTTGAGCTTGTTCAGCACCCGCATCGGGTCTTCGTCGGTCCAGTCCGACAGCAGCACGGTATGGTCGCGGTCGGCGTGCGCGCGCTCGTGCCCGGAAGCGGGATCGATGACGATGCCGCCGTACACGCCGGTCATCTCCTGGAAGCCGGAGTGCGAGTGGTACCAGTAACTGCCGGTCTGCGCGACCTTGAAGCGGTAGGTGAAGGTCTCGCCGGGCGCGATGCCGGGAAAGCTGATGCCGGGCACGCCGTCCATCTGGTAGGGCAGGATGATGCCGTGCCAGTGGATCGAGGTGGCCTCGCGCAGGCGGTTGGTCACGCGGATGGTGACGGTGTCGCCCTCGCGCCAGCGCAGCGTGGGGCCGGGCAGCATGCCGTTGATGGTGGTGGCGATGGCAGGCTTGCCGGTGTAGTTGACCAGCGATTCGCCGATCACCAGGTCGAACTCGGTGCCGCGCAGCACCGGGCCGGCACCGCTGCCCACGGGCGCAGGCTGCCCTTCGCGCGCGCCGCCGCCGTGCCCCGCATGCTGCGCCCAGGCGCTGCCGCCCAGCCCCAGGCCGGCGACCACGCCGCCGGCGGCCAGCCCCTGCACGAAGCGGCGGCGCCGCAGGTCGGGCAAGCCGGAAAGCGGGTCAGGCAGCAAGAGGGGCAGCGCTGGGCGGCCGGGGCTTGGATGGCGTCGCATGTCACGTCGGTTCGGTTAGTTGGCCCGCCAAGCGTAGCCAGCGCCACCCTACCGAGGTCTGACCGGAACATGACAATCCGGTAATCTTGCGGTCATGTTGGCGCCGGCAACGCCGGCGTAGAGTGGCCTGGCCGTGTGGAACAGCGCTCGGCAGGACCGATCGCGTAAGGAAAGTGCTGATGAAACTGCTTGTGGTGGAGGACGAATCCAAGACCGGCGAATACCTGCGCCAGGGGCTGACCGAGGCGGGCTTCGTCGTCGACCTGGTGCGCAACGGGCTGGACGGCCAGCATATGGCCATGACCGAGCCCTACGACCTGGTCATCCTGGACGTGATGCTGCCGGACGTGGATGGCTGGCGCATCGTGCAGGCGCTGCGCGCGGGACAGAACCCGGTGCCGGTGCTGTTCCTGACCGCGCGCGACAGCGTGGCCGACCGCGTCAAGGGCCTGGAACTGGGCGCGGACGACTACCTGGTCAAGCCGTTCGCCTTCTCCGAGCTGCTGGCGCGCGTGCGCACGCTGCTGCGCCGCGGCACCGCGCAGATGACGCTGGACCGCATCCAGGTGGCCGACCTGGTGCTGGACCTGACCCGCCGCCGCGCTACCCGCGCCGGGCGCCGCATCACGCTGACCAGCAAGGAGTTCGCGCTGCTCGAACTGCTGGCGCGCCGCCGCGGCGAGGTGCTGCCGCGCTCGCTGATCGCGTCGCAGGTGTGGGACATGAACTTCGACAGCGACAGCAATGTCATCGACGTCGCCATCCGCCGCCTGCGCGCCAAGATCGACGACGGCTTCGAGGCCAGGCTGATCCAGACCGTGCGCGGCATGGGCTACGTGCTGGAAGCGCCCGAAGCGCCGGACGAAACCGACGAAGCGGCCACCGGCGGGCAGCGCGCATGAAGCGCCTGTCGCTGACGGCCCGGCTGACCATCCTGTTCTCGCTGTCGTCGGCGGCGGTGCTGCTGGGCCTGGGCGTGCTGATCTGGCTGGCGATCGACGATCATTTCGCCGACGAGGACTACGCCGTGCTGGGCGACAACGTGCGGCTGATCGAAAAGATCGCGGCCGACGGCCCGGCGGCGACGCTGCCGCAACGGCTGGGGCCGGCACTGGAACACCACGCCGGTTTCGTCGCCGAAGTGCGTGGCGCCGATGGCAAGCGGCTGTACGCCACGCAGGATTTCGACTTCGGCCTGGCGCAGGCCGCCGCTGCGAAGTTGGCGGCGGGAAACGACGCGTTTGCGTGGGAACAGGATGGCCAGACTTACCGCGGCCTGCGCGCGCAGTTGCCGGTTGCGCCCGCCGGCGGACAACCCGGCGCGCTGCAGGTGCTGGTCGGCATGGACACGGCGCTGCATGACCACTTCCTGCACGCGTTCCGCAGCTCGCTGGCCTTCTACGGCACGCTGGCGGCATTGGCAAGCGGGCTGCTGGGCTGGTGGGCGGCGCGCCGCGGGCTGGCGCCGCTGCGCACCATGGCCTCGCGCGCGCGCACGGTCACCGCGCACAAGCTGGACGAGCGCATGCCGGTCGACGCCGTGCCGGTGGAGATGGCCGACCTGGCCGCCACCCTCAACGCAATGCTGGAGCGCCTGCAGCGCGACTTCGCGCGCCTGTCGGAATTCTCGTCGGACCTCGCGCACGAGCTGCGCACGCCGATCACCAACCTGATGACGCAGACCCAGGTGGTGCTGTCGCAGCCGCGCGATGCGGACCGCTACCGCGACGTGCTGGCCTCCAACGTGGAAGAGCTGCAGCGGCTCTCGCGCATGGTGTCGGACATGCTGTACCTGGCCAAGACCGAGCACGGCATCACGCTGCCCAACGCGGAGCCGATCGAGGTGGCCGACGAAGTCGCGGCGCTGTTCGATTTCTACGATGCGCTGGCCGAGGACAAGGGCGTGCGGCTCGCCCTGCGCGGGCGCGGGCGCATCACCGGCGACCGGCTGATGCTGCGGCGCGCGCTCAGCAACCTGTTGTCGAACGCGTTGCGGCATACGCCCGCGGGCAAGGGCATCGTGGTGGAGATCACGCCGGGCGCCGATGCGGTGCAGGTGGTGGTCGAGAACGAAGGCGAGACCATCCGCCCCGAGTTGCTGCCCGTGCTGTTCGACCGCTTCTTCCGCGCCGACAAGTCGCGCCAGCGGCCCGAGTCCGACGGCGCGGGACTGGGGCTGGGGCTGGCGATCACGCAGGCCATCGTCGCCGCGCACGGCGGCGCCATCGGCGTGGCATCGGAGGCAGGCAAGACCCGCTTTACGCTGACGTTTCGCGCTTAGGTTCGCGCCCGCTTTTTGCGCCTGCTTTCTGCGCCTGCTTTTTGCGCCAGTCACGAAAAAAAGCCGCCCACGCCAGGTATTGCTCTGGGGGAGCTGGCGTGGGCGTGAAGACCACCGGATGCGGCTCCAGCGGTGCTCCGATGCTACGCAAAACCCCCGTTTGCGACTGCCAACAATTGTGTCGGCGGCCGTAACAGGCAGTGTCCCTGAACGGGTCCAGGCCTGCTGCGGGCTGTGTCGCGCTTACGGTGCGGTGGGTGGCGCGGCGGGCGGCGCGGTGGGTGGCGCCGGCAGCTCGATGCGGAACTCGGCCCCCGCGCCGGCCTGGCTGCGCACGCTGGCGCGGCCGCCATGCCGCTCGGCCACGGCGCGCACCAGCACCAGGCCCAGCCCGGTCCCTTCCGGCGCGCCCTGCTGGCCTTCATGCAGCCGCGCAAAGGGTTCGAACAGCCGGGCCTGGTCGGCTTCGGCAATGCCCGGCCCCTGGTCCTGCACGGCCACCACGAAGCGCTCCGGCTCGCACGTCAGCGAGACCGTCACGGTCCCGCCCGCCGGGCTGAACTTGATCGCATTGCTGACCAGGTTGGCAATGGCGCGCGCCAGCAAGGTCGGGTCGCCCTGCAGCACCGCGGGGTCGTCGGGCAGGTCGATCTGCAGCGTGACCTCGCGG
The DNA here is from genome assembly GCF_900249755.1 of Cupriavidus taiwanensis. Lineage (NCBI taxonomy): Bacteria > Pseudomonadati > Pseudomonadota > Betaproteobacteria > Burkholderiales > Burkholderiaceae > Cupriavidus > Cupriavidus taiwanensis. The sequence goes on from NZ_LT976854.1 coordinate 1,787,295, forward strand.
GCACTGGCCAGCGCCCAAAGCTGGTCGGTGGCGTCGAGCACCAGCCCGCCCAGCTCCACCTCCATGAATGCCAGCGCCTTCGACTCCGCGCGCGCGACGCTGATGAAATCGTCGGCCAGCGCCAGCGTGCGGCGCGCATGCGCTGCGATGCGGGCCAGCACGCCGCTGTCCGGGGCGGCGTCGCCGGTAGTACTGGCCGCCGCCTGGCCCGCGCGGCGCTCCTGCAGTTCGATCAGCGCCAGGATCGACGCCTGCGGCGAGCGCATGTCGTGCGACAGGAAGCGCAGCATCTGCTCGCGCTGGCGCTCCGCCAGGCGGATCGCGGTGATGTCGATCACGCTGACGATCAGGCCGGCCACCGCGCCAGTCTCGCCATGCAGCGGCGCGCCATGCAGCAGGTAGCGGCGGTCGCCGCGCCCGGACACTTCGATGCCGCCCTCCGGCACCGGTCCCGGCACCGGGGCCGGGGCAAGCGGCGCGCCGGCGTAGCGGTCGTGCAGCGCCTGCCAGTAGGCCAGCGCCGGCGCCGGCGCCGGGCAGACCGCCTCGATCAGCGCGCGGATGCCGGGGTTCTGACCGCCATGCCCCAGCACGCCCGGGGCCAGCGCCACGCAGCGCCGGTTGGCCAGCAGCACGCCGCCGTCCAGGTCGCAGATGGCGGTGGCATCGGGCAGGCTTTCCAGGCCGTCGGACAGGAAACGCCGCAGGCCGCGCAACTGTGCGCTGACGCCGTAGACCGCGCGCATGCGGCTGTCGAGGGTGGCGCCGGCGTGGCGCGGCGCCGGCATCGCGCCGGGCTCGCGCTCCAGCCGCGCCAGTTCGTCGCTCAGGAAGCGCAGCGCCGCCTCCTGGCGCAGCCAGCTCCACAGCGGATAGAACAGCACGCAGCCCAGCACCGCCGCGGCCGGCGCAAACCACAGCCGCGCCAGCGCCAGCAATGCCAGCGATCCCAGCAGCAGCCCCGCCAGCAGCAGCCCGGTGGCCACCAGCGCGCCGCGCGGCGGCAGCCGCAGCGCGGCCAGCGCCGCCAGCAGCACCGCCAGCAGCGTGCCGCCGGCCTGCCATGCAGGGGATACCGCGACGATGGCATCGCCGTCGGTCAGCGCCTGCACGGTGTTGGCCAGGATCTCGACGCCGCTCATGCCGCGGCCATCGCGCGACACCGGCGTCGGCAGCACGTCGCCCATGCCGGTGGCAAGCGCGCCGATCAGTACCGCCTTGCCGGCAAACCTGGCCGGGTCGATGCGTCCCTCCAGCACGTCGCGCACCGACACGCGGGCGAAAGTGCCCGGCGGGCCGGCGTAGGGAATGCGCAGCCGGCCGCTGCGTTCCCAGCCATTGGCTTCGGCGACCACGGCGGGCTCCTGGCGCACGCCGGCGGGCAGCGCGCCGCCGCGGCCGAAGCCCGCCATCACCGCGGCCAGGTGCGGCACGCCGGCGGCGGCCACCGGGTGCGGGCCTTCGCGCAGGTAGACCTGGCGCGCCACGCCATCGGTATCGACCACCATGTTGATATGGCCGACGGCGGCGCCCAGCCCGGCCAGCGGGTAGCGCACCAGCATGCCGGCGGGGCCGGGCTCGGCCAGCACCGGCAGCACCACGTTGCCGGCCAGCGCCATGCTGCGCGCCAGCACGGCGTCGTCTTGCGGATAGCGGGTGTCGCGCTCGGCCAGGATCACGTCGACGCCGATCACGCGCGGGCCGCCGGCGGCAATGCGCTCGACCAGTTGCGCCAGCACCGCGCGCCGCCAGGGCCAGCGGCCGATGGCGGTGATGCTGGCGTCGTCGATGCCGACGATGACGATGTCGTCGCGGGCGGGATGATGCTGGGCGCCGATGGCGATGTCGTAGGCGGCCAGGTCGGCGCGCTCGGTCCAGCCCTCGCGCGCGGCCAGCATCACCAGCGCCAGGACCGCGGCGGCCAGCAGGCACCATTCGACCAGCGTGCGCCGGCCGAATGCGCGCCCCGCCGCGCGCGTGGCCGGCGCACCGCGTGCGTCAGCGGAGCCGGATGCGGCCACCGCCGTCCGGCCGGTCGCCCGAGCCGATTGCGCCGCCCTGCCCATCGCGCAGCATGGCGATGACTTCGATGCGCTGCGGCGCCGAGAACGCGGCCGGGTCAGGCGCCGCGCCGGGCGCGGCGCGCGCCACGCGGATGAAATAGACGCCCGGCGCGGGGCGCGGCAGGTCGATGGCGTTGGTGGCGGTGTGCTGGTCGGCCAGCAGCGTGGCAAAGCCGGCGTCGGCCGCCATCTGCACCCGGTAGCCCGGGCCGCCGCCGCTATCGGGCCAGCCGATATGCAGCGCGCCGCCGTCGTCCTGCAGGGTGGGGACCGGCGGCTTGGGCTCGATGCGGAACGGCACCGCGTCCGACCACGGGCCCGGCAGGCCGGCCGCATCGACGCTGCGCACGCGCCACCACCAGCGGCCCGGCGCCAGCGCCTGCGTGGCCGGCGACGCGGCGGCTTCGTGGACGGTGGCGTCGCGGGTGAAGGCGGCATCGGCGGCAAGCGCCAGTTCATAGCTGGCCGCGCCCGGCACCGTGGCCCATTCGAAGGTCACAGAGTCGGCGTAGCGCACCGCGTCCGCGGCAGGCTGCTGCGTGAACGGTGCCGGCGGGTTCAGCCGTACCGATACCGGCGCCTGCGCGTCATGGCCGGTCAGCTGGTGCTTGTCGATGGCGCTGACGCTCAGGTACAGCGTGCCTTCCGGCAGGCCGTCGACCCGGACCCGGGCGGCATCGGCGCCGCTGGCGGTGCCGCTCCAGACCAGCTCGCTGAGCGCCGCATCGCGCGCCACCCGCACGCGGTAGCCGACGGCGCCCGGCACCGGCTGCCAGGCCGCCTCGAACGACGGCCCCAGCACGGTTTCAGCGGGCGGCAGCAGGGCCGGCGCCGGCAGCAGCGCCACTGGCTGCGACAGCTTGCCGCCGGCCGAGACGCCGATGCCATAGCCAGCATCGATGGACGCCGCCGCGGTCATGGCACGGTCCGGCGCCGGCCGCGCACGCGTGCCGCGCGTGGCACTGACGCCGACACGGCCTTGCAGCACCTCGCTGCGGCTGCCGCCCGCGTCAGCCGAAACCCGGTACTGCGTGCCGCGCACACCGGTCACCATCATCGGCGTATGCAGCTCGAAGCGGCCGACACCGCCGCCCGCGGGCGCCACGCGGGTCTCGGCCGCGCCCTGGTCGATGCGGATCACGGTGTCGACCAGGCCGCTGCGCGCGAAGGTGCGCAGCCGGTTCACCGCGACCGTGGTCGCGGGCGGCAGGGTAATGCGGGTGCGGTCCGGCAGTTCCAGCGTGGCCGAGCCGCCGGCCGGGGTCTCGATGCGCGCCGCCTCGTCCAGGGTCATGCCGACCTGCACCGGCCGGCCGTTGGCGCGCACCGCGCCGCTCACGTAGACCACGCGCGCCGACGCCGCCTGTTCCGGAATCTGGCTGAGCGGGATGCGCACGCGCGAACCCGGCACCAGCCGGTACGGATCGGCCACGCCGTTCAGGCGCTGCAGCGTGCGCCAGCCCTGCTCGGATGCCATGTAGCGCGAGGCCAGCCCGATCAGCGTATCGCCCGGCTCGACCACGTAGATGAAATCGGCGCCCTGCGCGCCCGCTGGCCCGGCGTGCGCCGGCACCGCCATGCCACCGAGCAGCGCCGGCAGGGCCAGCGCGATGCCGCGCACGGCCTTATGCATCGCCGGCATCGCTGGGTTCGTCCGCCTGCGCTTCGGCCGCGGAAACCTCTTCGAAACGATAGCCGTGCGAATACACCGAGGTCAGCCGCACGCCGTTCTCGGGGCGCAGCGCCAGCTTCAGGCGCAGCCGCGAGATATGCGTATCCAGCGTGCGCGAGCCCGCGCCCATGGCGCGGCCCCACACCGCCTGCTCCATCACCTCGCGCGCGAGCAGGCGTCCGGTATTGCGGAACAGGAACAGCGCCAGCTCATATTCGCGCGGCGACAGCACCGCGGCTTCGCCGCCGACGGCAATGGTGCGCGCATGGGTATCGACGGTGTAGTTGCCGCGCCGGATCAGCTCCACTTCCTGCGCGGCCTCAGGGTAGGCGCGGCGCAGCAGCGAGCGCACGCGCGCGACCAGCTCGCCGGCGCGGATGGGCTTGAGCATGTAGTCGTCGGCGCCGACCGTCAGGCCGTCGACGATGTCGGACTCGGCGGTGCGGCTGGTGACGAACAGGATCGGCGGCATGTTGCCGGATTTCTGCCGTACCCAGCTGACCAGTTCATAGCCGCTGGTGCCCGGCAGCTGCCAGTCGACCAGCAGCAGGTCGTAGGCGCGCTCGCGCAGTGCGCGCAGCAAGTCGGCGCCGTTGGCGAAGGATTCGCATTCGAAACCGGCTTCGCTCAAAATCTGACGGATCAGCTCGGCCTGATCCGGATCATCCTCCACGGATGCAATTCGCATACCTCTACACCCTTCTGCCAGCTTCCGACTGCAACTGCGGTCTCTGCCACGGCGTGTCGACGGCCCGGCCGGCAAGTCATTCTTTATGTTTTCCCCCTTCAAAAAAGGGGCGCGGCCGTCGATGTGTACCGGCGGGCCAGGCCGAAGCCCGCCGGCTGCCGCCATGTTACCCAATCGCGGCCCATTCCGTCGAGACGCCCTGACGGGGGGTGCGGCGGCGTGCCGCCGGTCCTTGCTTCGGCTTCATTGCAGCATTACTGCAGCATGTAGGTCTCGTACTCCAGCCGCTCCAGCTTGTGGTCGAGCATGGCCAGCGCCAGCGCCACCACCACCAGCAGCGACACCGCGAAGCCATAGCCGTACCAGGCCGGCCCCAGCTGCAGCGTCACCAGCGTCAGCGCGAAGTTCAGCACCACGAACAGCGCGGTCAGCAGCAGCACCTCGCGGCGCCGGTCCAGGTAGAAGTAGATGTTGAGCACGCCCAGCAGCACCACCTGCAGGCTGGCGCCGATCACGTCGACGTACAGCAGCGGCAGGTACAGCTCGGAGATGCCCAGCAGCCGCAGCACCCACACGCCCACCGCGAACAGCAGCAGCGCGGCGATGGCCTGCACCTTGACGATCTCGTACAGGCCCAGCCGGATGGTCTGGACCATGGTGTTGCGCATGTCCTCGATATGCTCGAGCGAGCTGCCGCCGCGCACCGCATCGTAGAAGGCGTCGTAGTACTCGACGAAATCGGTCTCGATGCGCACCAGGAACACCGCCATGCCGGGGATGATGGCGAGGTAGGCGAGGAACACCGGGATGTCATAGATGATCGACGCGTGCAGCGGCCCGATCACCTGCTGGCCGGTGGACGGCGCGTACCAGAACATGAACTTGTCGATCCAGATGCCCAGGTTGTACAGCAGGCCGATCGCCACCAGGCTGGGATAGGCATAGCGGCGCTCGAACACTTCGAACGAGATGAACTGGCGGCTGGTGTAGTTGCGGTAGATCAGCGTCACCATGCCGGTCAGCAGGCACAGCTGGCCCGCGGCGAACCCGCCCAGCAGCCCTTCCATGCCGTAGCCGCGCAGCCCCAGCGCGGCCGCCACCGAGACCGCGTAGCCCAGCAGGAAGGTCCACACGATCGCCTTGTACTGCTTCATGCTCGACAGGAAGATCGCCGCGATCCAGATATTGCTCAGCACCACGAAGCCCGCCACCATCAGCAGCCGGTACAGCACCGACTGCTCGCCGAAGCTGAACACCGCGCACGCCACGCCGATGCCGCCCGACAGCACCGTCGCCAGCAGCGCCACCGCGTGGTAGTTGCTCAGGATCAGGTGGTCGCGCTTCTCGAACAGCCGGTCGGAGGTAAAGCGCGTGAACGAGAGCTGCATCGGCCCGGTCAGGATCAGGCTGCCCGCGATCAGGTAGGTCACCGAGACCTGGAACTGCGTGATCAGCGTTCCCGGCACCACGAACGGCAGGCTCAGCATGCCGATCAGCAGGATGCCGACGATCGACAGGATCCACGGCCCCGAGCTGATGATGCCGGCATACGCATAGGCGCTCAGCATGCCGGACAGGTTGTCCCGCCGCAGCATCTTGCGCAGCTCGAATCCAATGCCAGCCATGCTCAGGCTCCTCCGTGGACCGGGCAGCGCGCGGGATGCCCGCCGTGCCCGGCGCCGTCGGCTTGCGCCATCAGCCGTTGATACAGTTCGCGGTAGCTGCCCACCATGCGCTCCTGGGTGTAGTAGCGCTCGACGCGCGCCACGCCGGCGGCCTGGGCCGCCTGCCAGCGCACCGGGTCGCGCAGCAGCCCGAGCGCGGCCGCGGCCAGCGCGGCGGGGTCGGCAATGCGCACCACCTCGCCGGCCGGGCCCAGTGCGGCATCGTCGCCGGGCAGGCCGAACAGCAGCTCGCGGCATGAGCCCACGTCGGTGGTCACGCACGGCACGCCCGCGGCAAAGCCTTCCAGCACCACCAGCGGCAGCGCTTCGCTGATCGAGCTGAGCACCAGCACGCCCACCTGCGGCAGCAGCGCGTCGATGCGCTGGAAGCCCAGGAATTTCACCTTCTGACCCAGCCCCAGGCTCTCGGCCAGGCTGCGGCATTCGCGCGCGTATTCCGGGTCTTCGTCCTCCGGGCCGGCAATCCAGCCTTCGGCATCGGGGTATTCGCGCACCACCGTCAGCATCGCGCGGATAAAGGTCTTGACGTCCTTGATCGGCACCACCCGGCCGATCAGGCACAGCACCGGCGGCACGCCGGGCTGGCGCTTGTCGCGCAGCGGTGCCAGGCGCGGCAGGTCGATGCCGTTGGGAATGCTGCGCGTGCGCGCCTCCGGGGCGCCGTCCTGCACCTGGCGGCGGCGGTTGCCCTCGTACAGCGCGACGATGTCGTCGCCGGCGTCGTAGCAGACCCGGCCCAGGGTTTCGAAAAAGCGCACCCACAGCTCGCGGAAATAGCTGATCTGGGAGATGTCGCGCTCGAACACATTGCGGTTGTCGCGGATCCACTGGCTCTGGAACAGGTCGATCTTGCGTTCCTTGGTGTAGATGCCATGCTCCGACACCAGCAGCGGGCGCTGGTTGCGGTGGCGCAGCAGCGCACCGAGAAAGCCCGCATAGCCGGTGGAAACGGTGTGATAGACGCGTGCCGGGATCAGCCCGTCGGCAATCCGCACCAGCTGCCACAGCGGCTTGTGCATGATGCGCACGGTCCAGAAGTAATCCGTGAACGACGGGTCGGTGCAGAAGCGCCGGTACTGGTCGGTGATGGTCTGCCAGGCACGGCGGCTGTACAGGAACGCGTCCTCGCCCAGCGCGCCGCCTTCGCGCAGCGCCGGCATCAGTTCGCGGATCAGGGCGCCGGCCTCGGCCTCGCGGCCGGGTTCGCGCAGCAGGTCGTGCAGGCGGTCAGAGGCATCGAAGGCCCTGGCATCGCCGCTGCGGCCCTGCACCAGCGGTGGCGGCGGGAAGTCATAGAGGTAGTGCGTTTCCAGGTGCACCACGTTGGCCGGCAGCTGGTAGGCCATGTCGCCATAGTCCTCGCGCCGGCTACCGATGAAGACGATGCCGAAGCGCAGCTCCGGGAACGCGCGGATCATCTGGTTGACCCAGCTCGATACGCCGCCGCTCACGTACGGGAAGGTGCCTTCGAGCAGCAGCATGACGTCGGCCGACGCCGCTTTCAACAGGATCTCGCTCATGATTGCCAGTACCGCAGCAGGGGCCGCACCAGCGGGAGCGGCGAAGGGCTGTCAAACGATGCCATCAGCTGGCGCACCGCGGCGTAGTCGCGCTCCAGGTAGGCGGCTTCGGCCAGGTGCGGCAGCACGCGCTCGCGCGCGAAGCCGAGCGCTTCGGCGCGCTGCAGCCAGGCGCGCGCCTCGCGCGGGGCGTTGCGCGCCAGCGCCAGGCGCCCGCGCATGTACCACAGCGAGGCATTGCTGTCGTCATGCGACAGCGCCGCGCTGGCGTAGCGCTCGACCTGGCTGGCGGTATAGCGGTAGACGTCGCCTTGCACCAGGTTCTGGTAGATCAGTTCCCAGTACAAGTCGGCCAGGCGCTTGCTGATTTCGGCGCGCTCGCCCGGGCTGTAGGCGCTTTCCAGCCGCGGCAGCTCGGCCAGGATCTGCTGGGTCAGCTGCTTTTCGGCGCCGTCCAGCATGCCGTAGGCCAGCAGCCGGATATCGTCGGCACTGTCGGCCAGCAGCTCGCGCAGCACCGGGCTGACGGTGCGCGCCGGCATCGACTGCATCGCCACCAGCGCGGTCATGCGCTCGGGCAGCGGCGCGCGGGCATTGCCCAGCTGCGCCCGCAGCCGCGCGCCGCCGCCGTGCGTGACGCGCGACATCAGGTGCGTGACGAACTCGGGCAGGCCCACGGTGCCGATGCCGCTGGTATCGATGCGCCGGGGGAACAGCTTCGACAGCAGGTAGCTGCCCACGCATACCAGCGCGCCGCCGAGCGGCACGAAAAAGCAGAACAGCGCCAGGAAGCCATAGCTCCACCCGAACGGCACGCGCAGGCGCCGCGGCAGCAGCCGCCACAGCACCAGCCCGGTCAGCGCTGCGGCCACCGCCTGCATGCCGAGGAACGCCAGCAGCAGCGCGGTGCTGTTGCCGGCGCGCGCCAGCAGCGCCAGCGCGGCGATCTGGGCGGCGAGGCCGCCGGCGCCGAGCTTAAACATGGGGCGCTTCCCCGGCCGCCGGCCTGGATGGCGCGACCGATCCGTCCACCTGGGCGCGGCGCAGCAGCTTGACCAGCGCCTCTTCGGCGCCGGTGGCGGGCACCGCCAGTGTGTAGACGCCGATGCCGGCGCTGGTGAAGTCGGTGCCGAACTGCGCGCGCAGCATGTCTTCGATGCGCACCAGGTAGGCCGCCACCGCCTGCGCATCGGACAGCGGCATCAGCGTCAGCATGGCGCGGTGGTGGGCGTTGACCAGCGGCCAGGCCACGTCCAGCGCGCGCCGGCTGCGCACCACCTGCTCGAACAGCGCGTCGCGCTCGGGATCGGTGTCGAACACCAGCGCCACCACCGAACTGGCGATGCCGGTCTCGCGCTGCAGCCGCGACAGGCGCGCGTAGTCCAGCGCAAACGGATACGGGCATGCCGGCAGCGCGGCCTGGATGGTGCGTGTGGCGCCGGCATGCTCGACGCCGTCGGCGTAGTAGCCGAGCAGCACCATCAGCATCTGCAGGTTTTCATAGCTGAGCGACAGGAACGGCATGCGTTCCACCACCAGCAGGCCGATCAGGTGGTCGGAGCCCGCCAGCACCGGTGCCACCGCGACGTAGCGCGTGCGGGCCTCGTGCTGCAGGCCGTCGGCGCGCAGGTGGGCCAGCTGGCGCGTGTCCAGGCAGTGGCGCACCAGTGGATCGGTGGTATCGAGCGTGAAGGCCGGGCCGATGCTGGCCGCGGGCTCGGCGTCGACACGCTCGCCATCGCAGGCGTACAGCGCGGCCGCGCAGGCCTGCGCCACCACCTGCAGCACCGGCTGCGCGCCGGCCAGCACGTGGCCGCCGCGCGCCGCTTCCTCCAGTGCCACGCCGCGCAGCTGCGACAGGGTGTCGCGCAGCGTGGTGGGCCGCGCCAGCAGGTCGTTTTCCAGCCGCGCGTGCGAAATGCGCAGCAGGTAGTGGTTCTTGGTCAGCGCCGCCAGGCGCTCGTCCAGGTAGCGGTTGACGGCGCGGGCGCGCGCCAGGCGCGTGCCCCAGATATCGCCGAACTGCCCGGCCACCAGCACCAGCAGCAGGCCGCCGAGGAAAAACAGGCGCGGGAACGGGCCGGTCATGACGCCGGTCTGGTGGTACAGGTACCAGGCGCCCAGCAGCATCAGCACGCCGCCCACGCCGATCAGCGTGCCGTAGCGCAGCGCCAGGATCACCGGCAGCAGCCAGGCCCACGGAAAGCCCATGCCCAGCAGCAGCGGGTTCTGCGGCAGCACCAGCCAGGCCAGCCCCAGCGCGGCCAGCATTGCCACTACCAGTTCCACCACGGCGGCGGGCCCGGTGACCGCGGGCGCGAGCAGGCGCGCATAGCGCCCGCCCAGGCCGATGCCCTGCCCCTGCCGCGCGCGATAGGTGTTGTCAGCCGTCTTGGCCACGCTCATCCCCTTGCTTCAACCCATCCATCGCCGCGCTGGCGCGGCGTCGTGCTGCGCATCGCCATGCCGCCTCAGCCCTGCATCAGCGGCGCCAGCAGCCGGCGCAGCAGCTTCTGCGCGGTGCCCGACAGCGAGGCGCGGCTCCAGCCGCTGTCGCTGCCGGTGGCGGACCAGACCACTTCGCCGCTGTTCACGTCGAGCAGCTGCAGCGAGATGCCGACCGCCGGCTCGCCATCCACACCCACCTTGTAGCGCCATTCCTGCACCGCGCCGGTCAGCGCATAGCGCGCCTTCTCGGCGCGCGCCCATTCCAGCGCCTTGCCCACCGCCTCGCGCTCGGCCGGCTCGAACAGGGTCTCGGGGTTTAGCGCGGCGGGATAGCGCTTCAGGCTGGCCACGCCGCCGCTCTTGAGCAGGCTTTCCGCAATCGCTTCGGCGCGCAGTCCGGCCTGCGGCGTCTCGGTGTAGTTGACGATCGGCAGCACCGCGATGGTCTCGCCGCGCGCCAGCGCCGGCGCGCGCCCCACGTCCGTCACCGCGCAGCCCGCCAGCCACAGCGCCGCGCCCAGCGCGCCGCACCATGCCGCCAGCCGCTTCGCCACCGTCCTGCCCGTCTTGCCTGCCGTGCCCGCTGCTTGCTTGTTCATGTTGATCCCCTTTTTCCGTATTGCCATGTCTTGTTGATGCCTGCCCCGCCACCGCTCAGTACAGCCAGCGGTAGCGCAATCCCAGTTCCGTCATCGGCCGCCCGCCGTTGCGCGCCGCGGTCTCATGCGAGACGTAGAGCGCCAGGTGGTCGTTGCCGAGCACCGACCCCGCCACGCCGCCCTGCACGCGGAAGTTCTGCCGCGCGCGGGTGTCGTGCAGCAGCCCCACCTCGCCGAACGGCCGCCACTTGCGGGTGTATTCGTCCAGCAGCTCGGTGCCGAAGCCGAACAGCACGCCGGCCTGCGTGAAGCCCTGCGGCATGTAGAACGCCGGCGTCGCGGCGTCGCCGGCCGGCACCAGCGAGGCCAGCCGCGGCGTCAGGCTGCTGCCCTGCGTGCTGTAGCTGGCATGGGTGGCGACCACGCGCACGGTGTAGTCCGGATACGCGGTGCGGATCTTGTAGCCGGCCTCGACGTCATAGACCATGCCGTGGCCGAGCGTGCTGCGGTCCTGGCCGCGGAAGCGGCTGTACTCGATGCGCGCGCCGACGAACTCGCGCAGGCTGAAGCGCCACGTCGCCCCCAGTCCGAGCACGTCCTTGGCGCCGCCCACGCGCAGCGGCGCGGACTCGTCGGCCGGCTGGTTGAGCCCGGCCAGCGTGCTGAACTGCAGCCGTCCCTGCTGGTTCCACTCGCCGAAGAAGCGCGCCGTGGCCATGGTGTCGAGGCCCTCGCGGTAGCCCGCGCTGGCGCGCCAGCGCCGGTGGTTGTCGCGGTAGCCCAGCGACAAGTCAGCGCTGCGGTCCGACGACGGCACGTTCACCAGTTGCTGCGGGTCGGTGCTGCGCTGGTCGCGCCAGCTGCCGCGCAGGTTCAGGTCGTAGCCGTCCCACAGCCGCACGCCGCCGGCCAGGCTGCCTTCGGTGAACTCCAGCGGCTTCTGGTGCATGAAGCGCACGCGCGGCTCGATCGCCTGGGCGTTGAAGAGCAGCGTCTCGCGCAGCGTTTCCTGCAGCGCGTCATCGGAGCGCGCGCGCTCCTGGGTCTCGAAGGCCAGCGTCTGCGCCGCGCCAAGGCGGTCCAGCCGCTGGTTGGCCTCGATCTGGCTTGCCACCGGCACGCGGCCGGCCTGGCGCTCCAGGATGCGGTCCAGGCCGTTCAGGTCCTGCCGGTCCAGCGCGATCGCCACCTCGGCATACGCGGGGCGCTGCAGCCGGCTGGCGTACTGGCGCGCCAGCCACGCGCGCGCCAGCTCGCTGGATTCCGCCGACAGCGCCCACGCCAGCGCGGTATCGCGGCCGGCGGCCGACAGCGCCGCCTCGCGCCGCGCCGCATTGCGCACGACTTCGGCGGGGACCGGCTCGCGCAGCGGCGGCAGACCCTCGATCTCGCCCAGCTGCGACCTCGCGCCCACGCCTGGCGGCCCCAGTTCGCGCGCCGCCGTGGAGGCGCGGTCGGCGCGCAGCATCTGGATCACCAGCGCGCGCGAGACGTCGCCCGAGGCGAAGATCTGGCCCAGCGCCACGGTCTGGCGGCGCAGGTCCGCGCGCGACGGCGCGCCCGAGGCGTTCTCCTGCTCCTCGTCGCCGTCGGTGTGGTCCGGGCGCATGCGGTCAGCGCCCGCGCCGCGCAGGGCCCAGCCGCGATGCAGGTCGACCCAGGCCTGGCGGCGCACGCGCCAGGCCATGTCGGTCTGGCCGATGGCTTCATAGGCGTCGGCCAGCAAGCTCAGCCACAACGGATCAGCGCTCTTGCCGTCATTGAGCTTGCGCAGGTAATGCAGCGCCGCGCGCCCGTCCTGGAAGCGCATATGGCCGGCGGCGAAAGCGCCCCACAGGTCGGGATTGTCTTCGGCCTGGTCCTGCACGCGGCGCATCACCGCGCGCACCTCGGTATCGGTGCCCTGGTCGACCAGCGTCCACAGCAGCGCCGCCAGCGTTTCGCTGTCGGCATCCGGCAGACCGGCGGCGTGACGCAAATCGGCCAGGGCCTGCTCGCGCTGGCCGGTCACGCGGTAATACTCGGCGCGCCGCATCAGGAAGCGGCTCGACTGCCACGCCGCGCGGCGCTGCCCGGCGCTCATGTCCTGCAGCAGGCCCTCGATGCGGCGGTAGGCATGGGCGCGCGTGTAGTAGTACAGCGCCAGTTCCAGCGAAGCCGGGTTGCCGCCGCGGCGCCAGTCGGCCTCGGCGATGCGGCCGGCGTCGATGGGCGTCTTGTCGTAGTAGGCGATCAGGTTGGAGAAGTCGGCTTCCTGCGTGTCGCGGACCTCGTCCATGCAATCGTTGCGCGCCGGGCCCGCGGGCAGTTGCAGGCAGTGCTCGTCGCGGGTCTGCGCCGCCGCCACCATCAGGTGGCGGTAGCCGTCCTGGAGCAGGTCGTCGCGCTGGTTGAGCCGGGCCAGCTCGGTAAACGTGCGCCAGAACAGCAGGTCGCGCGGGCCCGCGGCGGCGCGCGCGGGCAGCATCGCGTCCAGCGCCGGCGCCAGCCGGCCGCGCACATAAAGCAGGTTGGCCAGCTTGAGCGCATAGGCCGGGCGCGGGCCGAAGCGCTGCTGCAGCTGGGTATAGAGCTGGAAGGCGCGTTCGTCCTTGCCGGCGCGCTCGGCCAGCGCGGCGTGGCGCTCCATGATGTCGCGCGCCCTGGGGCCGTGGCTCAGGCCTTCCAGGAAGCGCATGGCCTCTTCCGGCTCGCCCAGGCGTTCGTAGGCGGCCACCACCTGGTCCACCGTCTGCAGGTCCGAGCCGCCCGCGCGGTGGCGCAGCGCGGCCAGGTAGGCGCGATCGTCGGACAGCCCCGGCGCAAGCCGCATCACCGCATCCCAGGCGCGCTCGTCGTTGGTGGCGCGGGCATAGTCGAGCCAGCTCTTCAGCGCCACGGCCGGCTGGCGGTTCCATTCCGCCACCTGCGCCAGCCGCTCGCGCCAGACCGGCTCTGCCGGCAGCCGGCGCACCGCGGTCTCGGCCACGCGCTGGGCCTGGTCGAGCTTGCCCGCGGCCAGGAACACGCGATAGGCCAGCTCGTAGTCCTCGGCATTGAACTTCGCCTCGTCGCGCTGCGCGGGCGCGCCCTCCTGCGCCGCGATCTTGCGCACGCCCAGCTGCCCGGCAGCGGCCAGCGCCTCGCGCAGTGCCAGGCCGCGCGGCCCGTCGAGAAACACCACGCCGTGGCCGCCCCACGGCTGGCTGGCGGCGATGCGCCGTGCCTCGGCCTGGTAGGAGGCCAGCGCCGCCTGCCCCGCATGGCCGGTGTCGCGCAGCCGCGCCGACACCTTCAGCAGCCGCTCGACATAGCGGCTGGCCTGCTCCGGCTTGTTGGCCGCCAGCGCCAGCCGGGTCAGGTAGCGCAGCACCTCGGGGTCGTCGAGCAGCTTGCCGCCGTGGCGCTCGGCCTGCGCCAGCGCCTCGTCCAGCAGGTTGCCCGACTGCAGCGTCTGCACCGCCTTCAGGAACAGCGCGCGCCGCTCGGCCAGCGTGGTCGCGGCGGCCTGCTGCGCGAACAGCGCGTTGGCGGCGTCGCGGTAGTCGCCGCCGGCAATCGCCATCTCTGCCAGCTGGCGGTTCCAGAACGCCGCGTTATTGCGGTCCTGCGCGGCCAGCGCGGTGTAGAACCTGCGCATGGCCTGCTGCGCGCCGGCCTGGCGTGCCTGCGTCGCCAGCGCCTGCAGGTCCGCCAGGCTCCAGCGGCGGCCGGCGGCCTGGTCCAGCAGGCTGCGCAGCTGCACCAGGTTCTGTTCACGTTCGGCCGTTTCCGGCAGCGCGGCCCAGGCGCGCTGCTGCGCGATCTCGATGCGCGTGCGCAGCACCTGGCCCGACAGGTCGGTGCCCTGCACCGCCTGCATCCGCTCCAGCATGGCCTGTGCCTCTTCCAGGCGGCCGGTGCGCGCGTACTGCTCGGCCAGCACGCCCATGAAGGCGGGATCGTCGGGCGTGACCCGCCACCAGGCTTCCAGGTAGGCCATGGTCAGCCCGTCGATGGTGCGGCCATGCCCGAGCAGCCGCTCGCGCAGCGTCTCGCGCGGGAACATCAGCGCCAGGCCGATGCCCACGATCGCGGTAAAGGTCAGCACCAGCGTCGGCGGCAGCAGCCGCTCGCGCTCAGCCGGCGCAGCGGACTTCGACTTGTTGCCTGACATGATTGGGGTCGGTCACGGGTGCGGTATCCACGCGCAGCGTATTGCGCTCGCGCACGGCCGGCATGGCCTTGCCATCGACGCTGACGCGGCAGTGGCCGGCGTTGGCCAGACGGAAGAACGGCTTGTAGTAGCCACTGAAGGCAAAGCGGGTGACGCCGTCGCGCTGCGACCAGTCGCGCACGATGCCGCTGGCCTCGGCCAGTTGCGGCATGGCCGGCGCCGCCGGTGCCGCGGCGTCGCGCATGGCGAAGCGCGCGGCGCCGCCGTCCAGGTGCAGGTAGACACCGCCGCCGGGCGCGGGCGAGGTCCCGGTCACGCCCTGCGCGGCGGCAACGTCTGGAACGCCCGCGCCGCTCCAGCGCAGGTTGCGCAGGTTGCCGTCGCCGCGCACGATCCATTGCGTGCCGCCGCTGTCGGCGCTGCCATCGCCCACTTCGCGCGCCACCGCCATCTCCTGCCAGTCGAGCACCTTGCGCACGTAGTCGGTCGCATGCAGCGGCAGCAGCGGCTGCGCCAGCACGTAGTCATAGACCTTGCGCAGCGCCTTCAGCGACGCGGCCTTGGTGCCCGAGTAGCTGTGGTAGTAGATGTTCACGGGCTTGAAGCGATACGGCCGGTCGGTCAGCTCGAAGGTCTCGATCACGCGCTCGAAGCCGTAGAACGGCCCGTGCCACAGGTTGGTGTAGACGTTCTCGTTCTGGTTGGGCGCGAACACCTGGAAGGTGCCGCCCGGCTTGTTGATGCCCAGCGGCGCGATCGCGGTCCAGCTGGGGTTGCTGCGCGTGATCAGCGTGTCGCCGCCGTTCATGTTGAGCACGCGCGCCTTGTCGGTCAGGCGCAGCGCCTCGGCCGGCGGCTGGCAGTCGCCCGACCACAGCAGCAGGCCGACGGGCTTGCCGGCGGGCGCCAGGGTGCGGTTGATGTAGTCGATGGAGCCGCCGATCTCGCGGTTCAGGTCCATCTTGTAGCCGGGGATATCGAGGTGGAAGGCCTCGTCGCCCTCGGTCACCGCGGCGTTGCCGCCCTGCCCCTGTTTCCCCTGCTGCGCCGGCACCGTGCGCGCCCATTCGAACGGGTGCGAGAACGTATGGCTGGCCACCTCGACATAGGGCTGGGCAAAGATCTTGCGCGCGATCGGCTCCAGTTCGGCGCTCAGCTTCGGGTACATGCCGTCGCGGCTGACCTCGCCCTGGATCACGGACATGGTCATCGGCAGCCGGTAGCGGTCGAAGATCTCGCGCAGCAGCACTTCGCCGGAGAAGCCGCCGCCGGGAATCTCGGCGCGCGAGGCAAAGCCGTCGCCGTCGATATGGATGGTCAGCAGGCGCCGGCCGTTCTCGGTGGTGACATCGGGCACCGGCATCGCGGGCAGGCGCAGCGCCTCGCGCAGGAAGTCCAGCGGCTGCACCACCCAGCGGCTCTGGGTGTTGCCGATGCCGCTCTGGCGCACCGCATACGGCCCCAGCACATAGCCGCCCCATGGCGTGATCGCGGCGGCATCATAGGTCAGCGTGCCGGAGCGCAGGCGCAGCAGCGAGCGGAACCCGTCGCCGTCAGGCACCTGGACCGCCACGGCCTCGGTGCGGTCGGGCGCCACCGGCATCTCGAACCCCATCATCCGGTCCCTGGCCACCACTTCGACGGGACCCGACACGCGGCCCTTGACCGCCTTCAGGCCAAAACCGCGCGCCACCGCGCCGCTGACATCGGCGCCGAAGTCGTTCAGGAACACCACCGGCGTGCCCTGCGCCATGCGCGCCTGCACCCAGGTGTGGAAGCGGCCCGGCTGCGCCGTGACCTTGCCGGACAGGTACACCACCACGCCGGCGTAGCGGTCCGGCCCGATCTCCGGCAGTTCCTCGCTGGTCTCGGCAAACTCGACGCGGTAGCCCAGGTAGTTGAGCGGCATCGAGACAAAGCGCACGCCCGGGGAATCGTCGATCGACACGCCGGGGCGGCGCTCCTGCACTACCAGCACGCGCCGCGGCAGTACCTCGACCTTGCCGATGCCGACCGTCTGCAGCCCCGGATCGGCCACGTATGGCGTAATGCCCAGCGCGCGGATGCGCCGCGCAGTCTCGCGCGCGCAGCGGCGGTCCGCCGGCGGGCAATAGTCGATCGACACCACCGGCAGGCGGTATTGCTCGCGGATAGTGCGCGCCTGCGCCAGCAGCCAGTCGCGGTCGGCCTGCGGCACCTCGACATAGCGGCCCTGGGCCTGGTTCCAGCCGCGGAACAGCGACTCGAAGGCGACGGCATACGCCAGCCCATGCACCTGCGGCAGGATCTCGAAGCCGCGGTTGAAGATCAGCCGGGCGTCGGGGTAGCGCGCCTTGATCGCGCGCACCACGCGCACCAGGCCGGCTTCCTGCCGCGCGCGCTCGGCGTCGGTCCGGACGGCGAGCTGGTACGAGTCCAGCGTATCGAGGAAAAAGCCGCGGAAGCCCCGCGCCCACAGCGGCGCGATCACCTTGTCGACATAGAAGGCGGGCCAGCCGTCGGCGGCCTGGTCGATAACCGGCGCGTTCCAGGCGTCGTTGCGGCCGACGAACCAGTTCTTGGGGATGTCCTTGAAGTACGGGCGGCTGTCCAGCACCTCGCCCACGCTGACGTAGGCGAACCAGGCGGTTGAGGGGGTGGCGGCCTCGCGCGGATCGAAGCCGCTGTCGGGTTCGACCACGGCGATATCGAAGGCCTGCAGCGCATCGACCGGCGGCCTGGCGCCATAGTGCAGGGCGATCGAGGGCATGGCCGGGGCCGGGGCCGGCGCCGGCTGTGCCGCGGCGGCTGCCGCCCCGCCGAGGGCGAGCGCCAGCGCTGCACGCTGCGCCAGGCGCCCCAGCCACGCGACCCACCCCGGCCGGCACGGCATATGGCCGCCCCGGCTTCCCTGCGCTTCCCCCAGTCGATTCACAAGCGTGCTTCCCTCTTTATTTGCGCGCACAAAATGCACGGCGCCCGACATTTTCGAGGCGGATCGTGACCGCCTGGCGTCTGGTTCTGGCCGTCAATTCGGAAATGTCCGATGTTATCCGGCAACCGCATGCTAGAGCAGGCACCGGGGCCCCATTGTCAACAATTGTTCCGAAAAGGAGACATTGGGCAGGCTTGTGCGTTAACGGCTGCCCAGGCGGGTCCGGCGGTTGCGCGCCGCCGGCGGTGGCAACCGGACGGTGGAAGATCCGGATACCCGTACCCCGGCGCGGCACTGTCCGTTACCGGAATTCGTACAGCATGGTTTGCCGCCGGCCCGCAGCGTTTGCGTTCATTCGGTTATGTATGGACGCGCATGCAGGCGATTGACTCATGTATAGGCGTGCACAACCTGACCGCCGTCCTGGGTATTCGGTTTTATTCGCATAATGTTATATCCGCGTCGACTGGCCTCACCCGAACGCGGTAGGAGACGGTGCCGTAAAAATTTGTAAAAAAGATGGCACGGCCCTGCACCGGGCGGCAGCCATTATGCACGACAACATGGCGCGATGCCCGGCCGCAGTGCACGCACAGGCAAACGCGACAATAAAAAATCAGGGAATTCACTGAACCGGCGCCGAAGTAGAAAACGCTAATATCTCCTGTCGGAACCTCTCATCATGATTAGGCGCTTAGCCTGATTGACACACCGGGAAAATTCGGCAGAATGATTCCCACTTGTGCAGCGTTCATTCGGTGTGTCATTTGGTGTTGTCGTTCCGTGACGGTTTCGGTTGTCACGACAGCGACATATCGAAGTCATATGGAATGCACCGGCGGGAACATAAAGGGATCCGCGGGTGCGTTGCACACGGTGTATAACGAGCGTTTTCGCTCATTTTGAAATTCAAGGTTGAGATAGATATGGAAACCGGTACCGTTAAGTGGTTCAACGACGCCAAGGGCTTCGGCTTCATCACGCCGGACGAAGGCGGCAATGACCTGTTCGCACACTTCTCCGCCATCGAAGGCTCGGGCTTCAAGTCGTTGAAGGAAGGCCAGAAGGTGCGCTACGTCAAGGCCATGGGCCAGAAGGGCGAGCAAGCCACCAAGATCCAGGCCCTCTGATACCGGTGTGGTCCCGGGCCGGTCCGACGGACCGGCCGGCACGAAAGCCCCGCAGCGTCGTTGCGGGGCTTTTTGTTTTTGGCGAGCCGTGCTGGAGCACGGCTGCGCCCCTGTCGTTGCGGGGGAAATTGCTATAATCGCCCGACCCACAACCACCTCCCGCTCGGGTGCGCGCCGACGCCGCGCGGCCGGCGCGGGACGGTAAGCAGCGTGTCGAGGAGTTACGTGGCTGGTACTCAGATCGCAGCTTCAGACAGCCCTGCCGCCACTGCCGCCGGCAGCCGGGCGGGGCCCGCCGCTTCGGCCGGCAGCTCCTTCCATGCCGCCCTGCGCATCCTGCCCGCGGCACAGCGCCAGGCCATGTTCGAGATCTACGCGTTCTGCCGCGCCGTCGACGATATCGCCGATGGCAGCGCGCCGCACGCCGAGCGCCTGGCCGCGCTCGATGCCTGGCGCCGCGATATCGGCGCCTGCTACGCCGGCAACCCGCCCGCGCCGCTGCAGCCGCTGTGCGCCCAGATCCGCGCCTTCGACCTGCAGCAGGCTGACTTCCTTGCCGTGATCGACGGCATGACCATGGACGTGGTGCAGGATATCCGCGCGCCCGACGCCGCCACCCTCGACCTGTACTGCGACCGCGTTGCCAGCGCGGTCGGCCGCCTGGCGGTGCGGGTGTTCGGGCTGGAGGCGGATTGCGGCGTCGCACTGGCGCACCACCTGGGCCGCGCGCTGCAACTGACCAATATCCTGCGCGATATCGACGAGGACGCCTCCATCGGCCGGCTCTACCTGCCGGCCGAGGCGCTCGCCGCGGCCGGCATTGCCATCGCCACGCCCGCGGCCGTGGCCGCGCACCCCGCGCTGGGACAGGCGTGCGCGGCGGTGGCGCGCGAGGCCCAGGCGCACTACGAGCAGGCCTGGGCCGTCATGGCGCGCTGCCCGGCACGCCAGGTGCGTTCGCCGCGCATCATGGCCGAGGTCTACCACCGCATCCTGGCGCGGCTGTGCGCGCAGGGATGGCGCGCGCCGCGCCGCCGCGTGCGCCTGCCGCGCGCGCAATTGCTCTGGATCGTGCTGCGCCACGCCATTGGCTGAGCGCGGCAAGCCGATGCACGCCGGGCCCGGCCACGCCGTGGACCGGCACAAGGAGGCTGCATGTCGATGAACGAGACCGCCTTTGCCAACGCCGCGCCGCAGCTGGATCCGGCGCCGCGGCAGCCGGCCGCCGCGCACGAGCCGCCGGCAGCGCGCGCGCCGGCGCACGCGCTGGACCACGGCATCGGCCGCGCGCTCGACGCGCTGCTGCACCAGCAGCGCTCCGACGGGCACTGGGTCTACGAACTCGAAGCCGACGCCACCATCCCCGCCGAATACGTGCTGATGGTGCACTACCTGGGCGAGCAGCCCGACCTGGACCTGGAAGCGCGCATTGCCCGCTACCTGCGCCGCATCCAGAACCCGGACGGCGGCTGGCCGCTGTTCCATGAGGGCCGCTCCGACATCAGCGCCAGCGTGAAGGCGTATTTCGCGCTGAAGATGGCGGGCGACGATCCGCAGTCCGCGCCGATGCAGCGCGCGCGCCAGGCCATCCACGCCCTGGGCGGCGCCGAGGCCAGCAATGTGTTCACACGCACGCTGCTGGCGCTGTACGGCGCGCTGCCGTGGACGGCGGTGCCGATGATGCCGGTCGAGATCATGCTGCTGCCGCGCTGGTTCCCGTTCCACCTGTCCAAGGTCTCGTACTGGGCGCGCACGGTGATCGTGCCGCTGCTGGTGCTCAACAGCCTGCGGCCGCAGGCGCGCAACCCGCGCGGCGTCGGCATCCAGGAACTGTTCGTCGGCAACTGCCACACGGTGCGGCTGCCGCCGCGCGCGCCCCACCAGCACGCCGGCTGGTACACGGTGTTCCGCGGCCTGGACGCGCTGCTGCGCGTGGCCGAGCCGCTGTTCCCGCGCGCGCTGCGCCGGCGCGCGATTGCCGCGGCGCAGGACTTCGTGCGCGAACGCCTCAACGGCGAGGACGGCCTGGGCGCGATCTTCCCCGCCATGGCCAACAGCGTGATGATGTTCGACGTGCTGGGCGTGCTGCCCGACGATCCGGCGCGCGCGGTGGCGCGGCGTTCGGTCGAGCGCCTGCTGGTCGAGCACGGCGACGAGGCCTATTGCCAGCCCTGCCTGTCGCCGGTATGGGATACCGCGCTGGCCGCGCACGCCCTGCTGGAAACCGGCGAAGCGCGCGCGGTGCAGGCTGCCGGGCGCGCGCTGGACTGGCTGAAACCGCTGCAGGTGCTCGACCTGCGCGGCGACTGGGCGGTGCGCCGCCCGCTGGTGCGCCCCGGCGGCTGGGCCTTCCAGTACGCCAACGCCTATTATCCCGACGTCGACGACACCGCGGTGGTGGCCGCCGCGATGGACCGCTTCATGCGCGCGCACGATGCGCCGGGGCGCTACGGCGAAGCGGTGGCGCGCGCCACCGAGTGGATCGTCGGCATGCAGAGCGGCAACGGCGGCTGGGGCGCATTCGAGCCCGAGAACACGCACCTGTACCTGAACAACATCCCCTTCGCCGACCACGGCGCGCTGCTGGACCCGCCCACCGCGGATGTGTCGGCGCGCTGCCTGTCGATGCTGTGCCAGACCGGCGCCCCGCCCGGCAAAAGCGAACCCGCCGCGCGCGCGCTGCGCTACCTGCTGGCCGAGCAGATGCCCGACGGCAGCTGGTTCGGCCGCTGGGGCACCAACTATATCTATGGCACCTGGAGCGCGCTGTGCGCGCTGAACGCCGCCGGCCTGCCGCCCGAAGCGCCCGAGCTGCGGCGCGCGGTGGCGTGGCTGGCGCGGATCCAGAACGCCGACGGCGGCTGGGGCGAGGACGGCAGCAGCTACCGGCTCGACTACCGCGGCTACGAGCCGGCGCCGAGCGTGGCCTCGCAGACCGCGTGGGCGCTGCTGGCGCTGATGGCGGCAGGCGCCGCGCAGCATCCGGCGGTGGCGCGCGGCATCGACTACCTGCTGCGCACGCAGCAGCCCGGCGGCCTGTGGCACGAGCCGCGCTTTACCGCGGTGGGCTTCCCGCGCGTGTTCTACCTGCGCTATCACGGCTACGCACGCTACTTCCCGTTGTGGGCGCTGGCGCGCTACCGCAACCTGCAGCGCGGCCAGGGCGGCCAGGTGTCGTGGGGACTGTGACGGCACCGTTCGTGCTGGTCGTTACCGGCATGGCATTCGAGGCACGCATCGCCGCCGGGCCGCATTGCCGCGTGGTGCACGGCTTGCGCGGCGTGGCGCTGGAGCAGGAGGTCTCCGCGATGGCCAGCCGGCAGTGCATGGGCATACTCAGCTTCGGCGTGGCGGGCGGGCTGGACCCGACGCTGGCGCCGGGCGATGTGGTGCTGGCGGATGCGGTCGGCGCGCCTGGCGAGCACTACGACACCGACATGACCTGGACCCGCGCCATGCACGCGGCGCTGCCGCACGCGCGCATCGGCACCGCGGCCGGCGCGGACCAGCCGGTTCTCTCGGTGGCTGCCAAGGCAGCGCTGCACCGGGGCACGGGGGCGCTGTGCGTCGATATGGAATCGCATCTGGCCGCGCGCATGGCAGCGGCCTGCCGGCTGCCGTTCGCGGCTTGCCGCGTGGTCATCGATCCCGCCGCGCGAGCGGTGCCGGCCGCCGCGGCGGCGGGCATGGGCGAACAGGGCAAGACCGATGTGGGCGCGGTGTTGCTCGGGCTGCTGCGCGCGCC
The DNA here is from genome assembly GCF_900249755.1 of Cupriavidus taiwanensis. NCBI lineage: Bacteria > Pseudomonadati > Pseudomonadota > Betaproteobacteria > Burkholderiales > Burkholderiaceae > Cupriavidus > Cupriavidus taiwanensis. The sequence goes on from NZ_LT976854.1 coordinate 1,809,894, forward strand.
GGGGGACTTGCCGGCGCTGCTGCGCGTGGCCAGCGATGCCGCGGCCGCGCGCGGGGCGCTGCGGGCGGCAAGGCTGGCGCTGGGCGATGTGTTTGGGTTGCGAGATGCGCTCGAAGCAAGCTGACGTTGGAACCGACTGATGCGGGCAAACCAGCAGCATGGCGAAGCGCCACAGGCTGTTCAAATTCCGCCTGGGTACTCCCTCTCCCGCTTGCGGGAGAGGGCTGGGGTGAGGGCCAGAGCTGCCACGCAGTGCAGGCGCCTCGTGCTTGCCGAACGCCGGGCCCTCACCCCCGGGCCCCTCTCCCGCAAGCGGGAGAGGGGAGCAAACCAGCGGCATGGCGAAGCGCCACAGGCTTTGCAAATTCCGCTTGGGTACTCCCTCTCCCGCTTGCGGGAGAGGGCTGGGGTGAGGGCCAGAGCTGCCACGCAGTGCGGGCGCCTCGTGCTTGCCGAACGCCGGGCCCTCACCCCCGGCCCCTCTCCCGCAAGCGGGAGAGGGGAGCAAACCAGCGGCATGGGTAAGCGCCACAGGCTGTTCAAATCCCGCTTGGGTACTCCCTCTCCCGCTTGCGGGAGAGGGCAGCAAACCCGCTGCGGCCTACACGTCCGCGCGCACGCCCCTCACCCAAACTTCCTCACCGCATCCAGCGCCAGCCCGCTGCCGATGCTGCCGAAGCGGTCGCCTTCCACGCAGCGCGCCTCGGGCAGCAATGCTGCCAGCCGCTGGCGCAATAGCGGCACGCTGCTGGAGCCGCCGGTGAAGAAGATGGTATCGACCGCCGCACCCGGCACGCCGGCGTCGGCCAGCAGCTTGTGCACGGTCTGCTCGGTCCGCGTCACCAGCTTGTCGATCGAGGCATCGAACTCGTCGCGCGTGATGGTGAGCGTCAGCCCTTGTTCCAGCCGGTGCAGGTCCACGTCAGTGCTGCCCGCGTCCGACAGCGCAATCTTGGCGGCTTCGACCTGGATCGCCAGCCAGTGCCCGGCGCGCTCGCGGATCAGCCGCACCAGGCGGTCTAGCTTGACCGTGTCGGCGGCGTCGCGATAGTTGTCCATCACCAGCGACCACGCCTTGCGCGTGTAGAGCAGGTTGATGGTGTGCCAGCTGGCCAGGTCGAAATACTGGCTCGACGGCATCGCCTTGCCGTTGCGCAGCGCGCTGCCCAGGCCCAGCAGCGGCATCGCGCGCGCCAGGCTGAGCGCGCGGTCGAAGTCAGTGCCGCCGATATGCACGCCGCCGTTGGCGAGGATGTCGTCGCGACGGTCGCTGCGCGCGGCGCGCTCGGGCGACAGCCGCACCAGCGAGAAGTCCGAGGTGCCGCCGCCGATATCGGCCACCAGCACCAGTTCCTCGCGCGTGATGCCGGCCTCGTAGTCGAACGCCGCCGCGATCGGCTCATACTGGAACGCGATCTCGCTGAACCCCGCGTCGCGCGCGATCCCGGCCAGCGTGTCTTCGGCCAGCTGGTCGGCCACCGGGTCTTCGTCGACAAAGAACACCGGCCGCCCCAGCACCGCGCGCGAGAACGCGGTGCCGGCGGCGTGTTCGGCGCGCGTCTTCAGCTCGCCGATGAAATGCGCGAGCAGCTTGCGGAACGGCATGGCCTGGCCCATCACCTCGGTGCTGTCGTCCATCATCGAGGTGCCCAGCAGGCTCTTGAGCGAACGCATCAGCCGGCCCTCGTAGCCCGCAAGGTAGTCGCCCAGCGCGGCGCGGCCGTAGCTGACCAGCGGATCCTCGGCATGGAAGAAGATCACCGACGGCAGCGTCGCCTTGCCATCCTCCAGCGGCAGCAGCGCGGCTGCATGTCCCGGGCGGCTCCAGCCGACCGTCGAGTTGGACGTGCCGAAGTCCAGGCCGCATGCGTTTGACATCATCGATTCCATTCCCTGCGAGCAAAGTGGTCCGCGCGGCGCAAGCCGGCCGCGGGCGGGGGCGCTATTGTAGGGCAGCGACGGGGTCCGTGCCGGCTGTCACTGCCTTGACACGCAGGCAGCGCGCTCCTATGCTCCGCATGTTCTTTGTTAAAGACTGTTGTTCCGTTGTACAGAACATACAACAACAACGGTCAGCCTCCCGCCATGCAAAAACCCCTGCGCCATATCCGCGTGCTCGACCTCACCAATGTGCTGGCCGGGCCGTTCTGCTGCCACCAGCTGGCCCACCTCGGCGCCGAAGTCATCAAGGTCGAAACCCCGGGCACCGGCGACCTGGCCCGCCAACTCGGCGCGGACGCAGACCTGAACCAGCGCCTGATGGGCGTGTCGTTCCTCGCCCAGAACCCGGGCAAGCAGTCGGTCACCGTCAACCTGAAGCACGCGCGCGGCAAGGAAGTGTTCCGCAAGCTGGTGCGCGGCGCCGACGTGGTGGTCGAGAACTTCCGGCCTGGCGTGATGGACCGTCTCGGGCTTGGCTACGAGGCGCTGAAGCAGGACAACCCGCGGCTGATCTACTGCGCGATCTCGGGCTTCGGCCAGGACGGGCCGCTCGCCGGGCTGCCCGCCTATGACCAGATCATCCAGGGCATGGCCGGCGTGATGCAGATCACCGGCGACGCGCACAGCGCGCCGCTGCGGGTCGGCTACCCGGTGTCCGACACCATCGGCGGCCTGACCGCGGCGCTGGCGGTGTCGGCGGCGCTGGCCGATAGCGGGCGCACCGAGGGCTATTTCATCGACGTGTCGATGCTGGAAGCGACGCTGGCCACGATGGGCTGGGCCGTGTCCAACCACCTGATCGCGGGCCGCGCGCCCACGCCGATGGGCAACGAGAACATGACCGCGAGCCCGTCCGGCACCTTCCGCACCGCCGACGGCCTGCTCAATATCGCCGCCAACAAGCAGGAGCAGTTCGAAGCGCTGTGCCGCGTGGTGGGCCGGCCGGACCTGGCTGGAGATGCCCGCTTCGCCCAGCGCCAGGCGCGGCTGGCCAACCGGGCCGCGCTGACGCACGCGCTGGAAGCCGAACTGGCACGCAAGCCGGCCGCCGAGTGGTGGCCGCAGCTGACCGCGGCCGGCGTGCCGGCCGGGCCGGTGCTGGACGTGCCGCAGACGCTGGCCCATCCGCAGGTGAGCGGGCGCGGCATGATCGGCGAATTTGCCGACGCCCCCGGCGTGGGCCGCGACATCCGCGTGGTGCGCACCGGCTTCAAGCTCAACCGCGAGGCGCCGGCGGTCGACACGCCGCCGCCGCAACTAGGGCAGCATACGCGCCAGGTACTTGAGGGCCTGGGCTACAGCGAGGCCGATATCGAGCAACTGAGCCAGCAGGGTGCGATATGAGCGAAAGTGAAAACAGCAGCCCGAACGGGCGCGACGGCATCGACGCCGGCCAGCGCCAGTCGCAGGACTGGTGGCGCACCGGCATCATCGACATGCGCCCGGGCGAGATCCGCTACCGCGGCTATCCGATCGAGCAGCTGATCGGCCGGGTCTCGTTTGCGCAGATGATCTGGCTGATGCTGCGCGGCGAGCTGCCCGGCCCGGGCCAGGGCGAACTGCTGGACGCGGCGCTGATGGCCGCGGTCGACCACGGCCCGCAGGCACCCAGCATTGCCATCGCGCGCATGGCGGCCACCTGCGGCGTGGGGCTGAACAACGCGATGGCGTCGGCCGTCAACGTGCTGGGCGACGTGCATGGCGGCGCGGGCGAGCAGGCGGTGGCGCTGTACCAGGACGTGGCGCAGCGGCTCGACGCCGGCAGCGCGATGGCGGTTGCGGTCGACGATGCGCTGCGGCACTACCGCGACCTGCACGGCAAGTACGTTGCCGGCTTCGGCCACCGTTTCCATCCGGTCGATCCGCGCGCGCCGCGGCTGCTGGCGCTGGTCGCGCAGGCCGCGGACGCTGGCGTGGTGAGCGGCCGCTACGCGGTCATCGCACGCGCGGTGGAAGCGGCGCTTGGCGCCGGGCGCGGCAAGCCCGTGCCGATGAACATCGATGGCGCCACCGCGGTGATCTACGCCGAGCTGGGCTTTGCCGCGCCGCTGGCGCGCGGGCTGTTCTGCCTGTCGCGCTCGGTCGGCATCCTCGCGCACGCATGGGAGCAGCAGTGCGAGGGCGGGCGCAACAAGGGCCCGATGCCGCGCCAGTTCCTGTGGACCTATGACGGCGCGCCGCCGCGCGACGTGCCGGAGCCGGGCACGCGAGCATAAGCTGCAGGGGCCGCGGCGAGGCCGGATCGCCAGCTCAGCCGGCCAGGTCCGGTTCCGGCTCCAGCAGCGCCGCCGCGCCGGCCTCGGACACGGCCATCGACGACGCCAGCACATAGCGGTCACGCCCATGCGCCTTGGCGTGGTAGAGCGCGCGGTCGGCATCGGCAAACAGGGTCCGCCACAGCGCCTCCCTGCCGCCCGCGCCGCCGCGCAGCTGCGCCACGCCGATGCTGACGCTGGCATGGCCGCGCCCGGCGGGCAAGGGGATGGCGCGCACCTTGCGCAGCACCCGGTTGGCCAGCGCCGACGCCTGCTGCTCGTCGGTGTGCGGGCACAGCACGCAGAATTCTTCGCCGCCGTAGCGGCCGGCCACGTCCGAGGCGCGGCGCGAGTTGTCCAGCGCCTGCGCCACTTCGCGCAGCACCGCATCGCCGGCGTGGTGGCCGCAGCTGTCGTTGACCTGCTTGAAGTAGTCGATATCGATCACCAGGCACGACAGCGGCTGGCCGTCGCGCTGCCAGCGCGCCACCAGCGACAGCGCCGACATCTCCAGCGCGCCGCGGTTGAGCAGCCCGGTCAGGGCGTCGATGCGGGCGCCGCTCTCGTTGTGCGCGACGATCTGCTCCATCGCCATCACGGTGAAGCCGAACAGCCCCAGCAGCGTGGCGATCAGCGGCGCCAGCACCCAGGCCGAACCGGCCGGACCGGCGAAGAACAGGGTCAGCGGCGCGGCGGCGGCCCCGGCGGCTGCGCTGCCGGGTGGCAGGCTCATGGCATGGCTGAAGCCGGCCAGCTGCGTGGCCAGCTGCACCAGGCTCGCCACCAGCACCAGCGGCGCACCGATGCTGCGGCGCCCGCGCCCGGCGCGCGCCAGCGTGGCAAAGGTGGCCAGCGACACCAGCGCCAGCACGCCGTAGACGATGCGCAGCACCAGCTGCGGCCCTTCCGGCAGGCCGCTGGACGCCGCCATCAGCCCCAGCACGATCGCGCCCGCGCCAACCAGCGCGCCCGGATGCGCCGGCACGCCGTAGTAGAGCCGCACGCCGCGGTAGATCAGCAGCCAGCCGGCGACGAAGGCGAACGCGCCCAGCGTGCCGAGCTGGCCGGTGCCGCTGGCCGCGCTGACCGCCAGCGCCAGGCCCGCGGCCGACACCAGCACATGGCCGAAGGCCCACAGCCGCCCCGCCGTGCTCGCGCGCAGCGCGAACACCAGCCCCGCTGCAATGATCAGCGTGCTGCAGAAAAACACCATCATCACCACCGCAATGGTCTGCTGGTCCAGGTGCAAGGGATTTCCTCAAGGATGCCTTCCGCCTGCCGTCAATATCGATCGGCGGGCATTGGGCGACGGGGCGCGACGCGAGGCACGGACGCGCTGGTTCCACAAGATGTGACGTGCGCGGTTTCTCATGCCAGCCGCATGATAGCCCGCTCCGGCGCCGGGTTGGCACCCCCTGCAAGCCGGGTCGGGCGGGCTTCACCCGGCCGTGGCCTGGCGTCAGTCCGCGGCGGTCGAAACCGGCGTGCCGGACGGCGCCGTGCCGCCCAGCGCGCGCGTCAGCGAGCGCGCCGCCTGCAGCACATCGGCGCGGAAACCGTCGCGGTAGCGGGCCGCCGGGCAAGTCAGCGTGAGCGCGCCGGCCAGTACGCCGCCCGGGCCGAACACCGGCGCGGACACCCCGGCAAGATCCGGGCTGCGGTCGCCGACCAGCGCGGCCACGCCGTCTTGCCGGATCTGGTCATAGAGTGCGCCGGGCTCGCCGGCGAAGGCGCGCAGCACGCGCGCGCCGGCGCCGCGGTCGCGCGGCAGCAGTTCGCCCGCGCGCACGTGGTCGCGCACCGGCTGGGGCGAATCGACGCGGTACAGGCACAGCCGGTGCTCGCCCTGTTCGACATGGAAGGCCGCGCTCTCGCGCGTGGCGTTGACCAGTTCGCGCAGCGCCGGCATCACCACTGCTTCCAGCGAGAATGACGCCGCATAGACCGCATGCAGCCGCGCCACCTCCGGCCCCAGCCCGTAGCGACCGTCGGCATGGCGCTGCACCAGCCCGGCGTGCTCGAGCGATGCCAGCAGCCGCAGCAGCGTGCTTTTGTACAGGCCGCTGCGCTGCGCCAGTTCGACCAGCGCCAGCGCGCCATCGCCCAGGCGGAACACCGACAGCACGAACAGCGCCCGGTCCACGGCGATGGCGCCGCCGGCGGCGGCGTGCTTGTCGGCTTCGGAAACCTGTGCGGCTTTGCGTGGCATGGCGGGCGGCGAATAAGGCTGGAACGGCCTTGGGTCAAAACGATGCGCCACCGTATAGAACGCTCCGGGGCTTGTCAATGCGCGCGCCTGGCGGCCGACCCGTTCCGGACTTTGCCGTATGCGCGCGTGCCCGGTGGCGTTTTTCTGCAACACCCGCGCGCCAGTCACGGGCACCTACGCGCCCGCGCGCATGCGCCTTGTCCGCCCCCTGGATCAACATATGCGACATATCGCGCACCGGGCGCTTAGCCTATTCGCCACTCCTGGCTTTGCAAGCGGAATCAGCAGGCAAATCCACGCGGCTTTCGGTTCAGCGGCGGCTGCACCGGATGGATAGAATCATGCGTTGCTCAACTCCGCGCCATCCTGCTGTTTCCGCCGCAATGTCTCATCCCCGTGCTATCCCCGACCTTGGTATGACCGTTCCCGCACTCTCGCTTGGTGCCATCCTGGACGACCTGCGCAGCACGCCGCGGCCGCTGACGTCCGCGGAATATGCATACCTGGCCCAGCTGCGGCAACGCATCGTCACCGGCGACGCAGACCTGTGGACCACGCTGGAATCCGCCGGCGTGCCGTGCGGCGAACGCCGCCTGTCGCCGGACGTGGTGCTGGCGCTGACCGCGATCGGCCAGTTGCCGATGCACTGACTGCGTACTTGCCGCGCAGGTGCCGCGCAGGTGCCGCGCATCTGCCGCGGACCTCGCCGGAAGATTCCGCGCTGCATTTCTGAATCCGGCTGCCCACCAGCCCCGCGCCGCCCCGCTACGATCGATCCACTTCGATCCGCCGGGGACCCGTATCAGCGCGCGAGCGCGAAACCGCCCCCCGGCCATGACATGGGCATGGCTTACCGATTCATCAACCGGCGCGTCTCTTTTCTTTCCTTGCGTGTTTTTGTCGCGCTGATGCAGCATCGCGACGCCAGCCGCGCCGCGCAGGCGCTAGGCATCCAGCCGCAACGGCTCCATTACCAGATCCGCCAGCTCGAGGCCGCGCTCGGCATGGCGCTGTTCGAGCCGTGCAGCGCGGCCTGGCAGCCGACGGCCGCCGGCTTCAATGCCTTGCCCAAGGTCCGCGCCATGCTGGAGATCTGGGAGCAGGTGCAGGCCAGCACCCGCGCGCGGCGGGGAATCGAGGCCGAGCTGAAGCGGGAGCGCTGCGCGGTGCGCGTCGGCGCGGCGTTCTGGGTGCGGCAGGCCACCATGTAGGCTCAGGCGAGCCGTTCGCAGTGATAGGCCTCGGTGCGGTACGGGAAGGCGACCTCGGTGCGGGCCGACAGCGCCGGATGCCGGTCGATGAGCGCCTCCAGCCGCGCACGCACGCGCGCCTGCTCCGGCGCGGGCAGCGACGCGATAAAGCTGACCGACATGACGCGGTCCACGATTACCTGCTGTGGCGGTCCGACATGCGCGTAGGGCAGGCTTTGCAGCACCAGCGGACCGAAACCCTCGGCGGGAAACACCCGCTTCCAATCGCCCTTGTAGAAGCGCGGGGCGTCGCCCTCGTACGGCGCCATGACGGCAGTCAGCTGCGCCACCCAGTCCACGCTTTCATCGCGGACATTCCATACCAGTCCGAGCCGGCCGCCGGGGCGCAGCACGCGGCGGATCTGCGCCAGCGCCTGCGCGCTGGCGAACCAGTGGAAAGCCTGCGCGCAGACCACGGCGTCGACGCTGGCGTCTGCCAGCGGGATCGCCTCGGCGCTGCCTTCCAGTGCTTGCACCGGCGCCAGCGCGGCCGCAAGTTGCGCACGCATCTGCGCCACCGGCTCCACCGCGATCACCGTGGCGCCGGTCTGCACCAGCCGGCGCGTGAATTTCCCCGTGCCCGCGCCGAGGTCGAGCACCACGCGGCCGGCCGCTAAGCCAAGCGCGCCGCGCAGCCAGGCGTCGATTTCTGCGGGATAGTCCGGACGTCCGCGCGCGTAGGTATCGGCCTGGCTGGCGAATCCCTGGGCGGCGGCTTGGTGGATGGTGGTCATGGGCTGGCTCCGGTTCGTTACCGGTGCCGTAGCCTACGCCCTCGCGCGCCATCGGACAAGGCTATTGCTGCATGCCCCAGCGCCGCACCGTCAGCCGCTCCAGCGTGGTGAACACCAGTCCCTCGACCAGCAGCCCGATCAGGATCACCGCGGCCAGCCCGGCGAACACGCGGTCGGTATAGAGCTCATTGCGGTTCTGGAAGATGAACCAGCCCAGACCGCCCTGCCCCGACGACGCGCCGAACACCAGTTCGGCGGCGATCAGCGTGCGCCAGGCAAAGGCCCAGCCGATCTTCAGGCCGGACAGGATCGCCGGCAGCGCCGCCGGCACCAGCACCAGCGCGACATAGCGCAGCCCGCGCAGGCCGTAGTTGCGCCCGGCCATGCGCAGCGTCGGCGGCACCGCGCGGAAGCCCGCGTACATGTTCAGCGCCAGCGGCCACAGTACCGAATGGATCAGCACGAACACCAGGCTGCCGGTGCCGAGGCCGAACCACAGCAGCGCCAGCGGCAGCAGTGCAATCGCCGGCAACGGGTTGAACATGGCGGTGAGCGTGTCCAGCACGTCGCGCCCGAAGCGCGTCGATACCGCCAGCGAGGTCAGCACGAACGCCAGCACGATCCCGGCCGCATAGCCGCGCAGCAGCACCGACAGCGAGATCGCCGCCTTGCCCGGCAGTTCGCCGCTGGCCACCGCCGCGCCAAACGCGCGCAGCGTGGCCAGGCAGGAAGGCAGCAGCAGGTCGTTGTCCTGGATGCGCGCCACCGCTTCCCAGATCAGTCCCAGCGCCAGCAGGATCAGCGCCTTGCGCAGCCAGTCTTGCTGCCACGCGCGCTGGTGCCACGGCAGCGCGCGCGCCAGCGGGGCTTCGGTGAAGGGTTCGGGCTCGCGCTCGTATTCGGGCCGCAGCGGGTCGGCCAGGGTCAGGGTGGGTTGCGTCATGATGCAGGGTCGGTTTCAACGCGCCGCGGCGCTGCGCGCCTGCGGCAAGGTCACGGTGTCCGGCGCGTCGAACAGCAGGCCATGGATGCGCTGCGCCGCGGCCTGGAATTCCGAGCCGCCCTGGCTGGCCAGGCTGAACTGGTGGCTGTTGAGCTCCGCGCGCACGCGGCCGGGATGCGGCGACAGCAGCAGGATGCGCGTGCCCACCACCAGCGCCTCTTCGATCGAATGGGTGACGAACAGCAGCGTCAGCGCGGCGTCATCGCACAGCGCCAGCAGTTCTTCCTGCATGCGCCGGCGCGTCAGCGCGTCCAGCGCGGCAAAGGGCTCGTCCATCAGCAGCACCTTGGGCCGCATCGCCAGCGCGCGCGCAATGGCCACACGCTGCTTCATGCCGCCGGACAAGGTATGCGGATAGGCGTCGGCAAAGTCGGCCAGGCCCACCTTGCGCAGGCTGTCCAGCGCCAGCTCGCGCGCCTCGGCGCGCGCGAGGCCGCGCGCGTGCCGCAGCGGGAATATCACGTTCTGCAGCACCGTCTTCCAGGGCGGCAGCTGGTCGAACTCCTGGAACACCACGATGCGGTCCGGGCCAGGCTGCTGCACGCGCCGGCCTTCGAGCCGGATCTCGCCCTCGCTGGGCGCGACGAACCCCGCCACCGCCTTCAGCAGCGTCGACTTGCCGCAGCCGGACGGGCCCAGCAGCACGAAGCGGTCGCCCGCGTGCACGTCGAAGCTGACGCGATGCGTGGCGCGCACGATGCGCTCGGGGGTGCGGTATTCCAGCGACACGCCGTCCACCTGCAGCAGCGGCGCGGCGCGGTCCGAGACCACGCGCAGGTTGTGTGTAGCCATGCTCAGCTCCCTTGCGCGGTCACCGGGTCCGCGAAGAAATAGTCCTGCCACGACTTCGGCTGGTTGCGGATCGCGCCGACGCGATGCATGAACGAGGCCAGCGCAAAGGTGTTCTGCGGCGCCACGCGGAACTGCACCTGCGGGTTCTTCAGCACGCGCAGCAGCAGCGCGCGGTCGGTGCGGGCCTTGCTCTGGCGCAGGTAGATGTCGGCGGCGGCTTCGGGATTGGCGGTGGCAAAGGCGGCGGCCTCTGCCAGCGCATCGACGAAGGCGCGATAGGTCTTGGGGTTGTCGTTGCGGAACTTCTCGGTCGCGTACAGCACCGTGGAAGAGCTTGGGCCGCCCAGCACGTCATACGAGTTCAGCACGATGCGCGCGTTGGGGTTGCCCGCCAGTTCCTGCTCCTGGAACGGCGGATTGCCGAAGTGGCCGGTGATCTCGGTGCCGCCGGAAATGATCGCCGCGGCGGCGTCCGGGTGCGGCACCGCAACGGTCCACTTGTCGAGGCGGTTGTATTCCTTGTCGCCCCATTGCCTGGCCGCAGCCAGCTGCAGCACGCGCGACTGCACCGACACGCCCACCGCCGGCAGCGCGATGCGGTCCTTCTCGGTGAAATCGGCAATCGACTTCACCTTGGGGTTGTTGCTCACCAGGTAGTACGGGAAGTTGCCCAGCGACGCCACGCCGCGCACGTTCTGCTTGCCGTGGGTGCGGTCCCACAGCGTCAGCAGCGGGCCCACGCCGGCGCCGGCGATATCGATGGCACCGGACAGCAGCGCGTCATTGACCGCGGCGCCGCCCGACAGTTGCGTCCATTCGACCTTGATGTCGACGCCCTGCTGCTTGCCGTGCTTCTCGATCAGCTGCTGGTCGCGCGCCACGTTGAGCAGCAGGTAGACCACGCCGAACTGCTCCGCAATTCGCAGCTTGGAGGTAGGCAGCTTGCCTTCGGCGTGCGCGGTGCCGGTGATGGCCAGGCCGGCGCACAGCGCCAGCAGGCCGAGCTTGCGGGAAAAACGAGTGAACATGATCAGGACTCCAGGGAATACGGTGGATTGGCGCCCGCCGCTGCGAGCGCCCTGGGATGACCTGCGATACCGCTGCCGCCTTCAGCGCGGCACGTCGCCTTCGATGGTGGTGCGGTACATCACGCGCCGCTGTTCCGGCGGACAGCCCGCGGCAAGATGCAGCAGCGAGCGGTTGTCCCAGAACACCAGGTCATGTGGCTGCCACTGGTGGCGGTAGATGTGGGCGGGCTTGACGCTGTGCGCGAACAACTGCTCCAGCAGGTCGCGGCTTTCCTGTTCGGGCAGGCCGACGATGCGGGTGGTGAAGTGCTCGCTGACAAAGAGCGCCTTGCGCCCCGTTTCCGGATGGGTGCGCACCACCGGCTGCAGCACCGGCCTGACCTGCGCGATCTGCTCCGGCGTCAGGTTGGGCCGCCACGGGCTGCGCTGCTGCAGCTCGGCGTAACGCGCCAGGTAGGTGTGCTCGGCCTGCAGGCCATCGACGGCGCGTTGCAGCGCCGCCGGCAGCGTTTCCCAGGCCAGGTGCATGTTGGCGAACAGCGTGTCGCCGCCTTCGGCGGGCAGCTCGCGCGCATGCAGCAGCGAACCGAGGCTGGGCTTTTCCTTGTACGACAGGTCCGAATGCCAGAAGTGGCCGGCATCGCCCAGCCCGATCGGCTTGCCGTTCTCGACCACGTTGGACACCACCAGCACTTCCGGATGGCCCGGCAACTGGAACTGGTGCAGCACGTGGATCTGCAGCGGGCCGAAGCGGCGGCTGAAATCGATCTGCTGCGCAGGCGTGATCTGCTGGTCGCGGAACACCACCACGTGGTAGTCGAGGTGGGCGCGATGGATGCGCGCAAGATCCGCGTCGGACAGCGGCTGCGACAAGTCGAGCCCGATCACTTCCGCGCCCAGCGGCGCGTCCAGCGGACGGATCTCGAAGTTGCCCGCGTTTGCGGAAACGGTGGAAAGCGGCGCGCTCTGCTGGCGCGAAACACTGGCGTGGGCGGTTGCGGTCGTCATGGCAAGCTCTGGCATACGGGGGAACCGATGCGGCATCCGGGATGCCGCGTACAAGCTTGCACTGTAGAGAGCCGGCCATTGCACGGTCAACGAATCATATCGCTGGCCCTTATCCGCTTATCGCATATCCATGTCTCGACATTGGCGGGCGATCAGGGCTTGCCTGGGCAACCGCTGCGGCACGGCACGTTGGCAGTATCCGGGCGCGCGTCGGCGACAAAGCCATCGCGGTTCGGCATCTTCACCTGCGGCAGCGTGCGCGCGTCAAGCACCGCCTCTGCGGGCAGGATGCCGTTCTTGTGCAGCAGCCACGCGGTGACGGCATAGACCTCGTCCGGTGCCAGGCTCTGCGGCGCGTTGTAGGGCATGGCACGGTTGATGAAGTCGAATACCGTGGTCGCGTAGGGCCAGAAGCTGCCGATGGTCTTGACCGGATCCTTCCCCTGGCGGCGTCCTTCAGCGTGCCCTGCCCGCCCACCAGCGCATCGGCCGGCTTGCCTTCGCCATTGACGCCGTGGCATGCGGCACAGTGCTGCGCATAGACCTGCTGGCCACGCGCGACCGTGCCGCTGCCCGGCGGCAGGCCCGTGCCGTCCGGGATCACGTCGATATTCCACGCGGCAAGGTCGCGCTCGCTGGCGGGACGGCCTATGCCATAGGTCTGCGCAACGGCCGTTTGCGCGGTGCAGGCCAGCGCGAGGACCGCGACGGTACCGCTGAATCGTTCAAGCGCGCGCATTGGCAATGCTCCCGTCCGCGGCCACGCGCCAGCGCTGGATCGCGTTGTAGTGATAGGTGGAAGCCACGCCGCGCGCGGCCACGAGCTGGTCCGGCGTGGGCTGGACGTTGCCGGCTTCGTCGATGGCGCGGCTCTCCAGCGAAGCCGGCCCGCCATCCCAGCGCCACGGCAGGCGGAAACGCACCAGCGCGCGGTCCAGCACCGGCTCCTGCAGCTGCGCCTCGCGCCAGCTGCGGCCGCCATCGACCGACACCTCGACGCGGCGGATGCGCCCGTGGCCCGACCACGCCAGGCCCGAGATCTCATAAAATCCGCGCTCACGCAGTTCGTGGTCCGGCGCGGGGAAGGTGATCACGGACTTCACGTCCATCAGGAAGGTGAACTGCCGCGCGCTGCCGTCGGGCAAGGAGTCCGTGTACTTCGACGTCTCTTCGCGCGACATGAACGGCGCGCGCCCCAGCTTCAGGCGCCGCAGCCACTTGATGGACATGTTGCCCTCATAGCCCGGCAGGAACAGCCGCAGCGGATAGCCATGCTCGGGCCGCAGCATCTCGCCGTTCTGCGCATAGACCAGCAATGCGTCTTCCAGCGCCTTGGCCAGCGGCACGCTGCGCGTCATGGCTGCGCCGTCGGCGCCTTCGGCCAGCACCCACGCAGCTTCCGGCGCCACGCCGACTTCGTCGAGTACCACGGACAACGGCACGCCGGTCCACTCGCAGCAAGACAGCAGGCCGTGGCTGATCTGCACGGACCTGGCGCCGGGCGCCTTCCACTCGCGTCCGGTGTTGCCCGAGCACTCCAGGAAATGGATGCGCGATACCGACGGCAGGCGCACCAGGTCGTCCATGGTGAAGATGCGCGGGCGCGCCACCAGCCCGTGCACCGCCAGCCGGTGCTGCGCCGGGTCGATCAGCGGGATGCCGGCGTGATGGCGCTCGAACACCAGCCCGGTCGGCGTGATGATGCCGCGCAGGTCCTGCAGCGGCGTCATCGACGAGTTGGCGCCGGGCAGCGGCGCCGCGCTGCGGCTGCGCCGCACCACGTCTTTCTCGAACGGGGACGGCTGGCCGTAGGCATGCCACAGCACGGGCTCGCCCGGCGTGCGCGTCCACGGCGCAACCGTCAGCGGTTCAGCGCGCGCCGCGGTGGCGGCGCCGGCCGCGGCGGCGCCCAGCACCGCCCCGCGCTGCAGGAAGCGCCGGCGGCCGGAAGTCGGGTCATTGTTCATCGTGAGGGCGGGGTCAGTCTGGTAGCGATCAAAATGCGCAGACTGTAGGACAGCACCGGCACTCGGCCAACGAAGAAGAATGCATGCCGATATGCCAGCGCCGCGCTGCGCGCCATATGCGCGGGGGCGATAACCAATGCCGCCGCTCGCGGTCGGGGCATGACCGCTGCGCTGCGGCACCGCGCATATCCAAATGCAATAAGTTTCCTTGCCTCGCGCGAGCGCCGTCGGCAACCATAGCGGCCACGCCGCAGGGGCGTGCACGGGCTGGCTGGTACCATCGCACGGCCTGGTGCGCCCGCGCGGCGCCCCGCTCGGCATGACCGGCGCCATGGCAGGCACTGCCCTGTCGCGGCGGTCCGGCACCCAACAGCGAGACGAAGAGAGAACAAGATGAGACTCGAAACCCTGGCCGTCCATGGCGGCTATTCGCCCGATCCCACCACGCGCGCGGTGGCCGTGCCCATTTACCAGACCGTGGCCTACGCCTTCGACAACGCGCAGCATGGCGCGGACCTGTTCGACCTGAAGGTGGCCGGCAATATCTACAGCCGCATCATGAACCCGACCAACGACGTGCTCGAGCAGCGCCTGGCCGCGCTCGAGGGCGGCGTCGGTGCGCTGGCGCTGGCGTCCGGCATGGCGGCGATCACCTATGCGATCCAGACCATTGCCGAGGCCGGCGACAACATCGTCTCGTCCAGCCAGCTGTACGGCGGCACCTACAACCTGCTGGCGCACACGCTGCCGCAGTCCGGCATCGAGACCCGCTTTGCCGACGGCCGCAATCCTGCCAGCTTCGGCGACCTGATCGACGCGCGCACCAAGGCGGTGTTCGTCGAGTCGGTGGGCAACCCGCTCGGCAACGTGGTCGACATCGCCGCGATCGCGCGCGTCGCGCACAACCACGGCGTGCCGCTGATCGTCGATAACACGGTGCCGTCGCCCTACCTGTGCCGGCCGTTCGAGCATGGCGCGGATATCGTCGTGCATTCGCTGACCAAATATCTGGGCGGCCATGGCAACAGCGTCGGCGGCGCCATCGTCGACAGCGGCAAGTTCCCGTGGGCACAGCACAAGGAGCGCTTCCGCCGCCTGAACGAGCCCGACGTG
The DNA here is from genome assembly GCF_900249755.1 of Cupriavidus taiwanensis. Classification (NCBI taxonomy): domain Bacteria; kingdom Pseudomonadati; phylum Pseudomonadota; class Betaproteobacteria; order Burkholderiales; family Burkholderiaceae; genus Cupriavidus; species Cupriavidus taiwanensis. The sequence continues at coordinate 1,825,194 of NZ_LT976854.1, forward strand.
TCGTACCACGGCGTGGTCTATACGGAAGCGCTGGGGCCGGCCGCCTATATCGGCCGCGCGCGGGTGGTGCCGCTGCGCAATACCGGCGCGGCGCTGTCGCCGTTCAACGCGTTCCTGATCCTGCAGGGCATCGAAACGCTGGCGCTGCGGCTGGACCGCATCACCGACAACGCGCTGGCGATCGCGCGCCACCTGCGGCAGCACGCCAAGGTGGCGTGGGTCAACTTTGCCGGCCTGCCCGACCATGCCGACCACGCGCTGGTGCAGCAATACCTGGGCGGCCGCGGCCCCGGCATCCTGTCGTTCGGGCTGAAGCAGGGCGGCCGCGAAGGCGGCGCGCGCTTCCTCGATGCGCTGCAGCTGTTTACGCGGCTGGTCAATATCGGCGATGCCAAGTCGCTGGCGACCCACCCTGCGTCGACCACGCACCGCCAGCTCAATGCCGCAGAACTGCAGGCGGCCGGCGTCAGCGAGGACATGGTGCGCCTGTCGATCGGCATCGAGCATATCGACGACCTGATCGAAGACCTGGACCGCGCCCTGGCAGCCGCCTGACCCCCGCCATCCCGCCTGTGTTCTCCCCTCTCCCGCCTGCGGGAGAGGGGCCGGGGGAGAGGGCCAGCGCTCGCACCAGCCGACCACCTCACCCCACGCCTATCCCCCGCCACGCTTCCCCCGCGCCTCCAGCACAAAATACCCGATCGCGCCGATCATCAACGGAATCAGATAATACAGCGCGCGGTAAGCGATCAGCGCCGCGAGCAGCAGCCCGTGCGGCACCTGGTCGCCCAGCATCGTCAGGAACACGGTCTCGATCACGCCGAGGCCGCCGGGAATGCGCACCACCACGCCCGCCAGTCCCGAAGCCAGCAGCACGCCAAGCACGGTGAAGTACGTCGCATGCGTATGCAGCAGCGCATACAGGATCGCACCCATCGCCATCCAGTGCGCCGCCGACAATACGCACTGCAACGCCGCGAAGCGCATCGACGGCACATAGATGTCGTGGTCGCGCACGGTGCGGTGGCGGCCGTGCCAGAGCGCGCACGCGGCCAGGTAGCCGACGGGCACCGCCAGCATCAGCGTGCCCAGCAGCCGCGTCAGCGTTGAAGGAATGCCCCACTCCGGCGGCAGCACCACCAGTTCGCCGGCCAGGATGGCGCCTGCCAGCACGGCATAGCCGAGCCAGTTGGTCGTGACCACCACCACGAACAGGCTCCAGATCTGCGGCGCGCTCAGCCCCGCGCGCGAATACAGCCGGTAGCGCACGCCCGCGCCGCCCAGCGTGGCGCCCAGGTTGAGACTGAGCGTGTAGCTGACATAGGAGATCGCCATCACCCGGCGCAGCGGCAGCGGGTGCCCGGCATAGCGGCAGCCGAGCACGTCGAACTGGCTGTACAGCAGCCCGCTCAGCGCGACGAAGCCGGCCGCCGGCAGCAGCTTGCGCGCGTTGAAGCCGCGCAGCGCGGCCAGCACCGCGTCCCAGTCGATGGTGCCCAGCTTGCGGGCGATCAGCGCCAGCACGGCGGCAATGAAGAGGATGCCGATGGCGCGGCGCCAGGCCGGCCAGTGCGCATGCTGGCGGATCGCCGACAGGGCCTCGGCGCCCGTCATTCCGCGCCTCCGCGCAGCACCACCACGCGCCGCGCTTTGCGCCGCCCATTGCGCCGCCCGCCCGGCATCGGCTGCACCAGCCGCGGCGCATGCGCCGGCAGCCAGCCGGCCCAGGCGGGGAAGCGGCGCAGGAAGTGGAACATCAGCGTCGCGCCCAGCGCGTCGAGGCGGCTGCGTGGAGACTTCAATCCCGGCGGCACGGCGCGGCAGCGCGCGCCGATCAGCGCTTCAAGCCGGCCGCGCAGGTGGCGGGCAAAGGCTTCGTCGCTGATCACGAGATTGGCCTCGAGGTTCAGCGACAGGCTCAGCGGGTCCAGGTTGCTGGAGCCGACCGTGGCCCAGCTGTCGTCCACCACCGCGACCTTGCCGTGGAAGGGCCGCTCGACGTACTCCAGGATCTGCACGCCGGCGTCCTGCAGGTGCGCGTAGAGCAGGCCGCCGGCGCGCGCCACCCACGGCATGTCGGGCTTGCCCTGCAACAGCAGCCGCACCCGCACGCCGCGCGCGGCGGCTTCGCACAGCGCATGCAGCAGCCGGTAGCCCGGCAGGAAGTAGGCGTTGGCGATGATGACCTCGCTGCGCGCCGCGCGGATCGCGTCCAGGTAGGCGAATTCGATGTCGTTGCGGTGGCGGTGGTTGTCGCGCGTGACCAGGCTGGCGCGTGGCGCGGGCATGCGCGGCTGCGGTCCCTCGCGTGCGGCCGGCGCCGCGGGCAGGGGCGGCGGCAGGCATGCGCCGGGCATCGCGCGCACCAGGAAGTCGTGCACCTGGCGTGCAAACGGGCCGCGGATTTCCACCGCATAGTCCTGCTTGGCCAGCGGACCGAACTGGTACAGGTGCTCCGCCGAGAAATTGAGGCCGCCGACGAACGCCACTTCGGCATCGATGGCGACCAGCTTGCGGTGCATGCGGCGGAAGATGTGCGTGCGCACGCCGAACAGCCGCGGCCGCGGCGAGAATGTGCAGAACTGCACGCCTGCATCGACCAGCCCGGTGATGAAGGCCGGCGACAGGTCATGCGAGCCGAAGCCATCCACCGTCAGCGCCACGCGCACGCCGCGGCGCGCGGCCGCCACCAGCGCCGCTTGCAATTTGTGGCCTACCTCGTCTTCAAACAGGATAAAAGTTTCCAGCAGTACGCTTGCGCGTGCGCGCGCAATGGCGTCGAACACGCACGGAAAATACTCCTCGCCGTTCTCCAGCAGGCGGAAGTGGTCGGAAGCGGGCGGCAGCGGTGTCATGGCCGGCAAATCGCCGCAAACACCATGCCAGCGAAATCCCCACGCCGACCGCCCTAAGCTCCGCGACGGCCGCGCCGCCAGCGCGCCATCATCGCGGCGGCCAGCGCCCCGGCGACCAGGCCGGCAACGAAGATCGCCACCGCCATGCCGCCCCACGGTCCCGCGGCAGCGTCATCGGCGCTGCCGCGCACGAGCGGCGCGAGCGACTGCCAGTCGGCGGCAGTGAACTGCGTCATCGCGGGCGCGCCATCCAGGCCATACACGCAGACCTCGCCGCCCGGCAGCTTGCAGAAGCGCTCGGGCGGACAACTGCGCAGGATGGCCTGCGTCTCGCCCTCGCCGCAGCGGGCACCGGCGCTGCGCAGCACCTGGATGGTGACGTCGGGATGCTTGGTCAGTTGTTCGGGCATGGCGGCCTCCCATGGCAGGCAAGCGGGTGCGGTTCCTACAGCGTAGGCCTTATTCCGCGCAGGCATATCACCATGCGTAATCGCTCGTTCGTTCCCTGGCTGCTTTTCCCTACAATGGGCCGATGCCGCGGCGCGACGCCGCCGGCAACCAACAACATCCAAGGGGAGCATCCGATGCAATACGGGAAATTCGGCCTGGCCGCGCGGCTGGCGGCATTCATGCTGGCGCTGGGCGTGGTGCAAGGCGCCGGCGCGGCCGATCCGGACAAGAAGGAAATCCGCTTCGGGGCCACCGCCGGCCCCTACGCCGACCAGATCCGCTATGGCGTCAAGCCGGTGCTGGAACAGCGCGGCTACAAGGTCACCATCATCGAGTTCAGCGACTACGTACAGCCCAACCTGGCGCTGGCCGACGGGGCCATCGACGCCAACGCCTTCCAGCACGTGGCCTACCTGAAGAAGTTCTCGGCCGACCGCAAGCTGGCGCTGAGCGACGTGGTCCAGGTGCCCACCGCGCCGATCGGCATCTACAGCCGCAAGCACAAGACGCTGGCCGAGGTGAAGGCGGGCAACACCGTGTCGCTGCCGAACGACCCGACCAACCTGGCGCGCGCCATCGCCATCCTGCAGCAGATCGGCTGGGTCACGCTCAAGCCCGGCACCGACCCGATCCGCGCCAGCGAACGCGATATCGACGCCAACCCGCACAAGCTCAAGCTGATCCAGCTCGAGGCCGCACAGCTGCCGCGCTCGCTCGACGATGTCGACTATGCCTTCGTCAACGGCAACTATGCGCTGGCGTCGGGCCTGAAGCTGACCTCGGCGCTGGCGCTGGAGAAGATTCCGGATTACTACATGAACCTGGTCGCGGTGAAGACCGCCGAACTGAACAAGCCCTTCGTCAAGGACATCCGCGAGGCCTACCAGTCGGCCGAGTTCAAGGCCGTGACGCAGCAGCGCTTCGCGGGCTTCGTGCCGCCGCCTTACCAGCGCTGAGCACCGCGCCACGCCAGCAAGGAGCGCCGCGAGGCGCTCTTTTGCCTTGTGCGCAAGCGCCTTGCCCTTGCACCGCCGTCAGGTCCCGATGCCGCGCGCATTGTTCTGGTTTCCTGGATGATCTATCCAGCCGCCGCCGATTTATTCCACGGTCCCCGCCGCCTAAGCTGAAGCCTCCTTCGACGCATCACAGGAGAGTTTCCATGGCTGACCATTCCATCCGCGGCAAGGTCGCGCTGATCGCCGGCGGCGCCAAGAACCTGGGCGGGCTGATCGCGCGCGACCTGGCCGCGCAGGGCGCGCGCGCCATCGCCATCCACTACCACAGCGCCGCTTCGCGCGCCGACGCCGAAGCCACGGTCCAGGCGATCCAGGCAAGCGGCGCCCGGGCGGTGGCGCTGCAGGCGGACCTGAGCAGCGCGGCTGCGGTCGAGCGCTTGTTTGCCGATGCCGTGGCCGCGGTGGGCCGGCCCGATATCGCCATCAACACGGTGGGCAAGGTGCTGAAGAAGCCGTTCGCCGAGATCAGCGAGGCCGAGTACGACGAGATGTCGGCCGTCAATGCCAAGTCCGCCTTCTTCTTCCTGAAGGAGGCCGGCCGCCACGTCAATGACCACGGCAAGATCGTGACGCTGGTGACCTCGCTGCTGGGCGCGTTCACGCCCTTCTATGCCGCCTATGCCGGCACCAAGGCGCCGGTCGAACACTTTACCCGCGCCGCCGCCAAAGAGTTTGGCGCACGCGGCATCTCGGTGACCGCGGTGGGGCCGGGGCCGATGGATACGCCGTTCTTCTACGGCCAGGAAGGCGACGATGCCGTGGCCTATCACAAGAGCGCGGCGGCGCTGTCGCCGTTCTCGCCGACCGGACTGACGCATATCGAGGATGTGGTGCCCTTTGTCCGCCATCTGGTCAGCGACGGCTGGTGGATCACGGGCCAGACCATCCTGATCAACGGCGGCTATACGACCAAGTAAGCCACCCGGCAAGCCGCGCCGGGCGCCGTCGTGGTGGCGCAATGCAGGTATGCTTGCGCCATCGACGAGCGAGGCGTATGGACAGATTCGACCAGTACCGCGTGTTCCTGCAGGTGGCCGAGATGGGCAGCTTTATCAAGGCCGCCCATGCGCTGGGGCTGCCGCGCGCGTCGGTGTCGGCGGCGGTGCAGGGACTGGAAGCCCAGGTGGGCACGCGCCTGCTGCACCGGACCACGCGGCAGGTGCGGCTGAGCGCCGATGGCGCGCAATTGCTGGAGCGGCTGCGCCCGCTGCTGGCCGAGGTCGAGGATATCGACCAGCTGTTCCAGGCCGGCCAGCGCCAGGCCAGCGGCCGGCTCAACGTCGATATGCCCAGCCGCATCGCGCGCCGGCTGGTGGCACCCGCGCTGCCCGCGCTGCTGCGGCGCCATCCGCGGCTGCAGCTGTCGCTCGGTTCCAGCGACCGCACCATCGACCTGGTGCAGCAGGGCGTGGATTGCGCGGTGCGCTTCGGCGTGCTGGCCGACAGCAGCCTGGTGGTGCGGCCGCTGGGCCGGATCGCGCTGGTCAACTGCGCCAGCCCGGCCTACCTGCGCGAACATGGCGAGCCCCGCGATCCGGCGGACCTGCGCCGCGGCCACCTCGCGGTGGGCTACGCCAGCCCGCGCACCGGCCGCGACCTGCCGTGGGAATTCCTGGAGGCCGATGGCAGCGCGCACGAGACGGAGGTAGCAACGCGCGTATCGGTCAACAACGCCGAGAGCTACATCGCCTGCTGCCTGGCCGGGCTGGGCCTGATCCAGATTCCGCGCTTCGACGTGCAGCACCTGCTCGACACTGGCCAGTTGCTGGAAGTCATGCCCGACTGGCGCCCGGCGGGCATGCCGGTGTCGCTGCTCTACCCGCACCGCCGCCAGCGCTCGCAACGGCTCGCGGTGTTCCTGGAGTGGTTCCGCGCGCTGATGCAGCCGCACCTGCAAGGCTGAGCGCCGCTGCGCGGCAGGCCCTGCCGCATTGTGCGCAGCAAGACAATTTCGCGCGGCGCCGGCCGCGCAAATGCCCTACACTCAAGCTCAAGTCCCCCGCGCCCAAAAAGCACGGCAGGGATCACAACGCGATCATTGCTGCGGATGGCTGCGAAGATCCTCGCCACTGTCCGCGCGGATCCTGTCGAGACAACCGCATCGAGAGACCTGCCATGTCCACGGTTGCGCGCTTTGAGATCGGCTATACCCGCTACCTTGCCCCACCGGGCGACACCTCTACCCCCACTGCTTCCCCGCCCCCGTTCGCCAGCGACCCTGACGCACTGGTACCGCTGTACCAGGCGATGGTGCTGACGCGCCAGTTCGACCTGAAGGCGATCGCGCTGCAACGCACCGGCAAGATCGGCACGTTCGCCTCGGCGCTCGGCCAGGAGGCCATCGGCGTCGGCGTGGCCTACGCCATGCGGCCGGAAGATGTGCTGGTGCCCTCGTACCGCGACCACGCGGCGCAGTTTGTGCGCGGCGTCACGATGACCGAGAGCCTGCTCTACTGGGGCGGCGACGAGCGCGGCAGCGGCTTTGCCGCGGCGCCGCATGACTTTGCCAACTGCGTGCCGATCGGCACCCAGGTGTGCCACGCGGCCGGCGCCGCCTACGCGTTCCAGCTGCGCGGCGAGCCGCGCGTGGCGGTCTGCCTGCTGGGCGACGGCGGCACCTCCAAGGGTGATTTCCATGAAGGCATGAACATGGCAGGCGCCTGGCGCGCGCCGCTGGTGATCGTGATCAACAACAACCAGTGGGCGATCTCGATGCCGCGCAGCAGCCAGACCGCGGCGCAGACGCTGGCGCAGAAGGCCATTGCCGCCGGCATCCCGGGCGAGCAGGTCGACGGCAACGATGTGGTCGCGGTACGCCATCGCGTGGGCGAAGCGATCGCGCGCGCGCGCGATGGCGGCGGCCCCGCGCTGATCGAGGCCATCACCTACCGGCTGGGCGACCACACCACCGCCGACGATGCCTCGCGCTACCGCGACGAGGCCAGCGTCAAGGCGCACTGGCAGCACGAGCCGCTGTTGCGGCTGCGCACCCACCTGCTGGCCCTGCATGCCTGGGACGCGGCGCGCGAAGAAGCGCTGGTCAGGGCGTGCTCGCAGCAGGTCGCGCAGGCCGTCGAGACCTACCTGGCCATGCCGCCGCCAGACCCGGCGGCGATGTTCGACTGCCTGTACGCGGCCATGCCGGCCGAGCTGCAGGCGCAGCTGGAAATCGCGCGCCGCTTCCCGGCGCAGCACGGCTAGTCGCGGCGGCCGGCGCTGCCGGCGCCGCGCGCACGCCTCCATCGACCCTGGCCCACAGCGAGCGAACCATGGCGGAAATCAATCTGGTCGAAGCAGTCAACCTGGCGCTGGCCCATGCGCTGGAGCACGATCCCGATGTGCTGCTGCTGGGCGAGGACATCGGCGTCAACGGCGGCGTGTTCCGTGCCACCGTCGGCCTGCAGGCGCGCTTCGGCGCCGCGCGCGTCATGGATACGCCGCTGGCCGAAGGCGGCATCGTCGGCGCGGCGATCGGCATGGCGGCGATGGGCCTCAAGCCGGTGGCCGAGATCCAGTTCACCGGCTTTATCTACCCGGCGGTCGATCACATCATCAACCACGCCGGACGCATGCGCCACCGCACGCGCGGGCGGCTGACCTGCCCGCTGGTGGTGCGCTCGCCGTGCGGCGCCGGCATCCACGCGCCCGAGCACCACTCCGAAAGCCCGGAGGCGATGTTCGCGCATATGCCGGGCATCCGCGTGGTGGTGCCGTCATCGCCGGCGCGCGCCTACGGGCTGCTGCTGGCGGCGATCGCCGACCCGGACCCGGTGATCTTCCTCGAGCCCACGCGGCTGTACCGCCTGTTCCGCCAGGAAGTGGCCGACGACGGCGCGGCGCTGCCGCTCGACACCTGCTTCACGCTGCGCGAAGGCAGCGACATCACGCTGGTCAGCTGGGGCGCGATGGTGCAGGAAACGCTGGCCGCCGCCGACGCGCTGGCCGCCGAAGGCGTTACCGCGACGGTCATCGACGTGGCCACGCTCAAGCCGCTGGACATGCAGACCATCCTGGACGCGGTCGCGCGCACCGGGCGCTGCGTGATCGTGCACGAGGCCCCGCGCACCGCCGGCTTCGGCGCCGAGATCGCCGCGCAGCTGGCCGATGCCGGGCTGTACTCGCTGGCCGCGCCGGTGCAGCGCGTGACCGGCTTCGATACCGTGGTGCCGCTGGCGCGGCTGGAATACACCTACCTGCCCGGCGTCGCGCGCATCGTCGATGCGGCGCGCAGGGCGCTGGCGGCGTAGTCGCCAGCCAGCCGCACATCGTTCAAGCTAGCCAAGGAGGACCGATGCGAGTCTTCAAGCTGCCCGACCTGGGTGAAGGCCTGCAGGAGGCCGAGATCGTCGCCTGGCACGTCAAGACCGGCGACACCGTGGCCGCGGACCAGCCGCTGCTGTCGGTGGAGACGGCCAAGGCGATCGTCGAGATTCCGTCGCCCTATGCCGGCAGCATCGGCAAGCTGTTTGCGCAGCCCGGCGACATCGTCCACTTGGGCGCACCGCTGGTGGGCTTCGAGGGCGCCGGCGAGGATGCCGACGCCGGCACCGTGGTCGGCTCGGTCCAGGTCGGCACGCACGTGGCCAGTGAAGCCGCGCCGCCCGGCATCGCGGCGCCCGCGGCGGGCATGGCCGCGCGCGTCAAGGCCACGCCGGCGGTGCGCGCGCTGGCGCGCCGGCTCGGCGTCGACCTGGCGATGGCCACCGCGTCCGGGCCCGAGGGCGTGGTCACCGCCGCCGACGTGGAACGGGTCGCCGCCACGCTGGCTGACCTCGGCGCGCCCGAGGAACTGCGCGGCGTGCGCCGCGCGATGGCGCAGAACATGGCGCGCGCGCAGGCCGAAGTGGCCGCCGCCACCGTGATGGATGACGCCGATATCCACGCCTGGCAGTCCGGCGCCGATGTCACCATCCGGCTGGTACGCGCTCTGGTGGCCGGCTGCCGCGCCGAGCCGGGACTCAACGCCTGGTATGAAGGGCAGACCGGGCGCCGCCACGTGCTGAAGAAGATCGACGTCGGCATTGCCGCCGACCTGCCCGAAGGCCTGTTCGTGCCGGTGCTGCGCGATGTCGGCAACCGCGACGCCGCCGACCTGCGCCACGGCCTCGACCGCATGCGCGCCGACATCCGCGCGCGCACCATCGCCCCGGAAGAGATGCGCGGCAACACCATCACGCTGTCCAACTTCGGCATGATCGCGGGGCGCTATGCTGCGCCGATCGTGGTGCCGCCTACCGTCGCGATCCTGGGCGCCGGGCGCGTGCGCGACGAAGTGGTCGCGGCCGCCGGCGCGCCCGCTGTGCACCGGGTGATGCCGCTGAGCCTGACCTTCGACCATCGTGTGGTCACGGGCGGGGAAGCGGCGCGCTTCCTGGCGGCGGTGATTGCGGATCTGGAGATGGCGGAATAAGGAAGACTTCTGGTTTTTCGAGCACTGGCGGTGTGCTCCCTCTCCCGCTTGCGGGAGAGGGAGCACGCTGGCCATGCCGACTTGCTCCCAGTCACCGACACGTCGTCCCCGCGTAGGCGGGGACCCAGTGTCTTTGAAGCGCAAGCGCTTCTCAAAGTCGCTGGGTTCCCGCTTTCGCGGGAATGACGGTGGTCTTTGATCTTTGTGGTGGCGCTAACAAGATCGAAGGCTTAGCGAAGGTTACTGGGTAGGGGAGCAAACCACCGGCGTGCAGACGACCGCCAGGCACCGCTCCGGCGCTGTATATAATCCCCCATCCAATCGCCGCCGCCACCACCGGCCCGGACCGCCGCACACCCACATGGAATCCAAGACCGCCCGCCTGACCATCCTGATCGATCCGGTCAAGAAGAAGGCCTTTGAAACGCTGTGCGCCGCGCAGGACCTGACGCCGTCGCAGGTGGTGCGCCAGCTGATCCGCGATTACCTGGCGCAGCACGGCGTGGATTACGCCACCAAGCCCAGGCCGGCGGGCAGCACGCGCCAGAAGAAGTGACTCAGCGCGGGGCGTTGCCCGCGCCTGCCTCGTCCCCGGCCAGCGCGGCGCAGCGTTGCGCCGCCTGCGCCAGCGTATCCGCGTAGTTGCCCTCACCCAGCGCCGCCAGCACACCGGCGCGCGCCAGCATTTCCCTGACCCTTGCATTGGCTTCGGCCAGCACCACGGCGACGCCGCGCTTCTGCAGCGTGACGATCACCGCCTCCAGCGTCTGCAGGCCGGTCATGTCCATGAACGGCACGCGGCCCAGGCGGATCAGCAGCACGCGCGGCTCGGTATGGGTCTGCACCAGCGCGCGCTCGCAGGCCTCGACCGCACCGAAGAAGAACGGCCCGTCGATGACATAGACCAGAACGCCCCGCGGCATCGGCGCCACCGCGCCGGTGCCCGCATCGCCCAGTTCGCGCGCCACGGCCTCGGCGGCCTGCGGTGCCACCTCCACTGATGCCGACATGCGCCGCAGGAACTGCAGCATGGCCAGGATCACGCCGATATTGACCGCCACCACCAGGTCGGTCAGCACCGTCAGCGTAAAGGTGATCAGCAGGATCGCCACATCGGCGCGCGGTGCGCGCCGGACCATGCGCGCGAACTGGCGCATCTCGCTCATGTTGTAGGCCACCACGAACAGGATCGCGGCCAGCGCGGCCAGCGGCACGCTGGCCGCGAGCGGCGCCAGCAACAGCAGCACCAGCACCAGCGTCAGCGCGTGCACCACGCCGGCCAGCGGGCTGTTGCCGCCGTTGCGGATATTGGTGGCGGTGCGCGCGATCGCGCCGGTGGCGGCAAACCCGCCGCACAGCGGCGCCAGCACATTGGCGATGCCCTGGCCGACCAGTTCCTGGTTCGAATCATGCCGGGTGCCGGCCATGCCGTCGGCCACCACCGCCGACAGCAAGGATTCGATCGCGCCGAGCATGGCAATGGTGAAGGCGGGCCCGGCCAGTTCCAGCACGCGCGCCAGCGTGATGTCCGGCAGCGCCGGCACCGGCAAGCCGCGCGGCAGGCCGCCGAAGGCCGTGCCGATGGTGGCCACGCCGTCGAAGCGGAACAGCGCCTGCACTGCGGTGATCACCACCAACGCCACCAGCGGTCCCGGCACGCGCCGCAGCCAGCGCACGCGCGGCGCGCCCACCACCAGCGCCAGGCTGCCCAGCGCCAGCGCGGTGGTGGCCGGGTGCCATTGCGGCAGCGCCTGCAGCAGGTGCCAGAGCTTTTCATGGAAATGCGCGCCGGCCACCGGCGGCAGCCCGAAGAAATCGCGCCACTGGCCGACAAAGATGATCACGCCGATGCCCGCGGTAAAGCCGACGATCACCGGCGCGGGAATGTAGCGGATCACGCTGCCCAGCCGCGTCAGCCCCATCGCCAGCAGGATCAGCCCCGCCATCAGCGTGGCGATCTGCAGACCGTCGATGCCGTGGCGCGCGGTCACCGCGGACAGCACCACGATAAACGCGCCGGTGGGCCCGGCGATCTGCACCCGGCTGCCGCCGAACAGCGACACCGCCAGCCCGGCGACGATGGCCGTGTACAGGCCCTGCTCCGGCTTGGCGCCCGAGGCAATCGCAAACGCCATCGCCAGCGGCAGTGCCACCACCCCGACGATCACGCCCGACACCAGGTTCGGCAGCCAGTTGCCGCGTCGGAACAATCCGGCCAGCCAAGCTTCGCGCAGCGCAATCATGCGTCGGTCCCTTCCATCGGTGCGGGGCTACAGGTGCATCGGATGATAACAGGATGTTAATGCTCGCCAGCGCCGCCGGCCGGGGCCGCCGCGCTCCGGCCGCCGGGTCTCCTGTTCCTTATGCCGCGCAATTCCTATACTGGATTGGCTCGCCCGCCAGTACGCGGACGCGCCCGGCTGGCGCGCATCTCTCTGCAAGCGGAGACTCATCATGTTCCGGCACCTCCTTGTACCGACCGACGGCTCCCCGCGCGCCGATGCCATGGTGGGCCGCGCCATGGCCTTCGCCAGCCGCATCGGCGCCCGCGTGACGGGGCTGCATGTGCTGCCCGAGTACCACGTGCTCACCCACCGGCTGACCAGCCTGCAAGACACCCAGGGCAACCTTGCCGCCGAGGCCGCGCGCCACGCCGACACCGTGCTGGCCGCGCTCAGCCAGGCCGCGGCGCAGGCCGGGGTGCCCTGCGAGGTCATCACCGCCACCGACGACCATCCGTGGCAGGCCATCATCGACTGCGCGCAGCAGCGCGAGTGCGACCTGATCGTGATGTCGTCGCACGGCAAGCGCGGGCTGCAGGCGCTGCTGATCGGCAGCGAGACGCACAAGGTGCTGACCCACAGCACGATCCCGGTGCTGGTGTTCCGCTAGCGGGAGACGGCGCCACGGCGAGATAGCGGGCCACAGTGCGCGGCGACGCGCGATTCCAAACCAAGCCAACTGCAAGGAGCGCAACCATGGCGATTCGACTGGGCGAGCAAGCCCCTGATTTCACCGCCGAGACCACGGAAGGCCAGATCAACTTCCATGAGTGGATCGGCGACGGCTGGGCGATCCTGTTCTCGCATCCCAAGGACTTCACGCCGGTGTGCACCACCGAGCTGGGCTACATGGCCCGGCTCAAGCCCGAATTCGACAAGCGCAATACCAAGATCATCGGCCTGAGCATCGATCCGGTGGGCGACCACCAGCGCTGGGTCAAGGACATCGAGGAAACGCAGGGCTGCACCGTCAACTACCCGATGATCGGCGATGCCGACCTGAAGGTGGCCAAGCTCTACGACATGATCCACCCCGAGGCCAGCGGCGGTGGCCCGCGCACCGCGGTTGACAACGCCACCATCCGCTCGGTGTTCATCATCGGCCCGGACAAGAAGGTGAAGGCGATGCTGGTGTACCCGATGAGCGCGGGGCGCAATTTCGACGAGGTGCTGCGGCTGCTCGATTCGCTGCAGCTCAATGCCAAGCACACCGTGGCGACGCCGGTGAACTGGAAGCCGGGCGAGGACGTCATCATCCCGACCTCGGTCTCGGACGAGGAAGCGAACAAGAAATACCCGCAGGGCTTCAAGACGCTGAAGCCCTACCTGCGCACGGTGGCACAACCCAAGTAGCGCAACGGCAACGGACGGGAACAGGGAGAGCGAGGAGCGGCGGCGCCAGGGAGCGCGGCGGCGCGGAAGCCCGCGCCAGGCCGCGGTCGGGGCTTCCCGGCCGGCATCGCGTGATGCCGGCCGGGAGCGCACCGGCGGGCCCGACTTGTCCACAGAAAATATCCACAGGATCAGTGGATATCCCCCCTCTTGACAACCGCGAAGGGCGCGCCCGCGCTGGAACGCGCTGGAGTGCCCGTTTTATAGGCAACCAGCCGGCGTACGGGAATGGTTGCGGGCGCTTGCATTTTGTGCCTGCCGCGGGACACGCGTCGTCAGCGCGTCAGCACCGTGCGGATGGTGTCGGCCAGCTCCTTCGCGACAAACTTGGCGACATAGGCGTCGGCGCCCACCTTGCGCACATGTTCTTCGCTGGCCTCGCCCGACAGTGATGAATGAATCACCACCGGCAGCGATTTCAGCCGGCTGTCGGCCTTGATCTTGCGGGTCAGCGTAAAGCCGTCCATCTCGGGCATTTCCAGGTCGGTCAGCACCAGCGCCACCTCGTCCTGGAGCGCGCGGCCATGGCTGGCTGCCTCGGTCGCGATGCGGTCCAGCAGTTCCCAGGCTTCCTTGCCGGACTTGGTCATCACCACCGGCGCGCCCAGCGCCTTCAGGCCCTGCTCGATCAGGCCGCGCGCCAGCGCCGAGTCGTCGGCGGCAATCACTTTGGCGCCAGGCCGCAGTTGCAGCTGCGGCCCGACCTCGCCCGGATCCACGTCGGGCTGGCGCGTGGGCAGCACGTCGCGCAGGATCTGCTCGACGTCGAGCACCTGCACCAGGCGCGCCGCGTCGGTGCCGTCGGCGCCCTCTCCCGTGCCGCCCTCCAGCTTGGCGATGCTGGTCACATGGCCGGTGCGCACGCTGGCCTCGGCCGAATGCACCTGGTTCCATTCCAGCCGCACGATTTCCTCGACCGCCTCGACCGCGAAGCCCTGGGTCGAGCGGGCGTATTCCGTCACCAGCAGGATGCCCAGGCCGCTGCGCGGCTTGCAGCCCACCAGCCGCGGCAGGTCGATCACCGGGATCACCTGGCCGCGGATATCGGCCATGCCCAGGATCGACGGGTCGGCACCGACCACGGTCGTCACCGGCGGCATCACCAGGATCTCGCGCACTTTGAAGACGTTGATGCCGAACAGCTCCGACTGGCCGGAATGCTCGGCCTCGCCGAGCCGGAACAGCAGCAGCTCGAACTGGTTGTTGTTGGTGAGGTTAGTCCGTTCGTCGATGTCCCTCATGGAACTGCTCATGCGTCGCTCCCGTGCCGTGCGTGTGGTATTTGCCGCCGTCGTTGTCATCTGGCTGCCGCCGCGGCGGATGGCGGACGGCAGGTTTCATGACTGGATATCGGCGCGGGGCAACGGGAGTTGAGAGGCGCACGCGGCGCATGTTCGGATTTCATCCTTGCATATCCGGATTGCTTCGTTCCTGCGGCACGGCGTCGTCCATATAGTGGTTTCCAACTTGTCATAACACGCTATGTCGATCCCCATGACGACCCGGACCAACGTGGTACCCGCCCCCGCCGCCGCAGCCATGCCGGCACCGATTCCGCTGCCGCTCTATACGCAAATCAAGGACGCCTTGCGCGCCAGCATCCTGGACGGCACCTATCCGCCGCACCACCAGATGCCGTCGGAAAGCGAGCTGGGCGAGCGCTTTCGCGCCAGCCGCATCACCGTGCGCCAGGCGCTGGGCGACCTGCAGAAGGAGGGGCTGATCTTCAAGATCCATGGCAAGGGCACCTTCGTCTCCAAGCCCCGCGCCTTCCAGAACGTGACCTCGCTGCAAGGCTTTGCCGAGGCCATGTCGAGCATGGGCTACGAGATCCTGAACCAGATACGCAGCTGCAAATGCGTACCTGCCAGCCGTCACGTTGCCACGCAGCTGCGGCTGCGCGAAGGCGATCCGGTGGTGGAGATCCGGCGCGTGCGCCTGCTCAACCGCGAGCCGGTGTCGCTGGAGCTGACCTGGGTGCCCGAGGCCATCGGCCGCCGCCTGCTCACTGCCGACCTGGCCACGCGCGACATCTTCCTGATCCTGGAAAACGACTGTGGCGTGAAGCTCGGCCATGCCGACCTGAGTGTCGACGCCATCCTCGCCGACGACGACCTGACCCAGGCCCTGCGCATCCAGGAAGGCGCGCCGGTGCTGCGCATCGAACGCCTGACCCATGACGCGCAAGGCACGCCGATCGATTACGAGTTCCTCTACTTCCGCGGCGACGCGTTCCAGTACCGGCTGCGCGCAGACCGGCGCAAGACCGCGCCAGCCCCCAGCGTCACCAGCCGCGTCACCAGCCCGGCCGGCCGCTCGCGGCCCCGCAAACCAGCCAGCAAGGGGAAGCCCTCCGCATGAATACCCTGACTCACGAATACGACATCGTTGTCGTCGGCGGCGGCACCGCCGGCCCGATGGCCGCGATCAAGGCCAAGGAACGCAACCCCGCGCTGCGCGTGCTGCTGCTCGACAAGGCGCACGTCAAGCGCAGCGGTGCCATCTCGATGGGCATGGACGGCCTGAACAATGCCGTGATCCCCGGCCACGCCACGCCCGAGCAGTACACCCGCGAAATCACCGTGGCCAACGACGGCATCGTCGACCAGTCCACCGTTTATGCCTACGCGCGCCACAGCTTTGCCACCATCGAGCAGCTGGATCGCTGGGGCGTCAGGTTCGAGAAGGACGAGACCGGCGACTACGCGGTGAAGAAGGTCCATCACATGGGCTCCTATGTGCTGCCGATGCCGGAAGGACACAACGTCAAGAAGGTGCTGTACCGCCAGCTCAAGCGCGCGCGCGTAGAGATCACCAACCGCATCGTCGCCACGCGCGTGCTGACCGACGCCAGCGGCGCCGCCAGCGGCGTGATGGGCTTCGACTGCCGCACCGCGGACTTCCACGTGATCCGCGCGCGCGCCGTGATCCTGTGCTGCGGCGCGGCCGGCCGCCTGGGCCTGCCCGCTTCCGGCTACCTGATGGGCACCTACGAGAACCCGACCAATGCCGGCGACGGCTATGCCATGGCCTATCACGCCGGCGCGGCGCTGGCCAACCTGGAGTGCTTCCAGATCAATCCGCTGATCAAGGACTACAACGGCCCGGCCTGCGCCTACGTGACCGGCCCGCTGGGCGGCTATACCGCCAACGGCAAGGGCGAGCGCTTTATCGAATGCGACTACTGGAGCGGCCAGATGATGTGGGAGTTCTACCAGGAGCTGCAGGGCGGCGACGGCCCGGTGTTCCTGAAGCTTGACCACCTGGCGGAAGAAACCATCCAGACCATCGAGACGATCCTGCACACCAACGAACGGCCCAGCCGCGGCCAGTTCCACGCCGGGCGCGGCACCGACTACCGCAGGCAGATGGTGGAGATGCATATCTCGGAGATCGGCTTCTGCAGCGGCCACAGCGCGTCCGGCGTGCATGTGAACGAGCGCGCCGAGACGACCGTGCCGGGCCTGTACGCAGCCGGCGACATGGCCGCCGTGCCGCACAACTACATGCTGGGCGCCTTCACCTATGGCTGGTTTGCCGGGCACAACGCCGCCGACTACGTCGCCGGCCGCGGCCTGCCTGAAGCCGATGCGGCCCAGGTCGAGGCGGAGCGCGCGCGCGTGTTCGCACCGCTGGCGCGCGCGAGTGGCCTGCCGCCCGCCCAGGTGGAATACAAGCTGCGCCGCATGGTCAACGACTACCTGCAGCCGCCCAAGGTCACGCGCAAGATGGAAATCGGACTGCAGCGCTTTGACGCCATCGCCGACGACATCGGCCAGATCCGCGCCGCCAATCCGCACGAGCTGATGCGCGCGGTCGAGGTGATGGCGATCCGCGACTGCGCGGAGATGGCGGCACGTGCTTCCCTGTTCCGCACCGAGAGCCGCTGGGGTCTCTACCACCATCGCGTCGACTATCCGCAGCGCAATGATGCGGACTGGTTCTGCCATACGCACCTGAGCAAGGATGAAGCCGGGCGCATGGTCAGCCACAAGCGCGCGATCGAACCGTACATCGTCCCGGTGGCAGGCGACGACGCCACCGCCTACCAGCGGCTGCGCGTCAGCCGCGGCCAGGCTGCCGCCACGGCCGCCACGGCCGAACCCGCCACCCTGGCTGCCGCCTGAAGGAACCCACGCCATGGCCTACACCCCGCATGAGATCGCCCAGCGCAGCAGCGCGCCGGTCACCATCGATGAAGACAAGTGCATTGCCGACAAGGGCTGCACGGTCTGCGTCGATGTCTGCCCGATGGACCTGCTGGCCATCGACCTGACCAAAGGCAAGGCATTCATGCAGTTCGACGAGTGCTGGTACTGCATGCCCTGCGAGAAGGATTGCCCGACGGGCGCGGTCAGGGTCGAGATCCCGTACCTGCTGCGTTGATTGCCGCTTCATGACAACAGCACCACAGAGATAACCCCATGAAAGCCTCCACCAGCATCCACCTGCTCCTGGCACTGGCCGCCGCCAGCCTGGCCGGCGCGGCCAGTGCCGAAACCATCCGCGTTGCCATCGGCACGCAGGACACCACCATCAACTGCGCCACCGGCGGCCTGCTGATCCGCGAACTGAAGCTGCTCGACAAGTACCTGCCCCGCACCGGCAAGTACAAGGACGTCACCTACGACGTGCAATGGAAGAACTTCACCTCCGGCCCGCCGCTGACCAACGAGATGGTGGCCGACAAGCTGGATATCGGCGCCATGGCGGATTTCCCCGGCTCACTCAATGCCGCGGCCTTCCAGAAGGCCGGCAAGAAGAGCCTGTTCATCGCGCCGCTGTCGGGCAACGCGATCGGCACCGGCAACGGCATCGTGGTGCCGGCGGATTCCCCGGTCCAGTCGCTGGCGGAGCTCAGGGGCAAGACCATCTCGGTGCCGTTCGGCTCCACCGCGCACGGCATGCTGCTGCGCGCGATCAAGCGCCAGGGCTGGGACCCGGACAAGGACGTGACCCTGGTGTCGCAGTCGCCCGAGGTCGGCGGCTCGGCGCTGCAGGCGCACAAGGTGGACGGCCATGCCAACTTCGTGCCCTTCCCCGAGCTCTTTGTCTTCCGCGGCTTTGCCCGCAAGATCTATGACGGCGCCCAGGCCGAGGCCCCCACCTTCCACGGCGCGCTGGTGAACGCGGAATACGCGCAGAAGTACCCGGAGATCGTGGTGGCCTACCTGCGCGCCGCGATCGAGGCCGACCGCCTGATGGCGGCCGAGCCCGAGAAATACAGCGAGCTGATTGCCCGGGTGACCGGCATCGACGCCGAGGTGGACTACCTGTTCCATGGCCCGCTCGGCCTGCAGAACCGCGACTACACCTGGAAGCCGGAGTACCGCCAGGCGCTGCAGACGTCGATCGAGACGCTGAAGCTGCTCAAGCGCACCGATGCCGACCTCAGCGCCGACACCGTGATCGACGAGCGCTACATCCGCGAAGCCTTCAGGCTGGAGGGGCTGGACTATGAAGCGCGCCTGAAGTCCTACGACAAACAGCCCCTCGCGGCGAAGGACGCAGGCAGCGGCAAACCCATCGCCGAACCGAAGCTGGCCGCGCAGCTGTGGCTGCGGGGCGAGTCCAGGGTGCGCGCCTATGCCTCGCCGGCGGCAGCATTCGCCGCGCTCAGGCAGGCTGCAAAAGAGGGCAGGCAGGCGCGCGTGCTGTATGTGCATGACCGCAATACCGGCCTGAAGCTGCTGGCCAGCAAGGCGTGGTACGTGCAGGACGGCAAGGGGCAGGTGAGCGCCTTCCTGCTCAAGGGCTCAGCGGATGGCTGGGCGAAGGCCAATGGTGGCAATGTGCGGGACTTTGCCGCAGTCAGCGGCGCCGCGGTCGCCGTGGCCAGCAACTGACGCGGAGCGCGCCCATGACCTCGATCAGCCTTGAAGCGGGGGCGCCCCCGGTGGCACCGGCCGCGCCGGGCGCGGCACGCGTGCGGCTGGCACGCTGGCTGGTACGCCTGGCCGCGCTGGCCAGCTGCATCGTGCTGTGGCAGCTGGCCTCGTCCCACCGGGCCCACCTCGGCCTCGTCACCTTCGCCAACGTGCCCGCGCCCAGCGACGTGGTTCCTGCGGCCTGGCAGCTGCTGCAGTCACCCAAGCTGGTGCTGCACCTGGGCAACAGCCTGTACCGCGTGTTTGCCGGCTTTGGCGCGGCGGCCGTGGCGGGCATCGTGCTCGGCATGGCGATCGGCCGCTCGCGCTGGCTGGAAGACCTGCTGCTGCCGCCGCTGGAGGTGCTGCGCCCGATCCCCGGCGTGGCGTGGATTCCGCTGGCAATCCTGATGTTCCCGTCTTCGGAGATGAGCATGATCTTCATCACCTTCATCGGGGCGCTGTTCCCGGTCCTGCTCAACACCATCCACGGGGTGGAGCGCACCGACCCGCGCCTGGTCGCCACGGCGCGCAGCCTGGGCGCGCGCCGCTGGACCGTCTTCCCCGAGGTGCTGCTGCCCGCGGCGCTGCCGAGTATCGTCACCGGGCTGGCGATCGGCATGGGCACGTCCTGGTTCTGCCTGGTCACCGCCGAGATGATCGCCGGCCAGTACGGCATCGGCTACTACACGTGGGAGGCCTACAACCTGCAGAACTATGCGGACATCGTCGTCGGCATGCTGCTGATCGGTGTCTTCGGCATGGGCAGCAGCGCGCTGATCAAGCGCGTCGGCGCGTGGCTGATGCCGTGGACCCGCCTGCAGCAGGTGCGCGCATGACGAGCCAGCCGATCCGCGCGGGCCGCCTGCAGGTGCGCGGCCTGGATGTGGCGCTGGGCCAGGGCGATGCGGCCTTCACCGCCGTGCACCAGCTATCCATCGACATTCCCGCCGGGCAGTTCGTCTGCATCCTGGGGCCGTCGGGCTGCGGCAAGTCCACGCTGCTGGGCGCCATCGCCGGACACCTGCCGGCGGCGGCGGGCGAGCTGCTGCTCGACGGGGCGCCGGTGCGCGGCCCCGCGCCGGAGCGCGGGCTGGTGTTCCAGCAGCACTCGCTGTTCCCGTGGAAGCGCGTGCTCGACAACGTCGCCTTCGGCCTGAAGATGCAGGGCGTGCCCACCGCCGAGCGCAAGCGCGAGGCGCAGGCCCTGCTGGACCTGGTCGGCCTGGGCGGCTTCGCGCAGCGCTACCCCGCCCAGCTTTCCGGCGGCATGCAGCAGCGCGCGGAGATTGCGCGCGTGCTGATCAACCGGCCGCGCGTGCTGCTGATGGACGAGCCCTTCGGTGCGCTCGACGCGCAGACCCGCGCCCATATGCAAGGCCTGCTGCTCGACGTCTGGGCGCGGATGCGCACCACCGTGGTCTTCGTCACCCATGACATCGACGAGGCGCTGTTCCTGGCCGACCGCGTGCTGGTGATGTCGCCACGGCCCGGACGCATCCTTGAAGATCTCGCCATCCCCTTCGAGCGGCCCCGCCGCGCCGAGCTGATGACCGACGACGATTTCATCCGGCTCAAGCGCCGCTGCCGCGACCTGCTGCACGACCACACCCGGGCCAGCGCGCTCGCGACCGCCGCCTGACCGCTATCGACCTGACTGCCATCCATGCCGCAAGCTTCCGCCCTGCCTGACGAATCCCTGTCTGATCTCGATCCCGCCATCGGCGCGCTGACGCTGCGCCTGGCCGACCCCGACCCCGCGGTTCGACGCGTGGCCGTGCTGCAACTTGCCGACCTGGAGGATGAAGACGGCGTGCCGCTGCTGCTGCAGCGCCTGCAATCGGACCCCGCCGGATCCGTGCGCGCGGAAGCCGCGCGCACGCTGGCCAGCTGGGAGCAGGAAGCGGTCGTCCCGGCGCTGGCCGCGGCACTGGCCGACCCCAGCCGCGAGGTGGCCGAAGCGGCAGCACAGGGACTGTCGGAACTGAAGGAGCCCGCCTCCGGTGCCGCCCTGCTGCCGTGGGTCACGCACGGCGATCCCTTTGTCCGGGCGGCCGCGTGGCGCGGCCTGCGCGAGCTGCGCTATGCGGCAGGCTTCGATGCGGCCATGGCGGCGCTGTCCGACGCGGCCGCCCCGGTGCGCCGCGAAGCGGTGGCCGTGCTGGGCTGGCTCAGGCGCAGCGAAGCCCTGCCCGCGCTGGCACAAGCTGCGACCAGCGACGCCGATACCGACGTCAGGCGCGCCGCCGCCGGCGCGCTCGGCCTCGCTGCCGACCCGTCGGCGCGCGATGCGCTGCTGGCGGCCCTGCGCGACGGCGCCTGGCAGGTGCGGGAAGAAGCCGCGCAGACGCTGGGAAAACTGAAATTCCCTGAAGCCGTGGGCCCGTTGATCGACGCGCTGGAAGACCGCTACTGGCAGGTCCGCGTGCAGGCCGCCAGGGCTCTCGGCAAGCTGCGTGACCGCGCGGCGCTGGTGCCGCTGACGCTGCAGCTGGCCCACGCCATCAGCAACCTGCGCAAGGAGGCCGCGCTGTCGCTGGGGAGCCTGGGGGATACGGCAGCCGTGCCGGCCCTTGCCGCGGCCGCCGACGATGCCGATCCGGAGGTACGCAAGGCCGTGCGCATTGCGCTGGCGCAGATCGGCGCGCCGGAGGGTCATGCATGAGCGGCGGCATGGTCGTACCCACGCGCCTGGAGCTCTCCCGCGCCAACGGCGCGCTGCGCGTCTACTGGCCCGACGGCCAGTGCCAGTCGCTGGACCCGGGCCGCTTGCGCCCAGCGTGCCGTTGCGCCGCCTGCCGCAGCAAGCCTTCAGAGGCCGGGCCGGGCGACACGCAGATCGTCGCCCTCGGCGAAATGGGCTATGGCGTGCAGATCGTGTTCAGTGACGGGCACGACCGCGGCATCTACCCGTGGCCATACCTGCAGGCGCTGGCAGGCGCCTAGCCGCCCGCCAGCGCCTGCAGGATATGCACCTCGTCGGTTTCCTTCAATGGCGCATCGAGCCGCATCAGCTGCGTGCGGTTGACAAACACACGGATATACGGCCGCAGCTTGCCCTGCTCATCGACGATGCGAAAACGCATGCCGGGGAACTGGCGGTCGAGGTCGTCGAGCAGTTCGGCGATGCTGGCGCCGCGGGCCTCGACGTATTCGCGCTGTCCGGTATAGGAAAACAGCGGCGTCGCGATACGGACCTGCATGGGAAGTCCTCCGGGTCGGCGCACGCCGTTCAGGCAGGGCGCGCCACGCTCACCGCATAGATCTGCGGCAGGTTGCGGGCGATGCATTGCCAGGCATCGCCTTCGTCCGCGCTGGCCCACAACTCGCCGCCGGTGGTGCCGAAGTACACGCCCACCGGGTCGTGGCCGTCGGTGGCCATGGCCTGGCGCTTGACCGTGAACCAGCCCTGCTCGGCCGGCAGGCCGCGGTCCTGGCGCTGCCAGGTCTCGCCGCCATCGCGCGTGACATAGGCGGCGGGCCGGCCGCCGGGGCTGACGCGCGGCCACACATCGCTGCCGTCCATCGGAAACACCCACACCGTGCGCGGGTCGCGCGGGTGCGCCACGATCGGGAAGCCGATGTCGCCGACTTCCTTCGGCATCGCCTCGCCGATGCGCTTCCACACGCCTTCGCGGCGGTCCATCCGGTAGATGCCGCAATGGTTCTGCTGGTACAGCAGGTCCGGGTTGGCGGGATGCTGCAGCATGCAGTGCGGGTCCTGGCCGTATTCCGGGTTGGGATCGGGCAGGAAGTTGGCGATGCTGCCGCGGTTCAGCGGCTTCCAGTCGGCGCCGGCGTCGGTGCTCTCGAACACGCCGCCGCTGGACATGCCGATATACAGGTGACGCGCGTCGCGCGGATCGACCAGCACGGAATGCAGCTTGGGACCGTCGGGGGTGCCGTCCTGCTCGCCGCCGGTCCAGGCGCGCCACATCGGATGGTCGTTGAAGCCGCGCAGCGGCTCCCAGTTCGCGCCATGATCGGTACTGCGGAACAGGCCCTGCGGCGAGGTGCCGGCGTACCAGGTGCCGGGCTCGCTGGCATGGCCGGGGGTGAGCCAGAACACGTGGTCGACGACGCGGCCGGTCTCGCCCTCCGGCACCTTGTCGAAGGCGGGCGGGCGGGCCGCCTCGGTCCAGTTGCGGCCGCCGTCGCCGGAGCGGAACACGGTCGGGCCCAGATGGCCGGTGCGCGCCGCCATCAGCAGGCGCGACGGCTCGCGCGGGTCCTGCACGACATGGTGGATGGTATGGCCGAGGAAGGTCGGGCCTTCGATCTGCCAGCTGCGGCGCGCGGCGTCGCTGGTCAGGAACCAGGCGCCCTTGGTGGTGGCAACCAGCAGGCGGACCGGGCCGGCATGTTGGGGAATGGGGGAAGTCGTCATCTTGGCTCCTGCAAGAAGGCCGGGTGAACGATGTTTCCGAGTCTAGTACATGTAGACAGTGTTCACAATGAACGATGACGACGACCCCTGAGAGCCAGCGCACAGGCACCGATGGGGTCATGAAGTAAAACGGAGTTCACTGCGGAAGCCGGCAACTTGGCTGGACATTGACGCTGAAGTGTGGCATAAGCAATGTTCCTTCGAACCCTTGCGCCCCGCCTCCATGCCCTGCATTGCCCGTCTCGCCACCCTGAACCGCCCGGCCCGGCCGGCGGCAGGCGTGCGCGTGCGCGCGGCGCAGCGGGGCCTTGCCCTGGACCTGCCTCCAGACCTGGCCAGGCATTTACTCGCCTGCCCCTGGGTCCGCCGCGCCGTGCTTTTCCTGGCCGTGCGGGCAGCTCGGGGCGCCACCCTCCAGCCCTGAGCTTTCCCGCACGGCCCATGTCGCGGATGCCATCCGGCACCCGCTCGATCATGCAGCCAGGAGAAAGCCAGACATGTCACCGCTCTACCGCCACACCTTCTGTGCCATGGTGGCGCTCGCCGCCCTCTACCTGATCCTCAATTCCTGAGCACGCGGGAAACTGCCATGGCGAATTTCCATGCCCTGCGCCTGCCGGCGCAGGCGTTGCCACGCGCGCTGGAACTGCGCATCGACGTAGAACTGCCGCCCGCCGAAATCGAGCGTGAACTGGACGCCCTGCACGGCCGCATCGGCCGGCCCGGCGACCGCCTCCATGCCATGCCCGCCCTGCCGGCGGGCGCACCGGGCCTGCGCCTGCGCTACCGCGAGGCCGACGGCGAGTACTACGTGTACGTGGAAGACGTGATGCAGCGCCGGCTGGCCGGTTATACCGTGTTCAACCGGCTGATCGAGGTCGGCCGCCGGGCCGACCCGTGGGTGCGGGCGCCGCATACCAAGTTTGCGCCCGCTTACCAGCGCCGCGGCCTGGCGCGGGCGCTCTATCGCTGGGCGCTGGATGGCGGGCTATGCCTGCTGAGCGGCGCGCGGCAATCGGCCGGCGCCCACGCCTTGTGGCAGGCCCTGGCCCCCGACTACGCCATGGGCTATGTCGATCTGCGCAGCAAGACGCTGACGTGGCTGGGCGCTGCGGTCGATGCCGCCACCAGCGAGGACTTGCATACGCGCATGCTGCTGCTCGGGCGCGGCTGGACGCTGGACGCGTTCATGGCCCGCACCGGCATGTACTGACGCAGCGCGCAGGTCTTTACAGCCAGCGGATCGGCGCGGCCTCGCGGGCGTTGGCCGCGTACAGCGTCCAGCCCTGCGCAAAGTAGGCGCGTACGCGCGCGGCCAGCGACTGGCCGCCGCCCATGCGCGCGTAATAGGCAACGTCGCGTGCCGGTTGCGCGGCGGCGGGCGTCGCGGCGGTGGACTGTGCGGGCTGGCGATAGAGGGTGTCGGCGAGAGCTTGCATGGCGATTCTTCCTTTCCGGTGGGAAACAGATTTAGTGTCTCGTGAAGCACTTGCGGCCGGGTTTCGGCCCGGATCGCGAGACGATTCAGGGTTATCCCTAGTATAGAGAAGTCGACCGTCCGGCATCCGGGTCATTCCCTATAGGCCGTATATGCGCCGCCTGATAACGGCAGCCGCCGAAAACGCCACCTGCAGCCGTTCCACCGTTCGACGATACCCAGACATCACATTCGGTATTCCCCGCCGCACATGCCGCGCATTGAGCGCCGGTGATGATGGCTGGCGCCGCCTCACCTAGCCTTCAGCCTTGCCCGGATCACGCCCACAGAAGGCACCGACAAGCGGCACACCGATAACAGCGGGGTTGGCCAGGATTCCGCCTCCAGCCCAGACCAGAACCACGTGAGACACGCCTGACGACGCTCCGCACGACGGAGGTTGCAGCGCCCGCAAGGAGACAGCTCATCATGATCGAACAACCCTATCCGTCGCCCGCGGCGGAGGCCGATCCCGCACGCCCCCACGCCCCCCATGTCCCGGAAGTCCGGGGCCGGCTCGACGCGTTCTTCGAAATCACCGCGCGCGGCAGCACCCAGCGCCAGGAAGTGGTGGCCGGGGTCACCACCTTCATGGCGATGGTCTACGCCGTGTTCGTCGTGCCGGGCATGCTGGGCAAGGCCGGCTTCGACACCAGCGCGGTCTTTGTCGCGGTGTGCCTGACCACGGCCTTCGGCTCGCTGCTGATGGGGCTGTGGGCCAAGCTGCCGATCGCCATCGGCTGCGCCATCTCGCTGACCGCGTTCATGGCCTTCGGCCTGGTGCTGGGGCAGGGCCTGTCGCCGGCGGTCGCGCTCGGCGCGGTGTTCCTGATGGGCCTGATCTTCACCGCGATCTCGGTCACCGGCGTGCGCAGCTGGATCCTGCGCAACCTGCCGGCCGGGGTGGCGCACGGCACCGGCATCGGCATCGGCCTGTTCCTGCTGCTGATCGCGTCGAATGAAGTCGGGCTGGTGGTCAAGAACACGCATGCCGGCCTGCCGGTGGCGCTGGGCAAGATCACCTCGTTCCCGGTGGTGATGTCGGTGCTGGGCCTGGCCGCGATCTTCGGGCTGGAGCGCCGCAAGGTGCCGGGCGGGATCCTGCTGGTGATCGTCGCCATCTCCGCGCTCGGCCTGGCCTTCGATCCGGCGGTGAAGTTCACCGGCGTGTTCGCGCTGCCGTCGCTGAGCGCGCCGGGCCAGGCATCGCTGATCGGCGCGATGGACGTGCGCGGCGCGCTGACCGCCGCCGTGCTGCCGAGCGTGCTGGCGCTGGTGATGACCGCGGTATTCGACGCCACCGGCACCATCCGCGCCGTCGCCGGGCAGGCCGGGCAGCTCAATGCCGCCGGCCATATCCACAACGGCGGGCGCGCGCTGACCGCGGATTCGGTCAGCTCGATCTTCTCGGGCCTGTTCGGCGGCGCCCCGGCCGCGGCCTATATCGAATCGACCGTCGGCGTGGCCGCCGGCGCCAAGACCGGCCTGACCGCGGTGGTGGTGGGCCTGCTGTTCGTGGCCGTGATGTTCTTCTCGCCGCTGGCCGCGCTGGTGCCGTCGTACGCCACCGCGCCCGCGCTGATGTATGTGGGCCTGCTGATGCTGTCGAGCGTCAGCCGCCTGCACATGGACGACCTGGTCGATGCACTGGCCGGCCTGGTCTGCGCCGTGTTCATCGTACTGACCTGCAATATCGTCACCGGCATCATGCTCGGCTTCTGCACCCTGGTGGTGGGCCGCGTGGTCGCCGGCGAATGGCGCAAGCTCAATGTCGGCACCGTCGCCATCGCGGTGGTGCTGGCGGCGTTCTACGCCGGCGGCTGGGCGATCTGACCCGAAGCTGCATGAGCGCGTCCCGGCCCTTGCCGGGACGCTGACAACCAGATGTCTCCTCCACCGCGATCCAGGTGGATTTCAAGCCCGGGCTTCCTGCTTTCCCGGGCTGTTTTTTTTGGCGCTTGCCGCTGGCGCGCTCCGGGCGGACCGCAAGGCGCCAGCCCGGGCGGCAGCGTCAGTTGGGGCTGGGAAAGAGGCCCTCGACGCAGATCATGTAGGTCAGTCCATTGGGCGTGACCGAGCCGAGGTTCGGCAGCGCGAAATTGCTGGTGCCATCGCCGCCGTAGGTGTTGCCGAGCAGGCTGAACAGGGCCGTGTAGAGATTGATCGGCAGAAGCCGGCCATCGGCAGGCAAGCCCTGGCCCCAGCGGGCGGCAGTCAGCCACACCGTGCCGATGACGCAATCGACCCCGTTGCTGGAGGAGCCGGCACCACCTGGGGTGCCTAGTCCGGGCACGGTACCGGTTGCGCCCGTAGCGCCCGTTGCGCCCGTAGCGCCCGTAGCGCCCGTAGCGCCCGTAGCGCCCGTTGCGCCCGTTGCTCCCGTTGCTCCGCTTGGCCCTGTTTCGCCCACGGGACCCACGGCTCCAGTGGCACCCGTCGCGCCCGTGGCACCAGTCGCGCCCGAGGGACCTGTGGCACCCGTTGCACCCGCCGCGCCCGTCGCCCCGGTGGGGCCTTGCGGACCCGTGGCACCTTGCGGGCCCGTAGCGCCCGTAGCGCCCGTGGGGCCGGTCGCTCCCGGCGCACCCACGTCCCCCCGTGCAAGCTGTGCCGCCACGTCAGTCAGCGTGGCGTTGGTGGCGGCCAGGCGCGCCTGCAGCGCCTCGAGCCGGTCGTCGTAGGCATCGCCATGGCGAGGCGAGAATTTCTGGGTAAGCAGGTCCAGGCTGTCCGCCTCCACGCCCAGGTTGGCCAGGCGCAGTTTGACCATGGTCTGTGCAGTCTGCAGCCGGTTGCCTGCCGCCGCCGCGGCGACAGCCGAGAAAGTCGTGAAGAACGCTTCCGTGTCCGGGTTTTCGGTAGCCGACGCCACCACCAGTTCAGTGATCGGCGTGATATTGATGTTGCCCGGGCCCTGCACCAATGTGTGCAGCGGCAAGCCAGCCGCCGTCACGACCCGGCCGGCGCATGGCAGCGTCAGGCCAGCGCTTGAAACCGACCAGCTGCCGTCATCGCCAGTGGTGGTGCGGGCCTGGCCGGCCACGCATTTGAGCAGGACTTCTGCGTTGACGATAGGGGCGCCGGTTGCGGCGACTCCGGAAATCGTGGCGCTCGGCAGCGTCCCCGGGGCAGCCGGCGCGCCGCCATTGCTATCGTCGCCACCGCCGCAGCCTGCGACCAGGATGGCGGTAGCCGTTGACAGGCTGGTAGCCCATTTGTGTTGATGCATGATTCTGACCCCTTTTTTTTGGTTTGATGGCGCGCGTTGGCGCGCGATCGGCCTGGCACGCGGCACGGCGCGGAAAGTCCGATGGTGTTTGCGGTGAGTGCCAAGGCCCTGTGGATTGGAAATGTGGACGTCTTCCGGGCGCGTGCATGGTAGCGCCCCGATCGATTCGAAAGTCAACACTCTGGGGGGGTGTTGTTTTTGATTCAGCGGTATGCTGTCGCCGATTTTCATCAATGGAGGCCATCTGGTGTCCCGCATCTGCCTGAACATGATCGTCAAGGACGAAGCGCCGGTGATTACGCGCTGCCTGCAGAGCGTCAAGGGATGGATCGACCATTGGGTCATCGTTGACACCGGATCCTCCGACGGCACGCAGGATCTGATCCGGCAATTCATGGCAGACGTTCCCGGCACGCTGCACGAGCGGCCCTGGCGAAACTTCGCGGAGAATCGCAACCAAGCCATGGCGCTGGCAAAACTCGAGATGCCAGGTGAAAGCGATTACCTGCTATTCATCGACGCGGACGAAACGCTGCGCCTGGATCCCGGATTCGGTTGGCCGGCGCTGCGGCAGCACGGCTATCAGTTCCGCTGCGAGCTCGACGGCTGGCATTACCTGCGCAATGCCCTGGTGCCGGCCGGCATGCCCTGGCGCTGGGAAGGCGTCATCCACGAATACCTGACACAAGACCAGGCGCACCGCTGGGAACCCCTGCCGGGCGCGACCATCGTGGTGTCCCGCGAGGGCGCGCGGGCGCGCGCCGGCGATACTTATCTGCGCGACATCGCGCTGCTCGAGGAAGCCGTGCGCAAGGAACCGTCCAATGCGCGCTATCGCTTCTACCTGGCCCAGAGCTATCGCGATGCAGGCAAGCTCGACGAGAGCATCCGGGTATATGGTGAACGCGCCGGCATGGGCGGGTGGGACGAGGAAGCCTGGTTCTCCCGCTTCCAGGTCGCCGTGCTGCGGGAGCGCCGCGGCGATGCCCCCGCTGCCGTGCGCGAGGGCTACCTCGACGCCTATCAAGCCCGCCCCAGCCGCGCCGAACCCTTGTGCGAGCTTGCCCGCTATCACCGCCTGCGCGGCGAGTTCGCGCTCGCGCATTTGTTTGCCCAACAGGCCGCGGCGCTGCCCAGGCCCGCGGACGCCCTGTTCGTCGACGAATCGGTCTATGCCTGGCGGGCCCTGGACGAGCTTGCCGTCAGCGCCTATTACGTGGGCGCGGTCGAGCAGGGCAAGCAAGCCCTGTCGCGGCTGCTGGCCGAGGCGCGCGTTCCAGCGCACGAGCGTGCGCGCATCGAGGGCAATCTGCGTTACTTCGGACTCTGATCGCCCCCATCGCGGCAGCACCGCACGGGAACATGGTCCGCGCGGTGGCCTGCATGCTTCGAGGACCGGCATACCATGCCGGCCCGAAACGCCATGGCGTCCCTTACTGCCCCGCCTGCATCGCCGCCATATCCATGTACACCAGTTCCCAGACATGGCCGTCCAGATCCTGGAAGCCATGGCCGTACATGAAGCCCAGGTCCATTGGCGGCTTGTAGGTATTGCCGCCCGCCAGCACCGCGGCATTGACCATTTCATCAACGCGCGCGCGGGTTTCCATCGACAGGCAAACCAGCACTTCGGTGGCTTTGCGCGCATCGCAGATTTCATTGGGCGAGAAGCTGCGGAACTTGGCTTCGGTGAGCAGCATCACGAAAATGTTCTCGCCGACGATCATGCAGGTGGCGGTATCGTCGGTAAATTGCGGATTGAAGGAAAAACCGAGCTGGGTAAAGAAGGCAATCGACTTTTGCAGGTCGCGGACCGGCAAATTGACAAAGATCTGCTGATTCATAGGGGGCTCCGGTAGTCGTGAGGTGGCACTGCGCGGGGCGCAGACAAACAGTCTAGGCGCTAAAGCAAAGCGGCGCGCGTATTTCCATTGGCGCTAAATCAGGGAAAAAACGGAGCGCCGGGCGGTGAAACCGTGGATTGGATGGCGCGATGCCGCGGCGATGATTGCGGCAATCCATCTTGCAGTCGGCATGAGAATCGCGCCGACCAGCTTCCCGACAATCTCTCCGTGCAATTTGCGTTATTTTTTGTAAAATTTTTTCAGGTGCTCTGTCACCGGGATTTCTAGTACCATGCAGCGGCCTATTTGCAGAAAGGGGATATAAATGGCGACATACAAGCAACTCCTGGCTGAGAAGGAAGCGCTGGAAGCCAAGCTGAATGAAGTGCGCGCAACCGAAGTGGCGGGCGTGATCGATAAAATCCGCGAACTGATGACCGAATATGGCCTGACCGCGGAAGACATCCTGCCCCGGCGCAAGCGTGGCCGTCCCGCCGGCAGCGGCCCGCGCAAGTCCGCCGCTGCCCTGCCCCCGAAATACATGGATCCCAAGACCGGCAAGACGTGGTCGGGCCGCGGCCGTGCGCCGGCCTGGCTGGGCAAGCGTCCGGAGCGCTTCCTGATCGAGCAGTAACACCGTTGCTGCCGCCCGACGGCAGCAACGCGACCCGTCCGCAGCCGGGGGCCCGGACGGGTTTCACAACGCCTGGCAGACATAGTCCTTGCGCAGCGCCCTGAATCCCTGCTGGGTCGGCTCCGCCGTCAGGCGCGCGCCGCCGTCAGGCTGCGGCTGCAGGCGCAGAATCCGCGCGGAACACTGGCTGGCGGTCTCGTCGCGCTGGTAGCGGATTTCATATTGCCCGCCCGCGGCCGGCACGAATGACACGCCCGCGGCGCAGCGCATCTCGGGCAGCGGCGGCGCCGCGGCCGAGGTCACCGCCACATAGAGGCGCCGGCCCGCCTCGACCAGCCTTTCGCGCGTGCGCGCGGGCGGCTCGGGCGAACGCCCGGCCATGTCCAGGCCGCGCTCCCTTCCCATCGCCGACAACTGCTTGCCCATCCCCGCCAGCACCAGCGGCCGGGCCGGATCCGGGCACCTGGCCGGATCGACGATGGTGAACGAGGTGTTTTCGTCGGTGCTGGTCACCAGCCGCACGCTGGCGGACGGCGCACCGGCAGGCACGCGGTATTGCGCCACGCAGCCCGACACCGCCACGGCGGCGGCAAGCATCGGCAACACGGCAAGGCGGACAGGGACGGCGAACGACCGGGCATGGCGCATGGCGGCGGGCAGGTTGAGTCGCAACGGCGGGAAGCCGGCCCCGGGGCGGGGCGTCGGCGGCACGATGACGCAAAATGCGGAATGGATGCGGACCGATCGCGCTATGGCCGACCCCGCCGCGCCAGTCGTCGCAGACGCCCGGGCGACGCCGCCATGCCGCCAAACCCGCCCAGCATACCGGCTTCCAGCGCACTCCGGCAGCCCGCACAAACCCATGTTGAAAACCGCGACATGATATCCACAGAATCTGTGGATATCCTGCCGTGCCCTGTCCGAAAACCCCGGTCTGTGCGCCAGCGCACCGGGCTGCCCAAAAATTAAGCAACGGGTTGCAGCGACCCGGCAAGCCAGCAGCGGCGCGGCCCGCGCCGCCGTCAACCCGCCATCGGAGTGCCGTAAAGCTGCCTGGCACACACTTCCTGCCGGCGCACGCCCTTGAAGGGGGCATCGTCACCGCGTAATCTGCTTCGTACCGGGGGCTGCACGGGCGCACTTGCGCCACTTTGCCAGCCAGAAAACGACGATGCCACAACAAGAGCCTATCCAGGCCGGGCCGTTGCCTCGTGACCTGCTGCACGCGCTGCGTGAAGGCGGTTACGACGTATCGGCACTCGCGCCTGCCCCGGAATCCGACACCGACTCCGACCCCTTCGACCATCAACCCGCCGCGCACGCGGCCGACCCGCAACAGGCCATCCACCTGCTGCTGGCTGTCTATCACGCCACTGGCGACCCCGCCATCGGCTTGTGGCTGGGCAGCCGGATGCCGCCCGACCTGCTCGGCCTGGCCGGGCTGCCCGCGATGGCCGGTCCATCCTTGGGCACGGCGCTGCGGCGCATCGCGCGCTACCAGAAGCTGCTGGCCGGCGACCGCGTCGAGCTGCGCCGACAGGGCGACGAGGCCTGGGTCTGCATCCGCCCGAGCGATCCCGAGGCGCCCGACAGCCGCCCGCGCATCGACATGGAGCTGTGCTCGCTGCTGGCCTTCGGCCGGCGCTTCACGCGCAAGCCGCTGCATCCGCTGCGGGTGTCGCTGCGCATCGGCCGGCCCGCCTGGCACCTGCGCTATACCGAGGCCTTCGACTGCCCGGTGCGCTTCGGCGAGCCGGAAGATGCGATCGTGTTCGGCCGCCGCGACCTGGCGCTGCGGCTGATGGCGCGCGACCGCTCCAGCCCCGCGGCGCCCCCCGCCAGCCGCGACCTGCGTCCGGCCGCGGCCTCGCTGTACGACGTGCGCAGCGCGCTGCAGCAGCTGGCCGGCGACCGCGCGCTGAGCCTGGCCGCGGTGGCCCGCCACCTCGACATCAGCGAGCGCACGCTGCAGCGCCGGCTGATGGCCGCCGGCACCAGTTTCCGCACGCTGTGCGAAGACGCGCGGCGCGAGCTGGCCGGCCACTACCTGAGCGAAGGCGCGCTGTCGCTGGGGGAGATCGCGTTCCGGCTCGGCTTTGACGATGCCAACTCGTTCTTCCGCGCGTTCCGCCGCTGGACCGGCATGACGCCGGGCGACTACCGGCGCCACGCCACGCCCGCGCCGCAGCCGCAGCCGCCGGCGTAGCCCGGGGCCTGGCTCACCCGCCGCGGCGCTGCTCCCACGGCGGGTTGTCGCCAAAGCGTTCGGCCAGGAAATCGACAAAGGCGCGCACGCGCGGCGGCACCAGCCGCCGCTGCGGCATTACCGCGTAGATGCCGGTGTCCGCCAGCGGGTAGTCGGGCAGCACCTGCACCAGCCGGCCGGCCTGCAGGTCGGCGCAGACATGCCAGGCCGAGTGCAGCGCGATGCCGAAGCCGGCCAGCGCCGCGTCCGACAGCAGCTCGCCGGTATTGGCCTCGATGCGGCCGCGCACGCGCACGGCTATCTCGCCCCCGGCGCCGTCGCCGAGCCGCCAGACATCCTGCCGCCCGTGGCTGCCCACCAGCAGCAGGCAATCGTGCCGCGCCAGGTCCTGCGGCGTGCGCGGCGTGCCGCGCCGGCGCAGGTAGTCGGGCGACGCGCACAGCAGCCGCCGGTTGTTGGCCAGCCGGCGCGCGACCAGCGCCGAGTCGTCGAGCGCGCCGATGCGGATCGCCAGGTCAAAGCCGGCGCTGACCAGGTCCAGCACGTGGTCGGACAGGTTGACGCTGAGCAATACCCCCGGGTGCCGGGCCAGGAATTCCGGCAGCAGCGGCGACACGTAGAGGCGCCCGAACGACGACGACGTCGTCACCCGCAGGGTGCCGGTAATGCCGGTGCCCGCCTGCCGCAGCGACGCCCCCAGCGCCTCCAGGTCATCCACCAGCGCGCGCCCCTGCTCGGCCAGCACGGCGCCCTCGGGCGTGGCGTGCAGCCGCCGCGTGGTGCGATGCAGCAGGCGCACGCCGAGTTCGCGCTCGAGCCGCTGCAGGCGCTGGCTCGCCACCGCCACCGACAGGTCCAGGCTGCGCGCCGCGGCGCTGATCGAGCCCAGGTCGAGCACGCGCAGAAACAGGCCAATATCGCCGATCCGGTCCATGATTATCAATTTTTCATTGAAGCTGATTATGGATCATGCCGGTTTTTACTGAATCCGAAAAGGTCCAGACTGCGGGCTTCCTCTTCCCTTGGCGCCCCTCCCCCCATGGCTTCCCCTCAATCCACTCTCGCCGCCCCGGCTTCGGGCCGGCTGCCGCTGGCGCTGTACGCGCTGACCGCCGGCTCCTTCGGCATCGGCTGCGCCGAATTCGTCATCATGGGCCTGCTGCTGCAGGTGGCCGCCGACCTGCAGGTGACCATTGCCGCCGCCGGCATGCTGGTGTCCGGCTACGCGCTGGGCGTGTTCGCCGGCGCGCCGGTGCTGACGCTGCTGACGCGGCGCATGCCGCGCAAGGCGGTGCTGCTGGCGCTGATGGTGATCTATACGGTCGGCAACGCCGCCTGCGCGCTCGCCCCGGACTACACCACGCTGATGATCGCGCGCGTGCTGACCTCGCTCACGCATGGCACCTTCTTTGGCGTCGGCGCGGTGGTCGCCACCGGGCTGGTGCCGGAACACCGCCGCGCCTCGGCGATTTCGGTGATGTTCTCGGGCCTGACCCTGGCCACGCTGCTGGGCATGCCCGCCGGCGCCTGGCTGGGCCTGCACCTGGGCTGGCGCTCGACCTTCTGGGCGATGACGCTGGTCGGGCTGCTGTCGCTGGCGGTGATCGCGCTGCTGGTACAGAAGAGCCAGGAACACGGCGCGCGCGTGGCGCTGCGCGACGAGCTGGCCACCATCGGCCGCCCGCAGGTGCTGCTGGGGCTGCTGATGACGGTGCTGCAGTCGATGGGCATCTTCGCCGTGATCACCTACGTGCAGCCGCTGCTGACGCGCGTGTCCGGCTTTGGCGAGGCCGCGGTATCGCCGATCCTGCTGCTGTTCGGCGCCGGCATGATCATCGGCAACGTGCTGGGCGGCCGCTTTGCCGACCGCACCCCGACCCGCGCGGTGCTGGCCACGCTGGCGGCGCTGACGCTGGTGCTGGCGGCGATGACGCTGGCGATCCACAGCCAGGTGCTGGTGGTGGCCTTCGTCGGCATCCTCGGTGTCGCGGCGTTTGCCACGGTGTCGCCGCTGCAGCTGCGCGTGCTGCGCCACGCCCACGGTGCCGGCGAGAACCTGGCATCGAGCTTCAATATCGCCGCGTTCAACCTGGGCAACGGCCTGGGCGCGTGGCTGGGCGGGGTGGTCGTCGATCACGGGCCGGGGCTGACGGCCCTGCCCTGGGTGGCGGCACTGGCGCCGATGGCGGCGCTGGCGGTGGCGTGGCTGAGCGTGAAGCTGGAGCAAGGCGCGCGCGCCCGTGCGCCGATGGCGCAGGCCTGCCCCTGAATGCCCGCGCGATGTTCGTGACGCCCTGCGCGATTCAACCCGGCTTGCCGTCCACGCGCGGACGTGCCAGCCGCGGCGCATAGGTCAGCGCATAGAGTCCGAACCCCGCCACCCAGCACGCCCCCGCGCCCCACACCCAATGCAGGTAGCCGGCCGGCCACGCCATCGGCCCGAACACGCGCAACACCGCCGCCGCGGCCACCAGCCAGTACGCCGCGGTCTCGGCGCGGCCGGCCACCAGCATGCGGCCGGTGTGGCCCAGCGCGGTGCGCGTGATCATGGCGATGATCGCCACGCCAAGCACACCCACGGTGAACGCGTGCGTCGCCAGCCCGGCCATCAGCAGGCCGAGCGCGCCCAGCGCCTGCAGCAGCAGCGCCACCGGCAGCCACGCGTAGGCCAGGTGCAGCACCCACAGGATCGGCCGGTTGCCGACCGCATAGCCGCGCCACCCCGCCACGCGCGCGCCCAGCACCAGCGCGGCCAGCAGCGACAGCGCCGCCACTAGCCATGCGGGCACCGGCAGCAACCCCGCCGGCAGCCCGAGCACGGCCGCCGGAATCGCCAGACGATCCACCTGCCGGTACTGGCGCAGCCGGAAGCCGGGAATCGCATTGGTGGTGAACATCGGGATCACGCGCCCGCCGATCACCACCACGAACAGCGTCACCAGCGCCACGCCGGCACGGCAGGCCAGCATCGCGCCGGCGTCATGGCCGCGCGCCTGCAGCCACAGGCTGGCGATATCGGCCAGCGCCAGCAGCCATAGCGCGAGCGCCAGCGGATAGTTGCGGCGGTTGCCGCCGCGCACCAGCGTGCGCGTGAAGGCCAGCGCCGCCAGCGGCAGGAACGCGGCTTCGACCACGAAGGCCGCGCTGCCGGGCGCCAGCCACAGGCCGGCGCGACCGGCCGCCCACAGACCGAACAGCGCCGCCAGCGCGGCGCCGGTCGGCGTCGGCTGCCCGGTCCAGGCGCGTCCGGCCGTGAACAGGAACCCCACCACGATCGCCGCGGCAAAGCCGAACACCATCTCGTGCGCATGCCAGAACATCGCCGGCATCGCCGCGGCCGGCGCGACCGCGTGCACCCCGGCGAGCATCGCCGACCATGCCGCCAGCGCCAGCGCGGCAAACACCGCACCGCCCAGATAGAACGGGCGGAACCCCAGCGCAAACAAGGCAAAACCACGCGGCGGCGGCCCCGCGGGGATCTTGCCGGAGGGCGGGGTGCGCCGCGCGGGAAGGATGGGAATGGTGTCCATGACTGGCGAGAGCAATGAGGGCGCGGCGCGAAGCGATACGCCGCGGTTCGTCCCCACGATAGCACCGCCGCCGCGCCCGCGACCTCCCCCGGTAGAACTACTGCCAAAGGCAGGCGACGCCGGCGCGCGCGCTGTGCGGCCGGCGAATAGGCAGCACCAGCGCCCGCCCCTACTCTGGCATCACCCCCGCCAAAGTTGACACAGGAGCATGGCCATGGCCACCCAATCCCGCGCGCCGGAGCCGATCCCGCCCGGCGCCGCAATGACGCTGGCGTCCAGTACCTTCGCCTTCACCATCTGCTTTGCCGTCTGGATGCTGTTCGCGGTCCTCGGCATTCCCCTCAAGCAACAGCTCGGCCTCAACGATACGGAATTCGGCCTGCTCGCCGCCACGCCGGTGCTGAGCGGCTCGCTGATCCGCGTGCCGCTGGGCCTGTGGACCGACCGCTTCGGCGGCCGCATCGTGTTCTTCGTGCTGATGCTGGCCACCGTGGTCCCGATCTGGCTGATCTCGTATGCGACCACGCTGTGGCAGCTGCTGGTGCTGGGGCTGTTCGTCGGCCTGGCCGGCGGCTCGTTCTCGGTGGGCACGCCCTACGTGGCGCGCTGGTTCCCGCGCTCGCGCCAGGGGCTGGCGATGGGCATCTTCGGCGCCGGCAACTCGGGCGCGGCGCTGACCAAGTTCGTCGCCCCGGCGCTGATCCTGGCGGCCGGCACCTGGACCATCGTGCCGCGCGTGTATTCGGTGGCGATGCTGGCCACCGCGCTGCTGTTCTGGGTGTTCTCGCGCAGCAACCCGGCGCATATGGTCAAGTCCAGCGCGGGCTGGCGCGAGCAGCTGGCGGTGATGCGCGACCCGCGCGTGTGGCGCTATTCGCAGTACTACTCGGTGGTGTTCGGCGGCTATGTCGGCCTGTCGCTGTGGATGACCAAGTACTACATCGGCGAATACGGCTTCGACATCAAGGTGGCGGCCTTCCTCGCCGCCTGCTTCTCGCTGCCCGGCGGCGTGCTGCGCGCCATCGGCGGCTGGATCTCGGACCGCTACGGCGCGCACCGCACCACCTGGTGGGTGATGTGGGTGAGCTGGGTCGGCTTCTTCCTGCTGAGCTACCCGCAGACCGATTTCATCATCCAGACCACCGGCGGCCCGCAGGCCTTCCGCATCGCGCTGACGCCCACGGTCTTCACCATCCTGCTGTTCGTGGTCGGCATCGCCTTCGCCATCGGCAAGGCCTCGGTGTTCAAGTTCATCTCCAACGACTTCACCCACAACATCGGCGCGGTCTCGGGCGTGGTGGGCCTGGCCGGCGGGCTGGGCGGCTTCGTACTGCCGATCCTGTTCGGCATGCTGGCCGACCTGACCGGCGTGCGCAGCAGCTGCTTCATGCTGATGTACGGCACCGTGTGCGTGAGCCTGGTGTGGATGCACTACAGCCACCGCGCCGAACGCCAGCGCAAGGCCCAGGCCGTCGGCCTGACGCAGGCCGCCTGAATGCCAACACCAACTGTTGACCAACACAACGTCCCCGCGCAAGCGGGGACCCAGTGACTTCAAGAGACGCTGGCTCCCCGCGTGCGCGGGGGTGACGGTTCCGACAAGCACTTGCAAGCGCGCCTTGCGCGCGCTCTCAACCAAGGCACACCAATCATGACCTCATCCGTACTCACCCGCTGGGAGCCCGAGAACGCGGCGTTCTGGCAAAGCGAGGGCGAGCGCATCGCCTACCGCAACCTGTGGATCTCGATCCCCGCGCTGATGCTGGCCTTCGTGGTCTGGATGCTGTGGAGCGTGGTCGCGGTCAACCTCGACCGCGCCGGCTTCCAGTTCACCAAGAACCAGCTGTTCTGGCTGACCGCGCTGCCGGCGCTGTCCGGCGCCACGCTGCGCATCTTCTACTCGTTCCTGGTGCCGGTGTTCGGCGGGCGCCGCTTCACCGCGATCTCGACCGCGCTGCTGCTGATCCCCGCGCTGGGCATGGGCTTCGCGCTGCGCGACCCGTCCACCGGCTACCCCACGCTGCTGGTGCTGGCGCTGCTGTGCGGGCTGGGCGGCGCCAACTTCAGCTCGTCGATGGCCAATATCAGCTTCTTCTTCCCCAAGGCGAAGAAGGGGCTGGCCACCGGCCTGAATGCCGGCATCGGCAACCTGGGCGTGTCGGTGGTGCAGTTCGTCACGCCGCTGGTGGTGTCGCTGGCGGTGTTCGGCGCGCTCGGCGGCGAGCCGCAGCAGTACCAGGCCAGCGGCGCCACGCACGACCTGTGGCTGCAGAACGCGGGCTTTATCTGGGTGCCGTTCATCGTCGTGTCGGCGCTGGCCGCGTGGTTCGGCATGCATGACATCGCCGATGCCAAGGCCTCGTTCGCCGAACAGGCCGTGATCTTCAAGCGCAAGCACAACTGGCTGATGTGCTGGCTGTACGTGGGCACCTTCGGCTCGTTCATCGGCTTCTCGGCCGGGCTGGCGCTGCTGACCAAGTCGCAGTTCCCGGGCGTGAATCCCACCGCCTATGCCTTCCTCGGGCCGCTGGTTGGCGCGCTGACGCGTCCGGTGGGCGGCTGGATTTCCGACAAGCTCGGCGGTGCGCGCGTCACGCTGTGGACCTTCGTCGGCATGATCGCGGCGGTGTTCGCCGTGCTGGCGGCGTTGCCGCACGACGGCGCCGGCGGCAGCTTCGCCTACTTCCTCGCGGCCTTTATCGCGCTGTTCGCGCTGACCGGCATCGGCAACGGCTCGACCTTCCGCATGATCCCGGTGATCTTCCTGACCGAGCGCCAGCGCGCCGCCAGGGGCCAGGGCGACGCCGCGCAACGCCAGGCGCTGCAGGATGCCGGCAAGGAATCCGCCGCGGTGCTGGGCTTCTCCGGCGCGATCGGCGCCTATGGCGGCTTCTTCATCCCCAAGAGCTTCGGCACCTCGCTGGAGCTGACCGGCGCGCCCGACGCCGCGCTGTATTGCTTTGTCGCCTTCTATGTCAGCTGCGTGCTGGTGACGTGGTGGTACTACGCGCGCCGCAACGCCCCCATGCCCTGCTGAACCGTCTTGCCGGCCGGCCTAGTTCTTCGGAACTAGGCCCGCGCCGGCCACCTCCCCCGATCGCCATCCGGCGCCAGTTCCACCAGCGAATTGGCCGCCGCCCCGCTCCCCCATAAGCTCAAGGTGTCCCTGCAAATGCTCCCGGGCAACCGTCGGAGCCCCGCAGAATAGCCTCGCGGAGAACAAGCAAATGAGTCATTTCCTGGATCGACTGAAGTTCATGTCGCGCGTCAAGTCCACCTATGCGGACGGCCACGGCGCGGTGGTGAACGAAGACCGCAAGTGGGAAGACGGCTACCGCAGCCGCTGGCAGCACGACAAGATCGTGCGCTCCACCCACGGCGTGAACTGCACCGGCTCCTGCTCCTGGAAGGTCTACGTGAAGAACGGCCTGATCACCTGGGAAACGCAGCAGACCGACTACCCGCGCACGCGCCCGGACCTGCCCAACCATGAACCCCGCGGCTGCCCGCGCGGCGCCTCGTACAGCTGGTACGTCTACTCCGCGCAGCGCGTCAAGTACCCGATGATCCGCGGCCGGCTGATGGAGATGTGGCGCGAGGCGCGCAAGACCATGGACCCGATCGCCGCGTGGGAATCGATCAGCCAGGATCCGGAGAAGGCGGCGCGCTACAAGAGCGTGCGCGGCCAGGGCGGCTTCGTGCGCGCCGACTGGAACACCGCCACCGAGATGATCGCCGCGGCCAACGCCTTCACCGTGAAGAAGTTCGGCCCCGACCGCGTGATCGGCTTCTCGCCGATCCCGGCGATGTCGATGGTGTCGTACGCGGCAGGCGCGCGCTACCTGAGCCTGCTGGGCGGCGCCTGCCTGTCGTTCTACGACTGGTACTGCGACCTGCCGCCGGCCAGCCCGCAGATCTGGGGCGAACAGACCGACGTGCCGGAATCGGCCGACTGGTACAACTCCACCTACCTGATGGTGTGGGGTTCCAACGTGCCGCAGACGCGCACGCCCGACGCGCACTTCTACACCGAAGTGCGCTACAAGGGCACCAAGACCGTCGCGGTGTCGTCCGACTTCGGCGAGATGGTCAAGTTCGGCGATATCTGGCTGGCGCCGAAGCAAGGCACCGATGCCGCGCTGGCGATGGCCATGGGCCACGTGGTGCTCAAGGAATTCCACGCCAGCGGCAAATCCGCGTACTTCCGCGACTATGTGAAGCAGTACACCGACATGCCGATGCTGGTGCTGCTGCGCGGGCATGGCGACACGCTGGTGCCCGACCACTTCCTGCGCGCCTCGCACCTGGCCGACAACCTTGGCGAAGCCAACCATCCGGAATGGAAGACGCTGCTGGTCGACGACGCCACCGGCGAGATCGTCGCCCCCAACGGCTCGATCGGCTTCCGCTGGGGCGAAGCCGCGCACAACGGCGGCGCGAAGGTGGGCCGCTGGAACCTGGAAATGAAGGACGGCGGCAGCGGCCGCGCGGTCGCGCCGCGGCTGTCGCTGGTCGGCCAGCATGACGAGGTCGTCGAAGTCGGCTTCCCCTACTTCGGCGGCGAACACGACGAGCTGCTGCGCCGCCGCGTGCCGGCGCGCCGGATCACGCTGGCCGACGGCAGCACCGCGCTGGTGGCGACCGTGTACGACCTGCAGATGGCCAACTACGGCGTCGATCAGGGACTCGGCGGCCCCAACGTGGCCGCAACGTATGAAGACGACGTCCCCTACACCCCCGCCTGGCAGGAAAAGCACACTTCCGTGCCCGCCCGCCTGGTGACGCAGGTCGCGCGCGAGTTCGCCGACAACGCCGACCGCACGCAGGGCAAGAGCATGGTGATCGTCGGTGCCGCGCTCAACCACTGGTACCACAACGACATGATCTACCGCGGCATCATCAACCTGCTGATGATGTGCGGCTGCATCGGCAAGAGCGGCGGCGGCTGGGCCCACTACGTGGGACAGGAAAAGCTGCGCCCGCAGTTCGGCTGGGCGCCGCTGGCGTTCGGCCTGGACTGGTCGCGTCCGCCGCGCCAGATGAACGGCACTTCGTTCTTCTACAACCACACCAGCCAGTGGCGCCACGAGAAGCTGGGCGTCGACGAGATCCTGTCGCCGACCGCCGACCGCAAGCGCTACGACGGCCTGTCGCTGCTGGACCTGAACGCAAAGTCAGAGCGCATGGGCTGGCTGCCGTCTGCGCCGCAGCTCGGCGCCAATCCGCTCGATGTGGTCGACGCGGCCGAGCGCGCCGGGCAAGACCCGGTCGCCTACACCGTCGAGCAACTGAAGTCCGGCGCGCTGCAGTTTGCCTGCGACGACCCGGACAATCCGGCCAACTTCCCGCGCAATATGTTCGTGTGGCGCTCCAACATCCTGGGCAGCTCGGGCAAGGGGCATGAGTACTTCCTGAAATACCTGCTCGGCACGCAGAACGCCGTGTTCGGCGACGAGGCCGACGCCATCACGCCGAGCGAAGTCACCGTGCGCCCGGCCGCCGAAGGCAAGCTCGACCTGCTGACCGTGCTCGACTTCCGCATGAGCACCACCTGCCTCTACGGCGATATCGTGCTGCCGACGGCAACGTGGTACGAGAAGGACGACCTCAACACGTCCGACATGCACCCCTTCATCCACCCGCTGTCCGAAGCCGTGCAGCCGCTGTGGGAAAGCAAGACCGACTGGGAAATCTACAAGGCCATCGCGAAGAAGTTCAGCGAGATCGCCGGCCCCTACCTGGGCACGCGCAAGGACCTGGTGTGCACGCCGCTGCTGCACGACACCCCGGGCGAACTGGGCCAGCCGTTCGAGCCGAAGGACTGGAAGGCAGGCGAGTGCGACCTGATTCCCGGCAAGACCGCGCCGTCGATGACCGTGGTCGAGCGCAACTACGCCGACATCTACAAGAAATTCACCTCGATCGGCCCGCTGCTCGACAAGCTCGGCAACGGCGGCAAGGGCATCAACTGGAACACCCAGCATGAGGTGAAGGAAATCGGCGACCTGAGCCATACGGTGACCGAACCGGGCGTCAGCCAGGGCCGGCCGAAGCTGGAAACCGCGATCGACGCCGCCGAGATGATCCTGACCTTCGCGCCGGAAACCAACGGCCATGTCGCCGTCAAGGCGTGGGAAGCGGTGTCGAAGATCACCGGCCGCGACCACACCCATCTGGCAGAAGGCCGCGAGCACGACAAGATCCGCTTCCGCGACGTGCAGGCGCAGCCGCGCAAGATCATCTCCGCGCCGACGTGGTCGGGGCTGGAATCGGAAGAGGTCAGCTACAACGCCGGCTACACCAACGTGCACGAGCTGATCCCCTGGCGCACGCTGACCGGCCGCCAGCAGTTCTGGCAGGACCACCGCTGGATGCTGGACTTCGGCGAAGGCGCGTGCGTGTACAAGCCGGCCATCGACACCAAGACCGTGGCGCCGATGCTGGGCAAGAAGCCCAACGGCAACCCGGAGCTGGTGCTGAACTGGATCACGCCGCACCAGAAGTGGGGCATCCACTCCACGTATTCGGACAACCTGCGCATGCTGACGCTGTCGCGCGGCGGCCCGCACGTGTGGATCTCGGAAGCCGAGGCCCGCGCCAACGGCATCCGCGACAACGACTGGGTCGAGGTGTTCAACGTCAACGGCACGCTGACCGCGCGCGTGGTGGTGTCGCAGCGCGTGCCCCAGGGCATGTGCCTGATGTACCACGCCCAGGAAAAGATCGTGAACGTGCCCGGTGCCGAGACCAGCGGCATGCGCGGCGGCATCCATAACTCGGTCACGCGCGCGGTGACCAAGCCCACCCACATGATCGGCGGCTACGCGCAGCTGGCCTACGGCTTCAACTACTACGGCACCGTCGGCAGCAACCGCGACGAGTTCGTGATCCTGCGCAAGATGAAGAAGGTCGACTGGCTGGAAGGACCGCTCGTGGAAAAGAACGCGAAGTTGAGTGAAAAGGAAGGAGCCTGACATGAAGATCCGCGCCCAGGTGGCCATGGTGCTGAACCTCGACAAGTGCATCGGCTGCCATACCTGCTCCGTGACCTGCAAGAACGTCTGGACCAGCCGCGACGGCGTCGAGTACGCGTGGTTCAACAACGTCGAGACCAAGCCCGGCATCGGCTACCCCAAGGAATGGGAGAACCAGGACAAATGGCAGGGCGGCTGGAAGCGCAACGCCGACGGCTCGCTCGAGCCGCGCCAGGGCGGCAAGCTGAAGATCCTGGCGAACCTGTTCGCCAACCCCAACCTGCCCGCGATCGACGAGTACTACGAGCCCTTCACCTACGACTACGAGCA
This sequence comes from Cupriavidus taiwanensis, assembly GCF_900249755.1. Taxonomy (NCBI): domain Bacteria; kingdom Pseudomonadati; phylum Pseudomonadota; class Betaproteobacteria; order Burkholderiales; family Burkholderiaceae; genus Cupriavidus; species Cupriavidus taiwanensis. Next base: position 1,869,077 of record NZ_LT976854.1, read on the forward strand.
CCTGCAGAAGGCACCGCTGTCGCAGACCCCGCCCACCGCGCGCCCGGTGTCCGTGCTGACCGGGCGCAAGATGGAAAAGATCGAGTGGGGCCCGAACTGGGAAGACGACCTCGGCGGCGAGTTCAGCTCGCGCGGCCGCGACAAGCTCTTCGACGACGTGCAGAAGGAGATGTACTCGACCTTCGAGAACACCTTCATGATGTACCTGCCGCGCCTGTGCGAGCACTGCCTGAACCCCGCCTGCGTGGCGTCGTGCCCGTCGGGCTCGATCTACAAGCGCGAGGACGACGGCATCGTGCTGGTCGACCAGGACAAGTGCCGCGGCTGGCGCATGTGCATCTCGGGCTGCCCGTACAAGAAGATCTATTTCAACTGGCAGAGCGGCAAGGCCGAGAAATGCCTGTTCTGCTATCCGCGCATCGAGGCCGGCCAGCCCACGGTCTGCTCCGAGACCTGCGTCGGCCGCATCCGCTACCTCGGCGTGATGCTGTACGACGCCGACCGCATCGAGCAGGCCGCGTCGGTGGCCGACGAGCGCGACCTGTACCAGTCGCAGCTGGACGTGTTCCTCGATCCGCACGACCCCAAGGTCCAGGCCGAGGCGCTGCGCCAGGGCATTCCGCAAGGCTGGCTCGATGCCGCGCGCAAGTCGCCGGTCTACAAGATGGCGTGCGAATGGAAGGTCGCCTTCCCGCTGCACCCGGAATACCGCACGCTGCCGATGGTCTGGTACATCCCGCCGCTGTCGCCGATCCAGTCGGCCGCGGAAGCCGGCCACATGGGCATGAACGGCATCATCCCCGACGTCAAGAGCCTGCGCATCCCGGTCAAGTACCTGGCCAACCTGCTGACCGCGGGCGACGTGATGCCGGTGCTGTCGGCGCTGGACCGCATGCTGGCGATGCGCGCGTTCAAGCGCTCGCAGGTGGTCGACGGCCTGCAGGACCTGGCCGTGCTGAAGCAGGTCGGCCTGACGCCCGCGCAGGTCGAGGACATGTACCAGACCATGGCCATCGCCAACTACGAGGACCGCTTCGTGATCCCGTCCTCGCACAAGGAGATGGTCGAGGACAGCTTCAACGACAAGGCCAGCTGCGGCTTCACCTTCGGCAACGGCTGCTCGGGCGGCACCTCGGACGGTGCGCTGTTCGGCAAGAAGCCGCAGGGCAGCGTGCATTTCGCGGACATGCCCAGGTCACGCAAGAAGGCCGTGGCATGAAACACCGTTAGCCGCAGTCCACCGTCGTCCCCGCGCAAGCGGGAACCCAGCGGCTTTAAAGACGCTGGATTCCCGCCTGCGCGGGAATGACGGCGGGATCTGTGGCTACAGACAACGCACAAAGGAAAGATCATGCCCCTCTATCCCATCCTCAGCGCGCTGCTCGGCTATCCCGAGCAGGAACTGCTCGACGCGCTGCCCGAGATCGATGCCGCGCTGGCCGAATGGCCGCAGGCGCGCGCGCTGCTGGCGCCGGTCACCGCGATGTTTGGCGGCGAGACGCTGATCACGCTGCAGGAAAACTACGTCGCCACCTTCGACCGCAACCCTTCGCACTCGCTGCACCTGTTCGAGCACGTGCACGGCGAAAGCCGCGACCGTGGCCAGGCCATGGTCGACCTGATCGACGAGTACCGGCGCGACGGTTTCGAGCCGGCCGCGTCGGAACTGCCCGACTACGTGCCGCTGTTCCTGGAATTCCTCGGCGCGCTGGTCGCCGACGACAAGGAGGCCCGCGCCGAACACCTGCTGGGCGAGGCCATCCACGTGCTGGCCGCGATCGGCGACCGGCTCGCGCGCAACCAGAGTCCCTACGCCGGCGTATTCGCGGTGCTGCGCACGCTGACCGACGTGCAGCCGCAGCCGCAGCAGGAGCCGCCGGTGCGGGACATGGACGAGGCTCTTGAGACCTTCGGCCCCGGCGCCGATGGCGTGGAACCGCTGCTGGCGCCGCAGGCCGGCCCGCAGGCGGTGAAGTTCTATCCGCGCGGCACGGCGCCGGCGCCATTGCCTTGCTGAAATGCCTACGCGGCTTACGCGCGCCGACTGTTTGCTCCCCTCCTCCCGCGTGCGGGAGAGGGGCGGGGGTGAGGGCAGGAGCTTCGATGAAGCGCCGGTGCTTAAACCACCCCTCACCCTGCCCTCTCCCCTGAGGGGAGAGGGGAACACAGTCGGCAGAGACACACACGCACGTCCTTGCTGGCCCACTTACCGAGCTAAGACACCATGGCAACCCTCCACCAATTCCTCTTCGGCATCTACCCGTACATCGCGCTCGCCATCTTCCTGTTCGGCAGCCTGGCCCGCTTCGAGCGCGAGCAATACACCTGGAAGAGCGACAGCTCGCAGGTGCTGTACCGCGGCAACCTGCGCACGGGCAACATCCTGTTCCATGTCGGCATCCTCGGCCTGTTCTTCGGCCACCTGGTGGGCCTGCTGACGCCGGTGGCGGTGTGGGACGCGCTGGGGGTCTCGCACGGCTTCAAGCAGGGCGTCGCGATGGCCGCCGGCGGCGTGATGGGCACCATGTGCCTGGCCGGGCTGCTGATCCTGCTGCACCGCCGCCTGACCAACGCCCGCGTGTCCGCCGTGACCCGCACCGGCGACAAGGTGCTGCTGCTGTGGCTGCTGGTGACGCTGCTGCTGGGCCTGTCCACCATCTTCGAGTCGGCCGGGCATATGGACGGCCACATGATGGTGCAGCTGATGAACTGGGCCCAGCACATCGTCACGCTGCGCGGCGACGCCGCCGGCTTTATCGCCGACGCACCGCTGCTGTTCAAGGCTCACCTGTTCATGGGCATGACCCTGTTCGTGATCTTCCCGTTCACGCGGCTGGTGCATGTATGGAGCGGCTTTGCCTCGCTCGGCTACCTGGGCCGCGCCTGGCAACTGGTGCGCAGCCGCTGAGCGCCGCAACCGCACAAGGAGAACGCTATGCCTGTCACCGTCAACGGCGTGGAACTGCGCGACGCCGATATCGAACGCGAACTGGACCACCATCACGACGCCGCCAACCCGGCGCGGCTGGCCACCATCTCGGCGATCCTGCGGCTGCTGATGCGCGCCGAAGCCACGCGCATCGGCCTGGACGCAGATGCCATGGACGACGACGCGCTGGCGCAGGCGCTGCTGTCGCGCGAGGCCGCCACGCCCGTGGCCGACGAAGCCAGCTGCCGCCGCCACTACGACAGCCACCCCGAGCGCTTCCGCGACGGCGAGTGGGTGGAAGCCGACCACATCCTGTTCCAGGTCACGCCGCGCGTGCCGCTGGACGCGCTGCGCGAGGTCGCGGCGCAGACGCTGGCGCTGGTGCGCGGCGACCCCTCCAGCTTTGCGCAGCATGCCCGCGCGCTGTCCAACTGCCCCAGCGGCGCCAACGGCGGGCGACTCGGCCGCGTGTTCCGCGGCGAAACCGCGCCCGAGTTCGAGCGCGCACTGTTCGCCGCGCAGCAGGACGGCGTGCTGCCGCAGTTGCTTGAGACCCGTTATGGCCTCCATATCGTGCGCATCCTCGAGCGTTGCCCCGGCACGCGGCTGCCGTTCGAGGCGGTGCGCGGCGAGATTGCGCGCGCGCTCGGCGCCGCCGCGCGCGACCGCGCCTGGAAGCAGTACGCCAGCCTGCTGATCGGCCGCGCACGCATCGAAGGCATCGAGCTGGAGGGCGCCGACAGCCCGCTGGTGCAGTAACGCGCGGAGGCCGCCGTGCATCACATCGAACACTTGCTCAAAGGCTTCGAACGCTTCCAGCAACGCTATTTCGACGACGAACCCGGGCTGTTCGACACCCTGCGCGCGGGCCAGCGCCCGCCGACGCTGCTGATCGGCTGCAGCGACTCGCGCGTCGACCCCGGCCTGCTGCTCGGCTGCGATCCGGGCGAGCTGTTTACCGTGCGCAATATCGGCAACCTGGTGCCGCCCTGCACCGGCCGCCACGAAGGCAGCCTGCATGGCGTCTCTGCCGCGATCCAGTTCGCGGTGCAGCAGCTGCGCGTGGCCCGCATCATCGTGATGGGCCACGGCGGCTGCGGCGGCATCCGCGCGCTGCTGGCGCAGCCGGCCGACGCCGGCGACGATCCGCCCGACGACGGCCAGGATCCGGACTACCTCGGCGCCTGGGTGCGCATCGCCGCGCCGGCGCGGCGGCAGGTGGAGGACACCCTCGCTTCGGCCAGCGCCGCGCAGCGCCAGCGCGCCTGCGAGCAGGCGGCGATCCTGGTGTCGCTGCGCAACCTGCAGACCTTCCCGTTCGTGCGGCGCGCGCTGGAAGGCGGCGCGCTGACGCTGCACGGCTGGTATTTCGATCTCCAGGCCGGTGCGCTGCTGGCCTATTCGCAGCGCGCCGATGCCTTCCTGCCGCTGGTATGCCCGTTGCCTGCGGCAACCGAACCCGTCACACCATGAATCCCTTTATCTTCGGCATCGCCGGCACCTCCGGCAGCGGCAAGACCACGCTGATCACGGCGTTGCTGCCGTGGTTCCGCGCGCAAGGCCTGCGCGTCAACGTGATCAAGCACAGCCACCATCCGCTCGAACTGGAGCCGCCGGGCAAGGACAGCGCGCGCTTTCGCGCGGCCGGCGCGGCCGAGGTGATGGTGGCCTCGCCCTACCGCTACGCCATCGTGCGCGAACTGGCCGGCGAGGATGAGCCGACGCTGGCCGAACAGGTGGCGCGGCTGCGCCCGGCCGATATCACGCTGGTCGAAGGCTTCCGCCAGGAGGATATTGCGCGCCTCGAGGTGTATCGCCCGGCGCATGGCCGTGCGCCCTACTATCCCTGCGATCCTTCGATCGTCGCCGTGGCCACAGATGCGCGGCTCGACACCTTGCTGCCGTGCCTGCCGCTGGACGACATCGCGCAGGTGGGGCGGTTCATTCTCGCCATGCGCGGGCGGAACCACCGCGATGCGCTCGGTGGCGCTCTCCCCGCAACGATGGACCGGGTCGCCGCCTGACAAGAACGCCGGCATCATGTGCGCGATGCGGCGTGCGTGCGCCGGCAGAACACCTGCACCGGTGCCCGCGCCGCCACCCGCCTCGACAATTTCGCCAGGCCGGCTATCTTAAGGGTGTCAGTACCGTCGCCATCGGTGCTGCCGCCTTCGCTGACGCGACAGGCGGCCGCCGCCGTATTGCCGGGACACAGCACCAAGCGAATGAACGAGGACTCGCCCCCGCGGCAGAACTATGAGGATGCCTTGCTCGGCATCGTGGGGGAGATGTCTACCACTATGCGGCCGCACGCCGAAGCCGGTGCCGCGACCGCCCCCTCGCTGGACAGCGCGCTCGAAGCCGAACTGGGCTTCGACAGCCTCACGCGCGCCGAGCTGCTGACCCGCATCGAGCAGCGCTTCGGCGTCAGCCTGCCGGAGCAGGTACTGGCCCAGGCCGACACCCCGCGCGCGCTGCTGCGCGCCGTGCTCGCCGCCCGGGACCTGCCGCCCGGCAGCGAAGAGACACCCGCCCGGCTGGCCCGCCCGGCACCGGAAACTTCGGCGCAGGCGCCGGACGGCGCCGCCGCCTTGACCGATGTGCTGCGCTGGCACCTGCACCGCCACCCTGACCGCACCCACGTCATCCTGCACGACGGTGAAGGCGACGATACGCCGATCACCTTCGCCCAGCTGCACCGGCACGCCTGCGCCGTTGCCGCCGGCCTGGCCGCGCGCGGCGTGCGCGCCGGCGCCACCGTGGCGCTGATGCTGCCGACCAGCGCAGAATATTTCTACTGCTTTGCCGGCATCCTGCTGGCAGGCGCCATCCCCGTCCCGCTCTACCCGCCCACGCGGCTCGCGCAGATCGGCGACCACCTGCAGCGCCACGCCGGCATCCTGGCCAATGCGCAGGCACCGGTCCTGATCACGGTGGCCGAGGCCAGGCCGCTGGCCGCGCTGCTCAAGGCCGCCACCGGCACGCTGCAGAGCGTGCTGACACCGCAGGAACTGGAGGACACCGCCGGGCCACCGGTCCAGGCGATGCTGCGCGCGCACGACATCGCGCTGCTGCAATACACCTCGGGCAGCACCGGCTCGCCCAAGGGCGTGGTGCTGACGCACGCCAACCTGCTGGCCAACCTGCGCGCGATGGGCACGGCGCTGTCGGTCGATTCCCGCGACGTCTTTGTCAGCTGGCTGCCGCTGTATCACGACATGGGCCTGATCGGCGCCTGGCTGGGCAGCCTGTACTACGCCTTCCCGCTGGTGGTGATGTCGCCGCTGACCTTCCTGGCGCGGCCCGAGCGCTGGCTGTGGGCGATCCACCAATACCGCGGCACGCTCTCCGGCGGGCCCAACTTTGCCTATGAGCTGTGCCTGCACCGGCTGGCGCAGGCGGACCTGTCCGGGTTGGACCTGTCGAGCTGGCGCTTCGCCTTCAACGGTGCCGAGCCGGTCAGCCTGCAGACCATGCGCAGGTTCACGGCGCGCTTCGCCGGGCACGGACTGCGCGCGCAAGCGGCGGCGCCGGTCTACGGGCTGGCGGAGGCCTCGGTGGGGCTGACCTTCCCGCCGCCGGGCCGTGAACTGGCTGCCGACCGCATCGACCGCGCCGCGCTTGCGCGCACCTCACGCGCCGTTCCCGCCGATGCGAACGCACGCGGCGCCGACGGCGACCATGACGTCATGGAGATCCCCTCGTGCGGGCGGCCGCTGCCCGGCCACGAGATCCGCGTCGTCGATGCCAGCGGCCGCGAATTGCCCGATCGGCACGAAGGCCTGCTGCAGTTCCGCGGGCCGTCGGCCACCAGCGGCTATTTCCGCAACCCGGCGCAGACGCGCGAGCTGTTCGACCGCGGCTGGCTCAACACCGGCGATTACGCTTATCTGGCCGACGGCGAGCTCTTCATCACCGGACGCGCCAAGGAAACCATCGTCCGCGGCGGGCGCAATCTCTATCCCTACGAAGTAGAGCAGGCCATCGGCGCCCTACCCGGCATCCGCAAAGGGTGTGTGGCGGTATTCGGCAGCGCCGATCCGGACAGCGGCACCGAACACATCGTGGTGATGGCGGAAACCGCGGCAACGGACGAACCGGTGCGCCGCGCGCTGCAGCAGCAGGTGCTGAAGACCGCGCTCGATGTGCTCGGCATGCCGCCGGACCACGTGGTGCTGGTGCCGCCCCACACCATCCTGAAGACGTCGAGCGGCAAGATCCGCCGCGCCGCCTGCCGCGAGCGCTTCGAGCATGGCGGCAGCGGCCCGGGCGAAGCCGCGCCGTGGCTGCAGATCGCGCGCTTCGGCTGGCAGGCACTGCTGCCGCAGCTGCGGCGCGGCCGGCATGCCGCCGCGGGCTTGTCGTATTCGATGTATGCGTGGCTGCTGTTCGCCGCGATGGCGCCGGTGACGTGCCTGGCCTCGGTGGCCGTGCACCGGCCCGCGATGGGGTGGGCGCTCAGCCACCATGCCGCCCGGCTGCTGCTGCGGCTGGCCGCGGTGCCGTGGTTCGTGCAGGGCCTGGAACAGCTGCCGCGCCACCGCGCCTGCGTGCTGGTATCGAACCATGCCAGCTACCTGGACGGCATGGTGCTGGTCGCCGCGCTGCCGATGCCGGTGTGCGTGGTGGCCAAGCGCGAACTGCAAGGGCAGCGCATCCCGCGCGCCTACCTGTCCAGCATCGGCGCCGACTTCATCGACCGTTTCGACAACGTGCGCGAGTCCGAGGCCATCGAGCGCCTGGTCGCGGCGGTGCGTGACGGACGCTCGGCGCTGCTGTTCCCGGAAGGCACCTTCGGCCGTGAGCCCGGGCTGCAGCGTTTCCGCTCGGGCGCCTTCGTCGCGGCGGCCCGCGCCGGCGCGCCGGTGGTGCCGGTGGCGCTGCGCGGCACCCGTTCGGTCCTGCGCGACGGCCAGTGGCTGCCGCGCCGGGGGCCGATCAGCGTCGTCATCGGCCGGCCGCTGCAGCCCGACGGGCAAGGCTGGCCGGCGGCCATGCGCCTGCGCAACGCGGCCCGCGCCGAAATCCTGCACTACTGCGGCGAACCCGACGCGCTGCGCCCCGGGATCGAGGCTGCGCGGTCGCGCACGGCGCGGCAGCTGCCATAATCCCTGCTGGCCGGCGCGTGCGCTAGCCGCCGGCCGCCACACCCTCAAGGCATGGACACCTTTGCCACCGCCCCGATGTGGGCCGGCTTCTTCCTCCTGGTGATGGGCACGCTGTTCGTCGACATCTTTGTCCTCGGCGGGCGGCATGCGCACCGGGTTTCCTCGCGCGAGGCGCTGGCATGGACGCTCACCTGGATGACCCTGGCCGCGCTGTTCGGCGTTGCGCTGTGGTGGGTGGTGGCCGAAGATGCGGGCCACGACGCCGCCTATCGCAAGGTGCTCGAGTTCTACACCGGCTACCTGATCGAGCTGTCGCTGTCGGTCGACAACATGTTCGTGTTCGCGATGATCTTCAGCTATTTTGCCGTGCCGCCGGAGCTGCAGCGCAGGGTGCTGCTGCTCGGCGTGCTCGGCGCGATCCTGATGCGCGCGCTCATGATCCTGGTGGGGATATGGCTGATCAGCCAGTTCTCCTGGATTCTTTACGTCTTCGGCGTGTTCCTCGTCATTACCGGCATCAAGATGCTGTTCATGTCGAGGCATTCCCCCGACCTCGCGCGCAACCCCATCGTGCGCTTCCTGTGCGCGCATATGCGGATCACCTCCGACTATCACGGCGAACACTTCTTCGTGCGCATCGGCGGCCTGCGCCATGCCACGCCGATGTTCGTGGTGGTGCTGCTGGTCGAGGCCACCGACCTGGTCTTTGCCGTCGACAGCATTCCGGCGATCTTTGCCGTGACCACCGACCCGTTCATCGTCTTCACCTCGAACATCTTCGCCATCATGGGCCTGCGGGCCCTGTATTTCCTGCTCGCCAACCTGGCGTCGCATTTCCATTACCTGAAATACGGCCTGGCCATCGTGCTTGCCTTCATCGGCGCCAAGATGCTGGCCGAGCCGTGGTTCCACGTACCGGTGCACTGGTCGCTCGGCGCGGTGGCGATGACGCTGTTCGTCGCCGTGCTGTTCAGCCAGGCCAGGACCCGGCGCGCCGCCGCCAGCGATGACCCGGGTTGCAGCGGTGCGCCGCGCGGACGCGGCGCCGGGGACCGGCGCACATGAGGAGCTAGCCATGAACAAGATCCTGCTGGCGACCGACGGGTCGCCCTATAGCGATGCGGCGGCGCGCTACCTGGCGCGAAGCCCGCTGCTGAGCCGCGATTTCGTCGTCCACGTGGTGCACTGCGAGCCCGACGTGCCCGGCGACATCAAGACCTTTATCGACCGCGCCACGCTCGATGACTGGCATCGCGAGCAGAACGACAAGGCGATGGGTTCGGTCGCGGCCATCCTGGACGAGGCCGGCATCGCGTTCGAGCGCCACGGCTTCACCGGATTTGCGCCGGCGCGCATCGTCGAGTATGCGAACCAGATCGGCGCCGGCCTGATCGTGATGGGCTCGCATGGGCGCGGCGGCTTCCTGGACGCCATCGTGGGCTCGGTGGCGAGACGGGTCCTGGCGCACGCGCAGTGCCCGGTGCTGCTGGTCAGGAAATAGCGCGCCGCGAGCGCTGTTCCGGATGCGTTGCCGGCATCCTGTTTCGTTTGATGCCAGTCAATCCCATGTCGCCAGTGTGTGCGCATGATCGCCACATGACGACAGGGCCAGGCAACACCCGCCTGCGCACCGCGAAATCGCTTTCCCACCGCTGATCCACGGCACCCCATGAAAGCAAAAAACTGGCTGTACCCGGCAATCGCGGCATTGCCGTTCTCACTCTGGCTAGGCCTTGCGCACGCTGCCACCAAGGCAGAACCCAAGGCCGCACAGAAAGCCGAGCAGAAAGCCGCCATCCCCACGCTGACCACCGCTGAATTCGACCACGCACGGCAGATCTACTTCGAACGCTGCGCCGGCTGCCACGGCGTGCTGCGCAAGGGCGCGACCGGCAAGGCGCTGACGCCCGACATCACCCGCGCGCGCGGCACCGAATACCTGAAGACCTTCATCAAGTACGGCAGCCCCGCCGGCATGCCCAACTGGGGCACCTCGGGCGACCTGACCGACAAGGAAGTCGACCTGATGGCGCGCTACATCCAGCTCGACCCGCCCACCCCGCCCGAATTCTCGCTCGCCGATATCGAGAAAAGCCGCAAGGACATCCTGCCGGTGGCCAAACGCCCGACGCAGAAGATGAACCAGTACAACCTGGACAACCTGTTCTCGGTCACGCTGCGCGACGCCGGCGAGGTGGCGCTGATCGACGGCGACAGCAAGCAGATCATCAATATCGTCAAGACCGGCTATGCGGTGCATATCTCGCGCATGTCGGCGTCGGGCCGCTACCTGTACGTGATCGGCCGCGACGCGCGGCTGGACCTGATCGACCTGTGGCTGCCCAAGCCCGATATCGTCGCCGAAGTGAAGATCGGCATGGAGGCGCGCTCGGTCGAGACCTCCAAGTACAAGGGCTATGAGGACAAGTACGCCGTGGCCGGCTCCTACTGGCCGCCGCAGTACGTGATCATGGAGGGCGACACGCTCAAGCCGCTGAAGGTGGTGTCCACGCGCGGCATGACGGTGGACAACGAATACCACCCCGAGCCGCGCGTGGCGTCGATCGTGGCCAGCCACTTCCATCCGGAATTCGTCATCAACGCCAAGGAGACCGGCAAGATCCTGATGGTCAACTACGCGGACCTGGCCAACCTGAAGACCACCACCATCGACTCGGCCAAGTTCCTGCATGACGGCGGCTTCGATTCGACCGGGCGCTACTTCCTGGTGGCGGCCAACGCCTCCGACAAGATCGCCGTGGTCGATACCAAGGAAGACAAGCTCACTGCGCTGATCGACGTGGGCAAGACCCCGCATCCGGGCCGCGGCGCCAACTTCACGCATCCGCAGTTCGGGCCGGTCTGGGCCACCAGCCACCTGGGCGACGAGACCATCAGCCTGATCGGCACCGACCCCGCCGGCCACCCCGCGCAGGCGTGGAAGGTGGTGCAGACGGTCAAGGGCCAGGGCGGCGGTTCGCTCTTTATCAAGACCCATCCCAAGTCGTCCAACCTGTGGGTCGATACGCCGCTGAATCCGGATGCCAAGCTCAACCAGTCGGTCGCGGTGTTCGATACGCGCAACCTGGAAGCCGGCTTCAAGGTGCTGCCGATCGCCGAGTGGGCCGACCTGAAAGGCAGCGGCGCCAGGCGCGTGGTGCAGGCCGAATACAACAAGGCCGGCGACGAGGTCTGGTTCTCGGTGTGGGGCACCAAGGACGGCGAGTCCGCGCTGGTGGTGGTCGACGACAAGACCCGCACGCTCAAGACCGTGATCAAGGACAAGCGCCTGGTCACGCCGACCGGCAAGTTCAACGCCTACAACACGCAGCACGACGTCTACTGAGCCCGCGCCCACGCCGCGCCGCGGCGCGGCGTGGGCCCGCGTCCCCCGCGTTCCTTCCACGGAGATTGCATCATGCGAACCCAACACGCGCTGGCCGCGCTGCTGGCAGCATCCGGCTGCCTGCTGACACTCGGCGCAGCCATGCCGGCACACGCCAGCCAGGCGCTGGCATCGAGCAAGGCCTGCCTGGCGTGCCATGCCATCGACAAGAAGCTGGTCGGCCCCGCCTTCCAGGACATCAAGGGCAAATACAGCGGGCGCAAGGACGCGCAGGCGCAGATGGTCCAGTCCATCCTGAAAGGCAGCAGCGGCCGCTGGGGCCCGGTGCCGATGCCGGCCAACGCGGTCAGCGAGGCCGACGCCAACACGCTGGCCAAATGGATTCTTTCCCTCTGAGCGGTGCTGCATGGCGCCGCGCGGCGGCTGGAACGCTGGTTGCCGCGCTGGTTGCCGCACCGGCCGCGGGCATCGCGGCCGATGCGCCCGCGCCGGCGCGGCAGGCGCAGCTGGCGCACTGGCTGCGCGACGACTGCGGCGCCTGCCACGGCATGACCTTGCGCGGCGGGCTGGGCCCGCCGCTGACGCGCGCCAGCCTGGCCGGCAAGCCGCCTGACGGTCTGGTGGCCACCGTGCTGTACGGCCGGCCCGGCACGGCGATGCCGCCCTGGCAACCTTTCATGACGCAGGATGAAGCCCGATGGCTGATCGATCGACTGCAGGCCGGCCAGCCGCCGGCCGTGATGCCGCAAGGCAACTGATGCGCGGCCTGGCCGCGGCGGCGTGCGCCGGGATCGTGGCGGCGCTGGCCGCTGGTTGCGCCGGCACCGTGCGCGGCACCGGCGACCTCGGCGTGGTGGTCGAGCGCGCCGCGGGCCGGCTGCAGATCGTCGAGACCACCGGCATGACCCGGCTGGCCACGGTCGAAGGGCTGGGCGACCTGTCGCATGCCAGCGTGGTGTTCTCGCGCGATGCGCGCTACGCCTATGTGTTCGGCCGCGACGGCGGGCTGACGCGCGTCGACCTGCTCGGCGCGCGCATCACCCACCGCGTGCTGCAGGCTGGCAACAGCATCGGCGGCGCGATCTCGCAGGACGGCCGCGTGGTCGCCGCGCAGAACTATGCGCCGGGCGGCATCCGGCTGTTCGACGCACAGACGCTGGCGCCGCTGGCGGAGCTGCCGGCGCTCGGCAGCGACGGGCGCCGCGCCAAGGTGGTCGGGCTGGCCGACCTGCCCGGCCGGCGCTTCGCCGCCAGCCTGTTCGAGTCCGGCGAGATCTGGATCATCGACGCCAGCGACCCGCGCCACCCGCAGGTGACCCGCCTGCCCGCCGGGCGCGAGCCTTACGACGGGCTGGTCACGCCCGACGGGCGCTGGTACCTGGCCGGCCTGTTCGGCGAAGACGGCCTGGCGCTGGTCGACCTGTGGCAGGCACCGCCGCAGGCGCGCCGCATCCTGTCCGGCTACGGCCGCGGCAATGCCCCGCTGCCGGTCTACAAGATGCCGCACCTGCGCGGCTGGGCCATGGCGCAGGGCATGGCGTGGCTGCCGGCGGTCGGGCGCCATGAAGTGCTGGTGGCAGACCCCGCCAACGGCTGGCGCGAAGCGGCGCGCGTGGCGCTGGCGGGCCAGCCGGTATTCGCCATGGCGCGGCCTGACGGGCGCCAGGTGTGGGTCAATTTCGCCTTCCCGCACAACGACACGGTGCAGGTGATCGACACCGCCACGCGCCAGGTGTTGCGCACGCTGCGCCCCTGCCGCGGCGTGCTGCACATGGAATTCACGCCCAAGGGCGAGGCGCTGTGGCTGTCCTGCCGCGACGACAACCGCGTCGAGGTCTACGACACCGCCACGCTGGAACGCGTGGCCACGCTGCCCGCCGACAACCCCAGCGGCATCTTCTTCACCGCGCGCGCGCAGCGCTTCGGCATGTAGGGCGCGCCATGATCGACGAGCAACACCTCTATGACCAGCTGCAGCGCGGCTTCCCGCTGCAGCCGCGGCCCTACCAGGCGCTGGCCGCGAAAGCCGGACTGTGCGAGCACGCCTTGCTGACCTTGCTGGCGCGCGATCTCGGCACCGGACGCATCAGCCGCGTCGGCGCCGTGTTCGCCCCCAATGTGATCGGCGTCAGCACGCTGGGCGCCCTGCCGGTGCCGCCGGCGCAGCTCGACCGGGTGGCGGCGCGCGTCAGCGCCTGCGCCGCGGTCAGCCACAACTACGCACGCAGCGGCCACCGGTACAACCTGTGGTTTGTCGCGGGCGCGCGCGAGCGCGGCATGCTCGATGCCACGCTGGCGTCGATCGGCAACCTGACCGGCCTGGCGCCGCTGGACCTGCCGATGGCGCGCGAGTACCACATCGGCCTGGGCTTTCCGCTGGCGCGCCAGCAAGGCAACCGCCGGCGCCGTCCGGCCGGGCTGGCGGCGCCGGCCGCCGCGGTGGCGCTGGACGACGATGACTGGCGCCTGGTCGCCGCGCTGGAAGCGGGGCTGCCGCTGACGCCGCGACCGTTCGATGCGCTGGCCAGGCAGGCGCGGCTGGCCGTGCCGCAGGTGCTGGAGCGGCTGGCGCAATGGTCCGCGCAGGGCGTGATCCGGCGCCTGGGGGTGGTGCTGCGCCACGGGCGCTTCGGCTACCGCCACAACGCCATGTGCGTGTGGGACGTGCCGGACGGCCGCGTCGACGCCATCGGCATGCGGCTGGCGCGGCAGCCGCGCGTGACGCTGTGCTACCGCCGCGAACGCCGGCTGCCGGACTGGCCCTACAACCTGTTCGCGATGATCCACGCGCGCAGCGCCCAGGACCTGCAGCCCGCGCTGGCCCAGGTCCGCGCCGCCGCCGGACTGGAGCGCATGCCCGGCGCGGTGCTGGTCGGCACGCATTGCTACAAGCAGCGCGGCACGCGCTACGCCACGCAGGTGCCGGCATGAACGGCGCCGGCGCGTCTGGCGATGCCATCGCCCCGCTCGATCCGCTCGATCCGCTCGATCGCCGCATCATCAACGCGCTGCAACGCGGCCTGCCGCTGGTGCCGCGCCCGTATGCCGCGGCCGCCGCGGCGCTCGGCATCACCGAGGCCATGCTGCTGGCGCGGCTGCGCGCACTGCTCGACGCGGGCGTGCTGACGCGCTTCGGCCCGCTGTACCAGGTGGAGCGCGCGGGCGGGCGCTTCGTGCTGTGCGCCTGCCATGCGCCGGCGGCGCGGCTGGAAGCCGTCATCGCCGCCATCAACGCCCACCCCGAAGTTGCGCACCACTACGCGCGCACCCACCACCTGAACCTGTGGTTCGTGCTGGCGGTGGCGCGGCCGGAGCAGGTCGCGCCGGTGCTCGCGCGCATCGCCGCGGCGGCCGGCGTCGAGGTGTTGCCGTTTCCGAAGGAACGCGAGTTCTTCGTCAACCTCTACCTGCCCGCCTGATGCCGAACCCTCCCGACGCTGCCGATCCCACCGACCTGGCGCTGATCCGCGCCACCCAGGCCGGCCTGCCGCTGGTATCGGCCCCGTACGCCGCGGTCGCCGCGGAACTGGGCCTGACTGAGAGCGAAGTCATCGCGCGGCTGGCGGCGATGCAGGCGCGCGGCGTGCTGCGCCGCATCGCCGCCGTGCCGAACCACTACCGGCTCGGCTGGCGCGCCAACGGCATGACGGTGTGGGATGTGGACGATGCCTGCGTCGAAGCGCTGGGTGCGCGCATCGGCGCCTTGCCCTTCGTCAGCCATTGCTATCGCCGCCCGCGCCGCCTGCCGCACTGGCCCTACAACCTGTTCGCGATGGTCCACGCCCGCTCGCGCGAAGACGCCGCGCCGCAGGTCGCCGTGATCGCCGCACTGCTGGGCGACGCCTGCCGCGCGCACGACGTGCTGTGGTCCACCCGCGTGCTGAAGAAGACCGGGCTGCGGCTGCCGCCAGCCGGTGCGGCACCCGGTCCAGACCCCACACCCGACCAAGAAAACCGATAGGAAGCCCCACCCATGTTCCGCCTGTCCCGCTTCATGGAAGCCCTGCGCGATGACGGCCCGCTGCCGCCGCCGCGCCCGCCCGCCGGCCCGGTGGTGATCTGGAACCTGATCCGCCGCTGCAACCTGAACTGCCGGCATTGCTACGCCACCTCCGCCGACACCGATTTCAAGGGCGAGCTCGATACCGCCGAAGCGCTGGATGTACTGGCCCAGCTGCATGACGCGCGCGTGCCGGCGCTGATCCTGTCCGGCGGCGAACCGCTGCTGCGCCCGGACCTTTACCAGATTGCCGCGCATGCGCGCGCGCTCGGCTTCCACCTGTCGCTGTCGTCCAACGGCACGCTGCTCGATGCCGGCCACGCGGCGCGGCTGGCGGCGGCGGGCTTCGACTACGTCGGCGTCAGCCTCGACGGCCTGCCCGCCACGCACGACCGCTTCCGCCGCAGCGACGGCGCCTTCGCGCAAGCGCTGGCGGGCCTGCGCACGGCGCGCGCGGCGGGCCTGCGCGTGGGCGTGCGCATGACGCTGACCGAAGCCAACGCGGCGCAGCTGCCCGAGCTGGTGGCGCTGGCCGAGCGCGAAGGCATCGACAAGTTCTACCTGTCGCACTTCAACTATGCCGGCCGCGCGCGCAGCCACCGCGCCGACGACGCGCGCCATGCCCGCACCCGCGCCGCGCTCGACTGGCTGTTCGACCACGTCTGGCAGCGCGCGCGGCAAGGGAGCGCGGGCGATTTCGTCACCGGCAACAACGATGCCGACGGCGTGTACCTGCTGTACTGGATCGCCAGCCGCTTTCCGCACCGCGTCGCCGACATGCGCCGGCGGCTGGAGCGCTGGGGCGGCAACGCCACCGGCGTCGGCGTGGCCAATATCGACAACCTCGGCAATGTCCACCCCGATACGATGTGGTGGCACGTGACGCTTGGCAACGTGCGCCAGCGCCCGTTCGGCGCGATCTGGGCCGACCGCGCCGATCCGCTGATGGCGGGGCTGGCCAGCACGCCGCGTCCGCTGCAGGGGCGCTGCGCGGGCTGCGCGCATCGCGCCATCTGCAACGGCAATACGCGCGTGCGCGCCTTTGCGCTGACGGGAAACCCGTGGGCGGAGGACCCGGGCTGCTACCTGAGCGATGCCGAGATCGCGCACGTGCCGGACGCGGAGGTTTCGGCATGACAGCGCTGATCCGTTGGCTGGGCGCGCTGGCGCTCGCCTGCATCGCACCCGCTGCAACGGCTGCCGCGACTGCCGCGAATGCCACGGCTGCCGACCCCGCCGCGCTCTACGGCCAGCATTGTGCCGCCTGCCATGGCGCCGACCGCCTCGGGGCGATGGGCCCGGCGCTGCTGCCGGAAAGCCTGGAGCGCCTGCGCGCCGGCGAGCTCGACACCGTGCTGCGCGACGGCCGCGCCGCCACGCAGATGCCGGCGTTCGGCGGCACGCTGGACGCGGCCGGACTGCAGGCGCTGGCACGCTGGCTGCGCACCGCGCCCGCCGCCACCCCGCAATGGGACGCCGATGCGATC
Organism: Cupriavidus taiwanensis; assembly: GCF_900249755.1. Classification (NCBI taxonomy): domain Bacteria; kingdom Pseudomonadati; phylum Pseudomonadota; class Betaproteobacteria; order Burkholderiales; family Burkholderiaceae; genus Cupriavidus; species Cupriavidus taiwanensis. Next base: position 1,885,947 of record NZ_LT976854.1, read on the forward strand.
CGCGCCAGCCATGTCATCCACCACGCCCCCGGCACCCTGCCGGCGCGGCCGGTGTTCAGCGCCGACCCGCAGAACCTGTTCGTCGTGGTCGAGGCCGGCAGCCATCACATGAGGGTGCTCGACGGCGACCGGCTGGCGCCGATCCATCGCTTTGCCACGCGCTTCGCGCTGCATGGCGGGCCCAAGTTCAGCCGCGACGGCCGCTTTGTCTACATGGCCAGCCGCGACGGCTGGGTCAGCAAGTATGACCTGTGGAACCTGCAATACGTGGCCGAGATCCGGGTCGGCGTGAACACGCGCAACGTGGCCGTCAGCGACGACGGCCGCTGGGTGCTGGCCGGCAACACGCTGCCGCGCACGCTGGTGCTGCTGCATGCCGACGACCTGTCGCTGGCGCGGGTGATCGACGTCGCCGGGCGCAACGGCGAGCATTCGCGCGTCTCGGCGGTCTATGATGCCGCGCCGCGCCACAGCTTTATCGCCGCGCTGAAGGATATTCCCGAGGTCTGGGAGCTTCCGTATGCCAGCGCCGCGGGCGCGCCGCTGCCGCCCTCGGCCCTGCTGAAGCCGCGCGCGGTCGTGCTGGACGAGGTGCTCGACGATTTCTTCTTCGACCAGCCGTACCGACATATCCTGGGCGCGTCGCGCCACGGCGGCGGGCAGGTGATCGACCTGCGGCAGGGCCGCAAGGTGGCGTCGCTGGCGCTGGGCGGGATGCCGCACCTGGGCAGCGGCATCACCTGGCAGCGCAATGGCCGTGAAGTGATGGCCTCGCCCGACCTGGGGCAAGGACGCATCACGGTGATCGACATGCAGGACTGGCACACCGTCGCCACCGTGCCGACCAACGGCCCGGGCTTCTTCCTGCGCAGCCATGAACGCACGCCCTACGCGTGGGCCGACGCCATGATGAGCCCGCGGCGCGACACCCTGCAGGTGATCGACAAGCAAAGCCTGCAGGTAGTCGGCAGCGTCACGCCCAGCCCGGGGCGCACCGCCGCGCATGTCGAGTTCACGCGCGACGGACGCTATGCGCTGGTCAGCCTGATGGAGCGCGACGGCGCCATCGTGGTGTATGACGCCGCCACCTTGCAGGAAGTCAGGCGCCTGCCGATGGACAAGCCCATCGGCAAGTACAACGTCTTCAACAAGACCACGCGCTCGGCCGGCACCAGCCACTGAGCGCGCGGCCAGATCCCATTGGAGTCCAACATGCATCCACCGCTGAAGCCCGGCAAGGTCTGGCTGGTCGGCGTCGGTCCCGGCAGCGCGGACCTGGTCACGGTACGCGCCATGCGCGCGCTGGCCGCGGCAGAGGTCTGGCTGGTCGATGACCTGGTCGCGCCGGAGATGGCCGGCTATGCCAGCCCCGGCACCCATGTGGAATGGGTTGGCAAGCGCGGCGGGCGCTGCTCGGTGAGCCAGCAGCGCATCCAGCAGCTGACGCTGCAGCACGCGCTGGCCGGCCGCACGGTGGCGCGCGTCAAGGGTGGTGATCCGCTGCTGTTCGGGCGCGGCGGCGAGGAAGCCGCGTTCCTGCGCAGCCACGGGATCGAGGTCGAGATCGTCAACGGCATCAGCAGCGGCATGGCCGCCGCGCAGGCGCTGGGCATTGCGCTGACGCATCGCGCGCACTGCCACGGCGTGACCTTCGTCACCGGCCACACCAGCGCCCACGGCTCGCCCGACTGGCAGGCGCTGGTGCGCGGCGGCACCACCCTGGTGATCTACATGGGCATGAGCCGCATCGCCGCGATCCGCGATGGCCTGCTGGCCGCCGGCATGCCGGCCGTCACGCCGGCGGCGGTGGTGATGCACGCCGGCAGCGCGCACGCGCGCAGCTGGACCGGCTCGCTCGGCACGCTGGCGCAAGCGCCGGCGGCCGGACTGGGCAGCCCGGCGGTGATCGTGGTGGGCGCGGTGGTCGGCGACGCGCAAGCGCTGCCGGAGCTGGCCTGCGGCCATGTCGCATTGGCCGAACCCGCCACGCTGTGCATCGCGACGCACCAGGCGACGGCATGAGAAAGCGCGAGTCGCCGAGGAATCCCGCGGACCGATCGCGGTCCAACGCATCAGGACCGCAACCGCTCACGCGCCATCGCTCATCATGCAACGCCTGCTTATCATCCTGGGCTGCCTGCTACTGGCAGCCGGCGCCGCCTGGCCCTGGTTGTCCAGGCTGCCGCTGGGGCGGCTGCCCGGCGACATCCATGTGGTGCGCGACGGCTTCAGCTTCTATTTTCCGATCACCACCTGCATCGTGGTGTCGGTGCTCGTCTCCGTCGTGATCTGGTTGCTGCGGCGCTAGGCGCCCGCCGGCGCCGCCTCGGTGCGGAACACCGCCACCGCGCGCTGCATCTGCAGCGCCTGTTCCCGCAATGACTGCGCCGCGGCCGCGGCCTGCTCCACCAGCGCGGCGTTCTGCTGCGTGACCTGGTCCATCTGCGCCACCGCCTGGTTGACCTGGCCGATGCCGGTGCTCTGCTCGCGCGAGGCCTGGCTGATCTCATCCATCATCGCCGTCACGCGGCCGATGGCGGTAACGGTGCCCGCCATGGTCGCGGCAACGTCCAGCGCCAGCGCATTGCCCGCCGCCACGCGCTCGCCGGATTGCGAGATCAGCATGCGGATTTCCTTGGCCGAGGCGCCGGCGCGCTGCGCCAGTCCGCGCACTTCGCTGGCCACCACCGCAAAGCCGCGGCCGGCCTCGCCGGCGCGCGCGGCTTCCACCGCGGCGTTCAGCGCCAGGATATTAGTCTGGAAGGCAATGCCGTCGATCACCGTGATGATGTCGGCGATGCGCCGGGAGTCGACGTCGATCGCCTGCATGGTCTGCTGCATGCGGCCGACCGCGTCGCCGCCGGCGCGCGCCGCGGCGGACGCCTCGCGCGCCAGGGCGCTGGCCTGGCCGGCGTTGCCGGCATTCTGCTGCACGGTGGCGGTCAGCTGCTCCATGCTGGCCGCGGTCTGCTCCAGCGACGACGCCTGCTGCTCGGTGCGCTGCGACAGGTCGATATTGCCCTGCGCGATCTCGCCCGCGGCGGCCAGCACGTTGTGCGCGCCGGCCTTGGTGTCGCCGATCAGCGTGCGCCAGCCTGCGGCCAGCGCCAGCAGGTGCCGCCTGATCTCGCTCAGCTCGTCGCGCCCGCGCACCGCATGGCTCACGCTCAGGTCGCCCGCCTGGATGCGCGCGACCATCGCGGCGACCTCGCGCACGTCGGCACGCATGCCGCGGCTGAAGCCGATAAACAGGTAGAACGCGGCGCCCACCGTCAGCAGCGCAATGCCGGCCAGCCACGCGAATTGCCGGGCCTGCGCCGCGGCGCGCTGCGCCAGCATCTCGGCGGCGATCGCGGCGAAGGCCTGGCTGGCGTGCGCCACGCCTTCGATCGCGGCGGTGGCTTCGTCGAAGTAGGCCCGCGCATCGATGTCGATGCCGGCGGAGCCCAGCATGCGCACCTGCAGCGTGCGGTGGAAGCGGTCCATCGCGTCCAGCCGCGCCAGCGCGGCGTCGATGCGCGCGCGGTAACCCGGCGCTGCCTTGCCGACGCGCGCGATATCGCGCCGCATCGCGTCCAGCCCTTCGCGGATCTCCTCGGCCAGCGCGCCCAGTCCGGCCTGCTGCGCGGCATCGGCATAGCCGCCCTGCGCGATGATGCCGGCGCCGCGCCCGCGCGCCAGCGCGCTTTGCTCGGCCAGGCGCGGCATCGGGCCCGACAGCAGGCTGACCAGGTAGTACGAGCCCGCCTCGCCGTCCAGCGCCAGTTGCGAGCGCTCGGCGACGTCGGCGATATACGCCTGCGTTCGGCGCACCAGCGCGCTGTGGCGCTCGAACAGCGGCCCCGCCGGGGTATCGAGGCCGAGCCCGCGCAAATGCTGCCAGTCCTGCTCCAGCTGGCGCATGCCGGGCGCAAGTTCAAACCCGGGATTCTGCGCCACGCTGCGCGCCAGCGCGGCCAGGCTGGCCGCGGCCTGCTGGTCGGCCTGGTCGAAGGTGGCGCGGAACGCGGCGTTGCCCGACAGCACCGCATGCGCGGCGCCACGCCGGACCTGGGTCGCGCGCATGAAGTCGAGCGCGTGCCCCACCACTGCCAGCCCGCGGATTTCGTCGCTGGTGGTGCGCCGCGCTTGCGCCGCATCGCGCAGCACCACTGACAGCGCGCCGGCCAATGGCACCAGGAACAGCACGGCGATCAGCGCGAGCTTGCGGCGGATATTGAGGCGCGCCATCAGGCGCTCGGCGGGAAGGAACAGAGAGGGCATGGGTCGTCGCAGAAGGGCTTGGTTTCCCCCTGCTATCGGCCCGGTTTGGTGGTGCTGAAGCGCAGATTTCCGGGTTTTTGACGATGCGCAAATGCGGTGCGACAAAAGCGCTGATGTGGGGCAACCGGCGCGCCAGTCAGGGGCACGGTGCCCCGCTGGCGGGCCGTTCACAGCTGCGCGCCGATCAGCGATGCCAGGCGGTCGCGCAATCGTTCCTGCCACGGACGCTCGAGCCACGCCGCATAGCTCATGGGGCGCGACAGCTTCAGGTCTTCCTCGAAGATCCGGGTCTGCTGCGCGGCAAACGCCGCATCCAGGATATTGAGCGTGGCCTCGTCGTTGAGCCGGAACGAGCGGTTGTCGAAATTGGTCGATCCCACCGAGACCAGCAGGTCATCGACGATCAGCACCTTGCAGTGGTACATGGTCGGCGCGTATTCGGCGATCAGCGCGCCGGCCTTCAGCAGCTGGCCCCAGCGCGCGCGCGACGCGGAGCGCACGGTTTCCGAGTCGATATGCTCGCCCGGCACGATCACCCGCACCCGCACGCCTCTGGCCAGCGCCGCCAGCAAGGCCTTCTCGGTGAGTTCGTCGGGCACGAAATACGCCGCCGACAGGTCGATGGTGCGCGCCGCCGCGGTGATCGCCAGGTGGTACATCAGCGCCATGCTCTCGCTGCCGCCGGTCGGCGAGCTGCTGAACATCTGCGCCCGGCCGTTGCCTACCGGCGGCAGTTCGGGGAAGTAGTCGGGGCCATGCGGCACCGCGCCGCTGACCTTGATCCAGTTGTCCAGGAACACCGACTGCATCTGGCCGACCACCGGGCCTTCCACCTCGAAATGCGTATCGCGCCAGTGATCGGGATCCTGCGCATGGCCGGTCCACTCCGGGGCGATGCCGACGCCGCCGGTAAAGCCGATCCTGCCGTCGACCACCAGCACCTTGCGGTGGGTGCGGTTGTTCAGCTTGCCGATGGTGTACCAGCGCACCGGGTGGTAGCGGCGCACGTCCACGCCGGCACGCGTCATCAGCTCGAGCGCGCCCTTGTCGATCTTGGAACTGCCCACCGCGTCCAGCAGCACCTTGACGCTGACGCCAGCCCGGGCGCGCTCGGCCAGGGCCTGCGCGAATTCATGGCCGATGGCGCCCGACCAGTAGATGTACGACTCGAAATTGATGGTCTTCTGCGCGGCGCGGATCGCGGCCAGCATCGCCGGGAAGATCTCGTCGCCGTTGCGCAGCACGCGGTAGCGGTTGCCGTCGACCACCGGCGGGCCGAGCAGCACCCCGAGTTCGCGCGCGAACTGCGGGTCTTCGACGCTGTAGAGGCGGTCGAGGCGGCGCTCGATGCGCTTCTCGCCGCCGGCCAGGTTGTAGGCGACGATGCCCGCCAGGGCCAGCAGCACGATGGCGGCGGCCAGCACGAGGATACGGCTTCGGGGACGAAGCCGGCGAAACCTGGGAAAGACGCGGCGGGTCACGCAGCCCCCGGTGGAAGTTGTGACCGATACAGGATATGCGTTATCGGCAGCGTTGTGGCATCCCGCATGGGCCGGCATGGTTCCGCTGCGGCCGCAGGCATGCCGACGCGGCCTGGGCCTACGCCGCGGGCGCGGCCCCCGCCCTAGGCGTGTCAACCTCATCGCCCTGCGCCGGCGCCAGCGGCACCTCCACCGTCAGCGCCGTGCCCCCTGGCGCCGAACGGATCCGCAACTGGCCGCCGAACGCCGCGGCGCGCACCTGCATGTTGCGCAGCCCGCGCCCGCCGCGCGGGGCTTCGGCATCGAACCCGCGGCCGTCGTCGGCCAGCGTGATGCGGATCGCCTGCGCGGCCGGGTCGGCCCGGGCGGTCACGGTCAGCGTGCGCGCCGCCGCGTGCTGCAGCACGTTGGTAATGCCCTCCAGCAGCAGGTATTGCAGCTCCTGCACCTTGTGCGCGGAAAAATGCGGCAGCGCGGGCAGGCGTTCGACCTCCCAGCGGATCTCCAGCCCGGCATCGGCAATGCGCGGCCCCAGCCGGTAGCGCAGGTTGCCCAGCACCGCGGCCAGGTCGCCCCCGGTGTCCTGCATGGCGTCGATCGACAGTTTCAGCGAATCGAGAGCCTGCCGCACCTGCGTGGCGACCTCCGGGGCGCTGGCCTTGCCGGATTCCAGCATCGACAGGGTCGCCACCAGCTGGCTGCCCAGGCCGTCGTGCATGTCGCGCAGGATGCGCCCGCGCTCGCGCAGCGTGGTTTCCTCGGCGGCAATCTTCTGCGTGCGCGCAAAGGCCGCGCGCAGCTGCGCCTCGCGCTGCGCGACGCGCTCGGTCAGCACCTGGTTGGCGTTCTGCAGGCTCTGCACCGCGCTGGTGTAGCGCTCCACCAGCATCCATGCCATCACCACGCTGAACGGCACCGAGACATAGCGGGTCATGGAATGGACCCAGTAATAGTCGCCGGTCAGCCAGACCTTGATCCAGTCCGCCAGGAACAGCACCGCCGACACGCCCACGGTGACGGCGAGCAGCGTCGCCTCGCGGCTGGGCCGGCGCAACGCGCCCCACACCATCGCGCCGGCCACGGTCAGGATGATGCCGACCTTGGCCAGCCAGCTCAGCGGAAACACCAGCGGATGGCTGGAGAGGGCCGCCAGCGGCGCGAGCACCGGCAGCGCCAGCCACAGGTAGGCGTTGAGCGTGCGATGCAGCCAGCGCCAGGGCACGCGGATCACCAGCAGGCAGAACCTGGCGATGGCGCCCAGGAACACCTCGCGCGCGGCGGCGACGATATAGCCGCGCAATTCCGCGGGAATCGCCAGGTCATCGACGAAGTAGTCAAGCAGGCGCACGCTCCAGGCGACCTCGGCCAGCCCGTACAGGCCGAACAGGGGATCGCGCTGGCGCCACCAGATCAGCAGCGCCAGGCCGCCCAGCACGACGCTGAGCACCGCCGCGATCAGCGGGCCGGCCACGCGCAGCAGGAAGGCCCGCTCGTACTGCGCGCGCACCTCGGCGGCCGGGCCCACCGTCACGGGCAGCAGGCCCGAGCGCGCATAGGCGCGCGCGGCCACGGTGATGCGCAGCAGGTTGCCGTGCGCGTTCGCCAGCTCGGGCGGCACGGCCACGTAATAGGGGCGCTTGGCCAGCGCCGACGCGGGCGCGTCCAGGCGCCCGCCGGCGGCGAGCAGCACCCCGTTGAGGCGCACCTCGTAGCTGCCGCCCGCCCACGGCACGAACAGCCCGCCGGGCGCCGCCGCGGGCCAGTTGCGGTCGAAGCGCAGCTCATAGACCAGCGTGCCGGACTTGCCCGGCATCACCCGGTCCCAGTAATCGGGCAGCGCCAGCGGCTGCGCCGGCAGCACGGTGCCGTCGGTCAGCGTGGCCGAGCGCGTGGCCGTGGCCAGCGCCATGGTGTCCGCGGCCGCCATGCCGGGCAGCAACATGGCCCATGCCAGCAGCATGGCAAGCACGGTGCGCAGTGCACATGGCCAGGAGCGCATGGCGCGCTTACAGGGACTTGAGCAGGCCGAGCTTGGCCGCCTCGAACACGGCCTCGCCGCGCGAGCGCACCGCCAGCTTGCCGTAGATGTTCTTGATGTGCGATTGCACGGTATGCACGCTCAGCCCCAGGTAGCGCGCGGTTTCGGCGTAGGTGTAGCCGCGCGAGATCAGGTCCAGGATCTCGTTCTCGCGCACCGACAGCACCACCGCGCCAGGGCCCGCATTGCGCGCGGCCGCCTCCGCCGGCGCACCGCGCAGCCGGTTCACCACCTGCCGCGCGATCAGCGGGCTCATCGGCGAGCCGCCCGCGCGCAGTTCGCCGATGGAGGCGGCGATGCGATCGGTGGTCTCATCCTTGAGCAGGTAGCCGATGGCGCCGGCCTCGATGCTGGCCAGCACATGCTGGTCGTCGCCGAACACGGTCACCACCATGCAGTCGCAGGCGGGATGGCGCTGGCGCGTGGCGCGGATCACGTCGATGCCGCTGCCGTCGGGCAAGCCGAGGTCGCACAGCAGCACGTCGGGCTGTTGCTGCGCCAGCCACGCCAGCGCCTCGGCCACGGTCGCTGCGCTGCCCGACACCGCCGCGTCCGGCGCGTGCAGGTCGACGGCCTGCACCAGCCGGCGCAGCGCCAGCGGGTCGTCTTCGACGATGAGGACTCTTGTTGTGCTTGCCATGCCTGTCTTCCCGAGCCGCGCCGCGGTGCGCCTGTGTTGCCGCGCTGTGCGCGGGTTGCGCCGGCACGACCGCGGATTCTGACATATCCCGTCCGCGCGCGGACGGCCCGGCGGCCCCCTTCAGGGTAAACGCCGCCGCCCGTACCGATCGCACGGCGGCACGCCGTTGCCCATCCCATATTCTGGGGAGGCGGCGCGGGCAACGAAGCCAAGACGGGAATACGCGGAGCATGGCCGTGACGGACAAGACCGCCGGCACACCGGCCGCACGGGCCGCGGTTCACGCCCTCGCCTTTAGCCCCGTTCGGCGCGGCGTGGAGACCGCGCCACACCTTGCAGCCCAGGGTGCATCCCTTACACGCTCTGAAACCGTTGCACGGATGCCCGTCCCCACGGTCCCCGGCCGGCCGCGGCCGCCGCGCCAACGGCCGCACGGTACGAATCTTGCCCCTCCTTGGGTATCCGCCCGCGGTGCCGGCGCATTGTTGCGCCGGTTTCCGCACATGGCGTTACCTTGTCAGGAAATCAGCATGGGCTACTACTACGATGAGCGTGAAGCGCGCGACCCGCGTGAACGCCGCCAGGCATGGGAAGACGATGACTGGCAGCCGGAATCGGAACGCGAGCGCTGGCAGGCGCAACGCAGGCGCCAGCAAATGACCCCGGGCCAGACCAGCTACGGCGGCCCCGCACGTCCCGCCCGGGACTTCAACGAGCAGTACGGCGCCGGCCGCTACCCCGACCATCCCCGCGACGCGCGCTACGGTAGCGACCTGCGCTATGGCCTGAACGGCGGCTACGGCTGGGAACGCGCCGGCGAATGGCGCGATCCGCAGGCCTGGGAGCGCGACGACGAATACGCCGAGCAGCAGTGGCGCCAGAGCGCCGAACGCGCCCGCGAGCCGCGCGAGCACTACCGGGGGCGCGAGCGGGGGCGCGAGAGCTATGAGCCGCGCGGATCGTCCCGCGACGAAGGCCGCGAGCGCTACTTCAGCGACCTGCGCAGCGACCGCCGCTACTGGACCGACCCGGACGACGACGAAGAGCAGGAGCACCGCTACATGGTGCAGAGCCACAGCCCGGGCTATCGCCAATACGCGCAGCGGCGCGGCTGGGAAACCGATGAAGACCGGGACGAAGACCGCGACGGCGACCGCGAGCACGGCATGCTCTACAACCTGGGCCGCCGCATCGGCGAAGTGGTCGGCGACTGGTTCGGCACGCCCGACGAGCGCGAGCAGCGCGCCGGCCCGCGCGGCTACCAGCGCAGCGACGAGCGCATCCGCGACCAGATCTGCGAGCGGCTCAGCTATGCGCGTGGCGTAGACGTCAGCGATGTCAGCGTCGAGGTCAACGACGGCGTGGTGTCCTTGACCGGCACCGTGCGTGACCGCGGCCAGAAGTACTACATCGAGGACATGGCCGACGGCACCTACGGCGTCAAGGACGTCAACAACGACATCCGCGTGCGCCGCGACAGCGAACGCCCGGGCCAGTCGTCGTCCAGCGGCACCAGCAGCGCGGGCAGCACGACCGGAACGACCGGCACGACGGGCATGACCGGTGCAAGCAGCACCACCGGCAGCAGCGCCAGCAGCGCCACCACCGGCAGCACCTGGCGCGCCTAAGGCCGGCAGCCGGCGGAGAATTCCGCCGGCTTTTTTGTCGATCGCGCCACCGCCCGCACCGCATGCCCGCATCCGCACTGAAGATCGCCACCTTCAACATCAACGGCATCCGCAGCCGCGTGGGCGCGCTGTGCCACTGGCTCGCGCGCGAAGCGCCCGACATCGTCTGCCTGCAGGAACTGAAGACCGCCGACGAGAGCTTTCCCGCGCGCGAGATCCGCGACGCCGGCTATGGCGCTATCTGGCACGGCCAGAAGTCATGGAACGGCGTGGCCATCCTGGCGCGCGGGGCGGAACCGGTGGAAGTACGCCGCGGCCTGCCCGGCGACCCCGACGACAGCCACAGCCGCTACCTGGAAGCGGCGGTCTCGGGCATGCTGATCGGCTGCCTCTACCTGCCGAACGGCAACCCGCAGCCGGGCCCCAAGTTCGACTACAAGCTGGCGTGGTTCGAACGGCTGATCGCCCACGCGCAGGAACTGTTCGACAGCGGCCACCCGGTGGTGCTGGCCGGCGACTACAACGTGGTGCCGACCGACCACGACATCTACAACCCGCGCTCGTGGCGCAAGGACGCGCTGCTGCAGCCGGAAAGCCGCGACGCGTACGCGCGGCTGCTGGCGCAGGGCTGGACCGATGCGTTGCGCCAGCGCCATTCCGATGCGCCCATCTACACCTTCTGGGACTACTTCCGCCAGCACTGGCAGACCAACTCCGGCCTGCGCATCGACCACCTGCTGCTGAGCGCCGACCTGGTGCCGCGGCTGCGCGACGCCGGCGTCGATCGCTGGGTGCGCGGCGAAGACCATCCCAGCGACCATGCGCCGGCATGGGTGGTGCTGGGTCCGCCGGCGCGGCGCAAGCGGGCGGGTTGAGCGTCGCCGGCGACGCCGGGCTAGCCCGCGGCCTCGGCCACCAGCTTGTCGCGGATAAACCCCAGGAAGGCGCGCACCCCCTCCGGCAGCGTGCGCCCCGCCAGCGTCTGCAGTTCGATCGCGCGGCCGCGCATGCCGCGTTCGCGGAGGGTCGCGGCATGCAGCTCGCCGCGGCGCAAGCGGTCGCCCACGGTGACCGTGCCAGAGATCGACAGGCCACCGCCATGCAGCACGAAGCTGGTCAGGGTCTCGAAGTGGTTCGTCACCAGCACCGGCTCGAACACCATGCCGCGCTCGCCGCAGGCCAGGTCGAACAGCTGGCGCACGGTGTTGTCGCCCTCGGGCAGCGCCAGCGGATACGGCTGCATCTGCGCCAGCGTGACGCTGCGAAAGCGCGCCAGCGGATGGTCCGGGCGCATGATGGCGATCACCGGCGCGGCCTGCCGGTGCGCGACGCGGATGCCCTGCTCGGCGGCGCGGCTGTAGGTGATGCCGATATCCGCATCGCCATGCAGCACGATGCCGGTGACCTCCGCCGGCGGCGCGACGCGCACGTGGAACTGCAAGCCCGGATAGCGCTGGCGGAACTCGGCAATGATGCGCGGCAGGAACTCGATCGCAAACCCGGCGGAACTCGCCACCCGCACCCGGCCGCGGCGCAGGCCCTGCAGCGCGGCGATCTCCGACACCACGCGGTCGGCTTCCAGCGCGCCGCGCAGCGCGTAGGCCGCCAGCAGCTCGCCGGCGGCGCTGGCCACCATGCCGCGCGGGTGGCGGTCGAACAACGGCACGCCGAGGCGGGCCTCGAGCGCGCCCACCTGCCGGCTCACCGCCGACACGGTCACATTGAGCCGCTGCGCCGCCTCGGTCAGCGAGCCGCTGCGGACCACTTCCAGGAAATAGCGCAGCGAGGTGTCCTGCAGGCGATGCGACAGCATGGGTGTTGAGGGCTCCGGCCTGGTTTGCGTTTTACGCAAGGATATTTGAAAAAATCGTCGATTGCGGGAAACCGTGCGGCGCCCGTATGCTTTTCCCCGACATCACCGGAGACACCCCGCCATGGCGACTGCCCAGACCCCTGCTGACTCGACTGACCCGATCACCGCCGCGGTCACCGACCCGATCACCGACCTCGATGCCGTCGCGCTGTCGCGCGCCATCCATGCGCGCGAGGTCTCCTGCGTGGAAGTGCTCGACGCCTTTCTCGGCCAGATCGACCGCCACAACCCGCGCGTCAACGCCATCGTCGCCCCGGTGGAGCGCGACACGCTGCGCCGGCAGGCGCGCGAACTCGACGACGAACTGGCGCGCGGCGCCAGCCGCGGCCCGCTGCACGGGTTCCCGCAGGCGCCCAAGGACATCAGCCCGGCCGCGGGCATGGTCACCACCAAGGGCTCGCCGATCTTCGCCGGCCAGGTCAGCGACACCGATGCCGTGATCTTCGAGCGCATGCGCGCCGGCGGCGCAGTCTTTGTCGGGCGCACCAACTCGCCCGAATTCGGCCTCGGCGGCCACACCTACAACCCCGTCTACGGCACCACCCGCAATGCCTTCGATCCCGCCCGCTCCGCCGGCGGCAGCAGCGGCGGCGCCGCGGTGGCCGTGGCGCTGCGCATGCTGCCGGTGGCCGACGGCTCGGACATGATGGGCTCGCTGCGCACGCCCGCGGCGTTCAACCATGTGTATGGGCTGCGCACCTCGGTCGGCTGCGTGCCGCACGGCCCGGGCGACGAAGTGTTCTTCCAGCAGTTCAGCGTGGCCGGGCCGATGGCGCGCAACGTGCCGGACCTGGCGCTGCTGCTGTCGGTGCAGGCCGGCTTCGATGCGCGCCTGCCGCTGACCCGCCGCACCGAGCCGCCCGGCAGCTTCGCGCTGCCGCCCGAACGCGACTGGAGCGGCGTGCGCATCGGCTGGCTCGGCGACCTGGACGGGCACCTGCCGACCGAAGCGGGCCTGCTCGACACCTGCGTGCAGGCGCTGGCCCACCTGCGCACGCTCGGCTGCACCATCGACGCGGCGCTGCCTGAGTTCGACCTGGAACGCCTGTGGCGCGCCTGGATCGACCTGCGCAGCTTCTCGGTGGCGGGCGCCAACGCGGCGCTGTACCGCGACCCCGCCAGGCGCGCGCTGCTCAAGCCCGAAGCCGTCTGGGAAATCGAACGCGGGCTGGCGCTGCCAGGCACGCGCGTGTACGAGGCCATGGCCGAACGCAGCGCGTGGTACCAGGCGCTGCGCGCGCTGTTCGAGCGCTTCGATTACCTGGTGCTGCCCGCCGCCCAGGTATTCCCGTTCGACGCGGACTGGGACTGGCCGCACGCCATCGACGGCCGCGACGTGGACACCTACCACCGCTGGATGCAGGCGGTAGTGCCGGCCACCATGGCCGGGCTGCCGGCGCTGGCCGCGCCCGCCGGTTTCGGCCCGCAGGGCCTGCCCGCCGGCCTGCAGCTCATCGGCCCGGCGCAGGCCGACGCCGCCGTGCTGCAGCTTGGCCACGCCTACGACCAGGCCGGCGGCTTCTCGCGCGTGCGCAGCCCCTGGCTGGGCTGAGACCGCCCGCACATCGCTTCCGCTTGCCTTCCATTCCGATAACTGCCGCAGGAGTGCCCACGATGACTGCAATGCCCCCGAAGCTGTTTCTCGCCTGCGCCACCGCCGTGGCCGCGCTGACCACTGCACCCGCCGCGCACGCGCAAACCTGGCCGGAGCGCCCGCTGCGCCTGGTGGTGCCGTTCGCCGCGGGCGGCGCCACCGACGTGCTGGGCCGCCTGCTGGCGGTCGGCCTGGGCGAAAAGCTCGGCCAGTCGGTGGTGGTCGAGAACAAGCCCGGCGCCAGCACCGTGATCGGCGCCAACCAGGTGGCCAAGGCCGCGCCGGATGGCTACACGCTGCTGCTGGCGGCCAGCACCACGCTGACGCTGAACCCGGCAATCCGCCAGCAGCTCGGCTACGACCCCATCAAGAGCTTCACCCCGCTGGGGCTGGTGGCGGACATGAGCCTGGTGCTGGTGGCCAACCCGGACACGCAGATCGCCTCGCTCAAGGATCTGGTGACGCAGGCCAAGGCCCACCCCGACAAGTTCTCCTACGGCTCGTTCGGCGCCGGCTCCTCGGTCCATTTCGGCGCGGAGATGCTCAAGGCCGCCACGGGCATCCGCATGGTCCATGTGCCCTTCAACGGCAGCGCCCCCAGCCTGACCGCGCTCGCGGGCGGACAGGTGCCGGTGGCCGTCGATACCGTGGTGGCCAGCCTGCCGCTGATCAAGGGCGGCAAGATCCGGCCGGTGGCAGTGCTGTCGCCGCAGCGCCTGCCCGCGCTGCCGCAGGTGCCGACCGTCGCCGAAAGCGGTTACCCCGGATTCCAGATGGGCACCTGGTTCGCGCTGCTGGCACCCGCCGGTCTGCCCGCGCCGGTGCAGCAGAAGCTGGAGAAGGCGCTGGCCGACGTGGCCAACGCGCCGGCCACGAAGGCGCGCATGGTCGAGCTGGCGCTGACGCCGGCTTATGGCAATGGGGCGGCGGTGAAGGCGCGGGTGGAGAAGGAATTGCCGGAGATGCGGGCAGTGGCGGCGCGGGCGGATATTCGCGCCGAATAACGCCGCCTCGCGCGCAGTCAGGGCCGCGCGGCCTCCACACGCGCCGCGAATTCTCACGGTTTGCGGCCCCACCTTTTGCATACAAAACTGGAATACAATCAGAGCTTTCAACATTGCGGCAAGGGCAAGCCCCTTGCCGCCCCAGTTTTGGAGGAGCTCATGACGTATTCAGAAACGGGCCTGACGTCCCGCCATGTGGCCGCGCTCGCGCCGATCGAGGACTACCTGCAAGGCCATATCACCGGCAAGGCAGAGTTCATGTACAAGGCCTTCGCCGCCGACGCGCGCATCGTCTCGTTCCGCGACGGCAAGCTGCATTCGCTGACGGTCGAGGAATTCGCCTCGGCGCGCTGCCCCGGCCATCCGGCGGCGGATGAAGCGCAGCGCAAGCGCTTCATCACGCAGTTCGACGTGGTCGGCAACGCCGGCGTGGCCAAGGTGGTGCTGGAATACCCGGGCGTGACCTTCACCGACTACATGACGCTGCTCGAGATCGACGGGGCCTGGAAGATCGTCAACAAGACCTTCAGCGCCGCGGCGCGCTGAGTCCGGGCTTCGGTTCCCGGGCTGCCGCGGTTCAGGCGGGCAACACCGCTGTCGCTTCGATCTCGAACAGCATGTTGTCCAGCGCCAGCCGCGGCACCGGGATCAGCGTGCAGGCCGGCGTAGGCCGGTCGCCCCACATCTCGCGCAGCGCCGCGCCGAAGGTGCGCAGGCGGTCGTGCGAATGGTCGACCACCAGCACCGTGAGCTTGGCCACGTCGCCGACGTCGGCACCGGCTGCCTGCAGCGCAATGCGCAGGTTCTGCATGGCGCGCGCCACCTGGCGCGGAAAATCGAGCGGCAGGCAGCCCGCCGCATCCTCCCCGCCCTGCCCCGAGACATAGACGATGCGCACCGGGCCTTCGACCAGGGCCACATGCGAATAGCCGTTGGGCCGCGGGTCATACAGGCCTTCGGGGTTAAGCAGGCTCAGCGAGTCATTGGGGCGCGCGAAGGGCACCGCCGGGGTGACTGGCAATGCCGGCAATGCGGGCATGGCGGGCGAGCGCAGGGATGAGGGCGAGAAGGGAAACATCGTCATGGTCATCGGCTTGTGGAAGGCATCCCGGACATGGGAGCCGCCAGTATCAAACCTCAAGTTAGGTTAAGGTCAAGCGCGGCCATGGTGATAGCATGGGCATTCCTGCGTTCCCTGCGTTGACTGCCCTTTGCCATGGCCTCCAAGCAACCGCCCGCCTCGCCCCGCCGGCGCCGCCCCGCGCCGTCGGAAGAACTTCTGTCCATCGGCGAGGTCTCGGCCCGCACCGGCATTGCGGTGTCCGCCCTGCATTTCTATGAAGCGCGCGGCCTGATCGCCAGCACCCGCAGCGGCGGCAACCAGCGCCGCTATGCGCGCGCGGTGCTGCGGCGCCTGGCGGTGATCCGCGTGGCGCAGCGCATGGGGCTGCCGCTGGCGGTGATTGCCGATGCCATGCAAAAGCTGCCGGACGGGCGTGCGCCCACCGCGGCCGACTGGCGCCGGCTGTCGGCCAGCTGGCGCGATGACCTTGATGAACGGATCCGCACGCTCACGCAATTGCGCGACCAGCTAGATGGGTGTATCGGGTGCGGGTGTCTGTCGTTGAAGGATTGCCCGTTGCGCAATCCGCATGACGCACTGGCCGGGGAAGGGCCGGGGCCGCATTTCCCGCCTACTTGAATGTCTGCAGGTAAGCCAGCAGATCGCTGATCTGCTTGTCGTCACTGAGCCCCCAGAAGCGCATCTTCGTGCCAGGCACGAGCTTGCCGGGCGAATGGATGAAGGCACGCAGCGTGTCATGCGACCACACCACCTTCGACGTGCGCATCGCCTCCGAATACTGGAAGTCCGGCGTGCTGCCGGCGGCGCGGCCGAAGATGCCGTTCAGTTGCGGGCCAAAGCCCGCGCGCGCATTGCGCCCGACGTGGTGGCACGACGCGCAGCGCGTGGCAAACAACGCCTTGCCGGCCTGGAGATCGGCGGCGGCAATGGCGGCGGTGGGGAGGCCGGTGAAGACGGTCAGTGCCAGCAACGTGGCGGCGGTACGGCGCATGAGCAGCTTGGAAGGGAAATGCCTGGGCAGGCCCGGATGATACAGGCAGCGCCCGCACGCCGCGGCCGCAGGGGGTTACACCGCGTCACACTTGCAACACTTGGCGCGACCCATATTACAGGCCGCCCCCCTACAGTGAGCCCATGTCCAACGCCCCTTGGGAGGCAGCCATGAAACGAATCATCGCAATGGCGGTAGCAGGCGGTGCAATGCTGGTGGCCAGCGCTGGTGCTTACGCCGGTGTGAATATCGATATCGGCATCGGCGTGCCCGGCGTGGTGGTGGCGCAGCCGGCGCCGGTCTACCATCCGGCCCCGGTCTATGCGCCGGCGCCGGTGTATGCGCCCGCACCGGTGGCGTACGCGCCGCGCCCGGTCGTGGTGGCGCCGCGCCCCGTGGTGGTGGCGCCGGTGCCGGTGCGCTATGACAATGACCGCGGCTATCGTCGCGCCTACTATCGCGGGTATTACCGCGAAGGCTATCGCGACGGCTACCACGATCACCGACGCGAATGGCGCGGGCGCGAATGGGCGCACCGCCATGGCGACCACGATGACCATGGCCGCGGCCACGGGCGCCGCTGGGACTGAAGCCGTCCCCCGCCCGCGGCGCGCGCCAGCAAGGATTCGCCAGTCACGCTACCCTGTCGGCAATTTCCAATCCGGTGCGGGGCCGTGGCCCCGCTCGGTCCATGCCCGGGAGCCGCCATGCCACAACCCCTCAAGATCGACTTCGTCTCCGACATCGCCTGCCCCTGGTGCGCCATCGGCCTGTCTTCGCTGCAGCTGGCGCTGCAGCGCGTGGGCGATGCGGTCGACGCCGAGATCGTCGTGCATCCGTTTGAGCTGAATCCCGGCATGCGCCCGGAAGGCGAGGCCATCGTCGACTACCTCGGCCGCAAGTACGGCCGCACGCCGGCGCAGATCGCCGAGACCCAGGCGATGATCCGCGAACGCGGCGCCGCCGTCGGCTTTGCCTTTGGCCCGCGCACCCACGTCTACAACACCTTCGACGCCCACCGCCTGCTGCACTGGGCCGGGCTGGAAGGCAGGCAGCTGCCGCTGAAGCAGGCGTTGCTGCATGCCTACCATGCGGAGGGCAAGGACCCGAGCAACCACGACGTGCTGGCCGACGCCGCACAGGCCGTCGGCCTGGACGCGGCGGCGGCGCGCAGGGTGCTGGCGGGCGATGACTATGCCGATGCGGTGCGCGCGGAAATCGCGCAATACCAGCGCATGGGCATCCAGTCGGTGCCGTCGATCATCTTCAACGAGCGCTACCTGGTGACCGGCGGCCAGCCGGCGGAGGCCTTCGAGCAGGCCATCCGCGAGATCGCCGCCGAGGCGCAGAAGGGACAGCCGGCGCAGGACTAGGCGCTTCAGCGCGGCGCGGGCTTCATCCCCGCGCCGACGGCATCGGCTATGCGCGGCGTGCGCGCGGCCAGCCCCAGCACCACCTGCCAGGCGAACGACACCGCGCCGACGATAAACACCACGTCGCCGAAGGTGCGCACCCAGCGCAGCGTCTGCAGCATGGGCTGCTGCATGAAGGCCTCGCTGCGCGCGTACCAGGTGCCGTGCTCGACGCTGGCCAGGAACTGGATGATCCCGATCGGCAACAGGCTGGTGCCGATCATCAGCACCAGGCCGGCATTCAGGCCCCAGAACGCGGTCTTCATCAGCGCCGGGCTGAGACGGTAGGCCGGGCGCACGTAGCGCAGCACCAGCAGCGTGAAGCCCAGCGCCAGGAAGCCGTAGACGCCGAACAGCGCGGCATGGGCATGGACCGGCGTGGTGTTCTGGCCCTGGATGTAGTACAGCGCGATCGGCGGGTTGATCATGAAGCCGAACACCCCGGCGCCCAGCATGTTCCAGAACGCGACCCCGACAAAGCACATCAGCGGCCACTTCAGGTCGGCCATCCATGGCGCGCGCCGCTTCAGGCTCCAGTTCTCCCAGGCCTCATGGCCCAGCACGATCAGCGGCACCACTTCCAGCGCGCTGAACGCGGCGCCCACCGCCATCACCGGCGTGGTGGTGCCGGCAAAGTACAGGTGGTGGAAGGTGCCGGGAATCCCGCCCAGCATGAACAGCGACGCCGACGCCAGGCTGGCGGCCGTCGCCATCGGGCGCGACACCAGGCCCAGCGTGGAGAAGATGAAGGCCAGCGCCGTGGTGGCGAAGACTTCGAAGAAGCCCTCGACCCACAGGTGCACCACCCACCAGCGCCAGTACTCCATCACCGTCAGGCTGGTGCGCTCGCCGTAGGCCAGGCCGGCGCCGTAGAACAGGCCGATCGCCACCACCGACGAGGTCAGCAGCGCCAGCAGGTTGCGGTCGGTGTCGCGCGCGCGCAGCGCCGGCAGGATCCCGCGCATCATCAGCACCAGCCAGATCACGATGCCGGCGAACTTGCCGATCTGCCACAGCCGGCCCAGGTCGACATACTCGTGGCCCTGGTGGCCCAGCCAGAAGTTCAGGTGGGCCGGCAGCTTCTGCGCGATGGCCAGGTAGTTGCCGGTGAACGACCCCACCACCACGACCACCAGCGCCCAGAACAGGACGTCGACACCCAGCCGCTGGAACTTCGGGTCCTTGCCGCCGTTGATCAGCGGCGCCAGGAACAGCCCCGCGGCCAGGAAGCCGGTGGCGATCCAGAACAGCGCGCTCTGGATATGCCAGGTGCGCACCAGCGCGTACGGGAACCACTGCGACACGTCGATGCCGTAGAACTTCTGCCCTTCCACGGTGTAGTGCGCGGTGAAGCCGCCCAGGAACACCTGGAACACGAACAGCGCCACCACCAGGAACAGGTACTTGCCGAGCGCGCGTTGCGACGGGGTCAGCGCCACGGACAGCAGCGGGTCGCGCGCCGGCGCCTGCGGCGGCGTTTCTTCCTTGCCGCGCAGGAAGGCCCACGCCCATACCAGGAAGCCGACGCCGGCCAGCAGCACCACCACGCTGATCACCGACCACACCACGTTCTCACTGGTGGGCTGGTTGCCGATCAGCGGCTCGTGCGGCCAGTTGTTGGTGTAGGTGGCCTCGTGCCCGGGGCGCGCGGTCGATGCGGCCCACGCGGTCCAGAAGAAGAAATGCGTCAGCTGCTGGCGGCGTTGCGCGCTCGGCAGCGTGTTCTCCTTCATCGCATAGTGCTCGCGCGTGGCGTGCAGCGCCGGCGCGTCGGAAAAGAGCTGGTCGTAGTAGGCGGCGGTGTCGGCGATGGCCTGCGCGCGACGCTTCGACACGGTCAGCACGTTGCTGGCCGGATCGGTGGCATTGCCGCGGTACTCGCTGCGCAGTTGCTCGCGCAAGGCGGCCTGCGCCGGCGCGTCGAGCTGCGCGAACGCACGGCCGTAGCCGTCGCGCGCGGCCAGGTCGAGCCAGGCGGTCAGTTCGCGGTGCAGCCAGTCGGCGGTCCAGTCCGGCGCCTGGTAGGCGCCATGGCCCCAGATCGAGCCGAGCTGCATGCCGCCGACGGACTGCCATGCGGTCTGCCCGTCGAGGATGTCGTCGCCGCTGAACAGCGTGCCGCCCTCGGCCGTGACCACCTTGGCCGGGATCGGCGGGGCCTGCCGGTACACCTCGACGCCGTAGTAGCCGAGCAGGGAGAACGTGACCGCCAGCACGGCGATCAGCAAAAACCAGAGTTTGCGGTAGGGACCCATGATGCGAAGTGGTTGAGGGTGGTGTCGGGCTCAGGCGTGCGCCGAGCAGCCGCAGCCGCTGGCCTGCGTGGGCGTGGTGGCGGGCGCGGTGGCGGGCGCGGCGGCGGAAGCGCTGGCCGTGGCGGTTTCGAACAGCACGTTGTTTTCCAGATGGATGTGTTCCATCAGGTCTTCGCGCAGCGTGCGCAGGCCCAGGTAGAGCGCGCGCCAGGTATTGCAGGCCGCGCGCGGCAGCGTGATGTCGTGGGTCAGGTCGGCCAGCCGCTGCAGGGCCACGCCGTGGTCGTCATGCTCGGCGCGCATCACCGCGATCGGGCGGCTCGCGGCGGCATGCAGGCCGCGCAGCAGCATCGGGAACAGCACCTGCTCTTCCTTCTGCATGTGCGATTCCAGCTCGCCCAGCATCTCGCCCAGGTGGTCGGCCAGGCCGAGCGGGCAGTCGGGCCGGTCGCCGTGGACCTGCTCGACGCGCCGCGCCAGGCGGATCAGCTCGGGCAACTGCTCGCGATGGCGCGCGTGGAAGCGCGTGAGGATATGGTCGATCAGCGCCGCGGGCGCGGCCGTGTTCCAGTCCTGCGCCAGCGGGCCGGCTTCATCCTGCAGGGCTTGCAGCTGAGCGGCGATGGCGGCCACGGCAGCGGCATCGAGCCCTTTCTGCTGCGCGGCGTCGCGCAGGGTCTGCTTGCCGCCGCAGCAGAAGTCCAGCCCGTGGTCGTGGAAGATGCGGGTGGCACCGGGAATCAGGCGGGCCAGCTGGCCCAGCGAATGGTCTTGCAGCGTCATGGCGGTTTCTCCGTGTGGAAGTGATGACCGCATGACATACGCGAGCGGCGTGCCAGTAAAAAGCCGCGTTGAATCAAGGTCTTGGAAAATGCCAGGTATTAAATACCCTATACTTCGCGCGGTACTTATTACCCTTTACGGTTTTTTCCACCATGCTACCGAGCGCCATGTATCCCGACCTGCTGGCCGACCTCGTCACCGACCTGCCCCACGCGGTGCGCCTGCAGCGGCTGGTCAGCGCGTTGCGCACGCATTTCCGCTGCGGCGCCGTGGCGCTGCTGCGGCTGGAAGAAGACCACCTGCGCCCGGTGGCGGTCGACGGCCTGGTGCGCGATGCGCTGGGCCGGCGCTTCGCGGTGGGGCTGCACCCGCGCCTGGCCGCGATCCTGGCGCGCCGCGGGGTCACCTGCTTCCACCACGACAGCATGCTGCCCGACCCCTACGACGGCCTGATCGACGAGCACGTGGGCGAGCCGCTGCCGGTGCACGACTGCATGGGCACCCGGCTGGAAGTGGACGGACAGCCCTGGGGCGCGCTGACGCTGGATGCGCTGACGGTCGGCACCTTCGACGGCGCGGCGCAGGCCGAGCTGCAGCGGCTGACGGTGATCGTCGAAGCCGCCATCCGCACCACCCGGCTGGAGGGCGAGATCCGCGCGCTGCAGCTGGCGCGCGGCACCCCCGCTGCCGACGAAGGCGCGGCCCCGCACGACATCGGCGCCGAGATCATCGGCCAGAGCGAGGCCATCGCCAACCTGCTGCATGAACTGGAAGTGGTCGCCGACACCGACCTGCCGGTGCTGCTGCTGGGCGAGACCGGCGTCGGCAAGGAACTGTTCGCGCACCGCCTGCACCGCCAGTCGCGCCGGCGCGCGCAGCCGCTGGTGCATGTCAACTGCGCCGCGCTGCCTGAATCGCTGGCCGAGAGCGAACTGTTCGGCCACGCGCGCGGCGCTTTCTCCGGCGCCACCGGCGAGCGCCCGGGGCGCTTCGAGGCTGCCGACGGCGGCACCCTCTTCCTCGATGAAGTCGGCGAACTGCCGCTGGCGATCCAGGCCAAGCTGCTGCGCACGCTGCAGAACGGCGAGATCCAGCGGCTGGGCTCGGACCGCCCGCGCCGCGTCAACGTGCGCGTGATCGCCGCCACCAACCGCAACCTGCGCGAGCACGTGCGCGACGGCTCGTTCCGCGCCGACCTGTACCACCGCCTGTCGGTCTATCCGATCCCGATCCCGCCGCTGCGCGAGCGCGGCAACGACGTGCTGCTGCTGGCGGGGCGCTTCCTGGAGCTGAACCGCGCCCGCCTGGGGCTGCGCAGCCTGCGGCTGTCGGGCGGCGCGCAGGACGCGCTGCGCCACTACCGCTGGCCCGGCAACGTGCGCGAGCTGGAACACGTGGTCAGCCGCGCCGCGCTGCGCGCGGTCAGCCGCGGCGCGGGCCGCAACGACATCGTCACGCTGGAGCCGGAGCTGCTCGATCTCGACGGACTGGAACTGCCGGCGGCCGCCCAGGCCGGTGCTGGCGAGGCCCGCGCATCCGCCACGCCGGCGCCGGCCGCAGGCCTCACGCTGCGCGACGCGGTCGAGCACACCCAGCGGGCCTGCATCGCGCAGGCGTTGCACGATCACGCCGGCAACTGGGCGCAGGCGGCGCGCCAGCTGGGCCTGGATGCCAGCAACCTGCACAAGCTGGCCAGGCGGCTGGGATGCAAGTGAACGAGGTCCCGCTCCGCTTTCGCGGCATGGCAGGACGCGCCAATACCGCATAAGCTGATCCGGATGCCGCCGCAGGGCGCCATCGTCGTGTGCAGCAACTGCCGCCCACCAAGCGCACGGCCCACCACAGGAGCTTCCCGTGATGATGACCGCAATGCAGATGTTCTGGCCGCCGGGGTTCTGGCCCCTCCCCACCGCCTGCTCCGGCATGCAGCAGCTCGAGGCCATGCAGGACGACCTGGCCGGGACCTGGCGCCGCATGGCCGAACTCAACCTGGACTTCACCCGCACCCTGTTCGAGAACCTGCAGTTCGACGCCATGGGCACGATGCTGGAGCCGGACCCCGAAGCCCGCTACGCGCGAGAAATCGCCAGCGAGCTGCCGCTGCTCGGCGGCCCGCTGCACTACGCTTCGGCCATGCTCGAGCTGTATGCGCGGGCCCAGCAGAAGTGGATCGACGGCTGGGGCCACCTGCTGACGCGCGGCATGGGCTTCGACTGGCCGGGCCTGCAGCCGGACGTGGTCGACATTCCCTTCTGGCTGGTGCGGGAAACCCCGAGGCGGGCCTGAGCGGGTCCTGATCCGGCGCGGCCGTTTGCCCGGCGGACCGGGCGACCGGGCGACCGGGCCTTCGGGCGGCCGCTGTTGCATCGGCGCACCCGCCGCCAAGCCGGCGATGCCGCCCGGTATCATGCTGGCTGACGAGATCGCGGAGCGCCGCAGCCGGCGTGCGCCTGGCCGGGCGGCGGCACCCACGCCCGGGTCTCGAAGACGCGCGCCGCCTTCAATGCCCTCATATTCGCTGGTTCTCCTGCTCACCGTCGCCGCGGTTGCCTGCATCGGCATGGCCATCGCCACCTGGCCGCGGCGCGACGACCCCACCGTGCAAGCCTTCCTGGTGCTCGCCGCCGGCGCGGCCACCTGGAGCGGCGGCCGATTGCTCGAGATCAGCGCGGCCGACCTGGCGGGGCGCATCCTGTGGGCCAAGATCCAGTACCTGGGCATCGTTGCCGTGCCGATCGGCTGGCTGGTGGCGATGGTGCACCTGAGCCGCCCGCGCTACGTGGTGCCGTGGTCGCGGCTGTGGCTGCCGGTGCTGGCGGCGGTGGTCACCGTGGTGATGGTCTTTACCAACGAGCGCCACGGCCTGGTGTGGCCGCGCATCACGCTGATGCCGCCGGGCGTCGCGCCCGGCGCGGTGTTCGACCATGGCATCGGCTATGCCGTGGTGGCGGCGTGGACATACCTGCTGCTGGCGCTGAGCCTGTATTTCCTGGTCACGGCCGAGGTACCCAACGGCGCCCTGTCGCGCCGCGGGCGCGCCATCCTGGGCGCGGGCCTGGCCCTGCCGCTGGCGGCCAATGTCGCGTATCTCAGCCGCTGGACCGGGCCGCTGGGCGGAGACCTGACGCCGGCAACGTTCTCGCTGATGGCGGCGCTGGTGTGGTTCTGCGGGCTGCGCACGCACCTGGACGATATCGGCCACTACGCGCGGCTGCGCGTGTTCGATGCGCTCGGCGAGGGCTGCGTCATCGTCGACCGCCATGGCACCATCGTCGAATTCAATCCCGCCGCGGCGCAACTGTGGCCGGCGCTGCGCCGGGGCGATCCGCTGCCCGCCGGCTGGGACACTGCGCTGCGGCCTTCCGCTGTGGCGCGCGCTGCCGACAGCGCCGCCGCGCCCTTCGTCCCGCCGGGCGCGCCGTTCGAGCTGACCGGCGAGCGCGTCGCGCGCCTGGACGGCCGGCAGATCGGCAGCCTGCTGTTCCTGCGCGACATCAGCCGCTTCCAGTCGCGCGAACTGGCGCTGAGCGCGAGGCTGGGCCAGACCGAAGAGCAGCTGTGGCAGGTGCAGGCCGACCTGGATATCGACGCCCTCACCGGCATCCGCAACCGCCGCTATTTCCAGCGCGAATCGATCGCCGCCGTGACCCGCGCGTGCGAGCGCGGCGAGCCGCTGGGGCTGCTGATCCTGGACGTGGACCAGTTCAAGCAATACAACGACCTGCATGGCCACATGGCCGGCGACGATTGCCTGCGCCAGATCGCCTGCGCCCTCAGCGGCGTGCTGCACGGCGAGCAGTTCTGCGCGCGGCTGGGCGGCGAGGAATTCGCCGCGGTGCTGCCCGGCGCCAGCCGCGACGAGACCCGCGAGCTGGCGCGCCGCATGGTGGCCGCGGTGCGCGACCTGGGCATCGCGCACCACGGCACGCCGGTGCAGCCGGTGGTGACGATCAGCGTGGGCGCGGTCTGCGCCGTGCCCGAAGCGCCGCGGCTGGAGCCGCTGCTGCACCGTGCCGACAGCGCCATGTACCGCGCCAAGCGCGCCGGGCGCAACCGCTTCATGCTGGACGGCGACGCCTGAGCCGCACTCAGGAGGCCGCCCGCGTCCCGCCCGCGGCGGCGCCGTGCAGCGCCACCAGCCGCGCCGCGGCCTGGCTGACCCACGCGGGCCGCGGCGCGGCATCGAGCCAGTACTTGACCTCCAGCCCCAGCGCGGTATCGCCGCTGATCACCAGCCGGCGCTGGAAGAACAGCGTATCGGTATCGGCCTCGCCGCCCAGCAGGCGCAGGTAGTCCACCGCGCAGGCACGCAGCGTCAGCGCGGGTTCGGCATCCGGCGCCCCGGCGCGAAAGCGCCCGCCTTCGCAGCGGAACGGCACGTCCAGTTCCAGGTCCTGCACCGTCAGCAGGAAGGCGTGTCCATCCAGCGCCGCGGGCGGCTCCAGCCAGCCCGCGCGGCGCGCCAGCTCCAGCGCGGCCACCAGCGGCAGCGCCCGCGCGCGTGCCGGCAGGCGCCGGTGCACGCCCGCCATCAGCTTGTGCAGCGCGCTCATGTGCGGGCCTCCCAGGCGATGCCGGCGCGGCCGTGCCAGTAGCCGTTGCACGGCTCGGCGCCGGCCGGCGTGATACCGCTGGGCGCGGGTGCGCGTTGGCCCGCGCGGATGGCCGCCAGCTGCTGCACCACCGCGAACGTGCCCGACGAATGCGGGCTGACGCGCAGCATGTCGACTCCCATCGCGGCCATGGCCAGCGCCTCGCCGCACAGGTCCAGGCAGGTGGCGCTCTGCGTCTGCACCCCGTTCAGCGTGAAGAAGGCCTGCCCTTCGCCGGTGGCGGCGACCAGGCCATCGGGATAATCCATGCAGCGGAATTCGCAACTGTCCTTGCGCAGGCGATGGTGGCGCGCGGTAAAGCAGCGCGCCGAGAACGCCAGCGGCAGGCGGCCCCAGACGAAGGCCTCCAGCTGCATGCCGCCCGGCCGCGCCGCCGCCAGCGCGGCCAGCGTGGCGCCATCCATTTCCACCGGCGCGACGCAGCCCGCCGCGCCCAGCCCGGCCAGCCACGCCAGCGTATCGGCATGGTAGGCATTGAGGTGCGGGCCGCCGACAAAGGGCCGCCCGGCCATGCATCGCACCGCGCCCAGGTCGTTGGCCTCGACCAGGTAGTCGTCCTGCGCGCAGGCGCGCCGCATCCAGGCGATATCGGTATCGGACTCGACCAGCACCGGCGTGCACAGCACCACCTCCTTGCCGGCCTCGCGCAGCATCTGCGCGATTTCCAGCCATTGCGCATGGCGGATTTCGTGGCGGCGGGTGCAGACGGTTTCGCCCAGGTAGACGCGGTCCACCGGCGCATCGGCGACCGACGCATAGAACTGCAGCACGGCCTCGCGCGGCCAGTAGTACAGCAGCGGACCCAGGGCGATGCCGAAGCCCGGCATCGCGGCGGCGTGCGGCATCGTGGCCGCGGCGGTGTGTGGCATGGAAAGCTCCAGCGGGGCCGGCATGGCCGGCATGTCCGGATACAGGCAGGTTGCTGTCATGGCGTCAGCGCCAGGGGCGGTCATAGGCGCCCTGCGTGACCTGGTCGCCTTCGGCATGGCGCCCCAGCGTGCCCTGCCACTCCTGGCGCGGCGCGAAGCGGGCCGGATCGGCGCAGGCGGCGTCGATGGCCGCGCGCAGCACGCCGACCACATCGCCCACGTAGCGCGGGCTGCGCTGGCGCCCTTCGATCTTGATCGCGGCGATGCCCATGTCGACCAGCGCGGGCAGCAGCGACAGCGCATTCAGGCTGGTCGGCTCTTCCAGCACGTAGCCGCGCTCACCCTCGACCTCGAAGCGGCCCTTGCACAGCGTCGGATAGCCGGCCGGCTCGCCGGGCGCGTAGCTGTCGATCAGGATGCCCGACAGCCGCGCCTGCATGGTGCCGTCCTGCTCGGTCCAGCGCACCGCATGCGCGGGCGAGCACACCCCCTTGTTGTTGGGCGAATCGCCGGTGGCATAGGAAGACAGCAGGCAACGCCCCTCGGCCATCACGCACAGGCTGCCGAAGCCGAACACCTCCAGCTCGACGCTGGTCTGGCGCGCCAGCTTGCCGATCTGCGCCAGCGACAGCACGCGCGGCAGCACCACGCGGCGGATGTTGAAGCGCTCGCGCATCAGTTCGATGGCGTCGGCGTGCGTGGCCGAGCCCTGCACCGACAGGTGCAGCCGCAGGTCGGGATGGCGCGCGCAGGCGTAGCCCATCAGGCCCGCGTCGGCCATGATCACGGCGTCGGCGCCAAGCTCCGCGGCCGCGTCGACAGCGCGGTGCCACTGCGCCACCGCGCCCATCTGCGCGAAGGTGTTGATGGCGAACAGTACCTCGGCGCCGCGCGCATGGGCCTCGGCCACACCGGTGCGGATGTCGGCCTCGGTGAAATTCAGGCCGCCGAAATTGCGCGCGTTGGTGGCATCGCGCAGGCCCAGGTAGACCGCGTCGGCGCCGTGCTGCAGCGCCATGCGCAGCGCCGCCAGCGAGCCGGCGGGCGCCACCAGTTGCGGGCGGCGCGGCGGAGAGTCGGAGCGGGCGGGGTTGGAACAGGTCATCGGTGATGGCGCCGGCGGCGGCGCGGGGGAAGGAAGACAGCGGCCGATGCTAGCCAAGCGTCCGCGCCATGGGCTTGACCGCGCGCAAACCCACGCCAACGGCACCCGGGCCGCGACGGGCTACGCCGGACGGCGTAGGCCGATGGCAGGCCACCCGGCCGGGGTTGACCTGCGGCAAACGCGGGCCCGCACCGCTGTGCCACGCTTGCGCGTCATCCCCGCGCCGGGGCCCGCCGTGGCGGCCCGGCGCTCATCCTCTTGCGGAGATCCGTTTATGAATCACCCCTGGCTCAAGCTGGGCGGCCGCCGCCTGCTGCCGATCGTGCAGGGCGGCATGGGCATCGGCATCTCGGCGCACCGGCTGGCCGGCGCCGTCGCGCGCGAAAACGGCGTCGGCACCATCGCCAGCATCGACCTGCGCCACCACCACCCCGACCTGATGGCGCGCACCCGCGGCAGCCGCGACAAGCCGGCCATCGAAGCCGCCAACCTCGAGGCGCTGGACCGCGAGATCCGCGCCGCCCGCGCCGCGTCCGAAGGCCGCGGCCTGATCGCCGTCAACGTGATGAAGGCCGTCGGCTCGCACGCGGCGCTGGTGCGGCAAGCCTGCGAAAGCGGCGCCGATGCCATCGTCATGGGCGCCGGCCTGCCGCTGGACCTGCCCGAGCTGACCGCCGGCCATCCCAAGGTAGCGCTGATCCCGATCCTGTCGGAGTCACGCGGCATCGGCCTGGTGCTGCGCCGCTGGATGAAGAAGGGCCGGCTGCCCGACGCCATCGTGGTCGAACACCCCGCGCACGCCGGCGGCCACCTCGGTGCGGCCACCATCCAGGACCTGTCCGAGCCGCGCTTTTCGTTCTCGCGCGTGCTCGGCGAATGCCGCGAGCTGTTCGCGCAGCTGGGCCTGGCCTGGGACAGCATCCCGCTGATCCTCGCGGGCGGCGTCGACAGCCACGCCAAGGTGCGCCACTGGCTGGGCGAAGGCGCCGCCGCGGTGCAGCTGGGCACGGCCTTCGCCGTGACCGAGGAATGCGATGCGCATCCCGCCTTCAAGCAAGTGCTGGCCACCGCGCGGCCGGAAACCCTGCGCGAATTCACCAGCGTGGCAGGCCTGCCCGCGCGCGCGGTGCTGACGCCATGGCTGCAGCGCTACCTGTCCAGCGAGGCGCGCCTGCAGCGCCGCGCCCGCGTGCGCGAGTGCCTGGAAGGCTTCGATTGCCTGCAGGCGTGTGGGCTGCGCGACGGCATCGCGCGCATCGGCCAGTTCTGCATCGACCTGAAGCTGGCGCAGGCCGTGCGCGGCGACGTGGAACGCGGCCTGTTCTTCCGCGGCCGCGGGGCGCTGCCGTTCGGCGAGGCGATCCGGACGGTGGCGGAGTTGATGCATTACCTGATGACGGGGGAGAAGCCGGCGGGGCTGGCGCCGGCACGCGCTGGAGGCTGACAGCAAACGCTGAGGACATGGGAGCGAGAGACCCGTGAGGCCGGCAAGTGCAATGGGCTCCCGCTCAGCGCCGGTGTGCTCCCTCTCCCGCTTGCGGGAGAGGGTCGGGGTGAGGGCCGGGCGCGTCAACGAAGTCAGGCGTTTGCGGTATGCAAAGGCCTGCCCTCACCCCCTGCCCCTCTCCCGCAAGCGGGAGAGGGGAGCAAACCGGCAGCGCGCCAGACCATGCCCGCCCTCACCAACGCCGCCCGAACCAGGCTCCCCTCGCCCGCTTGCGGGAGAGGGGTGGGGGAGAGGGCATGCCGAACTGGTAAGCAACCCGCGCCGGCAACCCCCCACCCCTGCGCATTCGCCGCATGCAGCGCAGCGCCGCCAGCAATTGCCACCCCAGCCACGCGTTGGCGAGCGCCAGCAGCAGCCCACCCGCGCGCGCCAGCGGCGCCGGTGCCAGCGGCAGCGCCAGCAGCAGCGCGTAAGCCGCCAGCAACAGCCACGCCTGAGCGCGCTGCCGGCCCGGCCGGATGATGGCCTGCATGGCCGGCACGCGAGCCCGTCGCGGCAGCAGCCGGCGCAGGTGCAGCCAGACCAGGAACGGCACGATCTTGCCCAGCATCGCCGTGACCGGCAGCACGCCCGCGCCGACCAGCGCCATGGTGCCGGCCCACCACGCCAGCGGCAGCGCCACCGCGGGCAGCACCACCGCCGCCGCGCCCAGCACAGCCGCGCCGAGCATGCTGGCGCATGCGACCGGCCACAGCAGCCACAGCGGATCATGGCGCCGCCGCGCGCGCAGCGTGCCGGCCAGCGCGCATGCCGCCAGCACCGCCACGAACGACAGCCACACCACCAGCGCGGCCTGCGCCAGCACCGGCTGATCGGGCCACAGCAGCAGCACGGCGCTGAACACCGCGAGCGGCCCCCAGTGCCCCAGCGGCAGCCTGCGCGCCAGCGCCGCGGGCAGGCGCGGCGTCTGCCAGAACATCGGCAGCACCGTGGCCGCGACTCCGCTGACCAGCGCCGCCAGCCACCCGCCCAGCGCCCAGGCCATATGCAGGCCAAGCGCCTGCGCCACCGGCACGCGCCACAGCCCGCCGAACGTGCCCGCCAGCGCGATGCCGGCCAGCGCCGCCACCATCAGCGGCGCGCCGATGCCGGCCAGCGTGCGCGTGGTGGCGTCCGCCGCGGCCACGCGCCGGCCCGCGGCCAGCAGCACCGCGCCCGCCAGCAGCAGCACCGCGCCAAGCGCGGCGGCAACCCGCATCGCCGCCGTCGCACCGCCCAGCAGACCGGAGCCGAGCGCGCACGCCAGCGCCGCGCCGGTGGCGGCGATGAACGGCGCCAGCCGGCCCGCGCCGGGGACGTCCACGCGTGCCACCACCGGCATCATCTGGAACAGCGCCCCGACCATCACCGGCAGCAGCATGCCCAGCGCCAGCGCATGCACCGCCGCCAGCGCGAGCGGCGCAAAGCGGTCAGGCAGCCCCGCGGCCGGACCCGCTGCCAGCAGCAGCCCCGCGGCCGCGCCCAGCCACGGCGCCGGCAGCAGGCAGCCGAACACCAGCGCCGGCCGCGGCGCGCGCGCATAGTCGAGGTCCGCGCCTTTCATGCGCGCCCCGCGGCATGGCGGCCGTGACGCATTCGTGCGCCCTTTGAAGTGGATACGGCCATCGATCCTTCTCGCCAGTCCTGACAAAAGGGCCGATGCTAGGCCGCCGCGCCGCGCAGGGATTTGACCAGGGCCAAGTCCGGCGGCATGAAATATCACGATGTGATGGACCCCGCCCTGGCGTCACACGCCATGCGCGCGATGCGCCGCTACCCGCACATACGCGCGCCAAAGCCGGGTTTCCTTGATCTTGCGCAGGTGGCCCACCCATTCGCGCGGGGAAAATCGCTTCCGACTCCTGCGTGTCCCTGTTGCCCTGGCCGTCGGCCCGCTGCCCGGCTCCCTCGACAGGCCACGACAGCTTCCCCTGGTAGCCCCCGATACCGCCATGCCTGATACCAATCCTCCTGCCCCAGCCACGGCGGCATCCGCGTTGCCGGCGCTGCGCCATCGTCTTTCCACGCGCATCATCTCGCTCTCGCTGGCCGTGCTGCTGGTGGTGCTGGGCATGATCTCCGGCACGCTGTGGTTGTCGTGGAAGCTGGAAGGCGCCGGCGCCGCGATCAACGACGCCGGCAGCCTGCGCATGCGCGCCAACCGCGTGGCGATCGAGCTGACGCTGGCGCACGCGGGCCGCGCCAATGACCTGCCCGCGCAGGTGCAGGCGCTGGACGCCACCCTGGCGCTGCTGCAGAAGGGCGACGCGGCGCGGCCGCTGTTCCTGCCGGACGAGCCCGCCATCCACGCGCAGCTGGCCCGCGTCACCCTTGACTGGCAACAGCAGCTGCGCCCGCTGGCCGTGGCCGGCGCGGCGCCTGCCGCCTACGTCGGCGCGCTGCCGGGCTTTGTCGCCCAGGCCGACCGCCTGGTCGGCATGATCGAACACGACAGCGCGCGCAAGACCGACCTGCTGCGCCTGTCGCAGACCGCGCTGGCGCTGATGGCCTGCATCGGCACGGTCGCCGTGATCTACCTGCTCTACCTGTGGATCATCCTGCCGGTGCTGCGCCTGCAGGACGGCTTGCGGCGCATGGCGGCGCGGGAATTCTCGCTGCGCCTGCCGGTGGAAAGCCGCGACGAGTTCGGCACGCTCAGCGAGGGCTTCAACCGCATGGCGGGCGAGCTGCAGGACCTGTACCACGATCTCGAGTCGCGCGTGGCGCAGAAGACCGCCGAGCTGGAGCGCCACAACCGCGACCTGGAAACGCTGTACGAGATGGCCGCCTTCCTGAACCAGGCCGCCGACGCCGAAACCATGGCGCACGGCTTCCTGGCCCGGGTGATGCGGCAGTTCGATGCCGACGGCGGCAGCGTGCGCGTGCTCGACAGCCGCCACGGCCGGATGCACCTGCTGGCCGCCGCCGGCCTGCCCGCCGCGCTGGCCGAGGCCGACTCGTGCGCGTCGGCCAGCGGCTGCCATTGCGGCGATGCCACGCGCGAGGCCGTGGTCGCCATTGTCGACCTGCGCGGGGCGGTGCGTGCCGGCACGGCCGACGAAACGCCGTGCGGCCGCGATGGCTTCCAGTCGCTGGCGGCGTTCCGCATCGAAAGCCAGCGCGGCGCCACCGGCATGTTCGCGCTGCATTTCCGCGCGCCGCGCAAGCTTCCGCAGTCGGACCGGCAGCTGCTGCAGACGCTGGCGCAGCACCTGGGCACGGCGCTGGAACACCTGCGCCTGTCCGCCACCGCGCGCCAGCTGGCGGTGGTGGAAGAGCGCAACCTGGTCGCGCAGGGCCTGCACGACAGCATCGCGCAGGGGCTGAACTACCTGAACCTGCAGGTGCAGCTGCTGGACGACGCGGTCGCGCGCGATGACCTCGCCGAGACCCGCGAGCTGGTGCCGATGCTGCGCCATGGCGTGGAAGAGAGCTACCAGGACGTGCGCGAGCTGCTCAACAACTTCCGCTCGCGGCTGGGCACCGGCGAGCTGCGGCCCGCGGTGGAAGAGACCGTCGAGCGCTTTCGCCGCCAATGCCGCACCGAGGCCGCGCTGGCCATCGACGAAGGCGGCGGCGCCTGGCCGCTGTCGCCCGAGCAGCAGCTGCAGGTGCTGTTCATCCTGCAGGAGGCGCTGTCCAACGTGCGCAAGCACGCCATGGCGGCGCACGTGGCGGTGGCGCTCAGCCATGGCCGCGACTTCCGCCTGGTGGTGCAGGACGACGGCGAGGGCTTCGACCCCGACGAACTGGCCACCCGCGCCGACGCCCATATCGGCCTGAGCATCATGCGCGAGCGCGCCGCGCGGCTGGGCGCGCAGCTGCACGTGCAGGCCAGCCCCGGCAGCGGCGTGCGCATCGAACTGGTGCTGCCCGCCGGCAGCCAGGGCGCCGCCCGGCGCGAGCGCGCCGCCCACCCCCTCAACACCCTGACCCGCCTGAGCGAGGCCCAGCCATGACCATCCGCATCCTGCTGATCGACGACCACACCCTGTTCCGCTCGGGCATCCGCGCGCTCTTGCAGCGCCAGGCCGACTTCGAGATCGTCGACGAAGCCGCCGACGGCGTGGAAGGCATCAAGCGCGCCAAGCAGCACCGCCCCGACGTGATCCTGCTGGACCTGAACATGCCGGGCCTGTCCGGGCTCGAGGCCCTGCAACTGCTGGTGGAAGATCTGCCCCAGACCGCGGTGATCGTGCTGACGGTGTCCGAGGAAGCCGAGGAACTGGCCGCCGCGCTGCGCGGCGGCGCGCGCGGCTACCTGATCAAGAACATCGAGACCGAGGCGCTGATCGCCGGCATCCGCCGCGCCGCGGCCGGCGAGCCGGTGATCTCCGACAGCATGACCGCCAAGCTGGTGGCCCAGTTCCGCGCGCCCGCGCCCGTGGCCGCGCCACGCCAGGACGAAGCGCCGCGGCTGACCGCGCGCGAGCGCGAGATCGTGCAGGGCCTGGCGCGCGGCGAAAGCAACAAGGAGATCGCGCGCGACCTGGGCGTGGCCGAAAGCACGGTCAAGATCCACGTGCAGAACATCCTGAAGAAGCTGAACCTGGCCAGCCGCGTGCA
Source organism: Cupriavidus taiwanensis (assembly GCF_900249755.1). NCBI lineage: Bacteria > Pseudomonadati > Pseudomonadota > Betaproteobacteria > Burkholderiales > Burkholderiaceae > Cupriavidus > Cupriavidus taiwanensis. The sequence goes on from NZ_LT976854.1 coordinate 1,919,632, forward strand.
GGTGGCGGTCTATGCCGTGGAACACGGGCTGAACACGGCCTGAGCGCATTGCGGGTCGACTTGCGCGCACCCGGGCGTCGTCCGATTCCTACACCGATATCAGCCCTTGCCCGGAGGGATGCCCGCACCCCTTGATCTACGCTGAACGGTAAGCGGACGGCTCTGCGGAGCCGCCTCGGACCGGAAGCCGCGCGGCTTCCCCGATCCACGAACAAGGAGCACGCCATGGGAATCGGCACCATCCTTCTGATCATTCTCGTCTTGCTGCTGATCGGCGCCCTGCCGGCCTGGCCATACAGTTCCGGCTGGGGCTACTGGCCCAGCGGCGGCCTGGGACTGATTGTCCTGATCGTGGTGCTGCTGGTGGTGCTGGGCCGGATCTAGCGTCCGGCCGGCAACAGGCCGCGGTCGCGGGCGCGCAGGCAGTGCGTGCCGGCCGCGCTTGTCCCGGCCGCGCCTGGCACCTATAACGAAGCGCGGGCATGCGCGCCAGCGTGTGCCCGGTCCTTTTTCAACCTTTCCACCTTTTCGCAAGGAGACCGAGATGCCAGCAAAATCCAAGGCGCAACAGCAGGCCGCCGGAGCGGCGCTCTCCGCAAAGCGCGGCGAAAAGAAGGCCGGTTCGCTCAAGGGACCTTCCCGCTCGATGTACAAGTCGATGAGCGAGAAGGAACTCGACAAGATGGCTTCGACCAAGACCAAGGGCATGCCGAAGCACAAGTCGGAACGCTGACCGAACCTTGACCGATACCAGCACAGGGCAGGCGCATGCGCCTGCCCTGTTGCTTTCCGGCGCTATCCGGCGCTATCAGGTGCTACCCGGCTCCGCCGTTGTCGCCGTTGCCCGGCTTCAGCGCCTTCGCCGGCTTGCCGGTCTTGCCCTCCAGCGGCCCGCCGCAATAGCCGGGCAGGCGCCTGGCGCGCGAACTGCGGGCCAGCTTGATCGCTTCCGCCAGCGCCAGCCCGAAGCCGGCAATGCTGTGCAGGTCCTGCTCCACGCGCTTGCGCAGGAAGCCGGCCCAGCAGAAGTCGCCGTAGGCGCTGCCCGGCTTGCGGTACGCGCCCGCTTCGCGCGCGAACGCGGCCAGGCTGCGGTACGGGTCGTCGCGCATGCTGCGCACGGTCGGGGGCAAGGCCCTGGGCCCGAGGCGCTTGCCGTGTTCATCGTAGGGATGGACATGGCCCAGCTGGTGCATGCGCTTCCAGAACGCCGCCGGGTCCAGGTCGCTCAGGTCTTCCAGCACCTGCACCGGTGCGAGCTGGTAGCCCAGGTCCAGCCACGCGCGTGCCCAATGGTGGTGGTCGACGATATAGAGCGCGCCGCCCGGCCCCACCACCGTCTTGATGCGATGCCGGCGCATGAAGCGCTGCAGCGCCTCGCCGTCTTCCGGGTCGGCGTGGCGCTGCGTGACTTCCATCTTGTGGTGGACGTGGATGTAGCCGAGCGTCAGCTGGGTCGGCCGCAGCCTTGCCAGTTCGGCGACGGCCTTGCCGCGCGCGCGGTGCGGCGTGTCGAGGGGCGCGGCTTCGGTGGCCGGGTCGGCCGGCCCGGCGCGGCGTTCAGTCGTGCTCGACACGTTTCTGGTTGACGAAATGCTCTAGCTCGCTGCCGGGGTCTTCATTCCCGGTGCTTTCCTCGGCGGTGGCGTCGCTCGCCAGCGGACGCGGCCAGTACTCGCCTTCGCCCTCGCGGATCGGCTCGCCGCGCCGGTCAGGATCGAAATCGGTCCACTGCCCGCACTCCCAGGTGCCCTGCGTGCGCTCCAGCCGGCTGGCGCCGCTTTCGCGCAGCACGTCGATGACCACCGAGCCCAGCCCGTTGTTGACGCACGCGGCCAGCATGACGTTGTCGGCGGGCGCCTCCCCGGCGCCGGCGTCTTGCTGGTCAGCGGACGGGTCCCGCACTGACACGATGGATACGTCCCAGACCGAGAACCCGCGCGCGAACAGCGTGCGCGCGGCGTCCTCGGCGCTGGCGATCGAGTCGAAACGACCCGCGATAATCGATGACATGATGCCTCCCAGTGTTTGGCAATGGCGGTCGGCTGATCTCATCCGTATTGCAAGAGCCACGCCCGCGCGCAGGATCTGCACGGCGCGGCAGGCGGCGGAAGCGCTGCGTGCAATATTTGCAAACGCGGCCCCGGAACTACATGCGCGGGCATGGCGCAAGCGGTCGCTCAGCCGTTCACGACCTCGCCGCCATTGATGTGCAGGATCTGCCCGGTGATATAGCTGGCCGCATCGGAGGCCAGGAACACATAGCCGCCGGCAACCTCGAGCGGCTGCCCGGGGCGGCCCATGGGTGTCTTCTTGCCGAATTCCGCGACTTCCTCCGGGCTGAAGGTGGACGGGATCAGCGGGGTCCAGATCGGGCCCGGCGCCACGCCGTTGACGCGGATGCCGCGCTCGACCACCTGCAACGCCAGCGAGCGCGTGAACGACACGATCGCGCCCTTGGTCGCGGAATAGTCCAGCAGGTGCTTGCTGCCGCGATAGGCGGTGACCGAGGTCGTATTCAGGATCGACGCACCGGCCTTCAGGTGCGGCAGCACCGCGCGCGTCAGGTGGAACATCGCAAACACGTTGGTGCGGAAGGTGGCCTCGACCTGGCTGGCGTCGACTTCCTCCAGCGATTCCTTCGGGTGCTGCTCGGCGGCATTGTTGACCAGGATGTCGAGCTTGCCGTACTGCTGCAGCGTCTGCCGCGCGACCGCCTCGGCGTGGTCGCAGTCGGCCAGGTCGCCGGCAATGGCCAGGCATTTGCGGCCGGCCTGCTCGACCAGGTCGACGGTCTCGCGCGCGTCGGCATGCTCGTTCAGGTAGGCGATGGCGACGTCGGCGCCTTCGCGCGCAAACGCCACCGCGATGGCGCGGCCGATGCCGCTGTCGCCGCCGGTGACCAGCGCGACGCGGCCTTCCAGCCGGCCGCTGCCGACGTAATCGTCCGCGCCGCTGTCCGGCTGCGGGCGCATCGGCGCTTCCAGGCCGGGCTGGCGCGACTGGTGCTGGGGCGGGACGCTCTTGGGTGTGGACATGGCAGTCTCCTGTCGGGGGCGGCCGCGCCATGCGACGCCGGCGTGACGGCACGCCGCGGCCATGCAAGATGCCAGGGTGGCGCGCAAGTTCCATGCCGCAAAGCGCAAGGCCGGACCCCGCATGCCGGCGCGCGCTGCGCTACCGGCCCGGCCGCGCTGCCCGTAACCCTTACATCGCACGGCAATCCTTACAGCGCGCCGCAGTACTACGCTGCGCCGCTTCGTCTACGTGCCGGGGCACGGATTTTGCGGCCCTCTCCATATCTGAAACGTCAACGGCTTCCGGCGCCTGCCGCACTTGCCTGCGGGCAGGGCCAGCGCGCGGGAGCCTCACACCCAGGAGGCAGATATGTTCAACTTCCGCAATGACCGCGGCAGCCGCGGCCGGCCTGAAGCGCAACGCCGCGACCGCGGTCCCGAGCAGAGGATGCGCGACGAAAGCGAGGGCCGCGGCTCGGAGGACTGGGGTCAGGAATGGGGCGAAGACTGGCGCGGCGAGAGCAGCCAGCGCCGTGGCGAGTATGGCGGCCATGGCTATGAAAGCCGCCAGCGCTGGGAGGAAAGCCGCCGCGACGAGGATCGAAACGAAGGTCGCAACGAAGCCCGCGGCCAGGGCCGCAGCCTCGGCAGCGAGCGTGAAACCTCGCGCCACGGCGGCCCGTGGTACCAGCAGGACACGCCCGCCGGGCAGCGCCGCGGCAGCTGGGGCGAGCAAGGCTATGGCGCCGCCGATGTCGGCGGCAGCGGCCATCCGTACAGCAGCGGCTACGGCGGCTACCGCCCCTCGCCGCAGGACAGCGGCTACCGCAGCCAGGAACGCGAGTCGGGCTACGGTTACCGCGACGAAGACCGCTTCGGCCCGCGCGGGCGCCGCAGTGAATCCGCCTGGCGCGGGGAACGCAATGAGCGCAACGAGCGCGACGAACGCAGCGAACGCGCTCAGCGCGGCCAGGGCGGCTGGGCTTCCGAGCAGGGCCGCAGCGAAGGCGGCCGCGCCATGCACTGGCAGGAAGGCAGCGAACGCGACCGCGCCCAGCGCGGCGGGCAGCCCAGCTATGGCGGCGGCTACTTCGGCGATCCGGGCCGCGGCGGCCAGTCGTACAGCGGCGGGCAGCGCGTCTATCCGGACGATCCGGGCTACCGGCGCCGCACGCCCTTCGCCGGCCAGGCCAGCGCCTCCGGGGCGCAGGGCGGGCAGCATGCCGGCCGCCGCGCGACCGGTCCCAAGGGCTATCGCCGCTCTGACGAGCGCGTGCGCGAGGATGTGTGCGAGCGCCTGGCGATGAACCCGTATATCGACGTCGGCGAGGTCACCGTGGAAGTGGCAAACGGCGTCGTCACGCTGGACGGCACCGTCAACGAGCGCCGCGAGAAATACGTGGTCGAGGAAATCGCCGACGCGGTGTTCGGCGTTACCGAAGTCGACAACCGCCTGCGCGTGCAGCGCCAGCAGGGCAGTTCCTGGGCGGCCGGCTCCGAGGTGGGCGGCGACGCTTCGTCGGACAGCACCGGCACGGCGTCGGCCGGCGGGACTTCGCCGGACCGCACGCTCAACAAGAGCTGAGCCTTGGCACCGGCCCGGGACCCGGCACGCACGGCGCCCGCCCCGCGGCGGGCGCCGCGCAAGCTCGCGGCCGACAGCAAGCTGATGGTGCCGCTGGACGCGCTGCGTCCCACCCAGATCACCGTGGGCGGCTACCACGTGGCGCAGAAGGTGCACGCGACGCGCCGCGTTGCGCCCGAAGCGCGCGCGGCCTTCCTGGACCGGCACCGCGTGCACCTGGTGATCGGGCCGGCCCAGGCGCTCTACGTGGTCGATCACCACCACTGGGTGCGGGCCTGGCATGACCTGGGACTCACGCACGTGCCCGGCATCGTCCGCGCCGACCTGAGCGACATGGACGTGCCCGCGTTCTGGCGCCATATGGTCGCCAACCACATGGTCCATCCCTACGACGAACACGGCCGCCGGCGTCCGCTGACCGAATTGCCCGAAGCCATCCACGACATGCGCGACGACCCGTACCGCAGCCTGGAGGCCTTCGTGCAGCTGGCCGGCGGCTATCGCAAGGTCAAGACCGCCTACCTGGACTTCCGCTGGGCGGACTTCTTCCGCCGCCACGTGCCGGGGCCCTTCGATACGCCGCATCACTTCGCCTTCGCGCTGGCGACGGCCTTCCGGCTGGCGCACTCGCGCGAAGCCAAGGACTTGCCCGGCTATATCGGCGCGCTGGGATGCTGAGCGCCGCCGGCGCCTACCCGTTGTTGCCCTTCTTGCCGTTGCCCGGCGGGGACTGCCCTTCGGAAAGCAGCTGCAGCAGCCGCGCCTCGTCCGCGCGCAGCCGCGTCATGGCCGGCGCGCGGCCGTCCGCCTGCAGCACGCCGGCGAGGTAGGCATCGATGACGTCGGGATGCACATAGCATTTGCGGCACACCGCGACGGTATTGCGCAGCTGGCTTGCGACCTCGCGGATGGCGTCGGTCACCGCCTTGCGGCGGGCGGTGTCGCTGGCCGCTTCCGGCAGCCTGCGCAGGATCGCCAGCGCATGCACGCTGCCGGCCCAGGTGCGGAAGTCCTTGGCGGTAAAGTCGCCGCCGGTCACTTCCTGCAGGTACGCGTTGACGTCGGCCGAGCCGATCTCGCGGATCTCGCCGTCGCCGTCGCGGTACTTGAACAGGCACTGGCCCGGCAGGTCGGCGCAGTTGCGCACGATGCGCGCGAGGCGCGGGTCGTTGACCGAGACATCGTGCGTGATGCCGCTCTTGCCGGTGAACTGGAAGCGCAGCCGGCTGCCGCGCACGGTCACATGGCGGCGCCGCAGCGTGGTCAGGCCGTAGGTGCGGTTCTGGCGCGCGTAGCGCGGCGAGCCCACGCGCACCAGCGTGGCGTCGAGCAGCAGCACCACCGCCCCCACCACCTTCTCGCGCGGCATGCCGTTGCGGCGCAGGTCGCGCGCCACGCGCGCGCGCAGCCGCGGCAGCGCGGCGCCAAAGGCCGCCAGCCGCGCGTACTTGTCCGAATCGCGCAGCGTCGCCCATTGCGGGTGATAGACGTATTGCTTGCGCCCGCGCGCATCGCGCCCGGTGGCCTGCAGGTGGCCGCGCGGGTCAGGGCAGATCCACACTGACTCGTAGGCCGGCGGAATCGCCAGCGTGGCGATGCGCGCCAGCGTGGCGGCATCGGTCACGCGCTTGCCGTCCGGGCCGGTATAGCTGAAGCCGCTGCCATGGCGCCGGCGCGTGATGCCCGGGCTGCTGTCGTCGACATAGCGCAGCCCCGCGTCGCGCAGCACCGCGTCGAACGCGGCGGGGGCTTCGGTGCCGGGCAGCGTGCTGTCCATGGGCGCGCGCGCTAGGCCGCGCCCGGCGCGCTGGCCGACTCGTGCTGCGGTGCGTGCTGCGATTCGTGCTCCGGTTCGAGCCCGGCGTCGGGCGCGGGGGGCGCGGGCGCGGGCTTCGGCGTGGGCGGCGCCGCGCGCTCGACGGTGACCGGGCCGGCGCGGGCCACGGTGACCATTTCGCGCAGCCAGTTGACCAGCATGCTGCTGTAGGTGCGCTGGCATTCCTCGTCGCTCAGGCCGTGGTCGGCGCCCTTGATCACGCGGTAGGTCAGCGAGTTGGCGTGGACGCAGGAATCGACATAGCTCATCACCGCGGCATGGGGCACGATCTGGTCGTGCTCGGATTCGATCACCAGCACGTCGCCGGTAAACGCGGTGCACGCGCGCAGCGCGCGGTTGCTCGCCGGCGGCACCATGCTGCGCCGGTAGGTGACCAGGTCCTGCTCGCGGTGCAGCTGGCGCTTGGGCAGGTCCCAGCCCGAGTCCATGTACAGCGCCGGCGCGCGGAACGCCAGCCAGCGCACCTGGCGCAGGCCGCTGAGCAGCGCGGCCAGATAACCGCCGTAGCTGCTGCCCACCACCGCGATCGCGTTGCGGTCCACCTCGGGCTGGCGCACCAGCACGTCGTAGGCCGCCACCACGTCGGCGAGGTTGCGCGTGCGGCTGACGGTCTCGTACTGCGCGCGCGTGCCGGCGTGGCCGGTCAGGTCGAAGGTCAGGCACACGCAGCCCAGCCCCGCCACCTTGCGCGCGCGCGCCAGGTATTGCTGCTGGCTGCCGCCCCAGCCATGCACGAACAACACGCCCGGCAACTTGGTTTCCGGGCTGATCAGGGTACCGGCGATGGTGCCGCCCTCGCTTTCGATCTGCAGCAGTTCTTCATGCGTTGCCATCGGATTCAGGCTCCAGTCGTGCGTACTTGGTCAGGGGACCGACATGGCGGTCTTCACCCTGGTAATAGATCTCGGCGTCATCCGGCACGCGCACGTCGTCGCCGTAGACTTCGCGCGTGGACGCGACCACGCGCGTGCGGGCCGGATCGTCGCGCAGCGCGGCCAGCGCCACCAGTTCGGCGCCGGTCGCGCCGCCCACGCGCCAGGACTGTTCCAGCACGCCGCCGAGCATCTGCCCACCCGCGTCGCTGCCGGCCGGCGCGCCGAAGGCGACGTCGTAGTTGCAGCGCGACAGCACCATGCCGCCGCCCTCGCCATAGCAGGCCAGCGCGGCCTCGTGGTACACCATCGCCGCGCGCACCGCGGCGAGGATGCGGGCATCGAACGGGTGCTGCAGCAGCGCGTCAAAACCGCCGCGCACCACCGTCAGCGTGGAACCGCCGTAGACCTTCTGTCCGCGGTTGTTCCCGGTCAGCCCCTGGGTGCCGCAATAGCTGGCCTCCAGCCCCGCCAGCATGACCTTGCCGACGCTGTAGGTCTGCGGCGCACGCAGGTCGCGCTCCAACACCAGGCCGTCGCGTTCCACGACTTCGGGGGCAAGCGCGGCCAGTGCCTGCTCCAGCGCAGCCTCGTTGTCGACCACGCGCTGGCCCAGCCCGCCGACACCGCCCGTATCCTTCAGCCGCACCGGCCCCAGCGTCAGCAGCCGCTGCGCCGCGATGCGCGCATCGCCGATGCTGAACGCGGTGAAGCCCGGCAGCGTGGCCCCTACCACGCGCCGCACGAAGGCTTCGGACCAGCCCCGCGGCGCCGCGGCACCGGGGTCGACCAGCCCATGCGTGATCGCCTTGGTGGCGACGAACGCGTACGGCACCACGCCGCCGAAGAGATCGTCCTCGCTGCGCACGCCCAGGTCCGCCGCCAGTTCGCCGCCGACCAGGGTCTGCGCCGGCACCAGGTATGGCGCCGGGCCTGTTGCCGAAGACGCCGCGTAGCCGCCCGCGAACGGCAGGCCGGCGATCTCGGCCACCTTGCGGGCGATATTGGCAAGGGTCATGCCATGGTGGCTGTCGGCCTGGCCCAGGCTCTCGCAGCCGTAGGCCACCACGGTCCGGCCGCGCTGCTGCGCGGCTGCCGGGCCTGCAGCCGGCAGCGAGGGTTTTCGCTTGCTTGCAATGCTGGATGTGGTCACGGCCGGCTCCTGTCTGGGTCTGTCGCATGGGTGTTGCGCAAGGGGGGCCGCGGCCGGCAGGCTACGAGGCCGCCGAGGCGGGGGTAGCGGGGCTGGCGGGCGTGGGCGCGCTGCCGGCGGGCGCTTCGTGCTGGCGCCCGCGCGAGGCCCGCGCGTGGCGCTTGGCGGCGTGGTTCTCGCGCGCCTCGTCGAGCGAATGGCTGGTCTTGATGCCGTCTTCCTGGTCGGCCAGCTCGGCGAGCTGGCGGTAGAAGCTCACCAGCTGGCGCAGCTCCTCTTCGTCCAGGTCTTCGATCGACACTAGCATGTTGCTGGCTTCGCGGTGCGAGGCCAGCAGCTCGTTGAGCTTCAGGTGCACCGCTACGGCATCCTTGTTCTGGCTCTGCTGGATCAGGAACACCATCAGGAAGGTGACGATGGTGGTGCCGGTATTGATGACCAGCTGCCAGGTTTCGGAATACCCGAACATCGGCCCGGTCAGGGCCCACGCCACCACCACGCCGACGGCCAGCACGAAGGCGGTCGGCGAGCCGGCATGGCGCGTCGCGCCGCCGGCAAAGCGGTCGAACAGGTGCAGCACGGTGGCACGTTTGCCGGCGCCGGGCCGATGGCCAACGCCGGGCAGGATAGGGCTGGATTTGGGCATCGTTGCACTCCCACGGAGAGATCGCCGGATTGGCCGCCAGGTGAGCCGCCAGCTGAGCCGCCAGGTACGCCGCTGCCGGGCGGCACGCTGATTTCATTGTATGGAGCGCATGGCCAATGTGCAGCGGGCGCAGTCCTACAACGGGCGCAGCACTTGCCGCGTTTTGCCGTGCGCGCCGCTTTCGTTTCTACATCGGGTGATAAATCTTGCCGGCGGCACGTCCGCTTTGCAGACAGCCTGCGCGCGCCTGCGACAGGAACGCTTCTTGCGCCGCATGCCATGACGAAGCGGCGACTCCCCGGTGCGCCGGTGGCAGTCGACTGCCCTGTTGACCAGGCCCGACCCCGCCCGCGGGACCGGTGCCGCAGCGAACCGGAGCCAGACATGTTCCAATCCCCTGCCACCCAACCCCGCGCGCCGCAGCGCGTGGTCGACATCATGACGCGCCAGCCGGCCTATATCACGCCCGATGAAACCATCCAGCATGCCGCGCAGCTGATGGCGGACCTGCATGTCGGCTCGCTGCCGGTATGCGACGGCCGGCGCCTGGTCGGCATGCTGACCGACCGCGACATCACCGTGCGCGCCATCGCCAGCGGCCGGCCGCCGCAGGCCACGCGCGTGGCCGACGCGATGTCGCCGCAAGTGCAATGGTGCCTCGAAGACGAATCGCTCGAAGACGTGCAGCACAAGATGGAAGCCGCGCAGGTGCGGCGCCTGCCGGTGCTCGACCACGACCACACCCTGGTGGGCATCGTGTCGCTCGGCGACCTCGCCAGCAAGGGCGCCGATACGCGCGATTCCGGCGAGGCGCTGGCATCGATCTCCACGCCTTCGGCGCCGGCGCGCTGAACACCCCAGCATCCAACCCAGGAGCCACAATGAGCGCAAGTCCTTCTTCCGATGACGAAGCCCTGCGCGTAGCCGTGCGCGCCCAGATTGCCGCGGCCTTCGACGGCCGCTTTCCCGACGGCGTCACGCTCGAGGTGGCAGACCGGCGCGTGACCGTGCGCGGCTGCGTGGAAGACGTCGGCACCGCGCAGCGCGTGGAAAAGGCCGCGGCGGTCAGCCCCGGCGTGCTGGGCGTGCATAACGCGCTGTCGACGCGCCAGCCGCCCGCGCCCGAACCGCAGGGCCAGCCCGCCGGCAGCGGCAAGCATGCCGACCCGGCCGACAAGCCCGCCGGACAGGTCAACCACAAGGTCTGAACGCCAACGCCAGACGACAAAGGCGCCGGAGCGTGGCTCCGGCGCCTTTGTCGTTCACGGCTGCGCTCAGCCCCAGGGGTCATAGCGGTCCGCTTCCCAGTACGGCGAGATGCCGTAGTACTGGTGGATGCTGGTGGCCCATTGCGAGTCGGCCATGGTGGGCCAATGGTCCTTGTCGAAGCCCGGCGCGGCCTTGAGCCGGTCCTTCTCGACGCCGAGCACGAAGCACTTGCGCCGCGTATCCAGCGTCAGCGCCGACCACGGCAGCGCGAACAGCTTTTCGCCGATGCCGAGGAAACCGCCCATGGCCAGCACGGCATAGGCCACGCGGCCGCCGAGCACGTCGATCATGATGTGGTCGATGGTGCCGATGTCGTCGCCGGCCGGGTCGACCACCTTGTTGCCCTCGAGCGTGTCGGCGGCCATCACGAACGGGCCGGGACCCGGGGAATTGCGGTCGATGCCGCCGACGATCGATGCGCCGTGCGGGTGTTCGGCGCCCGGTGTTTCAGGTTGGACAGGGTTCATGGATACCTCCGTTTGGCTGCTCGGGTGGGGAGTCGGGCGGAATGCGAACCGCGCCGTGCGGCGCGCTAGCTGCGTTGGCGCGTGTCGGCCGGCACCGGCGGCACCAGCGGATCGAAGTCGGCCCAGCGCCCGTCGACCCATTGGCCTTCGGCGCGCTCGACATCCCTGGCGCCGCCCTGGCGCAACACGGTGGCGACCGTGTCCGCCGTGGCGGTGTCGGTGCTGGTCAGGTGCGCCGCCAGCACGACCCCGGCATTGCGCACCGGGGGCTGGCCGGTGCGCGGGTTGCGCCCGGCGTTGCGCGCCAGCGCCAGCGCTCCCGCCAGCGAGCCCAGGTAGGCACCCAGCCCGATCGCGAACACCAGCACCAGGATCGACATCGGCGGCGTCTCGCCCAGCGCGGCGACCAGCGCCGCGCCCACCGCGGCGCCGACGGCAGCGCCGATCAGCACGCCGCTGATGGCGCCCACGCCGGACTTGCGCGCACCGGCATCGGCGGCGTGGTCGCCGCCGATGGCATAGGCGGCATGCTGCCCGGGCGGGTTCACGTAGAACAGGTTCAGGTCCTGGTCGGCAAACCCCTGCGCACGCAGCCGGCTCGCCGCGGTTTCGGCGGTGGAGAAGCTGTCAAAACGGCCAGCGATGATGGCGGACATGGTGGCTCCTTTTCGTTCATCGACGTGTTCGGAGCCGCGGCGGGCTGGTGGCAACCGCGCCGCGGCGCTAGGACGCAAGGTGGACTAAAGGGGGCAGGCACATACCTCAGCGCTTGGCCGGCTTGCCCGGCTTGGCGGACCTGGCCGCGGTTTTGGTTGCGGCCCTGGCCCCGCTCGATGCCCCGGTCTTCGCGGCAGGCTTGGCCGCGCGCTTGGCGGCGGCCTTGGGGGCGGCCTTGGGGGCGGCCTTGGAGGCGGACTTGGGGACGGTCTTGGCCGCAGGCTTGGCGGCTGGCCTGGCCATACCGGACCCGGCCGACTTCGTGGCGGTCCTGGTCGCTGTCTTCGCGGCCGGCTTCGCTGACATGCCTGCCGTCTTCGCCCCCATGCTGGCAGCGGGCTTCGCCGGGCGGCCCGATTCCGCCGCCGCGCCCTTGCGCTGGCCGGCCGGCTTCGCGCCTACGGGCTGTTCCTGGCTGCCCTGCGTGAGCTTCCAGTCGACGTCGTCGCGCGCGGTGTGCGTCTTCTTCTCGGCGTGCATGGCAGCGCTGGGCGAGATCGGATCGCTCGCGGGGAAGGTCATCTCGAGCGAGTCGTCGACCGCAGCCTGGTAGGTCTTGGCTTCCTTGCCGCGGGCCTTGGCGCCCGCGGCCGGCTTGGCGGCTGCGCCCTTGCCCGCGGACGGGCCGCTGCCGCGGGCCTGCGGCGCGGTGCCGGCGCGCGCGGATGGCGTGGCCCTGGTGGACTGCGCGGACCGCGTCGCGGCCGCGGACTTTGCCCGGGACGGCTTCTGTGCAACCTGCTCGGCCTGGGCGGACTTGCGGCTGGCGTTGGGCATGGTTGTTCCCTCCTTGGTTTGGGGTGTTTCATCCATGCAAGGGACGGGCCAGAATCTCGTCAGCAACGGGCCGGGCGGTCAGCCCTGCCACGACCGGTGTGAACACTGCCGTACTGCGGCCTGCGACGGCCCGGCCATGGCGTGCCGGGCAAGTGGTACGCGTAGCGTTGGGGCCGGTCTGGTAAAAACTACATCGGCGCAGGCCCTATGTCCGGCGCGGCGCGTTCAGGCGCGGGGCATATGGCGCGGGAACCGGACCGCGATGCAGACGCTGACCTTGTCGCTGTCGCAGTTGTCGCTCTCCGCGCTCAGCACGGCGCCGTGCATTTCCACCATGCGGCGCGTCAGCAGCAGCGCACTGCTTTGCCGGGATGGCGGCTCGCCGCCCTGCGGCGCCCGGCGGCCGAAGAAATCGGTCAGCGCAGCCAGCCGGCTGGCGCTGCGCTGGGAATCCAGCGGCGGGCTTTCGGTGATGCGCAGCTTGACGTAGTCGGGCTCGCTGAACAGGTGCACGTGCACCGCGCCGCCGGTCGGCGCGCGCCAGATGCAGTGCACCAGCAGGTGCCGCAGCAACGGCGCCAGCCGCATGGCATCGCCGTCGACGCAGTAGGCGGCCGCGGCCTCGGGCGCTTCGGCCGGGGCTGCCCCCGCGGTGGCGCCGGTGGCGCCGGTCAGCGGGGCAGGCCAGACCGACCCGTCCGTGCTCAGCGGCGACAGCAGCACGCCGCGCGCCTCGGCCGCGTGGCGGCGGTCCGTAATGGCCTGCAGCGCCAGCACGCGCAGGTCCAGCTGCTGCCAGCGCGGCGCGCTCTCGTCGGCCAGCAGCCGCACCGCTTCTTCCATTTCCTCGATCAGCGCCAGTTGCTGCTGCATGCCCGAGCGGATGCCGTCGAGCGCGCGCTGCGCCGGCGCCGGCGTGGTATCGAAGGCGCGGTCCAGCACATAGGCCCAGCTCTGGATGGCGTTGAGCGACGAGCGCAGGTCGTGCGCCGATTGCTCGATCAGGGTGCTGACCTCCTGCACGCTGCGTACCGGCTCGGCGCTGCCATTGCCGGCGGCCGCCTGCGCGTTCGCTGCATTCGGCGCGCTCGCCGCGTTCGGCGCACGGGTCGCCTGGGTCCCGGAAGGGTCCAGCGACAGCGCCGGGCGTGGCTCAGGAGTGTCCGGCTCGCCGGACGGCGGAAATTGCTGCGTCATGTGCGGAGCGGCCGCAACGGCCAGTGAACATGGCAGGCCGTATCGGCCGGGAACATCGCCCTGCTGAAAAGCAAGAAGCGTGCTGCGCGGGACTCAGGCTGCACCGGCGCCGCGGCGCCTGCCCGCCACCCCCGCCGTCCCAAGCGATGGCGCGCGCCGTCATCCGGTTGCGGACGGGCCCGAGTCGTTGCGCGACGCGCGCAACCACTCTGGCAATTCGCCACGGGCGGCATAATCTTCCAGCCGGTTGTACAAAGTCTTCAGGCTGATGCCGAGGATTTCCGCCGCGTGCTTCTTGACCCCCGCGCACTGCTCGAGCGTGGCAAAGATCAGCTGGCGGTCGGCGTCGGCCAGCGACATGCCCACCGGCACCGACACCACCGCCGCGCCCGGCGACTGCGTGGCCGCGACCTGCAGCGGCACCTGCGCTTCGGTGATGAGGTCGTCGTCGGCCATGATGAAGGCGCGCTGCACGAAGTTGCGCAGCTCGCGCACGTTGCCGGGCCATGCGTGCAGGCGCAGGCTGTCGAGCACATTGGGCGCGAAGCGGCGCTGCACGCCCTGCTCGGCATTGAGCTGGTCCAGCATCATGTTGGCGATCTGGATCACGTCGTCGCCGCGCGCGCGCAGCGGCGGCAACTCCACCGGAAAGACATTGAGGCGATGGAACAGGTCGGCGCGCAGCTTGCCGTCGGCGACCGCTTCCTCGGGATTGCGGTTGGTCGCCGCCAGCACGCGCACGTCGGCATGGCATTCGCGGTTCGTGCCCACGCGCATGAACGTGCCGGTCTCGAGCACCCGCAGCAGCTTGACCTGCAGCTCGGCGGGCATCTCGGTGATCTCGTCGAGAAACAGCGTGCCGCCGTCGGCGCGCTCGAAATAGCCCTTGTGCTGGCGGTCGGCGCCGGTAAAGCTGCCGCGCTCGTGGCCGAACATCTCGCTTTCGATCAGCGTGGGCGAGATCGCCCCGCAGTTGACCGCCAGGAAAGGCTGGCGCCGCCGCGCCGACAGCTCGTGCACGGTCTGCGCGGCCAGCTCCTTGCCGGTGCCGCTTTCGCCGATCAGCAGCACGGTGGCCTCGGTCGGCGCCACGCGCGCGAGCTGGTCGTAGACCGCCTGCATCACCTCGGAGCTGCCCATCAGGCGGCCGAAGCGGCCATAGCGGCGCAATTCGCCGCGCAGCGAATGGATTTCGGCGCGCAGCTCGCCGGTGGTGGCCAGGCGCTTGAGCACGGTCTGCAGGCGCGCAACGTTGATGGGCTTGACCAGGTAGTCGGTGGCGCCGGCGCGCAGCGCTTCCACCGCGCTTTCGACGCTGGCGTAGCCGGTGGTCAGGATCACCTCGACACCGGAGGCGCCGACCTCCTCGAACAGCTCCATGCCGTTGCCGTCGGGCAGGCGCAGGTCGGCCACGATGGCCTCGGGCATGCGCCAGCCGATCTGCAGCCGCGCTTCACGCAGCGTGCCGGCGGTGGCGGAGGTGAAGCCCTCCATGGCTACGATCTCGGCCAGGGCAGCGCATGCGTTTTCGTCGTCATCGACAATCAGGATGTGGGGCATACGATCCGTCAGTGAGACCTAATGGGAACTCGAGGCAACCACCGTCCCGGCACCTGCCTCCGCACCGCACCGCCGCTGGCGGGGGCCCGGGAGATCCATCGGCGCGCTCCATGCGTGGCGCGCACGACGTAACGACAGGCACAGGCGGGCACTGCCTGGAGCGCGGAATCTGGTCCGCGGGGCGCGTCCACACTGCGTAATGCCAGTCTAAGCGCGGGCAGGCACGGTCGTTGCCGGTGTCCGTCTGACACAGCTGTCGGAAGTTTCCGCGCGGGCGCGCGCCGCTATGGCAAGCCCCCACGCCAAAGGCTAGCATAGGAACTTCCCGCGGCAACCCGCTACCTGCAACCCTCGACCGGCCGATTCCAGGCCAGCAACCTGTGCCAGTGACCGCCAGTACTTCGCGGCGCAGCAACGCCGCCCCCGCTTCCAGCCACGCCGGCACCGCGCCGGCCAGTGAACCCGCGCCGCGCCGCGCCGTGCCGTCGCAGGTGTCGCTGCTGTGGGAAAGCACCTCGCCCGCGATGCAGCGCCTGCTGGCGCAGATCGAGCGCGTGGCGCCGACCGATGTCACCATGCTGGCGGTGGGGGAAAGCGGCTCGGGCAAGGAGGTGGTGGCGCGCGCGGTGCACGAACGCAGCGCCCGCCGCAACGGCCCCTTCATTGCCGTCAACTGCGGCGCGATCCAGCCCACGCTGATCGAGTCCGAGCTGTTCGGCCATGAAAAAGGCGGCTTCACCGGCGCGATCGAGCAGAAGGCGGGCTACTTCGAGCAGGCGCAGGGCGGCACGCTGTTTCTCGACGAAGTCACCGAGATGCCGCTGGAGATGCAGATCAAGCTGCTGCGGGTGCTGGAAGGCCGCACCTTCCACCGCGTCGGCGGCGATACGCTGATCGCCACCGACGTGCGCATCCTGGCGGCCACCAACCGCGACCCGGTCGAGGCCGTGCGCGGCGGCCAGCTGCGCGAAGACCTGCTGTACCGGCTGGCGGTCTTCCCCTTGCATATCCCGCCGCTGCGCGAGCGGCCCGACGACATCGTGCCGCTGGCACGCCACTTCCTGGCCGAGTACAACGCCATGGAACGCACCGACAAGAGCTTTTCGGCGGGTTCGCTGGACCGCCTGGTGCGCTACGACTGGCCGGGCAATGTGCGCGAGCTGAAGAACGCGGTCTACCGCGCCTTCATCCTCGCCGACAAGGTGGTGGAGATCGGCAATCCCAACCTGGCCACGCAGGCGCCGCGCCCGACCACCGTCGACGGCGTGGTGAACGTGCGCGTCGGCACCACGCTGGCCGATACCCAGCGCGAGATCATCATGGCGACGCTGGCGCGCTTCGACGGCGACAAGCGCCAGGCCGCGCGCGCGCTCGGCATCAGCCTGAAGACGCTCTACAACCGGCTCGACGCCTACCGCTCCTTGTAAGGCCCGGGGTCTGCCGGCACCGGCTCGGCCAGCGCCCGCGACAAGGTCTCGATCGACAACGGCTTGGTCAGGTGCGCATGGAAGCCCGCCTGGCTGCTGCGGCGCTGGTCTTCGGCGGTGCCGCGGCCCGACAGCGCCAGGAACTGCACCGCGCGGCCGCGCAAGGCCTCGCGCAGCGCCGCCAGGACTTCATAGCCCGACATGTCGGGCATCTGCAGGTCCAGCAGCACGCAGTCGGGCCGGAACGCCGCCGCCACGCCGAGCGCCTGCTGGCCGTTGTGCACGGCCTCGGCCTCGTGGCCGAGCAGGGTCAGCAGCTCGGCCATGCTGTCGGCCGAGTCGGCGTTGTCGTCGACCACCAGCACGCGCCGGCGCGGCGCCTTGCCCGGCGCCGCCGTGGCGGGCTCGGCCGGGCGCGCGCTGGCGCGCGGCAGGATCACGGTGAAGGTGCTGCCCTTGCCCGCGCCCGCGCTGTCGGCCTGGATCGCGCCGCCATGCGCTTCCAGTATGGCCCTGGCCAGCGCCAGGCCGATGCCCAGCCCGCTGCGGCTGCCGGCGTCGCTCTCCTGCGCGAACAGGTTGAAGATGCGGTCCAGCGCCGCGGGCTCCAGCCCCCGGCCGGTATCGCTCACCGTGGTGATCACGCGCGCAGGCTCGACGCTGACCTGCACGCTGACGGTACCCCCGCGCGGCGTGTACTTGGTCGCGTTGCTGAGCAGGTTCAGCAGCACCTGGCCCAGCCGCGCGGCATCGGCGCGCACGTAGGGCGAGACCTCGGGCAGGGACACCACCAGTTGCTGGCCTGACGCCTCCAGCGTGGGGCGGATCGCTTCCAGGCTGGTGCTCACCACGTCGTTGTAGGACGTCGGGGTCAGTTCCATCTTCATCTTGCCGGCGGTCACGCGGCCCACGTCGAGCAGGTCGTTGACCAGCCGCTCCACCTGGCGCAGCTGGCGGTCGATGATCTCGGCGCAGCGGCGCACGCGCGGCCCGGTGTCAGGCGTCAGCACGATGACTTCGACGGCATTGCGCACCGGCGCCAGCGGGTTGCGCAGTTCGTGCGCGAGGATGGCCAGGAAGGACTGCAGCCGGCGGTTGCCGGCATCGAGCATCTCCAGCCGCAGCGCATCGCTGAGGTCGCGCGCGGTCCACAGCAGGCTCTCGGGGCACCCCGCCGCATCGCGCACCAGCACCATGCGCGTGGCGCAGCGCACCAGCGAGCCGTCCTTGCGCGCCAGGCGTTCTTCGCCGGCCCATTGGCCGCAGGCGCGCGCCGCCTCGAGCGCCGCCTGCGGGCGGCCCGCGGCGGCATCCTGGCGGGCATAGAGCCAGGCCAGCGGCTGGCCTGCCGCCTCGTCCGCGGTGTGGCCGGCAAGCGCGCGGGCGCCCGCGTTCCAGCTGCGGATGGTGCCGTCCAGCGCGAGTTCGCAGACCGCGGTGCAGGGCAGGTTCTCGGCCAGCAGCCGCAGCTTGTCGTCGGCCAGGCGCGCATGGTCGGCGGCGGCCTGCTGCACGGTGATGTCGCGGCACGACACGATAAAGCCCGCGCCCGCGGCGCCATCGGCAAGGCCGGCGGCATCGATGCGCCGCATCTCGCAGCTGGCGCGCAGCAGGCTGCCATCGCGGCGCACGCGCCAGCCTTCGTCGCGCGCATGGCCGCTGTGCGCGGCCGCCTCCAGCCATTGCTGCGGCAGGCCTGCGGCCACGTCATCGGCACGGTGCAGCCGCGACAGGGGGCTGCCGGCAATCTCCGCGGCGCTGTAGCCGAACAACCGGCGCGCGGGTTCGGGCCAGGCCACGATCACGCCGTGCGCGTCGAGTTCGAACACCGCGCAATCTTCCACCGCATCGAGCAGGCGGCGATAGCGTTGCGCCAGTTGCAGGGCATCACCCTCCGGCGCCAGGCCGGCGGAGGGATCCACGTGGGTCGAGCGAACTTCGGTTGCCGCTTGCAGCCCGGACATGATCACCCTTCGGTAGATTGGGTTGACGGCTGGCACGCCTGGCATGCGGCCCACGGGCCCACGGGCCCATACCGCAGCACAGCGCCGAATGCCCGCGGACGCGGGCATTCCAGTCAATGATAGGCGCTCGCGGCCCATGCGCCACCCGATATGGCGGCGCAAGGGTCGCAGGCCCGTTCCGGAGGGCGAGAGATGGTGGTCGGCCGCACGCGCGCCGTGCGCGGCGACGCACGGCGCAGGCCGGACCCAGTGGGGCGCTAGCGGCGCCGCCGCTGGACCATCGCGGCAACCGCGGCCGAGGCCCCGACCACCAGCGCGGTGGTCAGCATGGGGTAGCGCGCGGTGGTGGTGTACGGGCAGGAATGCAGCGCGGTGTGGGCGCCGGTGCGTTCCTGCAGGCCGCTGCTGCTGCCGTAGAGCGTGTTGTCCTCGAGCGGGCCGGCCGGATGGCGGGTCTGCTGCGCGCGGCCCATGAAGCGGCGCATGAAGCGGTCGAAGGTGTGCGGCGCATGGTACGCGGCCGCCGAGAAAGCCTTGGCCGCGGCGCCCACGAACAGCTCGCGGCGCGGGTTTTCCGCGGCGAACAGGATCGCGTCGGCGGCCAGCGCCGGGTCATACAGCGGCGGCGGCAGGCGCGGTTCGACGTCGAGGAAGTTCTTGGCGTGCATCGCCAGCGGGGTTTCCAGGCCGGCGGGCTTGATCAGCGTCACGCTGACCGGCGCCTGCTCCTGCTCCAGCTCCAGCCGCAGCGAATCGGTGAAGCCCTTGATCGCATGCTGCGATGCCGAGTAGGCGCTTTGCAGCGGCATCGGGCCGTCGGCGGCCTCGCTGCCCATGTTGATGATGGCACCGCCGTGCTCGCGCAAGTGCGCCGCGGCCGCCAGCGAGCCATGCACCGTGCCCCAGTAGTTGGTGTCGAACAGCCGCCGCTGGTCTTCCAGCGGCACGTCGCAATGGCGCCCGAAGATGGTCACGCCGGCGTTGTTGATCCAGGTATCGAAGCCGCCGAAGCGCTCGATCGCGGCATGCGCCACCTGGCCGACCTCATCGTGCCGGCCGACGTCCGCCACCACCGTGATCACTTCGGTGCCCTGCTCGCGCAGTTCTTCCGCCAGCTGGTGCAGCGACCCCTCGCTGCGCGCCACCAGCACCAGGCGTGCGCCCTGCTGTGCCGCCTTGCGCGCGGTGACCAGCCCTACGCCGCTGCTGGCACCGGTCAGCACAATGACCTGCGAGCTGATTCTCTTCAAGGTGGGTTTCATCTGCCGCTTCCTCCACGGGAGGCCCGGCCCGGCGCCGGGCATGCCGGTGGCAAGTCGCAAGGAGCGTTCCCGTCGCCGGGCAGCGCTGACCGCGGCGCCGGGGCATGATGCCCGCGGCAGATTTACAACGCCCGGTAAGAACCACATGGCCCGGGCGGCGCATGCCGCCCGCGGGTCGAGACTGCCGGCCGGCGCCTGTAGGACGGGCGCCGATTTCAGCGCGCCCATGTGCTGCCTAAGCTGGATGCATCCACGCAACCGGCGACCGCCATGGCCAAGACCACTCCGCAGGACTCGCGCGCACGGCGCCCCGCCGGCAAGGGCGCGGCAAAGCCCGCCGCCCGGACGGGCAGCAAACCCGGCACAAAGACCACCGGAACCAGCACACGAGCCGGTACCAGCGCCAGGCCCGGCAAGACGGCGGCCAGGCCGGCCGCGAAGGGCACGCCGGAGGCGCTCGAGAAATACCGCCGCATGCGCGACTTCGGCGCCACGCCCGAGCCCAGCGGCGGCGCCCGCGCCGCGCCGCGCAAGCGCGCCGCGGCGTTGTCGTTCGTGATCCAGAAGCATGCGGCGCGTCGGCTGCACTACGATTTCCGGCTGGAGCTGGGCGGCACGCTGAAGAGCTGGGCCGTGCCCAAGGGCCCCAGCCTGGACCCCGCCGACAAGCGCATGGCGGTCCATGTCGAAGACCATCCGATCGACTACGCCGGCTTCGAGGGGGTGATTCCGGAAGGGCACTATGGCGCCGGCACGGTGATCGTGTGGGACCGCGGCACCTGGATTCCGGTGGGCGACCCGGAGGCAGGCTACCGCAGCGGCAAGCTCAAGTTCGAGCTGCGCGGCGAAAAGCTGCACGGGCACTGGACCCTGGTACGCATGCACGGCAGCCGGCAGAAAGAGCAGGACGCGTGGCTGCTGATCAAGGAACGCGACGACGCCGCGGTGCCGGCGTCGGAATTCGACGTGGTCGAGGCCCTGCCGGACAGCGTGCTGGGCGGCACGCAGCGCAAGCCCGCGGCAAGGCGCGCCAGCGCCGGCAAGGCGGCGCTCAAGGAGACAAGCAAGGAGACAAGCAAGGAGACAAGCAAGGCGTCGGATGCGGCCACCCCGGCGGCGCACGGCGCCATCGCGGCGCTGAAGCCGCCGGCCGGCGCGACGCGCGCGGCGCTGCCGCTGGCGCTGGCGCCGCAACTGGCGACGCTGGTCGAGAAACCGCCGCACGACGCCGCGGCCTGGCGCTACGAGATCAAGTTCGACGGCTACCGGCTGCTGGCCCGCGTCGACGGCACCGATGTGCGGCTGTTCACCCGGCAGGGCCATGACTGGACCAGCAAGCTGCGCGCGCTGGCCCGCGATGTCGGCGCGCTGGGGCTGCCCGACGGCTGGCTCGACGGCGAGATCGTGGTGCTGGGCAAGCATGGCGAGACCGACTTCCAGGCCCTGCAGAATGCCTTCGATACCGCGCGCGTCGAGGCGATCCGGTACTTCGCCTTCGACCTGCCCTACTTCGCCGGCCATGACCTGCGCAAGGTGCCGCTGCTGGAGCGGCGCGCGCTGCTGCGCCGGATCTTCGAACACAACGCCTCGCCGCGCCTGCAGTTCAGCGAGGACTTTGAAGCCAGCGCGGGCGACATGCTGGATGCGGCGTGCCGCATGAAGCTGGAAGGCGTGATCGGCAAGCGCGTGGACTCCGGCTACGTCAGCGCGCGCAGCAATACGTGGATCAAGCTGAAATGCACCTTGCGCCAGGAATTCGTGGTGGCGGGCTTCACCGATCCCAAGGGCAGCCGCAATGGCATCGGCTCGCTGCTGCTGGGCGTGCACGACAGCGGCGGACGCCTGCGCTACGCGGGCAATGTCGGCACCGGCTTCGACACCCGCACGCTCGATGACCTGCGCGCGCAGCTCGACGCCTTGCGCGCCGATGCGGCGCCGTTCCATACGGTGCCTGCCGGCGTGCGCGGGCATTGGGTCAGGCCCAGGCTGGTCGCCGAAGTCTCGTTCGGCAGCTGGACCCGCGAAGGCCGCGTGCGCCATGCGGTATTCCATGGCCTGCGCACCGACAAGCCTGCCGGCGCGGTCTCGGTGGAGCGGCCGGCGGACCCTGCGGGCAAAGGCAAGGCGGCGGCCACCACGCGCCGCCAGCCCGCTGCCGAAACCGAGCCCCCGCCGAAAGCAGGCGCCAAAGCGAAGCGCCCCACCGCGGTGGGCGGCAAGGTCTCGATCAGCCACGCCGAACGCGTGATCGATGCCGAGTCGGGCCTGACCAAGGGCGAACTGGTGCGCTACTACGAACGCGCCGCGCCGCTGATGCTGCCGCACCTGCGCGGTCGCCCGATCGCGATGGTGCGCGCGCCTTCCGGCGTGGCCGGCGAGCAGTTCTTCCAGCGGCACAGCGACACGCTGCGCGTGGACGGCCTCAACGTGCTGGACCCCGGCCTGTGGCCGGGCCATCCCGCGCTGCTGGAGATTGCCTCGGCCGAGGCGCTGGTCGCCGCCGCGCAGCTCAACGTGGTCGAGTTCCACACCTGGAATGCCAGCAAGCGCAGCATCGACCGGCCCAACCGCATCATCTTCGACCTCGACCCCGGCGAGGGCGTACCGTGGGAGCAGGTGCAGGAATCCGCCGCGCTGACGAAGGCGCTGCTGGACGAGCTGGGGCTGGCGAGCTTCCTGAAGACCAGCGGCGGCAAGGGCCTGCACGTGGTAGTGCCGGTGACGCCGCGCGCCGGCTGGGACGAGTTGAAGGATTTCGCGCGCGACGTGGTGCTGCACATGGCCGCCACGCTGCCGCAGCGCTTCGTCGCCAAGAGCGGGGCGCGCAACCGGGTCGGCAAGATTTTCATCGATTACCTGCGCAGCGGCATGGGTGCCACCACCGTGGCGGCGTTCTCGGCACGCGCGCGGCCCGGGCTGGGGGTGTCGATTCCGGTGGCATGGGACGAACTTGACGGACTGACCAGCGCCGCGCAATGGACCGTCGCCAACGTCGAAGCGCGGCTGGACGCGCTGGAAGCGGCCGACCCGTGGGCCGACTACGCCGGCACCCGGCAGGCCATCACGCGCGCCGCGGCACGCCTGGCGCGGGCCCGCTAGCCGCAGCGCCGGCAACGCTCGCGGGCCCCTGGCCGGCGGCACATTTCTTGCCCCTTGGTGGCGAGCGTGCCCCGGCGTTTTCCACCCGCATCGCGCCAGGGCGGCAACACCCTATGGAGACCGACCATGCCCCCACTCAAGATCCTCGCCAACCTGCGCGCCGCCGGCACCACCGGCGCGGCGCCGCGCAACCGCCGCGGCCTGCGGCGCCTGCTGGTGTCGTGCGCCATGCTGAGCTGCGCGGCGGCGCCGGTGCAGGCCAAGCTGCCCCCGCCGACTCCCGAGCAGCAGCAGGCCGCCGAGGCCAAGAAGGCCAAGGAGGCCGAAACCGCCAAGCAGCAAGCCGATGCGCTGGCCGTGGTGCAGGACCGTATTGCCGCGCGCTTTGGCAAGGGCACGGATTACAAGGGCTGGACCGAGCCGGGCAAGATCCCGCAAAAGGCCGCCGAAGCGCCGCGCTCCACCGGCCCGCAGGGCGGTACCTCGCCCAGTGCCGAGGCCCACAGCGGCGAGGCCGCGCGCCGCTAAGCGCCGCACGCCGGCCAGGACACCGGCATGCCCGCGCGGCGCCAGGACCGCCTGCCCCACGCTGCCCGCGACGTTGCCCACCCGGCACGCGTCTTGCCACGGCGAAGCAGAACGGCCTTCGCAACGCAACGCGGCCATGTTGATCCACAAGGGGGACGGCGATGATCTGGGGGATGGGGCATTGCAAGATTTTCAAAGGCAGTGCGCGGTACCGTGGCAATCTTTACACGCGCGCGGCGCGGGCCGGCGCGCTTTTACATTGCGTGGTTGAGCCGGCCTGCCACGGCTTTGGCGCGCGCCCTGCTGCGCCGCTGGGTGTGCAGCCATGAAGCCGCAAGCCAACCGTGCGCCGCTGATCCTGAATGTCGAGGACCGCGAGGGGCCGCGTTACGTCAAGAGCCGCATCCTGCATCGCGGCGGCTTTTCGGTGATCGAGGCCGTGACCGGCCACTCGGCGTTGTCGCTGGTGCGACAGCACGCGCCCGCGCTGGTGCTGTTGTCGGCAAGGCTGCCCGACATCAGCGGCCTGGAAGTGTGCCGCCTGCTGAAAGAGGATCCGCAGACCGCGCGCACGCTGGTGCTGCTGACCTCGCCCGGGCTGGCCCAATCGCGGCAGCGGGTGGAGGCGCTGAACTGCGGCGCCGACGGCTACCTGGTCGAGCCGGCCGAACCCGAGGAAGTGCTGTCGAGCATCCAGGCGCTGCTGCGCCTGCGCGGTGCCGAGGACGCCTACCACCGCACCTCGCGCGCGCTGCACGAGCATGAGGATATGTTCCGCCAGCTCGCCGAATCGCTGGCCGACGTGGTGTGGATCCTGGATCCCGCAACCCGCCAGCTGCTGTTTGCCAGTTCGTCGCTGGCAACGCTGTGCGGCCACTCCGCCGAAGAGCTGATGGAACACCCGCGCCTGTGCCTGGAACGCGTGGCACCGGCGGACCGCGCGCGCGTCGAAGCCGCGGTGGAACGCATGCTAGGCGACGGCAGCATGGATATCGAGTTCGCCCTGACGCTGCCCAGCGGCGAGCCGCGTGAAATCCGCGCGCGCGCCTTCCCCGTGCGCAGCCTTGGCGGCGCCGACGACACCGGCCGCGCGCAGGCGGCCGAGGGCAGTCCGCCGCTGCGCATCGCCGGCATCTGCCAGGACGTGACGCTGCAGAACCGCGCCGGGCGCGCGCTGCACGACGAGGAACGGCGCAAGGATCAGTTCCTGGCGATGCTGGCGCACGAGCTGCGCAATCCGCTGGCGCCGCTGCGCAGTGCCGCCGACCTGCTGCAGCAGCTCGCGCCGACGCGCGAGGACATGTTCCGCGCGCGCGACATCATCGGCCGGCAAGTGCATCACCTGACCCGCCTGGTCGACGAACTGCTCGACATCTCGCGCTTCAACCAGGGCCGCATCACGCTGCGGCAAGACCTGGTGGAGTTGCGCACCGCGCTCAATACCGCAGTGGAAGCGGTGCGTCCGGTGCTCGACGCCTACCGCCACACGCTGCGGCTGTCGCTGCCCGAGCAGCCGCTGCCGGTGCGCGGCGACCTGGTGCGCCTGACGCAGATCTTCAGCAACCTGCTGCAGAACGCGGCCGCGTACACCCCGGCCGGCGGGGTGATCTCGGTCGAAGCCGGCTTCGATGACAGCGCGCCGGAAACCATTCCGGACGCCGTCTCGGGCGGGCAGGTCACGGTGCGCGTGCGCGACAACGGCACCGGCCTGTCCGAAGCGCTGCAGCGGCAACTGTTCGATCCGCTGGCGCCGCCGGACCCGGCCGCCCCGGCCAACTCGGCCACCTCGACCAAACCGACCACCCAAACCGGCGGCGAGCGCGACCTCGCCCTGCCAGCCCCGCGCAGCGCTTTCCCGCACGACGGGCCCGGCATCGGCCTGACGCTGGTGCAGAAGCTGGTGCAGCTGCACGGCGGCACCATCCGTGCCTTCAGCGCCGGCCCCGGCCAGGGCAGCACCTTCACCGTGACGCTGCCGGTGGAGCCGTGGCAGAACTGGCACCCCGGTTCCGGCAAGGCCGGCCCGCGGCGCAGCGTGCCGCGCCGCATCCTGGTGGTGGACGACAACGTCGACGCGCTCGAGGCGATGACGATGGCGCTGCAGGCCATGGGGCACACGGTGGTGACCGCGCCTGACGGCCCGAGCGCGCTGGCGCACGCCACCGAGGCGCGCCCGGAGGTGGTGCTGCTGGACCTCGGCATGCCGGCCATGGACGGCTTTGAAACCGTGCGCCGGCTGCGCGCGCTGCCTGAACTGCGCGGCGCCAGGCTGGTCGCGCTGACGGGTTTCGGCCAGCCCGAGGATAGGCGCCGCGCGCTAGCAGCTGGGTTCGACCAGCACCTGGTCAAGCCCGCCGACCTGGACGCGCTGACGCGGCTGCTGGATGAACTGGACACGGAGCGCGCCTAGCGCGCATGCCCGCGCCAGCCGGAGCTTTCGCCCTTACTTACGCCCGAGCCATCAACCAGGAGCTATCCGTGCATACCACGCCCGATCCCGACATCCCGCCCCGCGAGCCCGAAGTCCCGCCGCCGGAGCCCCCGCCGGGCCCGCCCCAACCCGTGGAAGACCCGCCTCCGGGCGACATGCCGCCACCGCCGCCGCAACGCGCCGGCGCCCGTGGCAAAGGAGCGATCAAGTGTCCCGCATCATCTGGAAAGGCGCCATTGCCTTCGGCCTCGTCAACATCCCCGTCGTCCTGCGACCCGCGTCGCGCAGCCAGTCGCTGGACCTGGACCTGCTAGACGTGCGCGACATGGCCCCGGTGGGCTACCAGCGCATCAACAAGAGCACCGGCAAGCCGGTCGACAAGGAGCATATCGTCAAGGGCTACCAGTACGCCAAGGACGAGTACGTGCTGCTCAACGACGAAGATTTCCGCCGGGCCAATGTCGAGGCCACGCAGACCGTGGACATCGTCAGCTTTGTCGATGCCGAGAGCATTCCGCCGTACTACTTCGACACCCCGTACTACCTCGAGCCCGACAAGCGCGGCGAACGCGGCTATGCGCTGCTGCACGAAACCATGCGCCGCACCGGCAAGGCCGCGCTGGCGCTGGTGGTGCTGCGCGCGCGCCAGCACCTCGCGGCGATGCTGGTGCACGACGATGCGCTGGTGCTCAACACCATGCGCTTCGCCGACGAGGTGCTGCCGATCTCGGAATTGCGCCTGCCCAAGGCCGCCAGCGGCAAGCCCACCGGTGCGCACGCGCGCGAGATCGAGATGGCGACCAAGCTGGTCGACGACATGACCGAGGACTGGGCGCCGGAGCAATACCGCGACACCTACCGCGAAGACCTGATGGCGCGCATCGAGGAAAAGATCGAATCCGGCAAGACCCACCAGCTGACCCCGCCGGCCGAAGAGGAAGAAGCCCCGCGCCAGGGCGCCAAGGTCATCGACATGGTGGCACTGCTGCGCCAGAGCCTGGGCAAGCGCGGCAAGGACAAGCAGGAAGACGAGACCGACGCCGAAGCCGAAGCCGAACCCGCGCGCCGCAAGACCCCGGCACGGCACGCCGCGGCGCGCAAGCAGCCCGCCGCCAAGCGCACCAGCGCCACGCCGGCCAAGCGCGCGGGCGGTACGGGCAGCACCAAGACCGCCGCCACCAAGCGCGCGCCCGCCAAACGCGAATCGCACGCGCCCGCCGCGCGCAAGAGCACGGGCACGACCAGGAAACGCGCGGCCTGAACGCCCCGCGAGACGCACCAACACCACCGCACCAGAACTCCCGCTTGCGTGCTCCCAGCAACCGACACGTCGTCCCCGCGCAGGCGGGGACCCAGTGTCTTTGAAGCGCTAGCGCTCCTCAAAGTCGCTGGGTTCCCGCTTTCGCGGGAATGACGGTGGCCCCTTTGATTTTTCGGTGGCACTAACCGACGCCCGTCGCTCTTGCAGCCGACCCACTCCCCCTCACCGCGCCGCCGACACCTTCAGATTGTCATTGACCGAAACCACCCCCTCGACGCTGCGTATCGTCTTCAACGCGATGTCATGCTGCTGCTGCGTCGGCACCGTGCCGCTGACGTCGACCGCGCCTCGCAGCGTGGTCACGTGGATGCCGGTGGACTTGAGGTCCTTGGTGCCGAGCAGCCTGGTCTTGATCCTGGTGGTGATGGCGCTGTCCTCGACGGATTGCTTGGCCTGGTCGATCCCCGTCACCGCGCTGCTGTCCGGGTCGGGCCGGCCCGGCATGCCCGGCGCCGAGTTGACCGGTGCCACCGGCGCATTGTCCGTCGCGGCGAATATCAGGCCGCTCTTGTCGAGCGCGAGCGCGCTGCCGGCAGCCGCAGCCAGCGCCGCCGCAGCGCCGGCCATGCGCACGATGCGCGCGGTGGTTGGGGAAAATCGCATGGCTTCCCTCCTTGACGGTCCAGCGCACGCCGCTGCCGGGCTGGCAGGCAGCGCCACTGGCAAGGCATTTTCCAGCAAGCTCCATTCCCGCCATGGCGGGCATTGCGAGGCCTGCGGCAGCGGCGGGTTGCTGTGTAAAACGGGCCACGCGTTGTAAAAGCGCCGCGGCGCACGCGTGCCGCATCGCGCGCATGGCGCCGGGCCATGGCGGTGTGCGGGCGCTGTCGTGCTTGGCATGGCGATTGCGAAGAAGGGTCTGCGGCAGTTCGCCGCGTCAAGGAGCTAGCAATGGGACAGCAGCAACAGCCGGGTCAATCGCAGTCGGGCCAGAAGCAGCAGGAACAATCGCAATCGGGCCAGAAGCAGCAGGAACAATCGCAAACTGGCCAACGCGGCAGCCAGCAGCAACCGGGACAACAAGGCGGCGGGCAAATGGGTGACAAGGACCGCATGCAGGACCAACAGCAGCAGCAAGACCGCGGCAGCTCGCAGCCTGGCCAGCAAAGCGGCCAGCGCAGTGGCCAGCAGAGCGGCCAGGGCGGGCAGCAAGGTGGCCAGCAGGGCGGACAAGGCGGACAACGCCAGCAATAACCCCCTAGCCACCACAACAGGCAGCTATCCGGGTATGTGCGTGAGCAACATGCGGTGCTGACGCAGGGGCATACGCCGGAGATTGGCAGGCCGGGACCCTGAACGGGGCTCCGGCCCTTTTTACGGCCAGGGCCGGCGCGTTGCGCGCAGCTTGCCGCCACACCGTGTATGCTGGCCCTGACCCAATTCCTTTGCTTTCCAGGCAGCCCCAGCTTTGTCCAGCGTCACCGACCCCGCACCGGGCAGCGCCACGCCGCAGCGCCGCGGCCGGTTGCATCAGCTCTCCACGAGACTGCGCGAACAGGCCGGCGCGCACGTACGCGCGCTGACTCGCAGCAACTCCGGCCTGAGCCTGGACTATGACAACCCGCCGGGCGACCCGGGCCTGTTCGGCCCGGAAGCGGTCTGCTGGCGCGTGCATGCGGATTTTCCGGCGATGCTCGCCGGCGGGGTCAGCGCGTTGCTGCTGCAGACCCTGCATCCGCTGGCATTGGCCGGGGTCTGGGACCATTCCAGCTTTCGCACCGACATGCAGGGGCGCCTGGGGCGTACCGCGCAATTCATCGCCGGCACCACCTATGGCAGCCGCGCCGACGCCATGGCGCTGATCGAACGCGTGCGGCGCATTCATACCGGCGTGTCCGGCATCGCGCCGGACGGCCGGCCCTACGCGGCGTCAGACCCGGCGCTGCTGACCTGGGTGCACGTGGCCGAGGTCTCGAGCTTCCTGGCGGGTTACCTGCGCTATGTCGGCCCGCTCGGCGCTGCCGAGCAGGACCGCTATTACGCCGAGGTGGCCCGCATCGCGCAGTTGCTGGGCGCGGCCGACGTGCCGCGCTCGCGCGCAGAAGTAGCGGCCTACCTGGAGTCGATGCGGCCCGCGCTGCTGGCCAGCGAGCGCACCCGCGAAGTGGTGCGGCTGGTGCGCAAGATGCCGGTGGCCAATCCGTTGCTGCAGCCGGCGGTCAGCATCATGACCGATGCGGGCATCGCGCTGTTGCCGCCATGGGCGCGCCGCCAGCTGGATCTGGACGGCCCGTCGATCCGCCGGCCCGCGGCGCTGGCCGGCATGCGCGTGCTGGCGCCGGCACTGCGCTGGGCGCTGGGTGCCGGCCTGGCCGCGCGTGCGCGGCGGCGGGTGGCGCGCGGCTTCGACGCTCAGCCGGGTTGAGGCCAGCCTGCCCACATACCGCGCGCGCCGCCATTTGGGCGAATAGCGAACATTGCCGAAGGCAAGGCGGAATTAGCGCCAATATTCCCCGCATTTCGGGGAATCAGGCGCGCGTGAAGTGGCGTTAAATGTCGCTCGGCATTCCGAACGGCCGGTCAGGTTATGCGACCGCCAGGCCACAGCGCCGCAGAGCGCGATTCAAACGACGCGGGCAAAAAAGAAGCCCACGCGCGGGGTGCTCGTAGGCTTTCCAGGACTGCTCGAGCCAAACAGCTCTTGTCGTGAATATAAACGCGCTTACATGAGGTGTAAATCCTGTTTCTATCAGGGGATACCCTAGCGCAAAGCGCACGCATTTTTGTATTTCTGGCATTTCTGCCCCGGAAATCATTTTCGGGCCACTTCTTGCAGAGGCTGGCAGATTCCCGCCAACCCAGCGCCCGCCTGGCCTTGCCGGTCCCAGGCGGGCTTTCGTTCGCCCGTCCGGGCACGGCTTGCTACTCCAGAACACAAAACAAAAGCAACAACATGAGTAGAGCATTTCCTCTAGATCATCGGAGGCGTGCCGTCCGTCAACCCCTGTAAAACTTTGTTACTCTCGCCCCTGAAGTATTCCCCTTCTCTTCTGGCAGCACCAACCGCCGGCCATTGCGCGACATCCCGGGGCCGGCACGCAAGGCCGGGCCCCGGCGTAGCCCGGGCGGCCAGCCCGGTCGCCGTTACCGAGAGCGGATGTTTCCCCTGCCGCCCAGGCCGTGCCGCACCCCAAGCCGCCGGCCAACGGACCGTTATCAGCCGCCAGAACCCATGCGGGCTCTTCCGGAGTCGTTGTGAAGAAGAAGGAAATCCGGCCCAGGCAACCGAGCCGACGGCAACTGCAGTCCCAGCAATTCGCCGCATACCACATCAGCCAGACCCCGGTGATCGTGCACCTGTCCAACGGCGCCCGGCTGCACGGGCTGGTGCTGGCCGCGGACGATTTCGTGCTGCTGCTCGGCCGGCGGCCCGACGACATCCAGCCCACCGCGGTCTACAAGCGCGCCATCTGCCTGGTCACGCCGGCCGATGCGCCCGAGCCGGTCGCGGTCGCGCCGGAAACGGCGGCCGCGCCGGATTTCGTGCCGCTCTATATCCCGCGCACGCGCAAGCGCCGGTAAGCCGGCCTTCGGCCCCGACCCGCTCCCGCCTTCGTCGCCCGTCGTCGCACGGCGCCTCCCCCGCCCTGCCGGCATCCCGCGAAACTATCGCGGAGATCACTCTAAACCTTTGCCTTGCCCGGTCGATAACCCAAGCAACGGAGGCACTCTACGCCCTGCAAAGCAGGCCGCCAACGTTACGGCACTAGCCGGAATGCCCAAAACTTTGCATATAGGAGTCGTACCATGGCGCAAGTCATTAACACCAATTCGTTGTCTCTGATGACTCAGAACAACATGAACGCTTCGCAATCGTCGCTGAATACGGCGATCCAGCGCCTGTCGTCGGGCCTGCGCATCAACAGCGCCAAGGACGACGCCGCGGGCCAGGCGATTGCGAACCGCTTCACCGCCAACATCAAGGGCCTGACGCAAGCCCAGCGCAACGCCAACGACGGCATCTCGCTGGCGCAGACCACCGAAGGCGCGCTGACCGAAGTCAACAACAACCTGCAGCGTATCCGTGAACTGAGCGTGCAGGCCGCCAACGGCTCGAACTCGGCTTCGGACCTGAAGTCGATCCAGGACGAAATCAAGCAGCGCCTGCAGGAAATCGACCGCACCTCCGCCCAGACCGACTTCAACGGCGTGAAGGTGCTGTCGTCGGCGGCCAAGGACCTGACCATCCAGGTCGGCGCCAACGATTCGGAAACGATCACCATCGACCTGGAAGAAATCAGCTCGACGACGCTGAACCTGACCAGCTTCAACGTCAATGGCCCGAAGGCCCGCGGCGCCAACGCCTTCGACGGCGCTGCCGTGGCCACCTCGGCTGCCCACGCCGCTGCGGCTGACTTCCAGGCAGTGTTCGGTTCCAGCACCGCGCTGACCACCTCGTCGGTGACCGAAACCACCGCCGGCACGCTGGCTACCAAGCTGGGCGTGGCGTCGGGCAGCGTTGCCTTCACCAACCGCGCCATCGTCGATGGCAACGGCAACTGGTTCGCTGAAGTCACGATCAGCCCGGCCAGCGCCGCCGAATCGACCGCGCTGAAGGCCAGCGGCTTCGACATCGCCAACGGCTCCAGCCAGACGTTCTATGTCGGCGTCGACGCCGCCAATCCGACCTCGACCTCGGGCACGACCGCCACCTACAGCATCGACACCTCGAAGATCGACGTGTCGGCCCTGCAGCGCGGCGCCACCAGCAACCCGCTGGCCGCCATCGATGCCGCCCTGCAAAAGGTGGACGACCTGCGCAGCTCGCTGGGTGCGGTGCAGAACCGCTTTGACTCGGTGATCGCCAACCTGGGCACCACCGTGACCAACCTGTCGGCTTCGCGCTCGCGCATCCAGGACGCGGACTACGCCACGGAAGTGTCGAACATGACCCGCGCGCAGATCCTGCAACAGGCTGGCACCTCGGTCCTGGCGCAAGCCAACCAGACCACGCAGAACGTGCTGTCGCTGCTGCGTTAATCGCGCCAGCGCCTGGTGCAGAAGGCTGGGCCGCAAGGCCCGGCCTTTTTGCCACGGCACGCAGCCAGCGTTGCCGGAACGCTTTGCAGGCAGGCAGGCAGACAGTCTCCCTGCCTGCCTGCAAAGCGTTTCAACCCAGCAGTCAACCTCGCCCAACCGGACGGAGCAGCAGATGGCGCCTTCCCCGACAGTGAATCCAGGCACGGTGCGCCTGCCGCGCGATGTGTTTTCCGGCGCCTCGGTGCCGGCCACCGCGTCCAGTGTCGCCGCCGGCGAAAGAGACGCCGCCCCGGTGGCGGCAACCCCTGCACGGGCACTGCCGGGCACGCATGGCGCAGACACCGATGCAGCCTTGCGGGAGTTGGGAGAGACGCTGAAGGCCACGTCGATCGGACTGCGCTTCGAGATCGACGAAGACACCCACCGCGTTGTCACCAAGGTCATCGACAAGGAAACCGGCGAACTGATCCGGCAGGTGCCGACCGAGGAGGTCATGCGCATCGCCCGCGCGATCGACAAGCTGCAGGGGCTGTTCATCAGCCAGACAGCCTGACGACTCGCCGCATCGCAGTCCGCCATCCGAACATCAGTGGAAGAAAAAAGGCACGACAATCATGGCAACGATCTCCTCCCTCGGTATCGGCTCCAACCTGGACCTGAACACCCTGCTGCAGAACCTGGAAACGGCCGAGCGTGCCCCGCTGACGGTGATCAATAACCAGGCCAAGAGCTACCAGACCAAGCTGTCGGCGTTCAGCCAGGTCCAGAGCGTGCTATCCGCCTACCAGGCCGCGGCCAAGAAGCTGTCCGAGGCTGCCACCTTCGGCGCGGTCAAGGCCAGCGTCGGCTCGGCCGACGTGATGTCCGTCACCACCGCATCGAATGCCGTGCCGGGCAATTACAACATCACCGTGAATACGCTCGCCACCGCGCAGTCGCTGGTGAGCGGCAACGTTGCCGACCAGAAGGCTGTCATCGGCGGCGGCGACATCGTCTTCGACTTCGGCGAGGCCGTCGCGACCGGCGGCGCCGCGACCACCACGAAGACCGTCACGATCCCCGCCGGCTCGTCGCTCGAAGGCATGCGCGATGCCATCAACAAGGCGGGCATCGGCGTAACCGCCAGCATCATCAACGACGGCTCGGCAAGCCCCTACCGCCTGGTGCTGACCTCGGACAAGACCGGTACCGCGGCCACCATGCGCGTGTCCTCGACCGATGCGGCACTCAACAACGTGGTGGCCTTCGATCCCGCGGCCGGCGCCGGCGTGAACAAGATGGAACAGAAGGTGCCGCCGGCCAATGCCACGCTGAAGATCAACGGCATCGACGTGGTCAGCCAGAGCAATGCCGTCGCCGACGCGGCCCAGGGCGTGACCATGAACCTGTCCAGGACCGGCACCACGACGCTGGTCGTCACGCGCGACAACGAGGCCGTCAAGGCGGCGATCCAGGGCTTCGTCACCGCCTACAACAACATCCAGAGCACGGCCAAGTCGCTCACCGCGTTCGACACCACGGCGGGCACCTCGGCGGCGCTGACCGGCGACAATACGCTGCGCTCGATCCGCTCCAGCCTGCGCTCGATGCTGGGTGTGGCCATGGATGACGGCAACGGCGGCAAGATCACGCTGATGGGCATCGGCATCACGTTCGACAAGGACGGCACGATGAAGCTCGACGACACCAAGCTGAACAAGGCGCTGAACGAGAACCTGAACGGCGTCACGGCAATGTTCTCGGGCGTCGGCGGCGCCGCGGGACTGGGCAAGCAGGCCAGCGACTATGTCGAAGGCCTGTCCAAGACCGACGGGGCCCTGAAAGTGGCACAGGACGGCATCACCGACTCGCTCAAGGATCTGGAGGACGACTACGATCGCGTCGAGGCACGCGTCAATGCCACCGTCGAGCGCTACAAGGCCCAGTTCACCCAGCTCGACCTGCTCGTCGCCCAGATGAACCGTACCAGCAGCTACCTGACGCAGCAGTTCTCCGCGCTGAACAACACCGGCAAAAAGTAAGCCGCGCCCGCCAGAGCCAGAGGAAGCCAAGCCAATGTTCGCCCGCCAAGCCGCAAATGCCTACGCCCAGGTCGGCGTACAGACCGGCGCCATGAGCGCCAGCCCGCACAAGCTGATTGCCATGCTGTACGACGGTGCCCGCGCGGCGATCGCGCGGGCCAGGTTCCACCTTGAAGGAGGCGACATTGCCGCGCGCGGCAACGCCATCTCCAAGGCCATCGACATCATCGACAACGGGCTGCGCGCCGTGCTGGACCATGATGCCGGCGGCGAGATCTCCGCCAACCTCGAGGCCCTGTACGAATACATGGTGCGCCGGCTGATGCTGGCCAACCTGCGCAGCGACGCCGCATTGCTCGGCGAGGTCGATGGCCTGCTGGAAAGCCTCGCGTCGGCGTGGGCCCAGATCGACGAGACCGGTCAGGCCGCCGAGCACAAGCCCGCTCTACAGGACAACTGAAATGCGTACCCCCTCCGCTCCCGCGTTCTCGCCAATCGTCTCGTGCTACGAGCGCATTCTTGCGCTGTCGGTCCGCATGCTGGAAGCCGCCCAGGCCTCGGACTGGGATGCCGTGGCCGCATTGCAGCAAAGCTATCTGGCGGAAATCGAGCACCTGCGGCAGCTGGACCACGACGCATCGTTCTCCGATGCCGAACGTATGCGGCGCTACCAGCTGCTGGACCGCATCCTGACCTACGATGCGTGCATCCGCGACCTGGCCATGCCGCAACTGCAACGGCTCGGCAACCTGCTGACCAGCTCGCGCCGCCAGATCGAGCTGTCGGCGGCGTACGGTGCCACGGCCTGACCCCAGCCGAGCCACCACGCGCGCCCGCATAACGGCCCATAACCGCCCGCAACCGCCCACAACCGCCCATAACGGCCCATCACCGCTCATGACCGGCATCCTCCTGCTGCCAGGCCTGGCTGCCGGTCAGGCACCAGATGCGCAAGCACTGCGCCCCGCGCTGGCCATCGACAAACTGGCCGCGCTGCTTCCGGTACCGGAGACCACCGAGTCCGGCGTACAGAATTCGACCGGGCAGGCGGTCCGCAACAGCCAGCATGCGTCCGGCCCTGCCGGTGCCGCAGGCCCGAGCGCAGTGCTGGCTGGCACCTCCACGCGCGAATCACTGAGCGCCGCCGCGCGCGCCATCCTGGCCGTGATGGACGGCACCGAGAACGGACCGGTACAACGCGCGTCCCCGCTGCTGGGCACCGCACCGTCACCGGCGTCAGTGCCGGCGGCTGCAGCGGCACTGTCGAACGCCGTCAGCCAGAGCGGGCTGTTCTACGAATCACATCTCGCCCAGTGGTTCGCCGGCGCCCGTGCCTTGCCCGGCATCCTGCAGGAGCCGCAGGCCACCGTCCCGCGCGCCCACGGAGCTGCTGCCTCGACCGGGCCGGCGCCCTCGGCCAACGGTACGCCGGCGGCCGCATTGCTGACGTATGGCGGCGCGGCAACGGCCGGCGAGCCGCCCCGGTCCGCTACACCGGCGCTGATTCCGGCTTCGCAGGTATTGGCCGAAGCGCTCGCATCGCCGCGCAACCCGCGCGTGGGCCGCAGCCACGCGGCAGCCGAACGCGCGCTGCGCGACGGCGCCGGCTCGACCACGGCTTACCGCCACGCAGCGGCCGGCGACCTGCCCCTGCCGCGGCCTTCCGCGGCGTCGCTGGCTACCCAGGCATACCAGACCACGGCCGATGCAGCCCGCGCCGCCGATATGCCGTCTGCGGGCCCGCACGGCGCCGACCTGCCGGAGCAGGCGCCGGCCGATGCAGCGCGCCAGACCACGCCGGCCGGCCCGGCTATCCACCCGGCCACCGAAGGCCTGGTACGCCAGCAACTGGAACTGCTTGCCTCCCAGCAGTTCCGCCTTGCCGGCGAAGCCTGGCCCGGGGTGCCGCTCGAATGGGACCTCCGGCGCAGCGACGCCGATGGCAGCGCCGATGCACACGATGGCGGCGCGCGCCCCTGGACCAGCCGCATGTTGCTGCAATTACCCGGCCTCGGCGCCGTCGAGGCACTGCTGACGCTGGGTCCCGCCGGCCTCGAGGCCCGCGTGGCGACTACCGAAAGCGACATCGCGGCCCGCTTTATCGCGGCGCGCCCGCTGTTGCGCAGCCGGCTCGAAGCCCAGGGCATTGCGCTGCAGCGCCTTGACGTGCAGACCCGCGACACGCTGCAGCCGGGCGCGCAGCACAACGGCGGCGAGCCATGAGCGATCCCGGCCACGACCGCGGCGCGGCGGTCGCGCTCTCGTACCAGCACAGCGACAAGGCGCCCCGGATCGTCGCCAAGGGCTACGGCGTGGTGGCGGAGGCGATCATCGCCCGCGCCAGGGAGGCGGGCGTCTATGTGCACGACTCGCCCACGCTGGTCAACCTGCTGATGCAGGTCGACCTTGACAGCCAGATCCCGCCACAGCTGTATGTGGCGGTGGCCGAGTTGCTGGCGTGGCTGTACCAGCTCGACGCCGGCACCATTGCCGAGCTGCCGCAGCCCTGACGGCCGCCCGTTCCCAGCGGTGGCGCGGCGTATCGTGCCAGCCGTGCCCGCCGTGCCCGCCATCCGCGTCCCGACCGGAGAAATAGGCGCGATTTGGCCCTGTGTTCGGCCCGGCGTGGCGAAGATCCCTTTGTTACATTGACCCGGCCTTGCCTGGCAATGTACGGCGGGGCCACCTATCGCCACCCGGAGACCCGCCGCAATGCCTCGCCATATTCCTGCAGCCGCCACGCCGCAACGTCTGCTAGACAAGGCTCGTGCCCAATTCCAGGCAGATGACTACGCGGGCGCCTTGAAAACCCTCGGCCAGGCCGAGCGCATCGGCGTGCGTACGGTCGACAAGCATTTCCTGAAGGCGGCGAGCCTGTACAAGCTGGACCGCCACGATGAAGCGCTGGCCGCCGTGGAAACGGCGCTGGAGTGCTATCCGAAACACGCGCGGGTGCTGGCGCTGGCCGGGGCGATCGAAGTACAACGCGCGCGCTACCAGCGCGCGGCCGAACTGCTGAAACGCAGCCTGGACATCGATCCCAGGGGGCACGGCGTATGGCAGGAGTACGCGGCGGTGCTGTACCGCCTGATGGACTACGAAGGGTCACGCCTCGCCGGTCTCCAGGCCTTGCGCGTGGCGCCCAATGACTCGGCGGCGCTCGGCAACTATGCGTCCGCGCTGCGCGAGACGGGCGAATCGGTCGAGGCGATCACCTATTTCCGCAAGGCATGCGCGGTGGATCCCGCCCATCGCCACAACCGCACCAACCTGCTGTTCGCCTGCCTGTACGACGACAAGACCGATGCCGCGCAGATCCTGCACGAGACGCAGTCGTGGGCGCAAACGCTGGCCGCCCTCACGGCCGTTGCGCCGCCAGCCTGGCCGACGCGCCAGGGCCGGGTGCGTCTCGGGGTCTTCTCGAATGACCTGCGGCTGCACGCCTGCGCATACTTCCTGATCCCGCTGCTTGCCAACCTGGACCGCAACCGCTTCGAAGTCGTCCTGGTGTCGCTGAGCCCGGCCCTGGACCACATCACCGAG
The DNA here is from genome assembly GCF_900249755.1 of Cupriavidus taiwanensis. Lineage (NCBI taxonomy): Bacteria > Pseudomonadati > Pseudomonadota > Betaproteobacteria > Burkholderiales > Burkholderiaceae > Cupriavidus > Cupriavidus taiwanensis. The sequence continues at coordinate 1,957,305 of NZ_LT976854.1, forward strand.
AAGATCCGCCAGTACGCCGACGAGTTCCTGGATGTGTCGCGCATGCGCGAGGAAGACGTCGTGGCCATGGTACGCGCGGCAGGGCTGGACGCGCTGGTCGACCTGGGCGGCTACGCCGGCGCGTCGCCGCTGACTTACATGGTGCACCAGCTCGCTCCGGTACAGCTGACCTGGCTGGGCTATCCCGGCACGACCGGCATGCGGCAGATCGGCTACCGCATCACCGACGGCATCGGCGACCCGGAGGGCAGCGACAAGCACTACACCGAGACCCTGCTCCGCGCCGACGTGTTCTGCGCATACCACCCTCTGGTGACCAATCCGCTCGGCATCTACGCGCGGCGCTACCGCGTGAACGACACGCCGGCGCTCGCCAACGGCTATATCACGTTCGGCGCATGCCACAGCATGGCCAAGCTGACGGCGCCGACGCTGCAGCTGTGGGCGGCGGTGCTGGCCGCCTGTCCGGGAAGCCGCTTGCTGATCGAGGCCAGCGGACTCGACCAGGACAGCCTGCGCGGGCGCACGCTGGCACGACTCGAGGCAAACGGCATCGATACCGCGCGCGTCGACCTGGTGGCCCGCAACAGTGCCAACCAGTACGTGACCTACCATCGCATCGACATCGCCCTGGATACCACGCCGGTCACCGGCGGCACCACGACCTGCGACACGCTGTGGATGGGCGTGCCCGTGGTTTCCCTGGCCGGCAGCATGTTCCACCAGCGCGTCTCCGCCCCCTTCCTGCACGCGACCGGTCTCGACGACCTGATCTGCGACACGCCGCAGCGCTATGTCGAAGTGGCCAGCGCGCTCGCCGCCGACGTCGGCCAGCTCAACGCGCTGCGGCAGTCGCTGCGCCAGCGCGTCGAAAGCAGTGCGATGTGCGACGCTGCCGGCTTCGCCCGCTGGTTCGAGGGCCAGCTTGCGGAACTGGTCGGTCAACGCAGGCCGGTGCCGGCCGCTGCGCCGCAGGATGCGCCCAGCGGTGTGCATTTCGGCGGCAAATGGCATGGCTACAACGAGATCGTGCTGTCGGTCGCGGCCCACCTGCACCGGCGCGAGTACGAGCCGCTGCGCAACCTGCTGGAGAACCTGACCTCGTCGTGGTATCGCCACTGGCTGGTCGCCTACGCGCTTGCCGTGATCGAACGCGATGGCGGCGATGCTGCCTTCGCCATCGAACTGCTGATCGAGAGCATCGGCATGCGCCCCTATGCGCTGCCGCTGTACCGGCTGCTGGCGCACTGGCTGGAGCAGGACGGACTGGACCGGGGTTCACTGGCCCAGCTGTTGCAGGATCAGTTCGGGCTGACGCTCGAAACCCTCGAGGCCTCTCCGGTGCCGACGGTGTTCGACGTGCTCGGCATCGCCGTGCAAGCGGCAACGCCCGTGCAAGCGGAGGTTGCCGCAGCATGAAGGCTGTCATTCTTGCCGGCGGACTCGGCACGCGCATTTCCGAGGAATCGCACCTGCGCCCGAAGCCGATGATCGAAATCGGCGGCAAGCCGATCCTGTGGCACATCATGAAGATGTACTCGGCGCATGGCGTGAACGAATTCGTGGTCTGCCTTGGCTACAAGGGCTACGTCATCAAGGAGTACTTTGCCAACTACTTCCTGCACATGTCGGACGTCACCTTCGACATGCGCGAGAACGGCATCACCGTGCACCAGCGCAAGGCCGAACCGTGGCGCGTCACGCTGGTCGATACCGGTGAAGACTCCATGACCGGCGGCCGCCTGCGACGCGTGCGCAGCTATCTTTCGCCGGACGAGCCCTTCTGCTTCACCTATGGCGACGGCGTCTCCGACATCGACATCTCCGCTGAGATTGCCTTTCATCGCGCGCATGGCAAGCGCGCGACCGTGGCCGCGGTGCAACCGCCCGGCCGCTACGGCGCCCTCCAGCGCGACAACGACAAGGTGGTCGGCTTCGCCGAGAAGCCGCGTGGGGACGGCGCCTGGATCAACGGCGGATTCTTCGTGCTGAACCCGCAAGTGATCGACCTGATCGAGGGCGATCATGTCAGCTGGGAAGAAGCGCCGATGCGGGCGCTGGCGCACAGCGGACAAATGGTGGCGTTCGAGCACCGCGGCTTCTGGCAGCCGATGGACACGCTGCGCGAGAAGAACCAGCTGGAAGAGCTGTGGCAATCCGGGGCGGCGCCGTGGAAAACATGGTGAGGCTCCCCCGCTGCGGCAGGCCCGGCAGCCTGGACGGCTTGCGCGGGCTCAGCGTCTTCATCACCGGCCATACCGGCTTCAAGGGCGCCTGGCTGACCTTGCTGCTGTCGCAGCTGGGCGCCAGGGTCAGCGGTTATGCGCTCGCGCCGGCGACCGTTCCCAACCTGTTTGGGCTGGCCGGGATCGAGGACACCATGGTCAGCCATACGGTGGGGGATATCCGTGACGCGGGCACGCTGCGCACGGCGATGCGCGCCGCCAGGCCCGAGCTGGTGTTGCACCTGGCGGCCCAGCCGCTGGTACGCGAGAGCTACCGCGACCCGCTCGCGACCTGGTCCACCAACGTGACCGGCACCGCGAACGTACTCGACGCCATACGCGCTTGCGACACCGTGCGCGCTGCCGTGGTCGTCACCACCGACAAGTGCTACGAGAACAAGGAGTGGCCGTGGGGTTATCGCGAAACCGATGCGCTCGGCGGACATGACCCCTATAGCGCCAGCAAGGCTGCCAGCGAACTGGTCGCGGCCAGCTACCGGCATTCGTTCCTGGACCGCGCCGGTGTATTGCTGGCCACGGCGCGCGCCGGCAACGTGATCGGCGGCGGCGACTGGTCCGCCGACCGGCTGATTCCGGATGCCGCGCGCGCGGCCGCAGCCGGCGCCACGCTGTCCATCCGCCATCCGCATGCGACCCGCCCCTGGCAACATGTGCTGGAGGCCCTTTACGGGTATCTGCAGCTCGCATCGCGGCTGCTCGCCGGGGAGCGCGACGTTGCCACCGCGTTCAATTTTGGTCCGGCCAACACTGACAACGTTTCGGTCGGCACGGTACTGAGCGGCCTGCAACGGCATTGGCCGGAACTGCAATGGGCGCACCACCCGCAAGCCGGTGCGCCGCATGAAGCCGGCCTGCTGATGCTCGATTGCGCCCGCGCCGGCCACATGCTGGCGTGGCGTCCGCGCTGGCCCCTTGAACAGGCGCTGGCCCGCACCGCCGAGTGGTATCGCCGCGTCCAGCGCGAGCCCGGCCTTGCCCGGGCCATGTGCGAACAACAGATCGAGGCGTACTTTGCCTGAACGCTTCTGCCGAACCTGCGCCCACCCATGAATGCTTCGACTGTCACGCCTCCGGCCTGCCGCGCCTGCGCTGCGCCGCTGGAACAAACGGTAGTGGATCTCGGCCTGTCGCCGATTTCCAATGCCTTCATCCGTCCAGAGCATGCCGATCGCGGAGAAATGTTCTATCCGCTGCATGCCATGGTCTGCACGAGCTGCTGGCTGGTGCAGCTGCGCGACGCGACCCCGGCCAACGTGCACTTTCATGACGACTACGTCTACTTCTCTTCCTACTCGTCGTCGTGGCTGGCGCATGCACGCAGCTACGTGGAAGCGATGCGCCAGCGCTTCGGGATCGGCACGCAAAGCCGCGTCATGGAGATCGCCAGCAACGACGGCTACCTGCTGCAGTACTTTGTGCAGGCCGGCGTGCCTTGCCTCGGCATCGAGCCCACCGCCAACACCGCCGCGGCGGCACGCGACAAGCACGTAGAAACGCGCGAGGTCTTCTTCGATGCGCAGAGCGCGCGCTCGCTCGCCGCGCAAGGCTGGCAGGTCGACCTGTTGCTGGGCAATAACGTGCTGGCCCACGTGCCGGACATCAACGACTTCGTCGCCGGCATGCCGGTGGTGCTCAAGCCGGAGGGCGTGATTACGCTGGAGTTTCCCCATCTGCTGCGGCTGCTGGAAGAGAACCAGTTCGACACGCTCTACCACGAGCACTATTCCTACCTGTCGCTGACCGCGCTGATGCCGGTGCTGGCGCGCGCAGGCCTGCGCGCCTTCGACGTCGAGCATCTGCCCACGCACGGCGGCAGCTTGCGGCTGTATGCCTGCCACGCCGCGGCACGCCATGCCGGCTCGCCCGCCGTGCAGGCGTGCCTGGATGCGGAAGGCGCCGCCGGACTGACCTCGGCCGCCGGCTACGCAGCGTTCGCGCAGCGCGTGCAGCGCGCCAGGCAGGAGCTGCTGGTGTTTCTGGTGGAGGCCAGGCGTGCCGGCAAACGCGTGGCGGCCTACGGGGCCGCCGCCAAGGGAAATACGCTGCTGAACTACTGCGGCGCACGCGCCGATCTGGTCGAGTTCGTGGTCGACCGCAATCCGGCCAAGCAGGGCCGCTTGCTGCCAGGTACGCGCATCCCGGTGCTGGCTCCAGAGGCCGTCACCACGCATCGCCCCGACTATCTGCTGGTGCTCCCATGGAACCTGCTTGACGAGATCCAGCAGCAAATGGCACACATCCGCGCCTGGGGCGGCCGCTTTGTCACCGCCATCCCCCATACCGTGGTGCATCCATGATTTTCACGCCGACCCGCATCGCCGGCGCATGGCTGATCGATCCCGAGCCGCTGCACGACGAGCGCGGCCATTTCGCCCGCGTCGTCTGCCAGGACACGTTCGAGCGCCATGGGCTCAATGCACGGTTCGTGCAGCAAAGCGTATCGCGCAACACGCGCGCCGGGATCCTGCGCGGCATGCATTTCCAGGCAGGCGACGCCGCAGAAGACAAGCTGGTGCGCACCACCACCGGCGCGGTCTACGACGTGATCCTGGACCTGCGCAGCGATTCCGCAACCTACCTTCAATGGCAGGCATTCGAACTCTCCGCGCAGTCGCAACGGGCGGTCTATATCCCGAAAGGGGTGGCGCACGGTTTCCAGACGCTTACGGCGTTGTCTGAGGTGTTCTACCAGATGACCGTTCCCTACAGCCCCCGGCACAGCCAGGGGGTGCGCTGGGACGACCCCGACATCGGCATCGCCTGGCCGGATTGTGAAGACCGGCTTATCTCGGCGAGGGATCTCGCGCTGCCGACACTGGCCGAATCGGCTGGTGCCGCACCGCGTTGATCGCTCCGTTTCCCCGACTCATTACCGCAGCCAAATCCGATACCCCATGAATACCGAAGCCCTTCAGAAACTGTCTGCGGCACTGCGGACCGTGGCCGCAAGCCCCGCTGCCCGCGACAAGGTCCTCGCCATGTGCAGGTCGATCGAACAGGACCTGGCCAGCTATGCCGGCAGCGTGCGCGATGATATCACCGGACCGATCATCGATGCGCTGCACGATGAAACCACCCGCCTGCGCAAGACGCTCTCCGACGGGACCGTATTCGAGTTCCTGTACCGCACCAAGATCGCCCGCGATTTCCTCATGAGCACGCCGGAGCAACCGGACCACGTCTGGGAGCCGCAAACCACCAAGCTGCTGCTGCGGCTGTGCGCGGCTGGCGGCCATGCGCTGGTCGGAGGGGCCTATTTCGGGGACCAGGTCGTCCTGATGGCACGCCGGCTGGCGCTGGCCGGAGGCACCTGCCACGCCTTCGAGCCGAACGCGGACCAGCTGGCCATGCTGCGGCGCAATGCCGAGCTCAATGCCGTCGGCAATATCCGCAGCTGGCGCCTGGGCCTGTGGTCGGACAGCACTTCGCACCTGCGCCTGGTGGGCCACGATTCGTTTGCCCATGCGGAACGCGCCGACGCCGCCGATGGTGCGGCCAGCTTCGCCACCATTACCGTTGACGACTACTGCGCGCAGCAGGACATCGATCGGCTCAGCCTGATCATGCTGGATATCGAAGGCGCCGAACTCAACGTGTTCAGGGGCGCGGCAAAGCAGCTGTCACGTCCGGCCGGTGCCGCGCCCAATCTGGTGTTCGAGGTGCATCGCCATTACGTCGACTGGAGCCATGGCCTGCAGAATGCCGAGATCGTCCGCGAACTCGCGGACTATGGCTACCATGTCTACGCGGTACGTGACTTCAATTCGAACGTCGATATGCGCGGACGCCCGGTCGAGCTTGTGCCGGTCGACGACATTTACCTCGACGGCCCCCCCCATGGCTTCAACATGGTCGCGGTCAAGGATCCCGCGCTGCTGCGTGCGGCCGATTTCGCACTGTGCCCCGGTGTCAGCCCCAAGCTGCTCTGGCACCGCGATCCGGCGCTGCACCACCCGCTCCATTGAACATGGCAATGACCATGCCTTGTACCGTCATTGGCGGCGCGGGCTTCGTCGGAAGACGGCTTGCCGCGAGGCTGCGCGCCGCCGGATGCGAGGTCAGCGTGCCGCGACGTGATGACCCCGAGCTGCTGTCGCGCGACCTGGGCCAGGTCTACTATTGCGCCGGGCTGACCGCCGACTACGCTGCCCGCCCGTACGACACGGTGCAAGCCCACGTGGGCCTGCTCGCCGACGTGCTGCGCGCGGGCCGCTTCTCCCGCCTTGTCTACCTGTCGTCCACCCGTCTCTACGACAGTGCGCCTCAGATGCCGGCAGACGAAGCAGCGCCATTGACGCTCGCGCCAGCCAACCCGCGTGCGCTCTACGATTTGTCCAAGGCGCTCGGCGAGAACCTTTGCCTGACGCTGGCACCGGGGCGGGCAACGGTGGCCAGGCTCTCGTGCGTGTTCGACTGGGAGGATGGCGCCCCCGGCTTCCTGTCCGGATGGCTGCAGCGGGCGGCAATCCAGCGCGAGCTCCGGCTGGACACCGACGCTGCCGTGGTGCGTGACTATATCCACCTCGACGACGTGGTCACGGCACTGGTCGCACTGGCGGAGGCGCCGGATACCGGCATCTTCAATGTCGCCAGCGGCACCAACGTCTCCAACGGCGAGCTGGCCGGGGTATTCAGGCGACGCGGCTGGCAGGTCGCGCTGGCTCGCGCCACGGCACCGCAGCTTGCGCCGCAGTGCCGTGTGCAACGGCTGCATGCACTGGGCGTCGTGCCGCGCGATGCGCGCGATATCGTCGACGCCCGGCTCGCGGAGATCGCTGCATGGAACTGATTGGTCAAACCGGCGCGAGCCTGGCCACCTATACCTGTGAGCAGGTCGACAGGCTGATACCGGACGGTCAAGCCCGGGCCATGCGCCCGGTGATCGAACGCAACCTTGACGAAGCACTGGCGCGCACGGTCCGCTGCATCGACGCCGTGAAGATGTGGAAGCCAGGAGCCTTCAACTACCTGCACTCCAGCCAGTACTGCCAGTATCTCTATTACCTCGCCAATACGATCTGGCGCAATGAACGGGACGCGCAGAACTGCACGCGGCTGTTCCTGCTGAACAAGGCGCTCAACGGCATCGACCTGTTCTACGAGATCGAGATGCCGGAGATCTTCTTCATCGGCCACTCCGTCGGCATCGTGCTCGCCAAGGCGACCTACGGCAACTATCTGGTGCTTTACCAGAATTCCACCGTCGGCAAGAACCATGGCGCGGCGCCGGTCATCGGCGACGGGGTGGTGATGTACCCCAACTCGGCCATCATTGGGCGCAGCCGCGTGGGTGCCGGCTCGGTGATCGCGCAAGGGGTCGGGGTGATCAACCGGGACACGCCGGGCGACTGCCTGGTCTTTGCCGGGCAGGGCGGCGACCTGGTTTGCAAGCCGGCGACGCAACCTGCGCTGGAGGAGTACTTCCGCGTCTGACAAGCCGGCCGTCAGGCGCGCTCGCCAGCCATCACCCCTGCCCGCTCGCGCGGTGCAGGGGTGTTTTTCCAGTCTGCCGGGCGATCACACCGGCATATTCATCATCTCCTGATACGCCGCCACCAGCCGGTTGCGCACCTGCACCCCCGTCTGGAACGACACATTGGCCTTCTGCAGGTCGATCATCACGTCATTGAGCGCCACGCCGGGCTTGCCCAGCTCGAACGCCTCGGCCTGGCCGTAGGCGCGTTCCTGCGCGGCGTTGATGCGGCCGAGCGAGCGCTGCAGTTCGCCGGCAAAGCCGCCGCCGACCGGCGCGGCGGACTGACTGGCACTGTTGCCCGAGGCAAGCTGGGACAGCCCGCGCAGTTGCTGCAGCATGCCCTCGATGGAAGAGATAGTGGTCATTTGGCTGGTCGTAGGCCGGCGTACCGGCTCGGTTGGTCTTGTGGCGCGCCCCTTGCATCACGCGCCGGCCTGCCGGCAGGCAGGCCTCGGGCGGTTCGCACCCAGTTTCAGCCCCCGCAGAGTACCCGTCCGCCGCGCCGGTCCATGGGCCGAAATCGGACAAAAAACCGGGTCTATTCGCCGGATTGTCGGGCTCAAGTCTGGCCGATCATTGCCACCGTGCCGGAAGAGCGCGGGCCAGGGCCCGTGCTAATGCCGGCAATCACCAGACAACCATCCATTCGGGAGTACGCGTGTTTTCTCTGCAGCGCAACGTGAGCAATGCGGTGAGCCGTGCCGTGAGCCGGGCCGACGACCAGGGCGGTCAGCATCGCCCGTGCCGTCGCGCGCACCGCCGCGCCGGATCCGGAGCACGCGCATGACCGCGGCAGTGGCACTGCCCGGGCGTCCGGCCGAAATGCTGGAGCGCCTGAAGGCCAACCCGAAGCTGCCGCTGATGCTGGGCGGCGCGGCGCTGGCCGCGGCGATCGCGGTGGGCGTGCTGTGGTCGCGCGGGCCGGACTACAAGGTGCTGTACAGCAACCTGTCCGAGCGCGACGGCGGCGCGGTGCTGCAGTCGCTGCAGCAGATGAACGTGCCGTACAAGTTCGCCGAAGGCGGCGGCGCCGTGATGGTGCCGGCCGAGAAGGTGCACGAGACGCGCCTGCGGCTGGCCTCGCAAGGCCTGCCCAAGAGCGGCACCGCCGGCATGGAGCTGATGGACAACCAGAAGTTCGGCATCAGCCAGTTTGCCGAGCAGGTCAACTACCAGCGCGGGCTGGAGGGCGAGCTGGCGCGCTCGATCGAGTCGATCGCCGCGGTGCAGTCGGCGCGCGTGCACCTGGCCATCCCCAAGCCCACGCTGTTCGTGCGCGAGCGCCAGAAGCCGACCGCGTCGATCGTGCTGCAGCTGTTCCCGGGCCGCGCCATCGATGAAGGGCAGGTCGCGGCGATCAGCCATTTGGTGTCGTCGAGCGTGCCGGAACTGACGCCCAAGTCGATCTCGATCGTCGACCAGCACGGCAACCTGCTGTCGAACACCGGCAACGAGCGCATGCTCGACGCCACCCAGCTCAAGTATGTGCAGGCGCTGGAGCAGAACTACCTGAAGCGCATCGAGGCGATCCTGACGCCGATCGTCGGCAAGGACAACGTGCGCGCGCAGGTCACCGCCGACGTCGATTTCTCCATCGTCGAGCACACCGACGAGAGCTACAAGCCCAACCAGGACCCGACCCGCACGGCGATCCGCAGCCAGCAGACCAGCGAATCGACCCAGCAGGGCGCAACGCCCCCGGGCGGCGTGCCCGGCGCGCTGTCGAACCAGCCGCCCGCTGCCGCCGCCGCGCCGGTGACCACGCCACAGACCCCGCGCGCGGGCCAGGCGCCGGGCCAGGCCGGCGCGCCGGCTGCTGCCCAACCCGGCCAGGCGGGCCAGCCCGGCCAGGCCGCGCAGGGCGCCACCACCGCCGCGTCCGGCGGCCCGAGCAGCAACCGCCGCGACTCCACCGTCAACTACGAGCTGGACCGCTCGGTGCGCCACGTGCAGCAGGCCCCGGGCGGCGTGCGCCGGCTGTCGGTGGCGGTGGTGGTCAACTACCGCCAGCAGGCCGATGCCAAGGGCAAGCTCGTGGCCGAGCCGCTGCCGCCGGCGCTGCTCGCGCAGATCCAGAACCTGACCAAGGAAGCGATGGGGTTCTCGGCCGACCGCGGCGACTCCATCAACGTGGTCAACAGCCCCTTCACCGCCGAGCGCGAGAAGGCCGAGCCCGAACTGCCGCTGTGGAAGCAGCCCGACATGATTGCACTGGGCAAGACCCTGGCCGGCTACCTGCTGCTGGCACTGCTGGCGCTGTTCGCGTGGTTCAAGGTGGCGCGCCCGATCCTGCGCCGCTACACCACGCCGCCGCTGCCGGCGCCGGAGCCCAAGGACGAGACCGAGGCGGTGCTGCTGCCGCCGGAAGAGCCGGCCAATCCGGAAGTGCTGCGGCTTGCCGCCAAGTACGAAAGCGATCTCGCGCTGGTGCGCGACGCCGCCCAGCGCGACCCGCGCCTGGTCGCCAGCGTGATCAAGAACTGGATTTCCAATGACAACCGCTAAAGGCATCTCAGAATCCGGCCTGCAGAAGAGCGCCATCCTGATGATGGCGATCGGCGAGGACGCCGCGGCCGAGGTGTTCAAGCACCTGTCGCAGCGCGAAGTGCAGGAGCTGGGCTCGGCCATGGCCACGCTCAGCTCGGTCACCCGCGAGGAAATGGCCGAGGTGCTGGGCGAGTTCCGCACCGAGACCGAGCAGTACCTGGCGCTGAACGTCGACTCCGGCGCGTTTATCCGCAGCGTGCTGAACAAGGCGCTGGGCGAGGAGCGCGCGCAGTCGGTGATCGAGGACATCCTGGAATCGCGCGACCCGGGCGGCGGCATCGACTCGCTCAACTGGATGGATGCCACGGCCATCGCCGAGCTGATCCGCGACGAGCATCCGCAGATCATCGCCACCATCCTGATCCACCTGGACCGCCAGAAGTCGTCGGAAGTGCTGGGGCTGTTCACCGACCGCCTGCGCAACGACGTGATCCTGCGCATCGCCACCTTCGGCGGCGTGCAGCCGGGCGCGCTGCAGGAGCTGACCGACGTGCTGACCAAGCTGCTGGCGGGCCAGAGCCTGAAGCGCAGCCGCATGGGCGGCGTGCGCACGGCGGCGGAGATCATCAACCTGATGAGCACCGCGCACGAGGAAGCGGTGATCGACGGCGTGCGCCTGCACGACGGCGACCTGGCGCAGAAGATCATCGACGAGATGTTCCTGTTCGAGAACCTGCTCGAGGTCGATGACCGCGGCATCCAGCGCGTGCTCAAGGAAATCGCCACCGAGTCGCTGATCGTCGCGCTCAAGGGCGCGCCGCAGGAGCTGCGCGACAAGTTTATCCGCAACATGTCCACGCGCGCCGGCGAGATGCTGCGCGAGGACCTGGACGCGCTGGGCCCGGTGCGCGTGTCGCAGGTCGAGGCCGAGCAGAAGGCCATCCTGCAGGTGGTAAGGCGCCTGGCGGATGCGGGCGAAGTGCAGATCGGCGGAGGCGACGATGCCTATGTCTGAAGCCGACCCCGAGCGCGGCAGCGCGCGCCGCGCGTTGGGCGCGGAGCCGCCGCCGTCCCTGGCCGGGCACCGCGCGGCGGGCGCGGCCGGCGGTACGGGCGGCTTTGCGCCGTTCGAGCCGCCGCGCCGCGCGCGTGGCGGCGCCGCCGGCTGGCAGCGCTGGCAGATGGGCTCGCTCGATACGCGGCATGCCGCGCCGCTGGAAACGCTGGCCGCCGTGCCCGCCGAACCCGCGCCGCCGCCGATCGACTTCGCCGCGCTCGACGCGATGCGCGAGGGCGCGCGCAAGGAAGGCTATGCCCAGGGCTACACCCAGGGCCAGACCCAGGGCTACGGCGACGGCCATCGCGAAGGCTATGCGCGCGGCCTGGAAGCCGCCCGCAACGAGGCCGCGCAGCTGCAGGCGCTGGCCGGCAATTTCCGCAGCGCGCTGAGCCAGGTGGACGACGCGGTCGCGCGGGCGCTGGTGTCGCTGGCGCTGGACGTGGCGCGCCAGCTGGTGCGCTCGACGCTGGCGCAAGATCCCGCGGCGCTGCTGCCGGCGGTGCGCGAGCTGCTGACCAGCGAACCCGCGCTGTCGGGATCGCCCAGCCTGCTGCTGCACCCCGACGACGTGGCGCTGGTGGAAACGCACCTGCACGGCGAACTGGCCGCGGCCGGCTGGACCGTGCGCGCTGACCCGTCAGTGGCGCGCGGCGGCTGCATCGCCAGCGCCGCCAGCGGCGAGCGCGACGCCACGCTGCCCACGCGCTGGACCCGGGTGGTGCGCGCGCTGGGCCGCGACGACCCGTGGGAGCCGCCGCATGCCTGACACCGCGCAGCACACCCACGCCGGCACGCCCGCGACGGATGCGGCGCAAGCCCACACGCAACGCTGGATCGGCGCGCTGAACGGCGCCGCGGCCGGCATCGCCGGGCTCGACAGCAAGCGCAGTTGCGGCCGCCTGACGCGCGCCGCGGGGCTGGTGCTGGAAGCCGTGGGCCTGCGCCTGCCGGTGGGCAGCGATTGCCTGATCGAGCTGCCGGCCGGACAGTTCACCACCGACAGCAACGCCCCGCGCACCGCCGAGGCCGAAGTGGTCGGCTTTGGCGCCGACCGCCTCTACCTGATGCCGCAGTCCGACGTGGTGGGCCTGCTGCCGGGCGCGCGCGTCTATCCGCTGGAGCCGTCGCCGCAACCGGCCGGCGCCAGCGCGCCGCGCGAGCCGGGCTCCAAGCGCCTGCCGGTCGGCGCCGGCCTGCTAGGGCGCGTGCTCGATGCAGCGGGCCGCCCGCTCGACGGGCTCGGCCCGATCACCGCCGCGATGGAAGTGCCGCTGGCCGGCGAGCAGATCAACCCGCTGATGCGCGCCCCGATCGACACCGTGCTCGACACCGGCGTGCGCGCCATCAACGGCATGCTGACGGTCGGCCGCGGCCAGCGCATGGGCCTGTTCGCGGGCTCCGGCGTGGGCAAGAGCGTGCTGCTCGGCATGATGGCGCGCTACACCAGCGCCGACGTGATCGTGGTCGGCCTGATCGGCGAACGCGGCCGCGAGGTGAAGGAGTTCATCGAGAACATCCTGGGGCCGGAGGGCCGCCGCCGCTCGGTGGTGGTGGCCGCGCCGGCCGACTGCTCGCCGCTGCTGCGCATGCAGGGCGCCGCCTATGCCACGCGGCTGGCCGAGTACTTCCGCGACCAGGGCCAGCACGTGCTGCTGATCATGGATTCGCTGACACGCTACGCCATGGCGCAGCGCGAGATTGCGCTGGCGATCGGCGAGCCGCCCGCCACCAAGGGCTATCCGCCATCGGTCTTCGCCAAGCTGCCGACGCTGGTCGAGCGCACCGGCAACGGCCCCGAGGGCGGCGGCTCGATCACCGCGTTCTACACCGTGCTGACCGAAGGCGACGACCAGCAGGACCCGATCGCCGATTCCGCGCGCGCCATCCTGGATGGCCATATCGTGCTGTCGCGCAGCCTGGCCGAGGCCGGCCACTATCCGGCGATCGACGTCGAGGCTTCGATCAGCCGCGCCATGACCGCGCTGATCCCGCACGAACAGTTCGGCTCGGTGCGCCGCTTCAAGCAGCTGATGTCGCGCTACCAGCGCAACCGCGATCTGATCAGCGTGGGCGCCTACGTGCCCGGCAACGATCCGGAGCTGGACCTGGCGATCCAGCTGCATCCGCGCATGGAAGCCTTCCTGCAGCAAGACATCCACGAGCGCGCCGGCTACGCCGACGCGATCGCCGCGTTGCACAGCCTCTTCGACAGGAGTGAACATGCTCAAGCATTCACCGCTCAACACGCTGGCTGACCTGGCCCAGACCGATACCGACACCGCCGCGCGCGAGCTGGGCCGGCTGCAGGGCCTGCGCACGCAGGCGGAGCAGCAGCTCAACCAGCTGACGCAGTACCGCCAGGAATACCGCGAGCGCATGCAGGTGGTGGCAGCGCAGGGCATGACCTCCAGCCGCTGGCAGGATTTCTCGCGCTTCCTGGATTCGCTGGACCATGCCATCCGCCAGCAGGGCGCGGCGCTGGCCAAGGCCGAGGCCGACCTGCTGGCCGGGCGCAACCGCTGGCAGCACCAGAAGCGCCGGCTGAATTCCTTCGACACGCTGATCGCGCGCGCCGACGCCAGGCAGGAGCAGGTGGCCACGCGCCGCGAGCAGCGCGCCAACGACGAATACGCCGCCCGCCTGGCCCGCGCCACGGCCGGCCGCCTGAGCGAAGCCTGATCGAAGAAACGAAGCCGGGGCGGCAGCAAGCCGCCAGGCCACACGTAGCGAATCCCCCCATGATCGATATCAGCCAGATTGTCAGCAGTGCCGCCAACGCCGTGGAAGGCGCCCGGCGCGCCAGCGCCGACGCCGCCGCGAGCGGCTTCCGCGACGCGCTCTCGCAGGCCCGCGACAGCCACAAGGCCGCGACACCGGCGCCTGCGGCCAAAGAGACCGTGGCACGCGACAAGCCCGCTGCCCGGCCGGCCGCCGCGCAGGCGGACGGCGGCAAGCCGCAGCACGCTGTCAGCAAGAAGCCCGCTCCGAGTGAGAAGGACCAGGACCAGGAAGACACCGCCTCAGCCCCGACCGATGCCGCCGCAGCCGCGGCCGCGTTGGCGCTGATGCTGCCTGCCGCCGCGCCGGCGAACCCCGCTGCGGTCCCGACCGGGGCAGCGGGGGCAGCCGGGACGACAGGCACCGCGGCCGCCGCGGTCGCCGGCATGGCCGACACCGGCACTGCCGCGGCCTTGCAGGCGGCGCTCGCGGGCGCGCCCGGCACCTCTGCGCAAACCCAGGCCGATGCGGATGCCACCGCGGGCCTCGCTGCGGGGACGACCTTGCCCGGCGCCATGCAGGCTGCCAGCGCCGAAGCGCGGCCGGCGCAGCCGTCGGTCGCCGACACGCTGGCCACCATCGCCTCGCAGCGCGCGGCGCTGCAGCCCGGCGGCAGCACCGGCACCGATGCCAAAACCGGCACGACGCAGTCCGTTGCCGGCGACGCACTGGCGCTGCGGCAACCGGACCTGGCAGGCCAGGACGCCGGCGCCTCGGCCGGCGGATCGGGGCATCGCCCCGACAGCGGTCTCGGCCAGCATCGCGCCGATGCGCTCGCCGCCAGCACGGGCACGCCCGATGCACGGTCTGCGGCCACCCCATTCGCCGCGGTGCAGGCCGCACGCGCCGGCGACACCGTGTCGGCCAGCCCCGAAGGCACCCCGGCCATGGTTGCCACGCTCGCCGGCCAGCCCACCCCGGCGGCAGCCGCCGCTGCCGCCAGCCGCCCCGTGGTCGCCCCGCCGCTGTACGACAGCCAGTGGCCGCAGGCCCTGGGCCAGCAGATGATCCGCCTGGGCACGCAAGGCCAGCAAAGCGCCGAACTGCAGCTGAACCCGCCCGACCTGGGCCCGCTGAAGGTGGTGCTCAACGTGGTCAACGACCAGGCCCAGGCGCAATTCGTCTCGCCCCACCAGGCCGTGCGCGCCGCGGTCGAAGCCGCGCTGCCGCACCTGCGCACCGCGTTGTCCGAAAACGGCATCCAGCTGGGACACACCTCGGTGGGCGCCGATGGCTTTGCCAGCCAGGCGGGCAACGGCAACGGGCAGCAACAGCAGGCGCCGGGGCACGGGCGAGGGCAAGCGGGCTTTGGTGGCGCCGCGGTGGCGGCGGTAGAGCCGGTGCCAGCGGGCGGTGCAGCGGCGCGGCCGGCGCGTGTGCTGGCGCAGGGGGAGATTGATACGTTCGCGTGAGGGCGCTATCGCGCGGAGCAGCATGGAAGGCCGCCGCAAGGGCGGCCTTGTCATGTCTGCACCGCGCGCACAGATAGCCGGACACTTTGCTGCAACAAGTTTGGACGTATTGCTGCTAGAATACGTAAACATTTTTGCTTACCCTGTATGCCACTGAGCGGCAGGAGAATCGGGGTGAAGCAGAGTGAATTCAGGCGATGGCTCGCAGGGCAAGGCGCGACCTTCATCGAAGGCGCGAAGCATGTCAGGGTGTATCTCAATGGCAGGCAGTCCACCCTGCCGCGGCATCCCAGCCACGAGATCGGCGAGGGACTGCGTAAGGCGATCCTCAAGCAACTTGGCCTGTCGTGAGCTTGCAAGCCTGGACCTACCCTGCCCTTGTCGCCAAAGGAGTTTCAACATGCTGCGTTTTCCCGCCAACATCGTCCCCGACGGCGATGGCTTTGCGGTTTCGTTTCCCGATATCCCGGAAGCCCTGACCAGCGGCGACACCGTCGAGCAGGCGCGGGAGATGGCAGCCGATGCGCTGGCCACGGCCATGGAGTTTTACTTCGAGGATGGCCGACCGGTGCCGCTGCCGTCGAAGGCCGCACGTGGCCAGCATCTGGTCGAGCTGCCGGCAAGCATGTCGGCAAAGGTGCTGCTGCTCAACGAGATGATCGCGCAGGGGGTAACGCAGGCGGAGCTGGCACGCCGTCTGCATACCCGCAAGCAGGAAGTCCAGCGCATCGTCAACCTCGATCATGCGACCAAGATCGACACGATCGAGGCCGCGTTCCGGGCGCTGGGAAAGCGCCTGGAACTGAAGGTCGCCTGAGCGCGCCAGGCCACCGCAGTATCCTCTTCACGATGACATTCGACCTGTTCGACGACCTGCCCGAAGACAGCGCCGCCACCCCCGCCACCGAACCCCTCGCCGACGGCGCGGTCGTCCTGCGCGGCGTGGCGCGGGCGGATGCCGAAGCGCTGCTCGCCGACGCGCAGGCAGTCGTGGCCCTGGCCCCCTGGCGCCACATGGTCACCCCCGGCGGCCTGAAGATGCAGGTGGCGATGACCAATTGCGGCGTGTTCGGCTGGGTTTCGGACAGGCGCGGCTATCGCTATGACCCGGTCGATCCGCTGAGCGGACAGGCGTGGCCCGAGATGCCCGGGAGTTTCCGCCGGCTCGCCGCCGCCGCGGCGGCGCAGGCCGGCTTTGCCGGCTTTGCGCCGGATGCCTGCCTGATCAACCGCTATGTGCCGGGCACCCGGCTGTCGCTGCACCAGGACCGCGACGAACTCGACTTCACCGCGCCGATCGTCTCGGTGTCGCTGGGGCTGCCGGCGGTGTTCCTGTTCGGCGGCATGCGCCGTGCCGACAAGCCGCAGCGGGTACGGCTGGCGCATGGCGACGTGGTGGTGTGGGGCGGGCCGTCGCGGCTGGCGTTCCACGGCGTGGCGCCGCTGGCCGATGGCGATCATCCGCTGCTGGGGCCGCTGCGCATCAACCTGACGTTCCGCAAGGCGCGGTAGGCGCCGGCCCGGCCTTGGCACTTTGCCGGGGGTTTTCTACAGTCAATGGACTGTCCTGAACGCCACCGTGCAAAGGCCACTCCCATGCATCTCGACGGCTCCTGCCATTGCGGCGCGGTCCACTTCTCGCTCGAATCCGATTCGCCCTGCCCGTACATGCATTGCCACTGCTCGATCTGCCGCAAGACCGCGGGCGGCGGCGGCTATGCCATCAATATCGGCGGCGATGCCGCCACGCTGCGCGTGCGCGGGCGCAAGTACCTGGGCATCTATCAAGCCGTGCTGCGCGAGCCCGGCAAGCGCGCGCGGCGCTCGCCGGCGCAGCGGCATTTCTGCGTGAAGTGCGGCAGCGCGCTGTGGCTGTGGGATCCGCGCTGGCCTGAACTGCTGTATCCGCATGCCTCGGCCATCGATACGCCGCTGCCGCGCCCGCCTGAGGTGGTGGAGGCCTCGCTGGACTCGGTAGCACCCTGGGTCGACGTGCCGCGCGGCAAGGGCCACGTGCATTGCGACACGTGGCCGGAGGAATCGCTGGTCGACTGGCACAGGCGGCATGGCCTGCTGTCGCGCTGAATGTCGCGCTGAAGCGCACAGGCGCGATATGAACGTTTTCGCCGCGCGATCTTAGTCTTTCTTCCCGACGCCGCCATTGCAACGGTTTGGGCGCCGCGCGCATTGCCTCGCGCGGCGCGCGCCAGTATCTTCTGGCAACGATCACGCACACCAGCCAGGGGAGAGCCATGCCGCCAGGTGCCGCCACGGCAGCCACGCAACGCCGCATCCGGATTGCCGCGCAGGGCCGGCGCACCGTCGGCACAGCGGTCTTGCTGGCGGCGCTGGCGTGCACGCCGATGGCCGCGCAGGCGTGGGTGGCCGGCAACGGCGGCGAAGCGGCGGCCACCACCAGCGCCTTACCGGCCGCCGGCCCCTACCGCGGCTATGTCGGCCCGCCCGCGCAGCCCGACGCCGGCGCACCCGCCGCGCCGCGCCAGTGGGACCGGGCCCTGCCGTTCTTCGCGCAGCGCGTGATCGACAAGGGCTATGACCTGCCCAATCCCTATGACATCGGCTATTCGTATTTCGATGGCCACCAGCGCTACCAGCTGAGCGGGCTGAGCATTTCGGCGGGCAGCGCGCCGCTGCGCAGCGCGGATTTCGTGCGCTTCGACCAGTCGCGCATCCGCAATACCTCGAACCAGGTACAGGTCGGCGCGTGGCTGTTCCCGTTCATGAACGTGTATGGGATGCTCGGCACGGTACGCGGCAGCGGCGACATCGGCATCAGCTTCTCGTCGCTGACCGAGCTGGAGCGCTTCTTCGGCATCGACGTCGGCTGCGGCGGACGCCGGCCGCGGCCGGATTGCGCCAGGCCGATCCGGCTGCCGACGCAGCATGCCAGCTACAGCGGGCATTCCTACGGCGCCGGCTTTACGCTGGTGGGCGCCTACGGCGACCTGTTCTTCTCGCTGCCGGTGACGTTCACCGTGTCCGACATCTCGATGTCGGACACGCCCGTGAAGTCGCTCAATATCGGCCCGCGCGTCGGCTGGAACTTCCGGCTGGGGCGCTTCGGCGTGCTCACGCCCTATGTGGGCGCCACCTGGTTCCGCACCCATGCCAGCATCACCGGCCATTTCGACGTGCCGGTGCCGGGCAGCGACCAGACCCAGCGGCTGAACTACCAGATCGATGAAAAAGTGGCGGGCGCCTGGAGCGGCTCGGTGGGCATGAACTGGACCGTCAACAAATACGTGGGGCTGCTGCTGGAAGTGGGCTACGGCTACAACCGCAACAATGTGATCGCAACCGGCTTCCTCCGCTTCTGACGCTGCCCACACCATGCCCGCGCTGCACCGACGCCTTGCCGCCACCCTCGCCCTGCTGTGCGCGGTCGCGCCGGCGCGCGCGGACGAGCCGGGCTGGATGGACCGCTTGCTGACGCGCCTCGGCGCATCCAGCCAGGTGGACCTGAGCCACGGCATGGACTGGGGCGTGCTGCCGGGGCCGTTCTACAACCCGGAGATGGGGCTTGGCCTCGGCATGGCGGCGATCGGCCTGTACAAGCCGCCCAATGCGCAGGCCGACACGCAGGTCTCCACGCTCAACCTGCACGGCTTCGTCACCACGCGCGGTGCCGTCGGCCTGGGGCTGGACAACACCACCTTCTTCGCCGACGACAGCTACCGCTTCGTCGTGACCGGCGCGGTGCTGAACATGCCGACGTCGTACTGGGGCATCGGCTACGACCGCGCCAGCAACGACGCCAACAAGGAAGGCTATACCCGGCGCGAGTTCTTCCTGCAGCCGCGCATGCTGATGCGGGTGCGGCCCAACACCTATGTCGGCGCCGGCTTCTCGGTGCAGAACGACGATGCCAACAGCCTGCAGCGCGGCGCCGCCAGCGCGCTGGCCACCGACCCCAACGGGCCGCACGTGTTCAGCGCCGGCGTGACCGCGCATTTCTCGTACGACACGCGCGACTTCCTGCCCAACCCCTACTCCGGCCAGGCGCTGGCCGCCAATGCCGCGGTGTACCGGCGCGCGCTGGGCAGCAATACCGATTTCGAGACGCTGGAATGGTCCTATGACCGCTACCACCGCCTGCGCGGGCGCGATGTGCTGGCGTTCGACCTTTACGGGCGCTTCAGCTGGGGCGACGTGCCTTGGAATATGCTGTCGCAGCTGGGCGACAACAAGCGCATGCGCGGCTATTTCCTGGGGCAGTACCGCGACCGCAACGTGGTCATGGCGCAGGTGGAATACCGGCTGCATATCGCCGGCCGGCAGGGCATGGTGTTCTGGGCCGGCACCGGCGCGATTGCGCCCAAGCCGGGCGAGCTGGCGTCGGCGCACTGGCTGCCGAACGCCGGCATCGGCTACCGCTTCGAGTTCAAGCCGCGCGTCAATGTGCGGCTCGATGCCGGCTTCGGGCGCAGCACGCGCGGCGTCTACTTCCAGATCAACGAAGCGTTCTGAGCGCCCGGGCCGGGCGCTCGTCGCGACGCTGTTGTTACGCGGGCAGGAAGCCTTCGACCGTCAGGTAGCGCTCGCCGGTGTCGTAGTTGAAGCCCAGCACGCGCGCGTTGGCGGGCAGGTCCGGCAGCTTCTGCGCGATCGCCGCCAGCGTGGCGCCCGACGAGATCCCGACCAGGATGCCCTCCTCGCGCGCGCAGCGGCGCGCCATCTCGCGCGCGGGCTCGGCGTCGACCTGGATCACGCCGTCGAGCAGCGTGGTGTCGAGGTTCTTCGGGATAAAGCCCGCGCCGATGCCCTGGATCGGGTGCGGCGCCGGCGCGCCGCCGGAGATCACCGGCGAGGCCACCGGCTCGACCCCGAACACCTTCAGCTGCGGCCACTTGTCCTTCAGCACGCGCGCGCAGCCGGTCAGGTGGCCGCCGGTGCCGACGCCGGTGATCAGCGCGTCGAGCCCTTCGGGGAAGTCGTTCAGGATTTCCTGCGCGGTGGTGCGCGCGTGCACGTCGGCATTGGCGGGGTTCTCGAACTGCTGCGGCATCCACGCGCCCGGCGTGGCGGCAACCAGCTCCTCGGCGCGCGCGATCGCGCCCTTCATGCCCTTCTCGCGCGGCGTCAGGTCGAAGCTGGCGCCGTAGGCCAGCATCAGCCGGCGGCGCTCCACCGACATGCTGTCGGGCATCACCAGCACCAGCTTGTAGCCCTTGACCGCGGCCACCATGGCCAGGCCGATGCCGGTGTTGCCCGAGGTGGGCTCGATGATGGTGCCGCCGGGCTTGAGCACGCCGCGGCGTTCGGCGTCTTCGACCATCGCCAGCGCGATGCGGTCCTTGATCGAAGCCCCGGGGTTGCTGCGTTCGGATTTGATCCAGACCTCGTGGCCGTTGCCGAACAGCCGGTTGATGCGGATATGCGGGGTATTGCCGATCGTCTGCAGGATGTTCTGGACCTTCATCGTGTTCTCCGGGACGGGTGCGATGCAGCGAGCCTGGCTGGCCGCGCAGCGCGGGATCGAATGACCCCGCCGATTTTAGTGCAAAGCGCCCCGCCGGGCCGCTCGCGTATCATTGAGTCCTCCGCGCCTTGCCCCCGCTTTCTCCGGAATCCGTCCTGAAATCCCCCGCATTGCCCCCTTGCACCGATGCCTGACCACCTGCTGCTGTCCTCCCTTTTGATCTTCGGACTTGGTGGTTTGCTGGGCGCGGTGGGCGGGCTGTTCGGCATCGGCGGCGGGCTGATCGCGATCCCGGCGCTGGGGCTGCTGTTCGGCATGGACCAGCAGCTGGCGCAGGGCACCGCGCTGGTGATGATCGCGCCCAACGTGCTGATCGGCTTCTGGCAATACCGCAAGCGTGCCGACATTGCGCTGCGCACGGCGGTGGTGCTGGGCTTGTCGGCGGTGCTGGCGACGTGGCTCTCGGCACGCGCGGCCACCGCGATGGACGCGCAGCTGCTGCGGCGCTGCTTTGCGCTGTTCATGATCGGCATGGCGCTGTACTTCCTGTGGCGGCTGCTGCCGGGGCGCGCGGTGACGGCGCAGCAGGCGCGCGTGTCGCCGCGCTGGATTCCGCTGGTGGGGGTGGTCGGCGGCGTGTTCTCGGGCTTCTTCAGCGTGGGCGGCGGCGTGGTGGCCGCGCCGGCGCTGGTCGGCCTGTTCGGGCTGCGCCAGGCGGCGGCACAGGGGCTGGCGCTGGCGCTGGTAACGCCGGGCGCGGTGGTGGCGCTGGCCACCTATGCCCATGCCGGCCAGGTCGACTGGGTCAGCGGCATGCCGCTGTCGCTGGGCGGCATGCTGACCATCTCATGGGGCGTGGCGTTGGCGCACCGGATGCCCGAGCGGCGCCTGCGCGCGTTGTTTGCCGTGTGTTTGATCGCCACTGCGGTGGTGATGCTGGTGCGCGGCTGAAGCGC
The DNA here is from genome assembly GCF_900249755.1 of Cupriavidus taiwanensis. NCBI lineage: Bacteria > Pseudomonadati > Pseudomonadota > Betaproteobacteria > Burkholderiales > Burkholderiaceae > Cupriavidus > Cupriavidus taiwanensis. Next base: position 1,979,160 of record NZ_LT976854.1, read on the forward strand.
GCGCATCCCGCCCCGCCCCGACACCGCGCGCGGCGCCTTACTTGCGCAGCACCAGACAGAAGTTGTTCGCCGGCATCGGCACCGGTTCGTCGCAGCGCAGGCCCTGCGCCTCGCCCAGCGCGATCACCGCTTCCATGTCGCGCACGCCCCAGTCCGGGTCGGTGGCGCGCAGCTGCGCGTCGAAGGCGGCGTTGCTGGGCGCGGTATGCGCGCCGCCGCGGCGATAGGGGCCGTACAGGAACAGCACGCCACCGGGCCCCAGCAGCTTGCCGGCACCCGCGAACAGCGCCTCGGCCGCGGCCCACGGGGCAATATGCAGCATGTTGATGCAGACCACCGCATCGGCGGCGTCGATGCCCCACGGCTGGCGGCAGACATCCAGCGCCAGCGGCGTGCGCACATTGGTCAGGCCCGCGTGCGCGGTCCAGGCGGCGATCGACGCGCGCGCGGCGGCGTCCGGATCGCTCGGCTGCCAGGTCAGGCCCGGCAGCGCCGCGGCAAAGTGCACGGCGTGCTGGCCGGTGCCGCTGGCAATTTCCAGCACCGTGCCGCTGGCGGGCAGCACCTGGCGCAGCACGGCCAGGATGGGCTCGCGGTTGCGCTCGGTGGCGGGCGCCATGCGGCGCGCATCGGGATCGTGGGTCGGGCCGGTCATGGTGGCAGGCTCAGCGGGCGTTGGGGAAGCGCCTAGCGTAGCAGAATTGGCGCGCGGACCGTGCCGCGCGCCTTTCCACCATTCAGCCGGTCAGCCCGGCGTGCACGGGAACGCCTGCGCCACCGACGGCCGCAGCGCCGCCGTGGTCGGGCTTTCCTCGCCGCTCACCAGCGTGTTGTCGGTGAACTTGCAGCCGTAGGCCGGGCTGGCCACGGTGGCGGCGTCCAGCACCTCGTCGCCGGCCGGCTTCACGCCGTTCTGCTCCCAGTTGACCATGTCGTCGAAGGCCCGGGCCTGCTCGGCCACGGTGAAGTCGCAATGGCTGACGCCGCGGATGGCGCGCTGCACCAGCCACTGCGCGGTGCCGTTGGCATCGGCGCGGCGCTTGTAGATCTGCTCCATGCTGAACGGCACGTACATGTCGCCCAGCGTATGCAGCGTCACCACCGGCACGCTGATGCGCGCGTTGGTCCGGGGGATCCAGCGCAGGCCGTCGCTGCGCGCGCGGTTGGCCTCGGCGCTGCCGGTCACGCGGAAGATGCCCGCGTTGAACGACTGCTCCGCCGCCGACTGCGCCGGGTCGTTGTCGAGCTGGAAGGTGATGCCGGTGGTGTTGACCACGTTCTGCGTCAGGATGCCGTTGACCGACCCATCCTGGCCGAAGGTGCCCCACACCGCGTCCTGCAGCGGCTGCGCGCCCGGGCCGCCGAAGCCCCAGTCGAACAGCGGCCGCTGCCCGCCGGTCAGGTTGCGCACGATCGCCTTGAGGGTGTCGCCCTGCGCCGTGGTCTGGCCGGGGTAGGTGGTGAACAGCGCCGCACGCACCGCCGGGCCGATCTGCGCCCAGTTGGCCGCCGGCCACGCCGTCACCGGATAGCCGGCCAGCTGCTGCGCCGCGGTCTGGTAGGCGCCGAAGTAGTTGAACAGCTCGGTATCGCCCAGCACGCCGCACATCGGCACCGCGCCGTGGTAGCGCACCTTGTGGTTGGCGGCCTGGATGTTCTCGTCATCGACCGCCGCGGCCGAGATATGGCCGCCCATCGAATGGCCGACGATGTAGGTGCGCACCGGCGCCGCCAGCATGCGCCCGTTCTGCGCGGCAATGCGCGTGAAGGCCAGCGCCAGCGCATTGGTGTCTTCCAGGCCGGCGCGCACGTCATAGTAGTTTTTGGCGTAGCTGGACGCGGCCCAGGCGTAGCCGTTGGCAAGAAGATGCCGGCGGATGCTGGGGATGGTGACCGACAGGGCCGCGCCGGTGCCGGCATAGCCGTGGGCATACATCACCAGCCGGCCGTTCCAGTTCTTCGGCACCTCGATGCGGTAGCCGGCGCCGTCCTGCACGCCCCACCAGCGGTCGGCGTCGGGCGCGCCGGCCAGCGCGGCGAACGGCAGCGTGGCCGCGTCGATGGTGAAGGTGCGGTCGTCCTGCGGGCGCTTCTCTTCGGCCTGCGGCGGTGGATTCTGCGCCGGCTCGTCATCGTCGCCGCCGCAACCGTACAGCAGCGTCGCGGCGAGGCACAGCATCGCGGCTTTCCCGACAGCTCGTTTCATGCCTGGTCTCCTTTGTTATGCGGATCTTGTTGTCCTGGCGGATGGCGCGCCGGCGGCCAAGTGCCGTGGCCGGCGCCCCCACCACTGTAGGACACGGCGGCGCAAGGCGCATGGAGGCAATCCTCGGCGCGCTGTGGCCGTTGCAACGGATGCGGGTTAGCCCCGGCTCGCCTGAACCGGTGCTGCGTGTTAGCAAACCCGAAGGCGATACCGATGACCACGCCCCAATGCAAACGGCGGGCCGAAGCCCGCCGCCCTCATTGCCGCACGCAGCCGCGCGTCAGGCCCTGGCCAGCCTGACGCCGGTCGGGTCGCCGGTCAGGTAGCCGACCGCCGCGCCGAAGCGGTCCTTGTAGTTGGCGCGCACCAGCGGATCGAGCTGCGCCTTCACCTTGTCGTGCAGCGGCGATTCCCAGTCGCCGACATGCTGGAAGTTGCTCATCACGTAGGTCCAGCCGTTGATCTCGTCGACCGCATGCAGGCCGGTGGACTCCGCGCCGGCCGGGCACGACAGCACGCGGCTGAGCACCCCGGTGTCGACGTTGTACGCCCACAGGAAGTTGTTGACGTGGGTGTTGCTGTCCTCGCCGACGAACAGCGTGCGCAGCTTTTCCGAGAACTTCAGGTTGTCGGGCGTGGCGACCTTGTCGGGGTTGGCGAAGTTGCCCAGCGCATCCTGCTGCTTCATCTTGCCGCCGCCCAGGTCTTCGCTGACCAGCGCCGGCACCGCGGCCATGTCGACCGGCACCCATTCGCTGTGGATCGCCGTGCCGGTCTTGTCGGCCTGGCCGCCCTTCAGGTTGAGCTCATAGACCGCGCCGGAGTACGGGCCTTCCACCTGGATGTCGCCGGCATTGGCGGCGTTGCCCGCCAGCATGCTCGACTCGATGCGCGACATCGCCGAATAGGCCTTCTTGTCCTTGATGTTGACGGTGGTGCCTTCCATCTTGGTAAAGCCCAGGCTGCCGCCGACCAGCGCGGCATAGCGGTGGGTTTCCAGGAACGCCGCGGCCTGTTCCATGCCCGGCACCAGCTTCACCCAGTTGGGCTTGCCGTTGTAGAGGATGCGGGTGTAGCTGGCATCGGCCGGGTCGGCGGTCTTGACGTCCAGGATGTCGGCCAGCCGGATGCCGCCGTCGACCAGCGCGCGGATTTCGGCGCTGGTGGCGTGGCCCAGCCGGATCCACGACAGCGTGGCACTGCCCGGGCCGGTGCCCGAGGTCTGGTGCCACTTGGCCACGTACAGCGTGCCGGCGGACAGGTCGCGCGCCTGGTCGGCGACAAACAGGAACAGGCCGCCATTGGTGGCATCGTCGCCCATCAGCACGGTGCGCTCGTCAGGCATGACCTGCACCAGCTCGTGCGAAATGCGGCCCAGGCAGTAGTGCTTTTTGATGGTGCCGGTGCCGTCAGGATTCACCGTGACTTCCGGCAGGTGGCCGTAGTTGTACGCGTTGGCGCGCGCCGGGTCGCCGTACAGGTTGCGGCTGTAGCCCTGCAGCTGCGTGACCGCGTTGGCGTCCATCAGGTCGGTCTCGTACTCCTCGCTCGACAGGTGCGTGTTCCACGGCGACAGGCTGGCGCCGCAGGTGATCCACAGGCCGTTGACGCCCGAGGTGTCGACATTGTGGTACTTGACCGGCGTCAGCTTGCCGGTGGCCGGATCCTGGTCCAGCGTCAGCACCGCGATCGGCGACGGCAGCAGCCCGTACATGCTGGCATTGCCCTGGTTGCGCGTGGTGTATTCGAACTGCACCACCGCGAACACCGTGTTGCCCTTGACGCCCGGCACGGTGGGGTTGGCCAGCGTCAGCAGCGAGCTGCCGTCCGGCGCGTCGGAGAAGAACTGGCGCTCCTTGCCGGGCACCGAGGTATCGATGATCGGCTGGTTGTTGATGTCGTAGTAGCCGCCCGCCAGGATGGTGCCGCCCTTGCCGTCGGGCAGTGTGTCGCCGGTGACGAAGAAGGGCTGGTAGGCCAGCTTGTAGGTCTGGCTGCTGCCGTCGCTGAAGGACACCTTCAGGCTGGAGCCGACCGTGGTGGTCGCCATGGCCTCGGGCGTGGCCAGCGTCGGCGCGCTCATCGGCACGAACTCGGCGGTGGTGAAGGTGGCGGCGGGGCCGGGCGCCGGGGCCGGTGCCGGCGCCACGGCGGCTTCATCGCCGCCGCCGCAGCCTGCCAGCAGGCTGGTGGAGGCGAGGCCGAGCGGCAGCATGGGCGCGCCGGCCAATAGCTTCAGGGCCTTGCGACGGCCAGCATTGGGTTGTTCAAGCATGTTTTTCGATCCGGGGAAAGGAAAGGGATGGTTCACGGCATGTTTGCGCCGGTTCCGGGGGCGGAACCGGGCACCTGTTGCACAGGCGGGCGGCGGGCGTCATCGCGCACGTCCGGGGCGGATCGTAGGCCCCGTTTATGACACCAAGTTGACGATGCAACACAAGCCGACGCGCGCTTCGGGCCAGCCGGGTCCGCTGCGGTACACTGCCGCCTTGCTTTCCGCGGCCCGGCCGGCGCGGATTTCCGCACCCGTTCCGCACCGCTTGCCCTTGCCCACCTACACGCTAGCCAGCCCCGTCCACGCCGAGATCGAGATCCGCAAGAGCCGCTTCCTGGCGCTGGCGCTGCCGGTTGCCGACCGCGAAGCCGCCATGGCCGCGCTGCAGGCGCTGCGGGCCGAGCACCCCACCGCCACCCACGTCTGCTGGGCGCTGCTGGCCGGCGGGGCCTCGGGCATGTCCGACGACGGCGAGCCCTCCGGCACGGCGGGTCGGCCGATCCTGGAAGTGCTGCGCCACCACGACCTCGACGGCGTGCTGGCGGCAGTGGTGCGCTACTACGGTGGCGTCAAGCTGGGGGCCGGCGGGTTGGTGCGCGCTTACACCGATGCCATCGCCGCGGCCCTGAAATGCGCCGAACGGGTCGAGCGCATCGCCTACGGCACGCTGGCCGTCGCGGTCGACTATGCCGACGAGCCGCGCGTGCGCCGCTGGCTGGACTACGAGGCCCCCGCTGGCTGCACGCTGGCCGAGACCGGCTACGGCGCGCTTGCCACGCTGGTGCTGCGCATTCCCGCGACCCAGCTCGACGCCGCGCGCGACGCCCTGCGCGATGCCACCCACGGCCGCGCGCAGTTTCCGCAGGCGCAGGACAACAGCCATGGCTGACATCGAGCTTTCGGACGAAAGCGCCGAATTCACCGCACAGGTGCTGCCGGGCCCTGGGCGCTTCCCCGCGCCGGCGGCGCTGAGCCTGCTGGAGGCGGCGTTGCTGGAGGGCGTGGCGCTGCCCAATTCGTGCCGCAACGGCACCTGCCGGGCCTGCGCCAGCCGGCTGCACGCGGGGACGATCCGTTACCGGATCGAATGGCCTGGGCTGAGTCCGGACGAGAAGGACGAGGGGCTGATATTGCCGTGCGTGGCTTGTCCGGCGAGTGATGTGGTGTTTGAGCCGGTCAGCTTGGGGTGAGGCTCCGAAGGGACTATTCGGCGCTTTTATCCGGGCCGGGCGTTGCCGTCGGGGGAATCATGAATCCGAGGCGACGTTTCGCTGGTTGCGCGCTTGCAGTGAATGCGACTACCTTCACCAGCGGTACGCCCGCCTTGGCAATGATGAAGGGATCGCCGTTGGCGGCCTCCTCCACCAGTCGTGAAAGATGCTTTTTCGCATCTTTAATATCGATGATTCGCATGGCTCGACACCAGAGAAAGTGCAGTAAATCGCGCGTCATCGCATGACAACGCGATCTCCCTAAGGCGTCAAGCCCGCCTTACCCTCCAACCGCCAGAAAAAACCGCAACGCCAGCTTCAACCCATCCGGCCCCGCCGGATCCGAAAACGCATGCCCGCCGGCGCCGCCGCTCCACGCGTGGCCCAGGCCTTCCACGCGCACCAGCCGCAGGTAGGGCGACCTGCCTTCGGTCCAGTCGAACACGTCGATCGCCCGGCGTACGCCGCGCTGGATGCGCCGCGCCGGCACCCCGGCCAGCGGCGGTGCGCCTTCGGGCTGCAGATGCATCCACATGCCGGCCGCGGCGGTGGCGTTGCTGAAGTCGACCACGTGGTCGGCATCGCCATGCAGCAGCAGCAACGGCGGCGGGCGCCGTCCCGCCAGGCCGATGCGCAGCGCCTGCATGGCCTTGGCGTCGGGCCCGCGCTGTCCGCGCATGGCGCGCGCGGCCTGCGCGGCGTTGGTGGCGCTCCAGGGCACGGCGCCGGAGTGCGAGCCCACCGCGGCGAAGCGCGACGGATAGCGCAGCCCCAGCATCAGCGCCATTGCGCCGCCGGCGGACAGGCCCAGCACGCTGACGCGGTCCGCCGCCACCGGATGGCGGCGGCAGGCCTGGTCGACCAGCGCCAGCAGCAGCCCGGCTTCGACGGCGCCCTGCGCGGCGGGCCGGAACCAGTTCCAGCAGCGCTGCGCGTTGGCCTGCGAGGCCTGCTCGGGCAGCAGCACCACCCAGCCGGTTTCGCGCGCCACCGCGGCGGCGCGCGTGACCGCGGCAAAGCTGGCGGCATCCTGGCCGCAGCCGTGCAGCAGCACCAGCATCGGCGCGCGGCGCGCGGCGGTGGCGCCGGCCGGCACGAAGATGCGGTAGCGCCGCGGCGCCAGCGGCGCGCCCCAGGCGCCCTCTTCCCAGCGCCCGCTGCCGCGGCTTTGCGGTGCCGCCACCGGCGACACCACGCCGGACAGCGCGCGCTGCGTGGCCGCCGTAACTGCAGCGGATTGCTTCACCGCGTTGCGCACGATGGCCTCGGTCATCGGCCTGGTCAGGTTCTTGTTGACGGCGCGCTGCATCTGGCGCGCATTGCGCGCCGCGGCCTTGTTCAGCGTGGACCAGAGCTTCGCGCCGGGGGAACGGGGCATGCGGCATCCTGTGGTTGGGTAACCGCCACATCATATGCGCTGGCGCAGCCCGGCTTGCATCCAACGCGTTCCGGATGGCTGCCTACAATGCAAGGGCCGTGTCGCGCCCAGACACGAACCGGAGGCAAGCATGAGCGATGTAACCAGCGAATTCAGGCCCCTGGATCCGGGCCGCATCAACCTGACGGATCCGCTCGAAGTGCAGTACTGGTGCAGGGAACTCGGCTGCAGCACCAGTGACCTGGAAAACGCCGTCGACCAGGCCGGCGATCATATCTCCGCGGTGCGCGCGCAGCTGGAACAGCAGCACGCGGGCGCGCGCACCGGCTGACATCCCCACCGCGGCGGGGATGCCAGCGCCTGGCCCGGCCTGGCGTCCTAGCCGCCCACGTTGAGCGCCCTGGGCAGCCGGATCTGGATGAACTCGCTGTCATCCGGCATCTTGCTGCCGACATGCCTGCCCACGCTGAACGGGAAGTTGTTGTCGTCGATCACCAGCAGCGTGGTCGGGTCCAGCACCAGCACGTCTTCGATGGTGTTGAACGGCATGCCGAACGGATCCCCCAGCGCCACGTCGCCCGGCGCGCCGCCGGCGCTGATGCCGGACGGGTCGCGCAGCGCCATCAGGTTGGCCAGCTCTGACTTGGCGACGTAGTCGCCCGGCTTGCCCAGCGTCACCTGGAACAGCTTCTTGAAGCCGTTCGGGTCGCCCTGCGAGCCGTCGCGCTCGATGACGATGCCCTCGCTGGCGTTGAACAGGATGAAGTCGCCGATATTGGTGCCCTTGTCGTCGAGCCGGTACTTGTATTGCACACCGGTGTACCGGCGCGTGGCGATATCGAACTCCGAGATCAGCAGCGTCTTGCCGTCGTGGCCCGCCAGCGGCAGTTCCAGCAGCGGATAGAGTTTCCTGCCGTCCGGGCTCATCGCCATGCCCTCGAAGCCGCCCGAGCGCTTCGCGCGCAACGGGTTCGACGTCGCGGTGGCGCGGTACGGCCAGTACAGGCCCGCCATCCACGGCGTGTTGGCGCCGGCTTCGTCCTGCATATTGGTGCCGTCGTCGCTGTTGGCCGCGTCGCCATAGATCGGGAAATCGCCGAACAGGTACACCGTGCGGATCGCCGGGAACTTCTGCTGCACGCGCAGCAGCGTGCGGAAATCGAAGCTCTGGATATCGGCGCGCTGCGCCATGCCGGCGGCACTGATCACGCCCGCCAGCGTGTCGGCCATCTGCTCGGCGCCGACGGTGCGGTCCTGGTAGACGTTGCCCTTGCCATCCCTGTCGCTGCGCGGGTTGAGCTTGGTCTCGAGATTGAAGCGCACCGCCTGCGCGTTCTTCGCGCGCTGTGCCGCCTGCGCATGGCTGCTGCCCGCGCCGGTGCTGTAGTACGCGACATAGGCGCTGACCAGGTCGAACACGTCCTGCACGCGCGGCACCACGTACGGGCTAGCGTAGCCCTTGGCCGTCGCCACCGCCGCCGACACCGGCGACAGCGCCGCATCGTTGCGCTGGCTGGGGCCGCGGAACAGCTTGTCGCAGATAAAGGTGGACTGGATCTGCGCCGCGGTCAGGTTCTTGATCAGCACTTCGTCGGCGGTGCCGTAGGGCGCGCCATCGGCGCGGCGGCACTTGACCGATTCGATATAGGGATCGTGCTTGAGCACCGCGATGCCATCGGACGTGATGCCGGCATCGGTCTCCAGCGTCGTCATCAGGTTGTCCAGCGCGGCTTCCATTGCCGGCAGGGTGTTCTCCGGGCGCAGGTCGCGCGCGCCGCGGTGGCCCTGCGCGTCGAATTTCGCGGCGTCGATCAGGCCATCGGCGGTCAGGTAGTCGCCGGCCTTGCCATCGCCGTTGGCATCGTGGGCGGCAACGGCCGCGTAGAGCAGGTCAGGCCGGTCCGAGATGATGCCGTTGACGCCGGCCTTCAGCAGCTCGGTCATCTTCGCGCTGTCGTTGACGGTCCAGGTCACCACGCTGTAGCCGGCGGCCTTGACCGAGGCCACGTCGAGCGTGTCGGATGCCGCCGGCACCAGCCCTGGCTGCGGGTTGGCGCCGCGCGCATAGTGCGCATCGGGGCTGGACTTGACGCCGTTGACGTCGTACTTGAGCTGCACGTAGTACGGAGCGAACACCGGCGCGCGGGTGCCGCCATGCGCGAAGGCATGCGCGCGCACGGCGTTCATGATGCGCACCGGCGTCGCCTCTTCATTGAACGGGTTCTGCGGCGAGCGGATCTCCTTGCCGGGATTCTCGAAGTCCGGCAGCGGGATCGGCGCTTCCAGCAGCACGCCGTTGGCATCGGTATGCAGCAGGAACGGGCCGAACTCGTCGCCGAACCACAGCGTGCCGTCGCTGCCGCGCTGCATGCTCTCGATATCGAAATCGGCGCCGGTCAGCACGCGCTCGGTGGTGAACTGGTTGGCGATTGCGAACTTGATATGCTGGTTCGGATCCTTCAGCTCGATAAAGCTGCGCACCGCGACACTGCCCGCGCCGCCGGCCGCGGTCTTGAACGCGGGCGCCACGGTGTAGACGCGCAGGTGGAAGTCAGCCGAATTCTCCAGCGAACCATAGCCGTTGTCGGCCATCACCATGAAGCTGCCATCCGGATTGCGCAGCACCGCCGAAAAGCCCTGCACCGGCTGCGAAGCGAACGGCGCGGCCTGCCCGTTGAGGTCGCCGGTGACATAGCGCCCCGACTGCGGTCCGCTGGCAAAGGTGGCGGCGGGCAGCACGGCGCGGCCCACCAGCGTGGGCGCGGTGACCGCGGGCGTGGCGGCACCGTTATCGTTATCGTCGCCGCCGCATGCCGCCAGCAGCGATGCCGCCACGGCGGCGGTAGCCAGTGCCGCGCGCGTGCGGCGCGAAGGGAAGACGCTCAGGCGCATTGCAGGGTTCCTGGAGTTGGGCAATGCGCCATGGTGGTAGGCCGATATGTCGGCCTGATGTCGCTTGCGTGACAGCATGAGCGCCAGGCATCAATCGACGGCTCGCATGCAGCCCTTACTGGTGTTAAGCGCAGTGCAGACCGGAATTCAGCAATGCCTTATTCGCCCGCGCGCAGTTTTGCTGCATGATTTCCGGCCCGGGCCCCGACCCGGCACTCAAGACTGGGACAGATCGATAACACCACGTCGGAACACAAGGGGTTTATCAACACGAGGACGCATTGACAGATGAACACCAAGCTGCCGCTATTCACGGTTTGCGCCGCCTTGCTGGCACCGGCCGCATGGGCCGGCAATGACCACCCGCACTGGAGCTACACCGGCCCCACCGGCACCAGCCACTGGGCCGAACTCGACCAGGCCTACCAGACCTGCGCGCTGGGCAAGCACCAGTCGCCCATCGACATCCGCACCGGCAAGGCCCGGCGCGCCGACCTGAAGCCGATCGGCTTCGGCTACGCCGCCGCGCCCGGCACCGTGGTCAACAACGGCCATACCGTGCAGGTCAACCTGCCGGCGGCGGGACAGATCGACCTGGACGGCGTGCCCTACAAGCTGCTGCAGTTCCACTTCCACACGCCCAGCGAAGAGAAGATCAACGGCAAGACCTATCCGCTGGTGGCGCACCTGGTGCACCAGAACGCCGAGGGCAAGCTGGCGGTGGTGGCCGTGCTGTTCAAGTCCGGCCGCGAGAATGCAGCGCTCAGGCCGGTCTTCGCCAGCCTGCCGGCCCACGCCGGGGAATCGCGTGAACTGCCTGCGCCGCTGGACGTTGCGGCGTTGCTGCCGGCGCAGCAGGCCTATTGGTCCTTCACCGGTTCGCTGACGACGCCGCCATGCAGTGAGGACGTGCGCTGGCAGGTGCTGAAGACGCCGGTGGAAGTGTCGCCGGCACAGCTGGCGGCGTTCCGGAAGCTGTATCCGATGAACGCGCGGCCGGTGCAGCCGTTGAATGGGAGGACGGTGCAGGCAAGCCGCTGAGATATTTCCAATACCGCTTGGGTACTCCCTCTCCCGCTTGCGGGAGAGGGTCGGGGTGAGGGCCAGAGCTTTCACGCAGTGCGAACGCCTCGTGCTTGCCACACACCCGCCCTCACCCCCGGCCCCTCTCCCGCAAGCGGGAGAGGGGAGCAACCCGGCGGCATGGCGAAGTGCCACGGGCTTTGCAAATCCCGCTTGGGTACTCCCTCTCCCGCTTGCGGGAGAGGGTTGGGGTGAGGGCGGGGAGCGTCATACGAAGTGAACGCAGTCGCTATTGCCACCGCTGGCCCCTCACCCCCGGCCCTCTCCCGCGCGCGGGAGAGGGGAGCAAACCGCCACAAGCAACAAGGCTCAACGCCCCTCACCCCAACCCCCGCATCGCCAACTCTCCACCCAACACCAGCAACCCACAAAAAAACAGCTTGCGAAACCGCTCCGCACTGATCCGATGGCGCAGCCACTGCCCCAGGAACATGCCGCCGAGCGCAGGCACCAGCGCCAGCGCCGACGCGCCCAGCACCGGCATGTGCAGCAGCGCCCCGCCCAGCGCCAGGCTGACCGCCAGCGCGATGGTCGACACCGTGAACGACAAGCCCAGCGCCTGCACCAGGCTCTCCTTGTCCAGCCCCAGCCCCTGCAGGTAGGGCACGGCCGGGATCACGAACACGCCCGTGACCGCGGTGATGGCGCCGGTGACCAGGCCCATCAGCGGCCCCAGCCAGCGCTCCGCCCCGGCCGGCACCGTCAGCTTCACCGCCGCCAGCCCCACCAGCGCGTACAGCACCAGCGCCACGCCCAGCGCGGAAGTCGCGTGCGTGGTCATGCCGGCCGGCACCAGTGCCGCGCACAGCCAGGTGCCGGCGCAGATCGCCGCCAGCATCGGCCACAGGCGCCGCACCAGCAGGCCGAAGCGCGCGCCGCTGAACAGCTGCACCACGTTGGTCACCATCGACGGCGCCACCAGCAGCGCCGCGGCCTGCGCGGGCGGCATCACCAGCCCCAGCATGCCCACCGCGACCGTGGGCAGGCCCAGCCCTACCACGCCCTTGACGAAGCCCGCCAGCAGGAAGGTCAGGCCGATAAAGGCTGCCTGCGTGCCGATCGATTCCATCGTCATCGCCGCCCCTTCAGCCAGCGTCGCGGTCGTGCACCGCGCGGCTGTCCGCCGGCGCCTGCTCGCGCGCATCGAGGCCGTAGTCGCGCAGAACCTGTGCCACGCGCAGCCGGTAGCCGGCAAACACCCCGCCGCGCCCGGCGGCCTGCGCCTGGCGATGCGCCAGCGTATTGCGCCAGGCGATCACCGCGGCCTCGTCGCGGAAGAACGACAGCGACAGCAGCTTGTTGGGGTTGGTCAGGCTCTGGAAGCGCTCCACCGAGATAAAGCCATCGATGGCCTCGAGCTGCGGGCGCAGGTGCGCGGCGATGTCCAGGTAGTTGTCCTGCCGGCCCGGCGCGGGCTCGACTTCGAAGATGACGGCGATCATGGTTGTCTCCACGAGATCAAAGGAAATGGGGAATGCGCGCGTTCAGCGACGGACGATAGCGGAATGCGCGCGCCAGCGCAGCCGGCTCCGCGCCGCGTGCACACAGCGCCGCCACCGTGGCGGCGGCCAGTGCCTGCGCGAGCTTGTCGCCGGGGCATGCATGGCGGCCATGGCCGAAGGTCCACGCGCGCGCATCGTCGGCAACACCGCTGCACGACGCCGCGGCCAGCAGCACCAGCACCGCGTCGCCGGCCTTGAGCGCGTGGCCGCACAGCCCGGCATCTTCAGCGAGGAACCGGCGCGTGTTCTGTACCGGCGGATCGTACTGCGCCACGCGCGCCACCACGGACGCCAGCGGCATCTCGCCTGCGGCCGGATCGCGGCCCAGCCACAGCAGCGTATTGCCGGCCAGCGCGGCGGTCGCTTCGCAGGCCTGGACCAGCAAGCCGATGATGTTGGCGGCAACGGCCTGCGGTGCGATGCCGGCGGCGTGTGCCGCGTGCTGCAGCGCTGGCAGCGGACCGTCCGCCGCAGCCATGCCGGCCAGCGATGCGGCCAGCCATGTGCCCAGCCACTGCGCAGCGTCGGCCCCGGCGCGCACGGCATCCGCGTCCGCCAGCGGCGACTGGGCCGCGGCGAACGCCGCGACCTGCTGCGCGACCCCGACCGCCCCGCCAGGGTCGCGCGCGACCGGCAGGCCGAGCACGCCTGCCACGCCGAGGACCGGCAACGCGAACAGCCAGCGGTTGACCGACGCGGCCGGCATGGCAACGCGCCCGGCCTCGCCTTCATCCAGCACCCGCGCCATCGCCCCGGCCTGCTGCGCCGCGACGGCCGGATCGACCGCCGCCAGCATCGGCATCAGCAGGGCCTTGAGCGGCGCATGCGCGGCGCCATCGTTCATCCGGATCAGCCGGCCGAACAGGTCACCGGCGGCGCTGCCGGCCAGTGCGGGCGGCACCGGCTGCGCGGGCGGGCGCACGCGGCAGGCGGGATGGGCCAGCACGGCCGCCACTTCACGCGGCCCGGCGGCTACCCACAGCCCCAGGCGCTCGTCACGGAAGAAGGGCCGGGTGGCGGCCAGTTCACGGTAGTAGGGATAGGGGTCGGGGTGCGTGACCGCGCTGAGCGGGTCGATCCCGGCGAAGCTGGCAGTGATGGTCTCTGGCATGGCGGCGCGAATCGCATGTAAGGGCTGGCTGCGCCGCAATCTCGGGCGCACACCGGCATCATGCCGCCGCGGCCGGGCCGGAAGATTCACGGTGTGATGAAGGGTCGAATGCAGGCGCCGGCGCTGCGGCCCTGCAATTGGTTGTATGCTTTGAGCACGGCGTGCCGGCCGCCACGCGCGGCCGCCGGCATCGGGGCCTTCACCGCGCTGCCGGGCACGCCATACCAAGTACGGCGGTGACGACATGAAGCGTGTTCACGCACTGGTTGTGGCCGGCATCATGTTGTCGGCGTGCGTATCCACCGGCGTCGACGTGAAGCCCGAGCACTTGTCGAACTTCCTGCCCGGCTTCTCCACGCTCGACGAGGTCACCGCGCAGCTTGGCCCGCCTTCCTCGCACGCCAAGCTGCGCGACGGCTCGACCATCCTGGTCTATTCGTTCGCCGCCTCGCAGCCCCATCCCGAGAGCTTTATTCCCTTCATCGGGCCGTTGTTTGCCGGCGGCGCGATCCGCGCTTCGACGGTGCTGTTCGAGTTCGACCACAACGGTGTGCTGATGAGCCAGCGCCGGACCACGTCGAGCGGGGTCTCGGGATGGAGCGTGCTGACGCCGGGCGCGATGCCCGGCGCCGCGCAGTAAGCCGCGCTCGTCACGCCTCCATTCGCGCCATCTGTCCTGCGGCTCGCACCGTCGCCGGGTCGTCGTTGCGGTGCGCCAGCCGGTACAGCACCGGCAACACCAGCAAGGTCAGCGCCGTCGACGACAGGATGCCGCCGATCACCACCGTCGCCAGCGGGCGCTGCACCTCGGCGCCGGTGCCGGTGGCCAGCGCCATCGGCACGAAGCCAAGCGACGCAACCAGCGCCGTCATCAGCACCGGCCTCAGCCGCGTCAACGCCCCATCGCGGATCGCCGCATCCAGTCCATGGCCTTCCTCGCGCAGCGAGCGGATAAACGACAGCATCACCAGCCCGTTGAGCACCGCCACGCCGCACAGCGCGATAAAGCCCACCGCCGCCGAGATCGACAGCGGAATGCCGCGCAGCCACAGCGCCAAAATGCCGCCGGTCAGCGCGAACGGAATGCCGGTGAAGACCAGCAGCCCGTCCTTGACGTTGCCGAACATGGCGAACAGCAGCACGAACACCAGCCCCAGCGCCAGCGGCACCACCACGCGCAGCCGCGCGGTGGCGGACTGCAATTGCTCGAAGGTGCCGCCCCAGCTGGTCCAGTAGCCCGCCGGGATCTGCACGCGCGCGCGGATGGCGGCCTCGGCCTCGGGCACGAAGCTGCCGATATCGCGCCCGCGCACACTGGCGCTGACCACGATGCGGCGCTTGCCGTTCTCGCGCGAGACCTGGTTGGGGCCCGGCGCGATCTCCACGCTGGCGACTTCGCTCAGCGGGATATAGCTGGTGCGCGCGGCGGCCTCCTTCGGCAGCGGCACCGGCAGCCGCCGCAGCGCTTCCACGTCCTCGCGCACGGCATCGGGCAGGCGCACCACGATGTCGAAGCGCCGGTCGCCGCTGAAGAAGGTGCCAGACACCTTGCCGCCGATGCCGATCGCCACCGCATCCTGGATATCGCTCAGGTTCAGGCCGTAGCGCGCCGCCTTGTTGCGGTCGATCTGCACCGTCAGCATCGGCAGGCCGGTGGTCTGTTCGACCTTCACCTCGGCCGCGCCGGGGATGTCCTGCAGCACCGCCGCGATGCGATTGGCGGTCTGCTCCAGCACGGCATTGTCGTCGCCGAACACCTTGACCGCCACGTCCGAGCGCACGCCGGAAATCAGCTCATTGAAGCGCAGCTGGATCGGTTGCGAGAACTCATAGTTGTTGCCCGGCAGCTTGCCGACCTCATCGCGGATCGCGGCGATCAGCTCGTCGCGCGTGCGGCGGGGCTCGGGCCATTGCGCAACAGGCTTGAGCATGATGTAGCCGTCGGAGATATTCGGCGGCATCGGGTCGGAAGCGATCTCCGCGGTGCCGGTGCGCGCAAAGACGCGCTCGATCTCCGGGAACCTGGCCTTCAGCGCGGTTTCCAGCTGCTGCTGCATCGCCACCGATTGCGTCAGGCTGGTGCCGGGGATGCGCAAGGCCTGGATCGCCAGGTCGCCCTCGTTCAGGCTGGGCACGAACTCGCTGCCCAGCCGCGTGGCAATGGCCAGGCACAATGCCACCGCCACGCCGGCAAACGTCAGCACCACTGGCGTCGCGGCCAGCGCGCGCTCCAGCAGCACCGCGTAGCAGCGGCGCGCCCACGCCATCAGCCGGTTCTCGCGCTCGGCCACGCGCTTGCCGATAAACAGCGCCACCGCCGCGGGCACGAAGGTCACAGACAACACCATCGCCCCCAGCAGCGCCAGCACCACGGTGAAGGCCATCGGGTGGAACATCTTTCCCTCGACCCCGGTCAGCGCAAAGATCGGCAGGTACACCACCATGATGATCAGCTGGCCGTACAGCAGCGGCCGGCGCGCCTCGCGCGCCGCGGCGAAGACTTCATGCAGGCGTTCGCCGCGCGTGAGGGGCCGGCCGTGGCGCGCCTGCGCATGCGCCAGCCGGCGCACGCAGTTCTCGACGATCACCACCGCGCCGTCGACGATGATGCCGAAGTCGAGCGCGCCCAGGCTCATCAGGTTGGCGCTGATGCGGTAGTGCACCATGCCCGTGAAGGTGAACAGCATCGACAGCGGGATCACCAGCGCGGTGATCAGCGCCGCGCGCAGGTTGCCCAGGAACAGGAACAGGATGGCGATCACAAGCACCGCCCCTTCCAGCAGGTTCGTCTTGACCGTGGCGATGGCCTTGTCGACCAGCGTGGTGCGGTCGTACACCGTGACGGCCTGCACGCCCTTGGGCAGGGTGCGGTTGATCTCGGCCATCTTGCGGTCCACCGCCTGCGACACCGCGCGGCTGTTCTCGCCGATCAGCATGAACACGGTGCCCAGCACCACCTCGCGGCCGTTCTCGGTGGCCGCGCCGGTGCGCAGTTCGCCGCCGGTCTGCACGGTGGCCACGTCGCGCACGCGGATCGGCTGGCCCTGCGCGGTACCGACGATCACGTCGCCGATATCTTCAAGCGAGCGCACCTGCCCCGGCACGCGCACCAGGTACTGCTCGCCGCGGCGCTCGATATAGCCGGCGCCGACGTTGTCGTTGTTCTTCTCCAGCGCGCCCACCACATCGGCCAGCGACAACCCGTACGACGCCATGCGCTCCAGGCTGGGCGCGACCACATAGGCGCGCGCATGGCCGCCGATGGCATTGACCTCGGTCACGCCGGGCACGTTGCGCAGCTGCGGGCGGATCACCCAGTCCTGGATCTCGCGCAGGTCCGACAGCGTGTAAGCGGTGCCATCGGCCTTGCGCGCGCCGGGGTCGGCCTCGACCGTCCACAGGTAGATCTCGCCCAGCCCGGTCGAGATCGGGCCCATCGCGGGCGTGATGCCGGCGGGCAGCTGGTCGCGCGCTTCCTGGATGCGCTGGTTGACCAGCTGGCGCGCAAAGTGGATATCGGTGCCGTCGCGGAAGATCACCGTCACCTGCGACAGCCCGTAGCGCGACAGCGAGCGGGTCTGCTCCAGCCCGGGCAGGCCCGCCATCACGGTCTCGACCGGATAGGTGATGCGCTGCTCGGTCTCCAGCGGCGAATAGCCCGGCGCGGCGGTGTTGATCTGCACCTGCACGTTGGTGATATCGGGCACCGCGTCGATCGGCAGCCGCGTGTAGCTGTACAGGCCCAGCGCGGCCATGCCCAGCACCGCCAGCAGCACCAGCCAGCGTTGCTCGATGGCAAAGCGGATCAGGCGTTCGAACATGCGCGCCTCCCGCTCAATGCTCATGCCCGGCGCTGGCTTTGCCCAGCTCGGACTTGAGGATGAAGCTGTTGGCCGCGGCGTAGCGCGCGCCGGCCTGCAGGCCGCGCGTCACCTCGACCAGCTTGCCGTCGCTGCGCCCGGTCTGGACCGGCTGCGCCGCAAACCCGTCCGGCACCGCGACGAACACCACGCTCTGGCCATCGACCTGCTGCACCGCGTCGGCCGTCACCGTCACCGGCACCTGCACCGGCGCGCCCAGCACGCTGACCGTGACGAACAGCCCCGGCCGCCACGCCATGCCCGGATTGGCCAGCGTCACGCGCGCCTTGGCGGTGCGGGTCTGCTCGCCCAGCAGGCTGCCGACGTAGGACACCTTGCCCTCGGCCTGCGCGGCGGAAGCGCTGGAGCGCACCGTGACCGCCTCGCCCACGCGCACCCGCTCCAGGTCGCGCGCGGACACCACGAATTCGGCCCAGACCGAACTGAGGTCCGACACCGTGAACACGCTGGCGTCTTCCTTGACCGCTTCGCCCAGCGACAGGTGCTTCTCGACCACGATGCCGTCGAACGGCGCGCGCAGCGCGAACTGGTTCAGCGCGCCGCCGGCCCCGCCGCTTTCGGCGGCGCCGATCGCGGTGAGCTTCTGGCGCGCGTTCTGCACCGCGATCTGCGCTTCCTCCAGCGCCGTGCGCGCCTGCTGGTAGTCCTGCTCGGCGGAGATCTTCTCCTGCCACAGCGTCTTCTCGCGCGCATGGGTGGCGCGCGCCAGCGCCTCGCGCTTCTGCGCAGCGAGCAGTTCGCTGCGTTGTTCCGAGACCGTGGTGCTGGCAATCAGCGCCAGCACCTCGCCCTTGCGCACCGCCTGGCCCAGGTTGGCCGGCACCGCCTGCGCCACGCCCGCGACGCGCGGCACCACGTGCGCGGTGCGGTCGTCGTTGAAGCGGATCTCGCCGGGGAAATCGACGCTGCTGCGCAGCGCCGCCGCCGCGGCGGTGGCGATGCCGATACCGGCCTGTTCGATTTGCGCCGGCGTCAGCGCGATCACGTGCGGCTTGCCTTCGGCTTGCGGTTGCGCGGCAGGGGCGCCCGCCTTGTCCCCCTCTTTGCCTTGCTCATGCCCGTGCTCGTCGCCATGCCCGGCATGCCCGTGGGCGGCCTCGCCGCTGGCGCCGCCGCCCTTGCCGGTGAACAGGATCGCCGCGCCGCCCAGCAGCCCCGCGACCAGGATGGCCACCACTGCGGCCCGTTGTTGCTTGCTCATTGCCATGTCTGCGGCTTCCGTATCAGTGTCCGAGGATGCGGTCGATGCTGGCCGCGGCGTCATAGGTGCGGGCCAGCACGTCCAGGTAGCGGATGCGCGCCTGGAACAGCGTGCGCTGGGCGTCCAGCACGTCGAGGAAATTGAACTTGCCCGCCTCGAAGCCGCGCGAGGCGGCGGCGTAGGCCTGCTCGGCGGCGGGCAGCACCGAAGCCTGCAGCGTCTGCGCCGCGGCGCGGGACACCGACAGCTGCGTCGACGCCTGCTTCAGTTCGCCCTGCAGGCGCACGCGCGTGGCGGCGTGCGCGTCCTGCGCGCCGTCGGCGCGGCGCAGCGCCGCGTACAGGTTGCCCTGGTTGCGGTCGAACAGCGGCAGCGGAATCGCCACGCCGAGCACCGCCATGTTGCGGTTGGCCTCGTTGTCGCGCTTGGCGCCCAGGCTCACGGTCACGTCGGGATACTGGCGGCTGCGCTGCACCGCCACGTCGGCACGGCTGCGCTCCGCCGCCAGGCGGCTGGCTTCGAGCAGCGGCGAGTCTTCCAGCGCCGCCTGCAACGCCGCCGGCGCGGGCCGCGACGGCAACGCATCCAGATCGCCCCGGGCCTGCGCAAAGCGCGGCACGCTATCGCCCCACAGCGCCGCCAGCGACTGCCGCGCGGACTGCAGCGCGCCGGTGGCCTCGGCCAGCTCCAGCTCGGCGTTGGCCTGCTCCACCCGGGCGCGCGTGGCTTCCAGCGGCGCGACCTTGCCGGCGGCCACGCGCCGGCCGGCGGCGTCGGCGGCCTGGCTGGCGATGCCGACCGAACCCTCGGCCAGCCTGACGCGCTCCTGCGCCACCAGCACGCCGAAGAAGCGCGCGATCACCGCGGCGCGCAGCTCGGCGCGGGTGCTGCCCAGCTCCGCCTGCGCCAGCTCGCGGCCGCGCTCGGCCAGGCCGATGCGGGCGGCGCGCTTGCCGCCCAGTTCGATCGGCAGGTTGACCTGGCCGGTGGTCGAGCGCGACGCCTTGCGCGTGTCTTCCATCGACACGGCCAGTTCCGGATTGGGCAGCACGCGCGACTGGACCAGGTCGCCTTCGGTGGCGTCAAGCTCCTTGCCGGCGGCGGACAGCGTGAAGCTGCCGGCTTCGGCCAAGGCCAGTGCGGCGTCGAGTGTCAGTGTCCCGGCGGGCTGCGGCTCTTCAGCCGGTGGTGCAGCCGGTGGCAGCGCCACGGCGGCGGGCGGCGTCTGCGCAACGCCGGGGAAAGGGCTGGATAACAGGGCCGCCAGCCCGAGCGGCAGCAAAAGTCTTCGCATCGAATTGCACCAGAAGAATCGGGGGAATTCGGCGAGACGCCCGGCGTCATGCGCTCATGACGTCAGGATGCGATCAACGGGGATCGGGAAGCGGGGAAGCGTCGTCTCGCCGGCTAGGCGAGACGCGGCCACTGCGGGCGGTCGGGCGCACGTGCGCTGTGCGAGGAGAAGCTGGGCTGCGGCACCGGCGGCGCCAGTTCCACGCGGCGCAGCGCAGGCACGTCCTGCGCATCGGCCCGCGCGAACGGCAGCGAGGCGATATGGCAGACGCCGCAGTCGGGATCGGCCAGGTTCAGCTTGGCCTTGTCCGGCGCAGGATCGGCTTGCTGCGCCTGCTTGCCGTTGCCGGCCTCGTGCCGGTGTTCATGGTGGCCGAAATGCGCCTTGGCCGACACCTCAACCTCATGCCCGCAATACGCGGCGGCTCCCGCCCAGGCGAACTGGAGCGGCAGGACGAGCGCAAGGAAGACAAGGAAGAGGCGTTGCATCAATCGTGGGATCTGGCTGCGGCATGACGATCCGGGCGCCGGCAGCGAGTCGCAAGTTTAACCGAGGCGAAGCGGGCATTCCGGCAACGGGGTCATTACATTTGCGTCATGCCATCGGCGCTTTGCTGCCCTCCCTGCATATTCAGAATTTTTGAATAACTTGTCCGGCAAAGCGCCCGCTTACCCGGCTCATGGACTCCTATAGTTCCGTACATGAACGGCACGCACACACCGCAAAGCCTTCTGACAAATTCAACGAACTAACGGAGAACCACCATGACCAAGACCACCCGCCTCGCTTCCGCGCTGCTCCTGACGCTGGCCGCACTTGGCGCCGCCCAAGCCGCCACCGCCGCCGACAGGCTGCCCGGCGACAAGTACGGCTACAGCTTCCGCAGCACCGTGCCGGGCGACAAGTATGGTTATGAATTCCGCAGCCACGACGCCTTCACCGACGGCGCCCGCACAGGCAACGCCGATCCCTACACCGACGGTGCCCGCACCGTGGCCGGCCTGGACCGCAGCGGCGTGTCGGCATCGCCTACGCGCAGCTTCGACGCCTTCACCGAAGGCAGCCGCGCCGGCAAGTTCGATCCCTACGGTGAAGGTGCGCACGCCTGAGCGGCCAGCACCGCACGCCAGACGAGAAGGCCAGCGCAAGCGCTGGCCTTCTGTCATTCGTCGCGCCCCAGCCGGTGCATCGCCTCGCGCAGCGTGCGCATCTGCGCGCTGAAGCGGGTGCAGGCATCGCAGATCGCCAGGTGCGAGCGCATGCGCAGCCGCTCCGTCCAGGACAGCGGCAGGTCCAGGCTCTTCATGGTCAGGTGGTGGACCTCTTCGCAGTCCGGCAGCAGCCGGCGCGGGGAGCGGGAGGGTGGGGTTTCCGGCATGTAGGTCAGTGGCGGTACGGTTGCGTGGGCATGGAAGGGCTCAACCCGCCTTGCCGGGCCGGCCGCGCTGGCCGAACCAGTGCAGCTCCAGGCATTCGCGCAGGCGCATGCGGGCACGGTACAACATGGCCCAGGCATTGGTCGCGCTGATCTGCAAATGCTGACAGATTTCCTCGGTGTCCAGCTCCAGCCATTCCCGCATCATGAAGATGCGGCCCGCGCGCGGCGGCAGGCGGTCCACGCATAGCTGCAGGATCTCGAAGAACTCGCGGCGCTCGAACGCGCGCTCCGGGTCGCCCCAGTCGGTGGGCGGATCCTGGTAGTGGCCGTTGCGCGTGAACAGGGCATCGAAGGCATCGTCGTCGGACTGCGGCTGGCCGTCGCCGTCGGCGGCCAGCGCCAGCCTGACTTCGCGCTTGCCTCTGCGCAGCGCGTCGATGATCTTGTGCTTCAGGATGCCGACCAGGTAGGTGCGCAGCGCCGACTGGCCGGCAAAGCGCTCCGGATGCTCGAGCGCCGCCAGCAGCGTTTCCGAGACCGCATCCTCGGCCACCGCCTCATCGCGCAGCTGCAGGCGCGCGAAGCGCAACAGGTAGGGGCGCAGCGCGTGGAGGTCGGCGGGGTCGAGGCTCATCGGGGATGGGGGGCGGTTGCCTGGACGGATGCGCCATCATACCTGTGCCGGCCGCTTTCGCCCGCCGGCCGGCAGCAGCAAACGCGATGGCGCAGGCGCAGCCAGCCGCCGATGGCATCGCGCGGCAGCTACGCGGCTAGCCGTTCAAGCCGGCGTAACCCTCTTTGCACAGTTGCAGCAGGGTTTCCAGTTCATTGCCGTGGCCGAGCCCCGTCACCTTCAGGTCGGCATCCTCCAGGCCGCCCTCGCGCTGGGCTTGTCGCTTGAGGCCCACCACAATGGTGTCGTAGGCCATTAATCGCTGGCCGATCTGGAACCCGATCTTGGCCAGCGCCTTGGCATACAGCCCCGCAACGACATCGTCGCGCTTGCGTGCATTGATCGAGGCAAACAGTTCGCTCAGTTCGGTCAGCTCATACTTCACCAGAACGCCGATCGACAACAGCGTTGCCTTGACCACGCGATTATCGAAACTACCCCGCCCGCGCAGAGCCAGATAAGCAGTCCTGAGCGTGTCGTACTGGCTGCGGTCGTAGCGCCCCTTGCGCAAATCGCTCTTCATTGTCTTGGCGAGCGCCCGCGCGCTGTCTTCGGCCTTGTCCTCCGATACCACCTTGACCTTGGTGAGGACCGTGTTGGCAAAGCGCTTCGCCTTGGTGGTCTTGTCATGCTGCGTCACGTGGACCACGGGCATCGGGTAGTCGGGCGCCGGCCGCGCCGCGAGCGCGAGCAGCGCCTCCTTCCAGTCGCGATAGGCGCCGTAGGCCAGTGCGTTTGCAAGCCCCGAGGCGGTGTCTGGCGGTTCTTCCATCGTCATGAGTTGCGCGAAGCGGCTCTTGACCTTGAAGACTGAGTAGTCCATGCCCTCAACGTTCTGGCACGCCTTCAGTGTCTTGAGCAGCGACTCCGATGTACCGGTCGGCGATTTCAGTTCCTGTACCAGTTGCCTCATCGTTTCGCGCACCTGCGGTGCAATGTCCGTTGCCAGATCCCTGAAGGTATCGGCGTAGTCGCCAGATACCTCCTCGAGTGATACGCCGCCACTACTGACGGCGTGTTCAAGCAAGATTTGCGCGATTCGTGCCTCCAGCTCTGTACCAAGCAACTCCGACATGCTCGGCTGGTATGGCGCCGGAAAGATCTGCTTCTCCGCGATATTCCACCCGGTGCCTGCGCCTAGCAGTTCCCCTCCCAGGATGGCAGTGCGGTAAAGATCTTCTCGCGTGGGCCTGGCTCCGAGTTGCCCTGGTGCGGAACCGAGGTGTTTTAGCGAAGGAGAAACAACATCATTGTCAATCGGCAAGAAGCGTTGAGCGGCAGCGTCATAGACAAAATTCCCGGTATGCATCATGTATTCCGTCTGGCCCCTGCCGGGTCGCAGCGAAATCCGATCGAAATTCCCGAGCAACAGATCTGCCGCCAGCATTCTGGCAAAGTCCCGGCGCACGGTCTCATGCCCGAGTACCTTCGCATCGAGCGACGCCTTTCCGAACTTCTTCCCACGCTCTTTGTCCACATGCTCCTGGTAAGTGCCGTTCCCGCCCACGTGCTGCAGCACGACCAGATCGTCCCCCTGCCCTACCCTCGCGCGCATCTGCGCCAGGACACCGCGTGCAGCCGGGAACCGTGCATCCAGAGCGTCGAGGACACCGGACGCATCCTGCCGTGCGACCAGAAGCACGCCCTGGTTCTCGAAGCCGACACGCTCCATCACCTTGCCG